>JALHNZ010000001.1 GCA_022843265.1 Gemmatimonadaceae bacterium
TCATTACGCGGTCGGCGCTCAATCTGCTCGATCGCGTGCTTGAGAAGCTTCCCTTTGTGCGCCTGCTGTACAGCGCCATTCGCGATGTCCTCAACGCATTTGTTGGCGAAAAGCGCCGCTTCGATCAGCCGGTGTCGCTTCGCATTGATGACGCGGGCAACGTACGCCTGTTCGGATTCGTCACGCAGGAGTCGCTGTCGACGCTCGGTCTTCCGGGGCACGTGAGCGTGTACTGTCCGCACTCGTACAACTTCTCGGGACAACTTGTTGTTGTCGCGTCAGATCGTGTGGAACGACTTGAGAAGCCGAGCGCCGATGTGATGGCGTTTATTGTATCCGGCGGCGTTGCTGGACTGCCAGCGGGCGGAAGCGCGGGTGTTGTGCCGGAGGGTCAAACGACCCGCGCCTGAGACGTTCGCGCCTACGAGGTTGTGGTCGTTCAGTGTGACCCAACCTTCGACGATGAGCAGGAGGTGGCCCCGTGCCGCGTCTCAAACGTGTGATCTCTGTGGTGCTGGCGAGTGTCGGTGCAATCGGTCTGATGGCGGCTGGTACGGTGTATGGCGTGAGCACTACTGCACTCACCAAAGCCTACGACGCGCCGCTGCGCGACGTGCCAGTTTCGTCTGACAGCGCAACACTCGCTCGCGGCGCGCATCTGGTTACTGCCGTCGGCAAGTGCGTAGATTGCCACAGTGCCGATTTTGGTGGCAAGGTGGTTATTGATGATCCGGCGCTCGGGCGAATTCGTGCGTCAAACCTGACAACCGGTCGGGGCGGTGTGTTGGGAAACTACACCGATGCACAGTTGGCACGCGCGATACGACACGGCATCAAACGTGATGGTCGCGGTGCGCTCATCATGCCGTCAGACGATTGGATCACGCTCGCGGACGAAGATGTTGGTGCAATCATCAGCTATATCCGCTCGCTGCCCGCGGTCGACCGTGAACTGGCCGCGACGGTGCTGCGACCAATCGGACGTACTCTGCTCGCGGCCGGCCAGCTGCCGATCATTCCCGCCGCGCGCATTGATCATTCGATGCGAGCGAGTGCGGTCATGCCGGTGGATAGTTCGGTCGCCTATGGTAAGTACATGGCCGATGTCGGTGGATGCACGGGATGCCACGGACCCAGCCTCTCCGGTGGAAAGATTCCGGGCACCCCTCCTGACTTCAAACCGGCGTCGAACCTGACACCCGAAGGCATCGGACGCCTGACTGATGCACAGCTGGAGTCGGTGCTTCGCACTGGTCGTCGTCCCGATGGCAGCGAGTTGGATGCGTTCATGCCGTGGCGGTACACGGCGCTGCTGACGCCGGTGGAGATGCGCGCGCTGATCAAGTATCTGCGCACGGTGGACGCGAAGCCGTACGGTGGGCGGTAGCGGGTGCAGGCGTTCGTTTGATAACAAAACAACCGTTCCGGTGCTCAGCTTCAGCGAGGACCGGAACTGCTTTTACCACAAACATGCTGTTCTCCGTGTCTCCGTGACTCCGTGGTGAATGCCGTTCGCTCGCCCGCGAAACGAGTGCGTGAGCCGGGATCGGAACAGCATTAACACAGAGACGCAGAGACGCAGAGACAGCACGCCGAGTCAGACGGCGTCACCGCACCGCGATGTTTTCGTTTTTTGAATGTGTTATAAGCCGCGATCTCGTGCGAACAGGCAGTCTCTGCGACTCTGCGTCTCCGCGTTCCATGCAGTTCCGCGAGCACCGGAACTGCCTTTCGCACGGCAACACAAATGTCAGGCAACCGACAACGCCGCACCGAACGGCGACACCGCACCCTCACGCAGCTCCGCGATGCGCTCTTCGACAAACGCCACAAGCTCGCGCATGGTCGCGGTGTCGAACACCAGCTTCACGCCGGCCTCGGCGTACAATTCGGGCAGCGGCCGCGTCCCACCGAGGGCCAGGAAACGCTTGTACGCCTGCACGGCTTCGGGGCCGTTGCGCACGGCATTACGAAACACCTGCAACGCGCCGAGCTGCGCCAGGCCGTATTCGATGTAGTAGAACGGCAACTCGAAGATGTGCAGCTGCCGATACCACCGCGAGACGCGTTCATCGTTCAGCCCCGACCAGTCGACCACCGGCTCGAACTGCGCACGAATTCGTAACCACGCATCATCACGCGCCGCGGCACTGGCGCCGTCGGCATTCGCGTAGATCCAGGCCTGAAACGCATCGACGCTGGCAATGTGCGTGAGTGAGCAGAGCACGTCTTCGAAGTGCTCAAGCCACGCGATGCGCGCCTCTTCGGGCGTGTAGTAGCCCTCGGGCTGCGCCAGGAACGGCATCGCAAGCAGCTCCATCGACATGGACGCCAACTCGGCCGCTTCATGCCCCGTACGACGCTGCCAGGCATACGGCAACTCATGCGCCGCAAAGTCGTGGAAGCAATGGCCGGCTTCGTGCACCAGCGTTTGCACATCGTCCGGCACGCCAACCGCATTCATAAAAATAAATGGACGGCCTCGGAATGCGAGATCGGTGCAATATCCACCGGGCGCCTTACCGGGCCGGCTCTCAAGATCCAACAACTGCTCCGCCGCCATGATGTCGAACTTCTCACCAAGTTCGGGATCTACGCGCGCAAAAATCCGTCGCGCACCGTTCACGAACTCATCGACGGTGCGGAATGGCACCAGCGGTGTCGTTGCGTCGACATCGACCGCCAGATCCCACGGTCGAAGGGTCTCAACTTGCAAGCGAGCGCGGCGATGCTCGTACAAACGCGCGACCGCGGGCACCACGGCTTCCTGCACCGCTGCGTGAAATCCCGCGCAATCTTCCGGCGTGTAGTCGAACCGATGCTTGGCCGCAAACGCGTATCGCTGGAAATCGGTAAAGCCAGCTTCGCGCGCGACGTCCTGGCGCAACGCCAGCATGGAATCAAAAAGTGTGGCGAGTTCTTCCCGATGTGTGAGGTAGGCGTCGGCGCCAAGCCGGAATGCGCGCTCACGCACAGCCCGATCATTCGATTTGAGGTACGGCTGCAACTGGGGAATGGTTTTGGCTTCGCCATCCCAGTCGACCGACAACCCGCCGGTGCGCTTCTGATACGCCGCCGAGTATTCCTCAAGCTTGGAGAAGCGCGCAACATTCGCCTCACGAAAAATTTCGATATCGGAGCGAAAACGACGAATGGTGGTCTCAAGGTCCGGTCGTGACCAGCCCGTTTCGACCAACCGGCGTGCCAGTCGCACCTGTTGCTCTTCAAGCGTGGGGAAAATCTCCATCGAGAAGCGCAAGTACGCGCGCTCGGCGGCCTCATTGGCCGTATTGGCCGTGTACGCGATCATGGCGAGCGTACCCGCTTCGCCCACCAGCATGTCGAGTCTGGACCACGCGGCGAGCCACGCCTCGATCTGCGCGCCGTCCGCGGGTGACGCGAGCGGAGCAACAGCGAGCGCTTCGTAATACGGTGCAATGTCGGACCACGTCGCGTCTGCAAATGCGGCGGGAGACTCTGGAAGCACGATCATTGATGACGGGAGACTCAAGGAAGGGGAATAGCGAGGGGACACCGGGGAGCCGTGTGCAAGATTGACTGGCTGCGTCATGGGCGCGTCATGTCATGGTCATCGTTCTTCGGTCATCAGTCATCAGGCCCCGTACGGAATCCAGATATTCTTCACCTGCGTAGCGCGGCGCAGGAACTCGCGACCTTCTCCAATGCGGGCGTCTGACCAGTCGCGCGGCGTCCAATCGACCCACGTTTGCTTCAGATTGCCAACCGACGCGCGCTCTACCGCGGTGGCGCCGGTATGGCTGCCGCAGTACCACAACGCATCCACATTGTCGTGATCCGCCAGCACTTTCGCGAGTGCGTCACTCTGGCCGGTCACGATATTAATTACGCCACCTGGCACGTCCGATGTGTCGAGCACGCTATAGAAGTCGGTGACCACCAGCGGAGCAGTGTCCGACGGCACGGCAACAACTGTATTGCCCGTCGCAATCAGGGGCGCAACGAGCGAAACAAATCCGAGCAGTGGATGCGTGGGTGGGCAGACGACACCCACCACACCAAGCGGCTCATGCATGGCGAGTGATACAGCGCGCATGGGGACATCGTGCACCGCACCGTCGTGTTTGTCCGACCACGCGGCGTAGGTAAACAACCGAGAGATCGCCAACTCCACTTCCCGCTCACCCGTTTCGATCGACACACCGGTGCTTTGCGCAATACGTGATGCGAACTCACGCGCCCGCGCAGACAGATTTTCGGCGATATAGTACAACACCTGCGCGCGCGCATGCCCGGGACGTCGCGCCCATGCCGATGCGGCATGCGCCGCCTCAACCGCGTTTCGAATATCCTTGCGGTTGCCGTCGCCGACTTCACCCAGCAGGTGGCCCTTTGCCGAGTGCACCGGAACGCTGTACCCGGAATCCGGACGCGCTTGTTGGCCACCGATGTACAACTTTGGCGTGCGGTCTACGGCGGGCAGTGACGCACGTTCGACCGGATGCTCTTCGGTGATGGCATCCGACACCGACGTTGTTTTGCCGGCCGCAGGGGAAGCGGCGGGCTCACGCATTGGCTTGACGTATTCCCACATGCCTTCGCGTCCACCTTCGCGACCAAAACCCGACTCGCGATACCCACCAAACCCCGCGCTTGCGTCAAACGCGTTCGTACTGTTGATCCAGACCACACCGCAGCGCAAGCGCGGCGCAATGTCGAGCGCGAGATTGATGTCATCGCTCCACACACTCGCCGCGAGTCCGTAGGGCGTGTTGTTCGCGAGTTGCACCGCTTCGTCGGGCGTTCGGAACGTGTGCGTCACGAGAACGGGCCCAAAAATCTCGACCTGTGCAATCGTGGCGGACGGCTCAACATTCGTGAACAACGTGGGCGGATAGAACCACCCGTCTTTTGGCTCGGCCCACGTCGGCTGCCAGCACGCTGCGCCCTCCGTAACACCTTGCGCAACCAGCTCACGAATGCGTGCCAGTTGTACCGGCGCGACGATGGCCCCCATATCGACCGACTTATCGAGCGGTGCACCAACGCGCAGCTGCTCCATGCGCGCCTTGAGCTTCTCGTGCAGTCGCTCGGCGATGCCCTCTTGCACGAGCAATCGCGAGCCGGCGCAACACACCTGTCCCTGATTGAACCAGATCGCGTCAACCACGCCTTCAACGACGCTATCGAGATCCGCGTCGGCGAACACAAGGAACGGACTCTTGCCGCCAAGTTCCAGCGACAAGGACTTTCCCGTTCCCGCCGTCACGGTGCGAATGCGTCGACCAACTTCGGTTGAACCCGTGAACGCGATTTTGTCCACACCATCATGTTCAACGAGGGCGGCGCCAGTCGTGCCATCGCCTGTCACCAGATTGAACACACCGGCGGGCAGCCCCGCATCACGCACAATCTCCGCAAACAGCAAGGCGGACAACGGCGTGTACTCGGCAGGCTTCAGCACCACGGTGTTTCCGGCGGCCAGTGCCGGTGCCACTTTCCACGCGAGCATCAAGAGCGGGAAATTCCACGGAATGATCTGCCCGATCACGCCGACCGGCGCGTACCCCGCGAACTCGCGGTCAAACAGCTGCGCCCAGCCTGCGTGATGATAGAAGTGCCGCACCACAAGCGGGATATCCAGATCACGCGTTTCGCGGATCGGCTTGCCGTTATCCAACGACTCCAGCACCGCGAGTGCGCGCGCCTGTCGCTGCACGGCGCGCGCGAGCGCGTACAGATACCGGGCGCGCGCATGTGCGCTCAGCGCACTCCACGCGGGCTGCGCGGCGCGGGCCGCCTGCACCGCTGCATCTACATCCGACGCCGACCCCTGCGCAACGTGGGCCAGCAGCTTTCCGCTTGATGGGTCCATCACGTCGAAGTACGCGCCATCCGACGGTGCAACGAACTCGCCGTTGATAAAATGATCAAAGCGTGCACCGCGTGCCGACAACCAGGCACGAACGGTCGCGTCACTCTCGGGCGCGGGACCATACTCCATCGATTCGAACAACGCGCGCACAGAAGGCTTCGCGGGGGGCAAGGTAGATGTCATGGCCGCTTATACCATCGGATGTCGATGCGCCGCAGAGTAGCGGCCCGTGACAAAATGCTCGAGCTGACGTTCAATGTCGGTGAGCAGTCCGCTTGCACCAAAGCGGAACAGATCCGGGCGCAACCAGCGATCACCCAGTTCCTCTTTGACAAGCGCCAGCCAGTCGAGCGACTGCTTGGCGGTGCGAATTCCGCCTGCGGGCTTGAATCCCACAACGTGTCCCGTGCGCTGCAAATAGTCGCGTATCTGTCGAACCATCACGAGTCCAACCGGCAGTGTGGCGTTCGTCGGCTCTTTACCCGTGGACGTCTTGATCACGTCGGAGCCCGCCATCATGGCGACCTGACTCGCGCGCGCGACGTTGGTGAGGGTCGCCAGTTCGCCCACACCAAGGATTGTCTTGATGTGCGCGTCTCCGCAGGCCTCGCGGAATGTGCGCACTTCGTCATACAACGCATTCCATTCACCGCGTAGCACGTGCGCACGCGTGATGACCACGTCGATTTCCTGCGCACCTGCATCTACGGACGCGCGTATTTCCGCC
Organism: Gemmatimonadaceae bacterium; assembly: GCA_022843265.1. GTDB lineage: Bacteria > Gemmatimonadota > Gemmatimonadetes > Gemmatimonadales > Gemmatimonadaceae > JAABRT01. Next base: position 6,582 of record JALHNZ010000001.1, read on the forward strand.
ACACGCTGCGACATCGGTGAGAGCCCCGCCGGGAAACCCGTGGACACCGCGGCGACCGGAATGCCACTGCCAGCCAGCGCTTTCACCGCGTCCGACACATACCGGTGATACACACAGACGGCGCCTACCGTGATGCCGAGATCCGATACACCCAACGCTTCGAGCAAATCGTCGCGCACCGGCCGCCGCGCTTTCGCGCACAATCGATGCACATTGCCCGGCGTATCATCACCAGACAGCGTGGTGAGATCCATGCAGCTGATGGCACGCAGCAGCCAAGCGGCCTGCCATTCCTTCTTCACCGTGCGACGGGCCGGCAACGTGGCCGCACGGCGCTCGGCCGCGCTGCGATTCACGTGTGTGGCCGCCACGACATCAAGATCGAGGTCCGTGCCTGGATTGCGGGCCGGATGCTCGGTAAACGATGGAACGCGAGGTGCCTGCGGCGTGGCGTCTGCGGTATGCAACGCGACCGGACGAACTGAAGTGGCCGCAGAGGGCCGGCTGGCGGACGTCATCATCACAAGGTATCCGCTCGGCGTCGTTTCTGCCGCCCCCGTCCCGGCCAGATTCCACTCAACTCTGGCCCACTTGCTGCCGAGACCTCCAGCTGTTCCGCGTCCGCGTGTCCCCACCTGGAGTGCTTTGCATGTCGCCTGTCTCACCGCGTGCCCGTCTGCCCCACCTCGTGCTGTCCTGGGCTGCTGTGCTCATCGTTCCCGCGATCTCGGGCTGCGAGAAAGTCGCGGCGCCCGCTACGGCGTCGGAAATTCAGGTCGTGCAGGGCAATCTGCAGAGTGCGGCTGCGGGAACGGTGTTGCCGACCCCCGTCGTGGTTCGTGTGCGCAGCAGCGACGGCTCCCCGGTGACGTCCGTGCCAGTCGGCTTTTCGGTGCAGCGCGGCGGCGGTACGGTAGAGCCCGCCACGGGCATGAGCGACGCGAACGGCGAAGTGAAGACCAAGTGGACGCTCGGTCCGCACCAGAACATTCATGAGCTGCTGGCAAGCGTGCCGGGCGTTGATGGGATCACCATCACGGCCATCGGCATCCTGCCCACGGACCTGATCGTGGCACAGGGCAACAACCAGAGTGCCAAAGCGGGCACCGCGCTCCCCACGCAAATCGTGCTCCGCATCATCGGCTCCAACAGCACACCGATTCCCGGCATCCCGGTGTCGCTTTCGGTAACGGCCGGCGGTGGCGCGATCAATCCCTCAACGGCCATTACCAACGCGAACGGCGAAGTGACGGTGCGCTGGACGCTGGGCACGCAGCAAGGCCTGCAAAACATTCAGGCCGCCGCACTAAATCTGGCGCCCATCGTTCTGAGCGCGACCGGCACCTGATCGCCGAGGGCAGTGATCCGCTGCCTTGCACCGAGATTCGCGGAACCCGGTGACGCGACCGGCGCATTGGGGTAGTAGTTCATGTCTGGACCGTGTTCCGCGGTTCACGCTGCTCCCCCTCGACCCACAACGTGCGCGCTGATCCGGTTTTCAAGACCGACCCACTTTTGCCGCACGCGCTTCGTGATCGTACGGTGGTCATCACGGGCGCGAGCGATGGAATCGGCCGTGCGCTGAGCGAACGGTGCGCGCACGCCGGGGCTCGCGTCGTCATGGTTGGACGAAACCATGCCAAGACCACGCACGCGGCAAATGTTGTCATGAACCGCACTGGTTCGCGCACGGTCTCGGTGGAAATCGCCGACTTGCTCTACCTCGAAGAGCAACATGCGCTTGGGGCGCGTTTGGCCGCCGCACATTCGTCGGTCTTCGCCTTGGTGAACAACGCGGGTGCAATTTTTCTCGAGCGAGCGCTCACGCGGGATGGACTCGAGCGCACGTTCGCGCTCAACCACGTGGCTTATGTCTCGCTGGCGCTGCACCTGTTGCCCAACCTGATCGCTGGCGCGCTGCACCATGCGCCCGCTCGCATTATTAACGTGGCATCACGCGCCCATGTGCGATCGCGCTTCGACGCGAACAACTTGCAGGGCGAGCGCGAGTATTCGGGTTGGTCGGCATACTCTCAGTCCAAGCTGGCGAATATCCTGTTCACTCGGGCACTTGCCCGTCGGGTGAATGCCAGCGAGGTGGTTGTGCATGCGTTGCATCCCGGTCTGGTGGCGTCGCGTTTCGCGGCCAACAACGGTGCGTTTGGTCGATTGCAGCGGCGCGTGATGGACTGGTTTTCGGTGTCGGCGCTCGCCGGCTCAGACACGGCGGCGTGGCTGCTCGCGTCTACGGAGGCCGCGCAAGAAAGCGGCGCCTACTGGGTGCGCCGCGAACGGGTTGAGCCGTCCGCGGCGGCGAGAGACGACCACGCGTCGGAGCTGCTCTGGGATCGCACGATCGAGCTGGCGGGGCTGCAACAGCTCAATCCCGCTTACTCTGACGCGGTGCTGCCAGGCGGAGTGTCCGCTTCGTGAACGCGCAACCATCACGCACCGAATCCCTGCGTCTGGGCGCGCGAGCGGTGCGCATCTCGTGGCACACGCTTCCGCTGCTTGTGTCGTTTCGACGAGATATCCGGCGCTGGGTGTGGTGGGGCGCTCCCCTGACCCGCTCGCACGAGTTTCATGTACGTCGCGCACGTGACCTTGTCGCCAGCGTGGCCACACTTGGCCCCGCGTTTGTCAAGCTGGCGCAGATCTTTGCGGCACGTGCGGATCTCGTGCCAGAGCCGTATCTGAGTCAGCTTGCCACGCTCACCGACCGGGTGCCGCCGGTGTCGTGGACGCTCATTCGTCGCGCCCTGATCGACGCATACGGGCAGGAACCCGAGACGATGTTCGCGCAGCTCGACATCACGCCGCTCGCGGCCGGATCACTCGGCCAGGTGCATCGCGCTCGCGTCAACAACACCGATGTGGTGGTGAAGGTGCTGCGCCCCGGTGTTGAGGCCGTTGTGCGGCGTGACGGAAAGATTGCGTCGTGGCTGGCGGACAAAGTGTACGAACGATTTCCGCATCACCACGTGAACGGTGTGCGGGTTGTCTTGACGGAGTTTCGCAAGCGTGTGGAAGAAGAGATGGACTTTCGGCGTGAAGCGGCGCAGTGCGAGCGCATGCGTGAACGATTCCGCGATGACCGCGGGCTGCGCATTCCTCGCGTCGAAAGCATGTACACGCGACAACGTGCGATGGTCATGGAATACCTCGAAGGCACGCGCGTAGACGCACTCGAAGCACGCGTGGCGAGCGGTGACGTGAATCCGTCGCGGCTCGCGGAACGCCTGATCGAAACGTATGCACGCATGATGCTGCGTGATGGCGTGTTTCACGCGGATCCACACCCGGGGAATCTGTTAGTGGCGCCCGACGGTGCGCTGGTGCTGCTCGATTTCGGGATGGTCATCGATGTGGACACAGAAACACGTCGCGCGCTATTCAACACAGTCCTGGCGGCGATTCGGCGCGATGTTCCAGCGACAGTGTCCGGCTTCTTTGCGCTCGGACTGGTCACACCGGGCACATCGGTGGCCACCATGGAAGCGTTGGTGCGCACGCTGCTCGAGATCGCCTACGACAACGGCACCACGGCCGAGCGTGCGCAGGTGCTGGCGGACCGGGTGATGCGCGAGTTGTTCGACTGGCCCATCGTGCTGCCCGGAGAACTGGTGTATTTCGCGCGCACGGCCGCGTTGATTGAGGGCGTGGGCGCAAAGTACGACCCGTCATTCAACAGCATTCAGGTGGCGTCACCCGTAGTGCTGCGCATGCGACGGGAAATTCTCGGCACGTTGTTCGGGAGCGTGCCGGGCGAGGATCGCCTCGTATCCGTGGCGCGCGGGCTGGGCGTGCTTGCGGGAACGGCCGTCTCCTGGCTGAAAACCAGGGGACGGCCGCAAGTGGAAGCAATGCTGACCGCTGTGGCGTTACGCAGTGGCGCGACGACGACGAACGGTAGCGATTCCGAACAGACCCACTGACAACAGGGCGAACGTGCCGGGCTCCGGAACGGAGATGAACGGCTGACCAGCGCCCTGGAAGATCAACTCCTGTGCACCGCCTGCGGTGTATCCTGCCTCGTCAAACTGCACATAGTAGAAGCTGTTCAGATCGAGCGAGCTGTATCCGGCGTCCGCGCTGGCGATGTAACCAGCCACAACGCTGTTGTCGCCCGGAATCAAGCCAGCCGGCGTGGCGCCCATGATGCTCCAGATGGCCGCGTTGAAATTGCTGACATTCGAGGCGGTCTTTACCGGGGCAAAGCCCTCGTACAGCGTGGTCACAAACGCGGCCTTCGCGAGCTTCGTCTTCAGCGCGCCGGCGCCAAGTGACGCAATCGTCTGCACCGTGATCGAGTTATCCGTCTGAAACACACCCGCGCCGTCAACACACCAGAAGCTGAATCCCGAGTTCGCCGACGTGATATCGAACTGCACCGCGAGAGGAGCCAACGGAGCCGTGAGCGTACCGGCGTACGGACCAACGCCAATGTTGTTCTTGTACATGCCCGTCATTGCAGCGGGGCTACCCTTGGTGAAAGTGCCCGCATACGACTGAGCGAGTACGGAAGAGCTGCTCAGCGCAACGAGGCAGATCGCACGAGTGAGAACGTTCATTGTGGTCGGGACGAGTGATTGAGTGGTGACGCCGGATACACATCGTATTGGCAATCACCGTACCGAGGTACGGACTCACGCGCGCGAAGGGCGCGCGGTTTTTCGCTTGTGCCTCTGTTGTGACACATGAGCGCGGCGCGTGAGCGACACGTGGCGTCACCGTCGACGTGCACGTGACAGGGCGAATCTTCCCAGGCGCCTGTTACTTCCGTACGAGTCGTATTTCCGTCGCGTGCATGCAACAGAAGTGCCGCAGGCTCGGACAACAGGCGGTCAGAATACCCATTCTTTGAACAGGTCAAAGCCCACCTGCATGCGTCGGCTCGCCGCCAATCCACCCTGCCCGCTGCACGGGCTCGGTCCGGGATCCACACCAACCTGTCCCGTCAGTCCCGGCTTGAATCGGTACTCAATGGCCACGCCGTACCAGAGATTCAATCGTCGCGCGGCATCGGTGGACACGCTGCGGCACACGCCAGTATCCAATCGCAAATACGTTTGCGTACCCAGCTGCTTGCCGGCAGTCACGCTGAGGTTGTCGAGCAGCGACAGGACGCCCAGCTCTTCACTGCTCTGCCCGCCCGCTGAACTCACCTGCACCGTGTTGAAGACGGGCAGCAATCGCTGCAGAGTGCCTTCTGCGAATCCGCTCAGCGTGGGGACGATGAGCCCGGTCACGGCGCGAACCGTTTGTTGACTCTGTCGATCAAGCGCAAAGGTTGGCGCACCGAACACCAGCAGTGAAATCAGTTCCGATTCCGGTGCCTGTGCATACGCGTCGTCTTGCGAGGACAGACGCAACGTCGGGTTCTCCAGCTTGCCACCAATCGTGACATCAATCGCAACGTCTCGACCGTCAACGCCTCTCACCACGTGACGTGCGCGCACATCGAGCGATGGATTCAGCGTATCCTGCGGGAAGAAGCGTACGCGCCCGCTGTCAACGGCGAACGGTCGGTTTACGACGCCAAGATCCAGGCGATAGGTTCCGCGCTCAACCTGTACTTCGCCGTCGAGAGACAAACGCTGTCCATCCGCCTGCAGCACCGTCACATCGCCAGCAAGCTTCACCGTGGCCTCGCGGGTACGCACCCAGACCTCATCGCCAAGTCGCACACGAACATCGCGTGCCTCGAGATATTCGCCGAGGGACGTGAACTGATCACCGGCTGTGAGCACTACGGGCAGTTCGTCTTCGGCCAGCAAGGCGCGCGCTTCGGGCGAGTTCAGGTCAAGCACGGTGCGCGCTTGCGTGAGATCGAGCACAAGTGTGGCACGCGGTACAAAGAGATTCGCCGAAACAGTCGGACGAGGCAGATTGCCACCCAGCTGAAAGCTGCCCGCCAGATCGAGGATGGTGCCATCACGCTGATTCGCGAGTTGCACGTTGTTCAGATACCCTCGCAGCGTGACGGCGGGGTTATCGCGAAGCGGGCGGCGCACGGTTGCGGTCAAATGCAGCGTGTCCGACGCGCGCGGGCCACTCTGAAAGCGAAACCTCTCGACGTGCAACGAATCGCCACCCGCCACAAAATCCAGTGTGGCTCCCGTGGGTCGAATCCCGAGGATGTCGCTGAACAGCGTTCCACCCTCGAGCTTCATGCCACCTTCAAACGAGGGTGCATCGAAGGTGCCGCCGAGCGTGAAGCGACCCGACACGAAAGCATCGAGATTACGGATGTCCGCCAGTCGCACAGGCAGATCGCGTAACCGCACGGAGTCCGCGACGATGGCACCGTTCAGCTCTTCGGTGTAGATGCGCTCACCGACAACGGATTGCAATCGCAAGTCTGCGGGCAATCGCACGTCACCACGCAGTGAACGACCCATGGTATCAGACACCGACGCACTGAGATCCAGCTGTTGCTCGGCGTATCCCGCTTGCACTCGCACTCCGCTGAGGCTCGCGCTCGCGGAACCAAGCGAATCCACCTGGAAATCGGCCGTGATACGCGGATCACGTCTCACACCACTCAGTTCCGCCGCACCACTCATCAACCCAGGAAGTCGCTCGGTACCAAGCGCGAACGCAGCCACTTCACCCGCGGGAAACTGATCCAGTCGCAAATAGGCGCTGATCGGATCAGTTAGAGGTACCTGCGCCCCGAGTTGCAGACTACCACCCTGATTGGACAGCAAGCTGAATGAGTCAATGCTGAAACCATCGGCGCGGTCTCGCAGAATCAGCGGCCGCGGGTTGGTCCACACCACATTCGCATAGCTGAAACGTACGCTGTCGGTGCGAACCAGCAACGTATCGTCACCGCGCGCGAACTGACCGCGCATGCGGAGTCGCGACGTATCGCGCGCCACCAGATCAAAACGCAGTGCGCCGGCCTTGGACGTGGCATCGTCTACGCCAAAGTTCGCGGTGGCAATGCTCAGCGCGCCAAAACCTTCCACCGAGTCGGCAGTGGCCGCCACGACGAACGATGCTTCGCCTGGCAAGTTGTCGGCGCGCGCCGAACCAAACAGTCGCCCAACAACAATTTCACCGACTCGCACCTGATTGCCGGCGACCGCCACACTGGTCAGATAATCCGCAAACGAACCTTCGCCGTAGGCAGACAAGTTCAGGTCGCCGCTGAGCGAGTCGGCCGCGTAACCGCGCACCGTATTCGCGAGCACCGTATCGACTTCAGCAATCATGCCCGCCAGCCGCGGCAACTCCGCGCGAACGAGTCGCAAGGAGTCCATGCGCAGTGATCCGCGGAACGTCGCGCGGTCGCCGGAATCGCGAGCCAGCCCACCATCACCCTCAAACACAAAGCCGGGCGCCACAGCACGCAACGAATCCACACTCAACGCCTCCGCACCCCAGCTTCCCGCACCAAACAACGAGAATGGTGTGCGCGTCTCCGCGGCTGGTTGCATGAACGCGGCGGTGATACGTGCGGTATCGGTGGTGCCGCCCGACCCTCGCGCGAACACATTCAGCGTACCGCCAACGCGTGTGACCGGCGCCATGCCGGCACGTAGCCAGCGCTCTGCGTTTACGGAATCCATTGTGAGCGCAACATCTGTGCGCCAATCGAGCGAGTCCGCCGCGTTCGTCGTGGCGCCTAACCAACCTGTCGCATTGAGCGTGCCCGCGCCGTCATCGACCTGCGTGAGCATAACAGAAAACGGCAGGCTATCTAACGCGCCCTTTGCCTCAACAGTCCCGCGCAACATGCCGCGCCCGGCAAATGCCGTGTCCCAACGTGCGAGCGACTGCACGTCAAACGGAGAAAAGCCGAGCGCCAGATCCACGGTGGTTGTTCGTGTGTTCCATCGCGCAGCAGATCGACCCGTCACCGTGGAGACATGTCCTGCGTCGTCGGTCCACTGCAGCGTCAAGTCGCGCACGTCGGCCGCATCGAGCGATGCCGAGGCCACACGACCATTGCCCGTGATCATCCCGTTTACCGCATCCGGCAGGTCGGGCACAATCGTGCGTACCGTGCGGAGATCGACTGACAAATTGCTGAAGCGCACATCGCGCGCCGTAGGATTCACGCCGATCGCCACCACACCGTTCGCACTGACGCGAGAACGTGCGCCCGGCGTGGTCGCATCATCGAACGCCAGCAACAGCGAGTCGATACGCAGCGCGTTCAGTGATCCGCCGGCTTTCGCCACAAAACGCCCCGTGAACGAACCGTCGAGTTCGGGTGGCAGCACATCCTCAGTCAGACGAGCCGCGAGCGCCGTAGTCATGGGCTCAAACGCGAGCGCAACATCACGCAACAGAAAATCCCGCGGCTCGACCACCAGCGTGATGTTACCCGCCACACTCGACTCCATGGCACGGGCTTTCAGATCGGTGATCGCGATTTCGAGATGATCCGGATTCGCCAGCGTGCGCATGCGCACGTTCGCCGAGCCCCTGCCACTCTCGGGCAAGACGGGCCACGTCCAGTTGATGTCGGCCAACGCCACATCGGGCGCACTGATTGCCACGTCGTATTGGACGGGTCCGGGACGATACCACGATACCATGCCGCCCGCAGCAAGTTTTGAATCGGGCAGCAGGACACGCGACGCACGGAACGTGAGTGAGTCGTCGTACCACTTCACCTCACCGCCGAGATCACGCACGCGCACCGGCGGGTCGGATACCACAAGCGTTGCGCTGTCGATCGTGAGCGCACCAGGCGCGTCATCTGGCGTGATCGCGTACAGATCGCGACCAACCAGGCGTCCAATATCAAAGCGTCGAATCTCAACGATTCCGCCAGGCACGCGCACCAGCTCGTGGAGACTATCCCGGAGCGCCGTAATGCTATCGCGCTCGGCGCCTACCCACAGCGGGTGCGGTTCCCATGGAAGCGTGACAACGATTTTTGCTTCCCGCATGACAACCCGATCAATCAACACATCATCGCCTATCCGCAGCGCACGCGGTGGCGCGGGCGGCTTGCTGGGATCACCAGTCAACAACCACTGCAGATTGAACGGTCCGACAAAATCCTTCCGCAAATCAAGCGCGACCGTATCAAGTTGCAGTTCACGAATACGGACCGCCTTGGAAAAAAAGGGGCGTACCGCCAACGTCGCGCGGACCTGCGCAACCGTCAGGATAGGCACACCGAGCGTATCGACCAGTTGCACATCACGCAGATCGATCGACGATGGATTGGCAGACCGAACGGAGCCAATCACCAGGCGTCCACGTCCGTCAAACGCGTTGTTCGCCGCGTTCACGATAGTCGACGCCAGTCGCGCGCGCCCGCCTTCGGATCGAAAGAGCCACAACGCGATGCCCGCTGCGACCAGTACAATGGCGGCCAACGTTCCAAACGAAATGCGAAAGTACGTCCGCCGCGTGGCCACGTTAAAACGCCTGGCCAAGACTGAAGTGAAACACGAGGCGCGAGAGTGCGCTGCGACCAGCCGCGGGACGGAACGTGCGCGGACACGCGAGTCCACCGCTGGCGATCTGTTGGTCGAACTCGAGCTCCTGTCCCGGGCTCACGCAAATCACGTATGGCACGCCCGAACCGTCACGCCGCGTATCTACAAGATCAAACAGGAACGCTTTGCCAGCGTCCGCGCGCAACGGGTTGTATCCGATATCCACACGGAACGGCCCGAGCGGTGTGTCGAGTCGTACGCCGATTCCAGGCGTTGTTCGAATTTCGCTTACGGAAAACGCGGACACGCTACGCGCCCATACCGTACCGGCATCCACAAACGCGACCCACTGCAAGTCGCGAGTGGGCCACGCAAAGCGTCGGCGGTATTCCACGTTCGCAACCACGGAGCCAGTACCTCCCTCGGGCGATGGCAGACGCACGGCGGCGTCGGGACGCACGACGAGTTGATACGAGTTTCCGAACGCGACAGAATCGACACCCGATCGGTCAACACGGTAGACCACGGGGCCAAGCAGGTTCTGCTGATATCCACGGACCGTATTCTGTCCGCCAGAGAACAGTCGCTCCTGTGGCGGAAGAAACGGCGCGCCCGCAATCTGGAGGGCGTTCGGCGCAAACACCTGTGACCATTGCACCCGTGCTGCGAAAGTGCCTTCGCCAATTGGTATGAATCCGGTCGCGTCAAGCGTAGGACGGCTGAATGTGAACGCTCGCGTACGCTGCGCCGAATCCTGCAACTCGGCGAATCGTGTCACACCGTTTCGCCAGTCAGCACGCAGACGGCCGCCCCGACGTGGATCCGTGACGTTATCGACTCGATCGTGAAACCATGACGTGGTGATCGCACGCGTTGAGCTGCCCTGTCGCGCGAGCGCAAAATCGGCCGGTTGACAGAGTGCGAAGCGAACACAGGCCAGCACCGCGTCGGTAACAATGCGCCCCGATTCGTATTCGGCACTCACACTCGCCGACGTGCGACGGCCGAGCGATTTTGACAATGCAACACCAACACCGATATCCGTCTCGATTTGAAACGCATTGAACTCGCCGCGCCGCTCGCTGTACACATCAATCGTTGGCGAAAGCTCGGCGCCGAACAGTGTGGAGGTCCCGAGCGAGACGCCCACGTAGTAGTTGAGCTCCTGACTGTACGGGTCGTCGCGCAAGAACTGTGGACATAATCCAGGCCACTGGTCGAGCGGCCGACCAATGCCGATACGCGACGCGCGCGCGACAAACTCTACTCGGCGCCCAGGCCCAAGAAATCCACGATCGGTGATGCGTCCTTGCACTCGGCCGCATTCGAGCGTACCCCAGCCGAGGCCAACGCGCGCTGAGCGTGTTCGTGCTTCCGCCACCGAGATCCGCAGATCAATGGTGCTGTCCCGGCTGCCGGCGGGGGGCGTGACCGTGTCGATCAACACCAGGCGAAACGCATCGGTGCGGTACAACGCGCGCTGCGCATCGAGCACGTTTACCGCACGATACCGGTCGCCCGATTGCAGCTTCGACATGCGCATCACGTCCGCCGAATCGTACCGAGCGTCGCGGCGAGACACCGGCGTGATGTCGATCAGAATGTTTCCGGTGCGCAGCGGCACGCCGGGGTCGAAGGCAACGGATAAATCAACGAGTGCTTCGACCGTATCGATGGTCACCGTGCTCACCGGCTGGGCGCTGCGCGCGTAGCCGGCGTCTTGAAGCCGCGCCAGCACGCGGTCGGTTACCGCCTGCACCCGTACGCGGTCGAACACCTGACCTTCGAGCGCCCGAAGCGGTTCCGCCAGCGCTGCGCCGTTCGTCCCAGAGTCTGGCAGTCCGGACGCCGTCACCGTGCGAAGTCTTGCCACCGGTCCTGGAACGACCAGGAAGCGAACTCGAGTGCCTTTGGCTTCACGGTTCACAACTGGGCGAACGGCCGCGCTAAACCAACCGCGCTGACGATGCAGCACCGCGATGCGCAGGCCATCGCGCTCGACTTCGAGCGAATCAAGGCACGGCGCAGATCCAATCCCAAGAACACGTGTGAAGAAGGACGGTCCGGTTGTTGCCAACACGGTCAGCAACTCATCCGTCTGGATCTCAGACCCTTCAATACGAATGCTCCGCACGCGATCGGCCTGATCGCAACGTTCGCTCGACTGTGCCGAGGCGCGTTCAAGCGGGACCAGCAGCACAGCCAACAGCACCAACAGCGAGACAAACTGGTACACAAAACCGCGCCCCTCACGGCCGCGAGGTCGCCGAGGGGCGCAACTGAGGTTCAGTCGTTCGAGTCGAGTGTTCTTCACTCCTTCAATCTCTCCTTCACACCCTCGCTTCGCCACGCCGCAGCACCGGCACCGTACCGGAAATTCGTCGTTCGGGCATCCAAACCAATCGAGTAGGCCCGTTGTCTACAGCTCAGCGCACCACGGCGTCGCTTGGTAGCGACGACCCTTCGCATACGAGCGCCGACCGCTTACTCCCCTGCCGATGCCCTGCTCTTCGCTCCGTTCCTCCTCAGCATCGCCCCCCCGACGCACGCGATGGTCCGCGATCGTGTGGCTTCTCTGCACATCCGGAGTCTGCGCAAGCACCCTGTCGGCGCAACGAACCGCCTTATCAGACGCCAACCGCACGGCCATCGTTCCCGTTTTCTCCCGCGCCGCCGCGCTACGGATCGCGACCCCAATCATACTCGATGGTCGCGGTGATGACGCGGCGTGGCGCGAAGCCGCCGTGATTTCCGCATTTCGTGAGAACCAGCCGAATGAAGATGGAGATCCAGCCTATCGCACGGAAGCGCGGGTGGCGTACGACAACAAGTTTGTTTACGTGCTCGTCCGCGCGTTTGATCCGAGCCCTGACTCCATTGTTGGGCTGTTGAGCCGTCGCGATCTGCGCACGCCGTCGGACTATCTCGGGATCATGATCGACTCCTACCACGACAAGCGCACGGCATACGCGTTTTCGGTCAACCCAACAGGCACGCAGCGCGACTGGTACATCTACAACGACGGCAATGAGGATGTGACGTGGGACGCCGTATGGGATGCCAAAACTTCGATTGACTCACTGGGATGGTCCGCCGAATTCCGCATTCCGCTCAATCAGTTGCGCTTTCCGGATCAGGCGGAGCGCACGTTCGGTGTGATGGTGCTGCGCGAAGTGCAGCGGCGGGGCGAGCGATATACGTGGCCTGTGCTGCGTCGCTCACGCGTCGGACTGGTGTCACAGTTCGGTGACGTGAGCGGATTCGACGGGTTGCCCGCGTCACGCCGGCTTGAGATTCGTCCATATCTGGTGGAACGCAACGTCACCAAGCTGCGCAACACGCCTGGACGTCGCGATGCGTTCCGCAAGCAGCAACACGCCGCGGGACTCGATGTGAAGTACGGACTCGGTGCAAACTTCACCATTGACGCCACCGTCAACCCGGATTTCGGACAGGTGGAAGCCGACCCCGCCGTCCTTAACCTGTCCGCGTTCGAGCAGTTCTTTCAGGAACGTCGCCCGTTTTTTGTGGAGGGCGTGGGCATTTTCCGCTACGACATCGATTGCAACGACGGCGAGTGCACCGGCCTGTTCTATCCGCGCCGTATTGGCCGCGCGCCGCAGCTTGCCGGGCTGTACGGCGACCGGGATACGCCACAGTTCTCCACGATTCTGGGCGCGGCCAAAATGAGTGGGCGATTGCCAAGCGGATTGTCTGTCGGGTTGCTCGACGCCGTTACCGGACGCAGTGCGGGTGCAAACGATCGCACGCTCGAGCCGCAAACCAACTACATGGTCGCCCGTCTCGTGCAGGAGTTTCGCGGCGGCAATAGTACCGTGGGCTTTATGACCACTGGCGTGCAGCGCCAGCTGGATGCCTCGAGTGCACCGTTCCTTCGCAACAACGCGCTCACGGGAGGTTTTGACGCGCGACATCGGTTTCTTGGCAATCGCTACGAGATAGCGGGCTTCCTCTCCGCGAGCAGAGTCACGGGTGACACGGCCGCAATTCGTCGCACGCAGCAGAGTCTCGTGCACGCGTTTACCAGACCCGATGGTGACCGCTCGGTGGAGGGTTGGCGCACCTCACTCTCGGGCGCGGCGGGCGATGTGAGTGTACGCAAAGTTGGCGGCGGGCGTACACGATTCCAGCTCGGATACCAGCGGAAGAATCCAGGATTCGAAATCAATGATGTCGGATTCCTCACGCGCAGTGATCTGCAGACGCAGTACAGCTGGTTCCAGATTCAGGCGCTGCAGCCAGCGCACTTTTATCGTCGGCTGTCCGTGAACGTGAATCAGTGGGCGGGCTGGAACACTTCCGGGCTCACCTTGCATAATGGCGGCAATGTAAATGCGTTCACTGAGCTGAAAACGTTCTGGAGCGTGTGGGGTGGAGTAGGCGCGGAAAACCTGCTGGCGGCGTTCGACGATCGTGCGTCGCGCGGTGGTCCGGCCGTCCGTCGCAATCCGTTTGCGTTCGGCTGGCTCGGATTCGACACCGATACGCGAAAACCAATCATTCCTGGTGGGAATCTTAATTGGAATGTTGGCGATGGCGGTCGATCATGGAATCTCAGCCTTGGGCCGCGTGTGCAGTTCCGAGGCTCAAGCCGTGTTCAAGGCAGTGTATCCGTCAACAGCGCGCGTCGACGCGCCGACTGGCAGTGGGTCCGAAACATCGGCCCCGTGGGTGCGGCGGGCACGTCGTACACCTTTGCAACGCTTGACCAGCATACGCACAGCCTGACCGCACGTTTTGACGTGACCGCATCACCGACACTGTCGCTGCAGGTGTACGCACAGCCGTTCGTGACCACGGGCGCATACACCAACTGGCGCGAGCTCAATGATCCGCGTGCCGCCAGGTACGACGCGCGCTTCCAGCCGTACGCCGGAGACCCGGGTGGATTTAATGTGAAGCAGTTTCGCTCAAACGTGGTCGCGCGGTGGGAGTATCTTCCGGGAAGCACGTTGTTTTTTGTCTGGCAACAGGGACGCCAACAGGACGGACTCGACAACGGCTCGTTTGATGTATCGCGTGACTTTGGCAATCTGTTTGGTGTGGCTCCCGACAACACGTTCCTGATCAAAGCGAGCTACTGGTTTGGTCGCTGACACCGAGCACGTGGCTGAACACATCGCGATCCACATTGCCACCACACAAAACAAACGCAACACACGCTTCCGAACGGCGCGTCGTGTCGGCGAGCATCGCCGCCAGCCCGGCGGCACCCGCGCCTTCGGCCGCGTTGTGTGTCGTTGCAAAGAGCACGCGCATGGCGTCGGCAACTTGCTCGTCTGTCACCGCCTGAATCGGAATCGCAGCGGCACTGATGATCGCGAGCGCGCTCGCATCTGGCGTGCGACACGCCATGCCATCAGCGAGTTGCGTGGTGACGGCGTGCGACACGGAGCGACCCGCGGCGACCGAGAGCGCGTACGCGGGCGCTCCCGCAGACACGACGCCAATGATTTCCACGGCGTGTTGCAACGCGCGCTTGGCCGCGATCGCGCCGCACACGCCGCTTCCCAACCCTACTGGCACATACAGCCGGTCAAGCGTTGGCACTGCCTCCAGCAGTTCGAGTGCCCAGGTACCCACGCCGGCAACCAGATCGAGGTGGAAACTTGGCACGCGAATCCATCCACGCTGCGCGGCAATCTCGACAGCGGCTTCTACGGACGCCTGGAAATCCTCACCCACCTCCAACACCTCGGCGCCGAGTGCTCGCATGGCCGCATTCTTCTCGCGACTGTTCCCCTGAGGCACCACAATCGCCACCCGAATACCGTATCGCGCCGCCGCGTAGGCGATCGACTGGCCGTGATTTCCTCGCGTGGCCGACACGAGGCCAGGCACGGCCACGCCAGACTGATGCAATCGCTCAAGGTAGACCAGACCGCCACGCACCTTGAACGCGCCAACCGGCGTGTGATTCTCGTGTTTCACCCAGCATACCGAGCCAACCCGCTCCTCGAGCAGCGGCCAGCGGTACTGCGCGGTGGGGCCAAAGTTGGCGTGGACCAGCTGCTGTGCAGCGCGCAGCGCCTTCAGATCTGGGAGGCCATCGAGTGGGGATGTCATGACGGGCGGTGTGACGGGTAGTCGAGAGACGGAATCGATCGGAGGCTACCAGGCCTTACCCGCTGAGGCAATGCAATAACTGATGGAAGGTGCCCATGTTTAACATGTTGCCGAGCCGCCAACGTCTCTGGCGGAGCTGACCATCGCCTTTGCCGACCTCACCATGTCGCTTCGCCATACCACACGCGTTACGCTCGCCACCGCCGCTGTGGCGCTCGTGCCCGCTATCGCACTCGCGCAGGCCGCCACCGTGCCTGCGCAAAATGCCACGGTCAAAGCCGCGATGTCGCAGATTGAGCGCGACAATGCATGGACCCTCAACCAACAGGTCACGCTCTGCGAGATTCCTGCCCCACCGTTCAAGGAGACGGCACGCGGCGTGTATTTCCGCGATCAACTGACGGCACTGGGTCTGACCCAGGTTCGTGTTGACGGTGAAGGCAACGTGATTGGTGAGCTTCGCGGCAACCGCTCGGGCCCAACCGTTGTGTTAAGCGGGCATCTCGATACGGTGTTTCCCGAGGGCACTGATGTCAAAGTGACGCGAGAAGGAACGCGACTCATTGGCCCCGGCATTGGTGATGATTGCCGTGGTCTGGCGGTGACGCTTGCAGTGACACGCTCGCTGCTCGCCAACAAGGTACCAATCACCGGACGCTTGCTGATTGTGGGCACGGTCGGAGAAGAAGGTCCAGGCAATCTGCGTGGCGTGCGTGCGCTGTTTACCGGTCCGCTTCGGGACTCCATCGACTACTTCGTCAGTGTTGATGGTACCGGTATCGCAATCACGAACGGCGCCGTGGGAAGCGCGCGCTATCGGTTCACCGTGCAGGGTCCCGGTGGGCACAGCTACGGTGCATTCGGTTTGGTGAATCCGATTCACGCCGTGGGTCGTGCGATTGCCGCGATTGGTGATATGCAGGTGCCAACGGAACCGCGCACCACATTCAGCGTGGGGCTGATCACCGGCGGCACGTCGGTGAATACAATTTCCGCGGACGCCTCGTTTGATCTCGACATGCGTAGCGAGTCTATGGCCACGCTCCTTGAGGTAGATGCCAAAGTCCAGCAGCTGGTGCGCGATGCTGTCGCCGCGGAACAGGCCCGTTGGCCAAACTCGCGTGGCAAACTCGAGCTGAAAATCGACACGATCGGCATTCGCCCGGCCGGCACGACGCCGGATTCCTCGCGCATTGTCCGCGTGGCGCAGGCGGCGGCTGATGCACTCAAACTGTACGCACCGCTCAACGCATCAAGCACCGACGCAAACTTCCCGATCAGCCTCGGTATTCCAGCGATCACCGTAGACGGCGGTGGCGTTGGCCGCGCGTCGCACTCACTCGATGAGTCCTACGACGATCGAACTGATGGATTCAAAGGACCGCAATGGATCCTGCTGCTGGTGAGCGGATTGCTCGGCGTCAAGTAGTTCGGCACCCGCTAAGCGAAACCGAGAACGCTTGACGACTGCTCCGTCAGAACAGCCGCACCACGTCCGCCGCCGAGATTGGCGCGGGCGTGGGTTGCAGTCCAGCACGAAATGCGGCGTTGCCGATTAACTGCGCGGCACTCGCGCCCGCCGCACGCAACTCACGCAGCGAAGTGTCGCCAGCCGCCTTGCTGAGCTTTCTTCCTTCCGGCGTGCGCAGCAAGGTGTGGTGAAAATACGCGGGCGCCCTCGCGCGTCCGAGCGCGTGCGCAATCAGAATCTGTCGACCGGTTGAACTGAGCAGATCTTCGCCTCGAATCACGACATCAATGCGCTGATCACGATCGTCAACCGTTACGGCGAACTGGTATGTCCAGTGTCCGAAACGGTCGCACACCAGCACGTCGCCACAATCGTTCGCTGGCGTCTGTTCCTGTGGGCCAAGGCGAAGATCTTGAAACGACACGCGCTCTGGCTCGAGAATCACGCGGCGTGCTCGCGTGTCCGTGCTCGGGTGACCGAGCGTTCGACAGGTGCCAGG
Organism: Gemmatimonadaceae bacterium; assembly: GCA_022843265.1. Lineage (GTDB taxonomy): Bacteria > Gemmatimonadota > Gemmatimonadetes > Gemmatimonadales > Gemmatimonadaceae > JAABRT01. Next base: position 24,046 of record JALHNZ010000001.1, read on the forward strand.
ATAACGCGGCTCCTCTCCTTCTGCGACGGGTCCAACCGCGCGAAGAATATCACGACGCGAGCAGGTGCAGGGATACACCAGCCGCTGCTTTTCCAGCGCGGTGATTGCCTCGCGATACGCGTGGCCGTTATCCGACTGACGATACACAGTTGGCCCGGCGCGAAAACTCGACACGCTCGCTTCGTGCGGCACGAACCCCAGCCACTCAAGATCCTCGAGCAGCGCGGCTTCATACTCAGGGCGACAGCGCGTGAGATCATGATCTTCCACGCGCAGCACGACAAAACCGCCGTAGCGCTCCGCCAGCCCCCACACATGAATCGCGTTCACGAGGTGCCCGAGATGCAGATAGCCTGTGGGCGCCGGCGCAAACCGGGTGCGCCACCCGGACACCGGAAACCGGTCTCCGAACAACGCACCCGAGTGCTGCTGCAATGTCACGTGTTCGTCATGCACAAGCGAAAGTTACTTCGCGGTGCTGCTTCCGTAGAACGTGTTGGTCACAAGTTTGAACGTGCCGTGTGACTGCGCGCGGAACATCACTTCCGGTCCAAGCAGGTACACCGTGCCCTTGCCCACTTTGGCCTCGGCCATCGCCACGCCGCCCTGCAGGCGTTCCTGTCCCCACGCCCAGCCACTGCGCAGCGGCTTCGGCGTATCGAACGTTGCAATCGCTCGCACACCCGCGGCCGCGGCGCCAGCGCCGAGCTTCATGACCGGGCTGTTGTCGAACATCACGATCGGGCGCGCATCCATGCCAGCCGTGATCGGACGTGACGGATCCAGCGCCACCTGCAACAGCGATCCCGGGATGTAGTACTGCTCACCTGTGAGCGGGCGGCCGTTGTCGAGCAGGTGATTTTCAATCGGCAGCTGGAAATGCTGCGCAATGGCCGTTGAACTGCCAATCGTGATGATCTGCCCGCCCGCTTCCACGAACTGCTTGAGCTGCGGAATGGTGCGCTCAGGTGACACGTTGCCAAGTGCCGGCCAGAACTCACGCGGAATGAGCGTCGAGTCCGCCGCCGAGGCGCCACCACCTGCAAAGCCACCGCCGCCAACCCCACGAGCACCGCGCGCAGCCGGAATGCCGCCATCAACAAACAGCAGGACGTCATACTTCGCGTTCAGCTTGCCCGCGTCGAGCTCTTTCGCGTACACCGTGGTAAACGGCATTTCGAGCTGTTCGAGGACGAGACGCGTCCAGCCCGCTGGCATCGAGCCACCAAAACGATCCCACACACCAACGCGCAACTGACGCACCCGATCTGCCGCCGGACGTACGTCGGCCGCGGCAAACGACACACCAAGATCCTTGGCCGCCTGCGTCACCACCTGATCGGCGTAGCCACCGGTTGGAATGAACCACGATCCCACAGGATACGTCTGACCATTCGTCGTCACAGCCGCCGTGGTGCGAAACACCGGCGAGTTGCGCTTGGTCAAACGGTTGGCAACGGTCAGCGCATCATTTACCGATGCGTGCACGAGATAACCCGCGCGGCCCTTGTTCACCGTGCTTGGAATCATGGCCGTCACATCCGTCACCTTCTCGAACTGTCCGTCCACGTTGTCGAACACGCGGTCGTACTGCATGCCCATCTGCATGGCGAGCGTCCAACCGGCGTTGTCATACGGCGGAATCGGCGGGCCACCCGGGAAACGGAAATCGTTCGGATGATCCTGCGGTTCAAACATGTCGAGAATGTGCGGACGGAACGCCTGCGAGGAGTTGAACACCCAGGAACCGGCCGGATACTGCTTGCCCGATACCGTGAACGGCGCGGTGGCGCGGTGCACGACCACACCCGACTTCTGCAGCGCGCGCACGAACTTCGTGGCGGTTGCAAAGTCCGGCTGTGAACTCGGCAGAATGTACGCCCGCGGGTTACGATCTTCCGGCTTGCGAAGCACACCGAACATGGCCTCGTTCGAACCCGCGGCAGCAGCCGCCGTGTTCGCGCGCAACTTGGTCATGGAATCATTCAGCACCGCAACGCGAGACGGCCAGATCGTCCAGGAATCTTTCTTGCCGCTGGCGATCTGGTCGCTGCCCATCTTCCAACGATTGAACAACAAGGTTTCGCGATACTTCGACGCCACATCCAACACCGCGCGGTTGGCCGTGATCGAATAGTCAATCGACTGACGGAAGCGCCAGAGTCCCGGCTCGACAGGCAACGGCTGGTCACCACTACGCAGCTGACGATTGGCCACCAGCGGCACGCGCATCGGTGTAGGATTGCCAATCGTTTCCGTGAGCAACCCAATCATGTTGTGGAAATACACGGTCGTGCGCAGACCACCGTTCCACCACGTGGAGTAGTTCGCACCACTGCGCATCACCGTGCCACCCTTTTCTTCGGTGACAAAGCGGTTGTGCATGGCTGCACCCACCACATCAAGCCCGGTGATGATCAGCGGGTGAAAGTTGTAGTTCGCCGGATCACGGAACGGCGGCGCAAACATCACCGCACCCTGCGGACCCGTCTGGTGATGGTTGTACATGATCACCGGGTGCCATTCGATGAACAGCTGACGGCTCATGTTCTCCGTTTCCTTCAGTGCGTTCATGTACGAGTCACGATTGTTATCGTGTCCCGCGTACTTCTGGTAGAGACGCGGCAGGCCACCGGTGCTGCGACGCAGACTGTCCGGCGAGCGCATATACCAATCGCTCACTAGCTCCATGCCGTCCGGATTCGCGTGCGCCATGAGAATGATGCAATCGTCGAGGAAACGCGTGGTCTCCTCATCGCTCATGCTCGAAAGCTGCCAGAACGTTTCGATCAGCTGCTGCGCACCAAGGACTTCCGTCGCGTGCAAACCGCCGTCAATCCAGATGATGGCTTTGCCTTCACGCGCGAGACGCCGCGCTTCGGCCGAGTCCACGCCTTCTGCCAGCGAAAGGCGACGCGCGATCTCCTTGTAGCGCGCGAGATTGCGATGATTCGCCGGGCTCGTCACGATAGCCATGATCTGCGGCCGTCCTTCTTCAGACAAGCCGATCGTATCGAGTACTACACGATCCGTCTCACCGGCGACCTTCGCAAAATACTGATGCAGCTTGGTGTAGTTCGGCAGCTGGTAGTCGGCACCGATGCGATGACCGAAAAACTGCTCGGGAGACGTGACACGGGATTGCGCCGAAAGGGCGGCTGGCAACGCGAGCGCGGTGCCGAGCAACAGGGTGCGTGCGACGGACGCGGCGCGCAGGCCGAATGTCCGCACGAAACGCGAATCTGAGGTCATGGCTGATCAGGGAGGCAGGAAAACCGGAGAGGCGGGCCCAGCGGGCCGTCCCTGAGTTTACGTCGCGGCACCGTGAATCGCTGGTTGCCTGACCGATGCGAGCCCGTGACGAGTCCTTGACCCTCCACAAGACGAGCTGTGACATGCGCCGTGCTTCTACCTGACAGTTGGTTTTTCCTTCTTATCAGGGAGTGTTCATGCACCGTTCGATGGTTCTCCGGCTCACGTCGATGAGTCTTGCTCTTCTTCTGGCACTACCTGTAACGGCGCAGGCGCAGGCTGGCGTCATCACGGGCTCCGTGGTCACCGCTGAGGCGGGCCGGCCACTGGAAGCCGCCGAGGTCCTGCTGATCGGCGCGCCGCTTCGCGCCAGTACTGACGTCTCCGGCCGCTTTCGCCTGGCCGGCGTGCCAGCCGGCGCCCAGCGTTTGGTCGTGCGCGCGGTTGGACTCACGCCTGATACCGTCGCAGTGACCGTCATAAGCGGACAGACGATCAGCATTGAATCGCGCCTTCGCCGTCCCGCCAATACGATCAGTGCGGTTGCCGTGACGGCGCAGAAACGTACGGAGTCGGTGCAGGACGTGCCTGTACCGATCACAGCGTACGACGATCGCTTTCTGAAAGAACAGAGCGTGCAGCAGTTCGACGCCCTGTCAGCGTATGTGCCCGGACTCAACGTCCAGCTGCAAAGCCCCAACAACCCGGGCTTCGTGATTCGCGGCATCACGTCCGACGACGGCACCAGCTTTGTCGAACCGCGCGTGTCAGTATTTCAGGACGGCGTCTCAATCTCCAAGTCGCGTGGTTCGGTGGTTGAACTCTTTGATCTCGAGCGCGTGGAAGTGCTTAAGGGTCCGCAGGGAACGCTCTTCGGACGCGGCGCGCAAATCGGCGCGGTACACGTTATCCAGAACAAAGCCGTGAACGCGCGTCAGACGGAAGTGACGGCCGGCGGCGGCAACTTTGGTGAGATCTTTGCCAGCGCGATGGTCAATCAGCCAATCGCCGAGAACAAACTGTTCGGACGCGTGGCCGCGATCTACAACAAGCGTGATGGTTTCATTGAAAACGCAGCCGGTGGTACGCTCAACGGCAAGAACACAGCGGCCATTCGCACCTCACTGCGTTGGTTGCCCTCGCTCTCAAGCACCGTTGACCTGGTCGCCAACTTCCAGAGCGACGACTCGCCAGGCACGTCGTTCAAGAGCCTCGTGTTCAACACGCCCGGCGGCGATCGCACACCGTTTTCGCGCGCGGCGCTGAACGGCGGCGACTCGCTGGGCATCAACCGTCAGGTAGGCGGTGTGACGCTGCTCTGGAATCAGCAGCTCGGCAGCAACTGGAGTCTGACGTCAACGAGCGCGTGGCGCCGCTTCTACTCCGACGAAGCGTTTGACGCCGACGGGACGCTCGCTCCGGTGCTGCAGTTCCGCGAAGTCGCGGAAGGGTCGCAGCTCAGCCAGGAAGCGCGCTTCAACTATGATGCCGGTGGTCGCGTGACCGGTTTCGTCGGCGCCAGCGTTTTTAACGAAAAGGGCAGCCAGCGCGTGCCGTTTTCCACGGATGAACGCAGTCTCTTTGCACTGTTCAGCCCGTTTTTGGCCGCCGCTGGCGTACCGCGAATCCCGCTCATCAACACCGACGGTTCCGCAAATCTCGCGGTGGCCAATAATCCGCTCACGGGCCGTCCGTTCAAAACACAGCACGAAGAACAGTATCAGAACTTTGGTGAGCTCACGGCCTATGAACTGTTTGCCGACGCCACCGTGCGTCCGACAGATCGCCTCACCCTCACCGCGGGCGTACGCGGCACGTTCGAAGATGTAAGCAACGCGTACGAAGTGAAAAACTCTGCCACACCGGGCTCACTTGGTTTCATTCTCGGCGCCACGCCGAACAATCTTTTCGCGCCAACGAACGGCCGCAAAGAAGGGACCGGATCATTCCGGTCCGGTGTTGGCCGCGCCATCGCCAGCTATGATCTGGGTCGCGGCTATCTTGCTTTTGCCAGCGTATCCAAGGGACGTCGACCGAACGTTGTTGTGGTGAACGCGGCAGGTACGAACACGCTGAACGAAGAAACCGTGTGGAGTTACGAGGGCGGACTCAAGGGTCAGCTTGCCGGCGGTCGCATTCAGTTTGATGCCAATGGTTACCGTTACAACTACAACAACTTCCAGACGTCGATTGTGCGCATTACCGATCAGGGTCTGCAGAACCTGACCCTCGATGTTGGCCGCGCGACATCGTGGGGACTTGAAAGCAGCATGCGCGGACAATTGACGGAGAAAGTCAGCGCGTTTGCCACGTTCGGCTACATCGACGCAAAATTTGATTCGCTCGATGCGAACGGCGATCGCCAGGCGCGTTCCGGCAACCGATTCCGCCTCACGCCGATGCACTCGTACAGCACCGGCGTCTCGATCACCGCGCTTGATGGTACCCGCGGCAAGCTGATCGTATCGCCAAACGTTGTGTACCGCGGACGTGTATTTTTCGAAGATCTGAACCAGCCAAACATTCGGGAAAACGGATACGCCCTCGTGAACCTGCGCGCTGCGTACGCACTACCCGATCGTCGCACTGAGATCTCGCTGATCGGCCGCAATATTTTCGATCAGGCGTACATCATTGACGCCGGCAACACCGGCAACGCCTTCGGTATTCCCACCTTCATCGCTGGTGCACCGCAGTTCCTCACGCTGCAGGTGTCGTACTCGCTACGCTAAGCGGCCCCCCGCTGGAACACGGCGCGCGCCCGACTCCACGGGCGCGCGCTTTTTGTGTACGTTGTGTCATGGCACGCAACGCGTTTCCGGTCCGGGCGGTCGTATGAAACTCGCCCGCTACCTCTCGAATCTTGGCTACGGCACCAAGCGAGAGTTGGAGCGTATGCTCGAGAGCCAGCAGATCACGCTGGCCGATGGCACCGTGTTGCGCGACAGCGCGCAATCCGTGCCGCCTCACAGCGAGCTGCGGGTGATGGGCAAGCCGCTCGACCCTCCGCCCGGTGCGGTGATCCTGTTGCACAAGCCGCCGGGCATGGTCTGCTCCACTGAGGATCAGAACCCGCTCGTCTACGATTTGCTGCCTTCTCGATTCCGTGACCGTTCGCCGATCATGTCACCGGTTGGTCGTCTGGATCGCGATACCACCGGCCTGCTGCTCTTCACCGATGACGGCCAGCTGTTGCATCGGCTGACGTCTCCCAAGTCGCACTTGCCCAAACGCTACGTCGCGCACTTGGCCGAATCGTTGCGCGACGACGCAGCCGAGGTGTTTGCAACCGGCACGCTGATGCTGACGGGAGAAACCACGCCGCTGTTACCGGCCACGCTTGAACTGCTCGAACCGCGTGTCGCACGCGTGACCATTACCGAAGGTCGCTACCATCAGGTGCGACGCATGTTCGCGGCCGTTGGCAATCACGTACGCATGTTGCATCGCGACGCCTTTGGACCAATCACGCTGGACGGTGTGCGCGAAGGCGAGTGGCGCGTACTCTCAACCAGTGAGCGCGAATCGCTCAACGTGGCGATTGAAGCAGCCCGCGCTACTCGCGCGTCGCGGAAAGCACCTTGAAGCGGTTGCCATCAAACACGGTGCGTCGATTGCCAAACACCCGTTCCAGTTCCCATTCGTACGGAAGCTTGCGGTTCGCCACCAGTTGAAGCGTGCCGCCCGGTCGCAGCACCTGCGCCGCTTCTTCAATAAATCGTACGGGCAGCGTCAGATCTGTTGTCTTGCCTACGTGGAACGGTGGATTGCAGAGCACGACATCAAATCGTTCGTCGCGAACGGCCTCGGTCACGTCACTTGCCAGCACTCGCCACCGCGCCGTACCCGAACACTCCATGGTACCTGTCGCACAGCGTATCGCTTCGCTATCTGCATCGACCAGTGTTACCGTGCCGTGTTTCAGAAGACGACCAGCAACGGCACCAAGCACGCCGGCGCCACAGCCAAGGTCCAGCACATCGGCACGCTCCGGGACGTGCATGTGTTCAACAAGCGTGGCCGTGGCTTCATCAAGATGTTCCCACGAAAACACGCCGGGTCGCGTGAACACCGAGAGCGGCGACCCGCGCAACACATGCGACACTTCCAGAAAGGATTGCACATCATCAAACGGTGCGACAAGCGGCTGGAGTGCGGAGATGTCGACACGTTCGCCGCGTACACTCATCAACAAACGATGCCCGCCGGCATGGCCCATCACGGCGCACTTGCCAAATACACTCTCCAGCACTTTCGCGGCGGGTTTAATGCCTTCTTCGTTGCCACCAACAACAACACAACGTCCGCCAGGCTTCAGCACCTTCACAGTATCAAGCACCAACTGATAAAAGGCCACGCGCTCCGACGGCAAACGAATCACCACCACATCGAACGCGTACTCCTTTGCATCGCCAACGGAGAACCACTTCGCCAAACCGTGCGCGTGATGCACTTGCACCTGCGTGAGGCCGATCAACTCGACGTCTCGCCGCAACTGACTCACCACCGGCCAACGCCGGTGCGACGCCGCAATACGTCCTTCAGCCGCGGCGCGCGCACCCATCGCCACCGTTGCACTCGACTCGGGATGGAAATACAGCACGCAGTCGGTGGCGGCGATCCGTACTTGCTGGAGCAGCCGGGTGGCAGGAGAAACAGAGGATGACATTACAGCCCCTTGTCAGCCAGCACTCGGCTGATCGCTGGTCGCAAACTCACCACCCCGATGGGTCCAAGCACACGATGTTGCACCACGCCATTGCGGTCGAGTAAGAAACTTGTTGGATAACCGCGCACACCGCCGAATGCGGAAATTGTGCCATCATTAACGATCGCGACCGGGTACGAGATCTCACGCTCGGCCAGAAATGCGTCGACCTCCATGGCTGGTCCGCGGTCCACCGAGAGACCAAGCACGACCAGTCCGTCCTCCGCGTACTGATCGGCGATTTGCTGCAACGCCGGCATCTCCACGCGACAGGGCGCGCACCATGTGGCCCAAACGTTCACGAGCACGGCGCGTCCGCGCAGGCTGTCGTGCGTGACGAGCCGACCGTCGCGCGTGGTGACTTCATATTCGGGCGCACGCGCCTCGCCGCTGCGCACGCCCACGACGGCACCAAGGTGCGGCAAAAGTCGGGGTGTGGCCCAGATCACAACCGCCAGCACGAACAGATTTGACCAGTTCAACCAACGCCGCCACCCGGGCGCACGTATGTCGCGATCGTGCTCGTCGCTCATTGCGGGCGAGTTGGTATGAAGCTCAGAGGACAACGCGGGTTGGTCATTTGGAAGAAGATACTGTGCGCTTCGTCCCTATTGGTAGCGGTCCCTCTCGCGCGCTTGGCGTCCGACACATAGTCTCTGCCCCATGCTCCCTGTCCTCCTCCTTAGTCTCGCGCTCACCGACTCCCTCCCCGGAACGCGCTTCTCCGATCCCGGCCCTGTATTCGACGGTCGACGCGGAGCGACATCGGTACCAACGCCGCGCATAGACGCCACCCCGAACGTGGACGGCGTGTTGGACGAAGCCGCGTGGCGTGACGCCGCTCTATTGACCGGATTCTCACAGTACTTCCCCACCGATGGCGTCGACGCACGCGACAGCACCGAAGTGTTTGTGTGGTACTCGGCCACAGCGCTGCACGTGGGCATTCGCGCCTACGCCCCAGCAGGCACGGTGCGAGCAAACCTGGCAGACCGGGATCGCATCAGTCAGGACGACAACATTCAGGTGTTTCTCGGTACCTACGGCGACAGTCGACAGGCACTTGTGTTTGGCGTCAACCCGCTCGGCATTCAAAGCGATGGTGTGATTAACGAGACTGGCGCGCAAAGTGGCGGCGGATTTACCAGCAGCACGCCGCGTACTCGTGAAGCCGTAGATCTGGCGCCAGACTATGTCTGGAAGTCAAAGGGACATGTCACAGACTTCGGCTACGAAGTGGAAATGTCGATTCCGTTCAAAAGCCTGCGCTATCGCGCTGGTGATGAGCAGAACTGGCAGCTCAATGTGATTCGTACGGTGCAGCTCACGGGGCATGAGCAAAGCTGGGCCCCTGCGCTTCGCGCGGCGGCAAGCTTTCTCGCGCAATCGGGAACGCTCACTGGACTGCGTGATCTGCAGCGCGGCCTGACCGTCGACGTAATTCCGACGATTACCGCTGCCGCGAACGGCGCGCCAAGTCCCGGCACCAATCGTTGGACGTATCAAGCGGCTCGTCCGGAACTCGGTGGCAGCGCACGTTGGGGTATCACCAGCAACCTCACGCTCTCCGGCACGGCCAACCCCGACTTTAGCCAGGTTGAAGCGGACGCCACGCAATACACCTTCGATCCGCGGAGCGCGATCTTTTTCGCCGAGCGCAGGCCATTCTTTCTGGAAAGCCAGGAGCAGTTCACGGCTCCGAACCGCTTGATCTACACGCGACGAATCACTCAACCCATTGCCTCGGCCAAACTCACCGGCAAGCACAACGGCTTTGACATCGGAGTACTGTCGGCCGTTGATAGTCGCGAGGGATCATACAATCAGCGCGAAACGCCGCTGTACAACATTCTGCGTGTCCAGCGCGATCTCGGCACCACGAGTCGCATGGGATTTGTCTACACCGACAAGATTGAAGGCGATCGCTGGAATCGTGTGCTCGGCGTTGACGGTCGATTTGTGCGCGGTATTTTCAGCGCGCAGGGACAGCTAGCGGGATCAATGACTGGCAATGGCGACGCCACGAACTCTGCCCCCTTGTGGGATCTGTCGGCAAACTTTACCGGTCGCAAATACTACGCGCGATACGCCTTTAACGGCATCAGTCCCGACTTCGATGCACAGTCTGGATTTATTGCGCGGCCCGGCATTTCCAACATTCAGGCCACGCACCGATACACCCGCTTTGGCGCACCCGGCGCACTCGTTGAAGCGTTTGTGCCGGAGGTCTACATGCTCGGCCGCTGGCAGTACAACGACATTGTGAATCGGCGACACGCCCAGGACGCGCAGATTCACTTCCGTACGAACACGCGTTTCCGTGGCGGATGGCAGTTCGGTGCACAGGTGCTGATTGAGGAATTTGGCTACGATCCCTCGCTCTATGCGAACTACGCGTTGCTTGTGCCCCGTGCAGGCGGCGGCGTGGACACCACGGGATACACCGGCACTCCCATGCTGCCGAATCTTGACTGGGTCATGTCGATTACCTCACCCGAGTTCAAACGATTCTCCTTCAATTTTTTCGGGATCCTCGGGCGCGATGAGAACTTCCCGGAGTGGAGTTCGGCTGGGGTTCGCATCTTGCAGGGCGCGCTGAATTTGCGCCCAACCGACCAGTTGCGCATTGCGGCCACGGTGAATGACGACACGTTCAATCGCGTGAGTGACCGAACGCAGGTGCAGCGCAGGTTCACGAGGCGCGTACGCGCCGAGTATCAGATTACGCGGCAGATTTTCTTTCGCGTGATCGGTGAACATGCGGTCACAGACCAGGATTCGTTGCGCGACGATTCACGCACCAATCTTCCGGTTTTTTATCGCGCTGCCAATGGCACGCTCACGCGCGCTGCCGCATTCAAGCGTGCGACCACGCGGCTCGATGTGCTCTTCTCATACCTTCCAACTCCGGGCACGGTGCTGTTCTTTGGCTACGGCGACCAGCGCCGCGCAGACGAACCGATGGGGCCGGATCGGTTGATGCGCACACGGGACGCGTTCTTCACGAAGTTCAGCTATTTGTTTCGATTGCAGTAGTGCCGAGAGCGCTCGACGCAACGTCCTTGCGTCAGAGCCCATCCGCCAGCAGCGCCCGCACGCGCGCCGCAATCACGCGACGCGCTTCGCGTGATGCCGCGCTCTGCGGCGTGCGCTTGGGTCGAAGCAACGTACCGCGGCAACTTGTCGCACCGCACGCGCATGGGAAACGTCGTTTCGCTGCCGGCGTATGCTTCTCGTCCAGTTCGATGGCGTAGTCGTAGCCGAGCTCCTCGCCAGCGGCAACGTCACGCAGCGCGACCAGCCACAGATGATCGCCAATCACAATCGGTTCCAGATTCGGTTCGCAGGAATGATTGATAAAGCGCGCGTCGTTGCCACCAACGTTCGCATCGATCACACGATCTTCGTCGAGTTGCAGGACAAACGTATGCGGCGCTTCCTCCTCTCCGTCCACAATCGGATAGCGTTGTTCCGCCACCTCATGTGGTATCAGCTCGCCGGTGTACTCAATGACCAGCGCGTGCTTGGCGATTGGGGCTTTGGCGAACATGCCTTGGCCATGTCGTGGAGAAAGACGTCGGTCAAGCGCGATTGGCGGCATGCGGGTCGGGTCGAGTCATGGTTTACTGGACGCTGGGTGAAGCCAAACCAGGTTGCGTACACGGAATGGAATTTCACCCTGTTCGCAAGCTAACTTCCCTGTGCGAGCTGTTGTGTGTTCTCGCAATGACCGTGGATTCTACAGGGAGGTGTGTGTGCGCGCTGGTCTCTTTGCTGCGCTGGCCTGTTCGCTCATCGTCGCCGTGGTACCAACGCGAGCGGCGGCGCAGGGTTTTTCCGATGAGCCGGTAGGCTTCTCTCGCATTGTAAGTGTAAACCCCGTACTACTCGTGGTTCGCGGAAGTCTTGCGGCCGATATCGAGCAGCGTGTCGGACCAAGTGTTACACTCGGCGCCTCGTTCGCCAACTTCAATTTCTCCAACGCGGACTATCTCACGCTGGAGGGGCGCGCTCGCTATTACGTGAGCGGGCGCGCACTCGATGGCATTGCCGTCGGCACGGTGCTTGGATTTGTTCGCTTGTCTGAAAATGCAGACGACGGTGAAAACAGCGTCGGCATGAATCTCGGCTTCACCGGCGAACGTCAGTGGCTGCTCGGCGCAGAAGAACGCGTGGCTGTGACAGCTGGCGCGGGCGCCACACGCATCTTCTTTGCGGAAGATCGTCCTGCATTCCGCAGCGTATTGCCGATTCTCCGGTTGTCCGTAGGCTGGGGCTTTTAGCGGGGGAGACGACGCGCGCGTGTCATGGCCCGACACGCGCCGCCGTCTTCCACTTATCGCCCGATATGCGTTCTGAGAAACGCGATAGTCTTCGGCCACGCCTGTTCTGACGCGGCGGCGTTCGCCGGGTTGTTGTCTTGTGCGCGCAGGAATCCATGACCAGCGCCGTCAAAGATGTGCGACTCGTACGACTTGCCGAGCGCCTTCATTGTTGAGTCTGTCGCCGGAATCGTGGCGTTAATACGTGCATCGTTGCCGCCATACAACCCGAGCACCGGTGCTTTGATGGCACTCATCTGCGCAGCCGTTGGCGGTGACCCGTAATACACAACCGACGCTCCAAGCGCGGGTGACGTGGTCGCATGTAGAAACGATCGTGCACCGCCCCAGCAGAATCCCACAATGCCGTACTTGGGCAATGCGTTCGGCAACGCCATCCCGTACTTCGCCACCGCATCAAGAATGCGTGTGCCAATTTCTGGCGTCACTTTGCCGATCGCTACGCGACCCAGATCTGACGTAGGATCCGCCTTCAGATCGCCTTCACGAAACATGGTGGTCAGATCCGGCGCGATACCAATGAAACCGTCAGCGGCCAGCTGATCGGCCACCGCACGCGTCCACGTATTGATGCCCGTGTTCTCGTGCAACGCAATAACGACCGCTGCTTTGCCGCTGCGCGACGGGTACACCACCCACGCCATCACGCTGTCTGTCGCGCCCACCTTGATTGCCACCCATTCCGCTCTCCGTGGTGACGACGCAATGCGAGCAACGGCGGTACCTGCCCCAGCCGCGATCGTGACGGGCTGATTCGATGCGCTGCTTGTCTGGCCACCATCGGTTGAAGCGGACTGCGAACGGCCGCTCAGGAGTGAGCAACCGCCGAGCAAAGCGACGGTGCCGAGGGTCAGGATTTTACGCATGGGAACTCCGAAGGCGTGATACTGCAAACCAGCAGTGAACGAACTATCGAACCTACGCCGACGATGTCGAGTTACCGACAGAAACGCGTTCCACGCGCCGGCCCTTCATCTTCAGCACTTTCACCGTACGGCCTGACCACAGGAACACATCGCCCTCGCGCGGCACTCGGCCAAGGCGAGACATCACGAACCCGCCGAGCGTCAGTATTTCCTCGCGCTCGTCATCCGTGACGTCGAGATCAAGTCGGCTCTCCACTTCATCGAGCGACGCCGTCGCATCAACAATCCACGCGCCCTCGGCATCCCGAACGAAGACGAGTTCGTCAGCCGCGTCGTCCGGAACCTCGCCGATGAGCGCCTCAAGCACATCATCGAGCGAAACGAGTCCGGCGACGCTGCCATACTCGTCAAGCACGATGGCTGCGTGCTCTCGCGACTGACGAAAACGATCCAGCATTTCAAACACCGGCATGGTTGCCGGTACAAAAATCGACGCGCGGGCGAGCGTACGAAGCCCCGCCGCATCCGGCACGGCCTCACCCGCAAAAAGACGCGACACAATGTCTTCGGCGTGAACGAGTCCGACCACGTGATCCAACGTGCCATCACACACCAGAAAACGATCGCGTACCGCTTCTTCGAGTTGCACACGAACCGCTTCCGGGCCATCGGCGAGATCGACCCATTGCACGTCTGGCCGAGGTGTCATGATCGACTCCACGGCACGATCGCCGAGCCTGAACGTGTTCTCGACAATCGCGCGTTCCGCCTCCTGCACCACGCCCGATTCCGCGCCTTGTTCTACCATGGCGCGAATATCCTGCTCGGTGACTCCGGCTTCACTCACGGTGCCCAGGCCAAGCACACGCAGCACAAGATTGGTGGTCTTCGTGAGCATGCGGACCACGGGACCACCGACACTCGCCACGATCCGCATCGGGCGCGCCACCAGGGCGGCGACGCGCTCCGGATTGCCGAGCGCGATCCGCTTGGGCACGAGCTCGCCAATGATGAGCGAAAGGAACGTGATGGCTGCCACTACGATCGCGAAAGAAATCGTGAGCGCATAGGGACCAATCCACCGCACGTCTCGCAGTTGCTCCGCGAGAACGGCCGCGATACCTGCACCGCCGAACGCGCCAGCAAGCACGCCCACCAGCGTGATGCCGATTTGCACGGTGGAGAGGAATGCCGTGGGGTTGGCCGCCAGCTCGAGCGCCGCGCGCGCGCCGAGATCGCCCTCTTCTTCCGAACGGTGCTCAAGTCGGGTACGACGCGCCGTCATGACCGCCAACTCGGACATGGAGAACACGCCGTTGATCAGGAGCAGGATCAGGATGACAATGACTTCGGTGACGATTTCGCCCATGGCGTGAAGTTAATGGCGGGGGTGACTTCTGCTTGTGCGGAAGTCACTATCTTTAGGCCACATGCCCTTGATCGTCCTGCTCTGGTTCGCGCTGCTCAATGCGCTGTCGCCTGCGAGCGCGTCTTACTCGACGCGGGAACAGCGCGCGTCAGCGAGCGCACCGGCCGAGGAATCGACGCCTTCCTGGGGCATTTCGGGCGCGCCGTCCTCCCGACAGGCGCTACGTGCTCCCGCACGGACCGCCGCGGCCATGGTGTCGCAGTCGTCGACTGTGGTCATTCCCGATCGGAGCGACGCGTCGCCGCGAGTGTGCGAGGCGTTTCGTACCGCCCTCGCTGCGCCACCCAACGTCCATGGCATCGCGCCGGCGCGCCACTGCTACGCGGCGTCGCGTGCCAGTCTGGTGCCGTACTTTCCCACTGCGCCGCCTCAACGCGACTAGCGGCTCGCGGTGTGCGATCGCGTCCTGAGACGCGCCATTCCCGCACCCGCACCCTGAACACTCATCGGCGACAGCGATTCGCGCTGCGCCGTTCACTCGCATTGCGGCGTCCCGCCTGTGGGAGGCTGCGCGCTCAGGCGTGCACGCCCTCCGCGAGGACGTCGCCTTACCGAACCCTGATTCATGAACTCCGAAACCGACGAAACCACGCCGCAACGCGCACCCGACAATCGCACATGGTACCAGCAAGAGCCTTGGCTGGCGCTGTGTCTCGCATGTTTTCTCCCACTGATTGCGGCCATTTACGCCCCACAGTCGCTCAAAACGCCGCTACTCCTGCTATGCGGCGGGCTGTTTGTGGTGAGCATGGTCATGCTGAGTCGCCAGGCACGCGTGAAATAGCGGCGCGACAACGGCGGCGGGATCGTGCACCGCCGCCGTCTGCGCTGCGCATCGCTAGGTTTGATCAGGCTCTTTGCGCAACACGCGCGGTCCGACACTCTCTTAACTCTCGTGAAGCTGTATGACGCACAACGAAGAAGGTCATGTTGCCGAAGAAGGCAACCTCGTCAACTATCCCGCGAATCATGTAGTGGCCGTGGTCGACACCTTGAGCCAGGTCAGGGCACTGGTGCCAGACCTGACCGCCAACGGATTTCTGGAGTCTGAGATCCATGTGCATAGCGGTGTTGCACACGCGAACGAACTCGACGAGAGTACCGGACGCGGCGGTCTGGCGGGGATCGCCATTCGAATTGCCGAAGCGCTTGGCATTGAGAACGTGGAAATGGAAGTGAAGTCCCGCTATGAGCAGGCCATGCGCGACGGCCACTACGTGCTGGTGATTGCCGCGCCCACCGAAGAACGCAAGGAGCGCGTGTCGGAGATTCTCGCGCAGCACGAGGCGCATTCGGTCACGTTTCATGGTCGCTTTACTATTGAAGACATCGTGCCGCCCGACGACGACACAAGCGTGTAAGCGCGAACGGAGAGTTCCATGCGCACTCATGAGAGCTCTGTTTAGTCCCTTCGGTCGATGGACAGCATGACAGACGGCCCGCATTGTGTGATTGCTGGTTCTCTGTGACTTCAGCACACCGATATGCTGCCATCGTCCGTAGTTGTGATCGTCGCCACAGCGTTGCTCACGCTGGGCGCGGCGTTGCTGTTGTTTTGGGCCTGGCGCGCGGGATACTTCTCGAACTTCGACGCGCAGTCGCGCGTGATCTTCGACGGACTCGACGTGCGACTCGAGCGGCCGTGGGAATCTGAAGCATCGCGTCGCGAACGCGAGGTTGAGTACGGCGAGCTGATTGAGCCGGCAGCCGGCGAGTGGGGAGGCGCATTGTGAGCGAGTCCACGCTCGACGTGCGCGATGTACGCGCGGTCGCTCTGTCGCGCGGCCTGGTGCCTGAAGATCTTGAGGCACGCCTCAGGGCCGATGCGTCGAGTCGGACGGTGGTGCTGGTGTTATTCACGGCCGGCATCATCTGGCTGCTGATCGGCTCGGCGTTCGGCGAGATCGCGAGTCTCAAGATGCACTGGCCGGATCTGCTGGTAGAGAGCGGCTGGCTCACCTTCGGACGCATTCGTACGGCGCACTTGCACGCCGTCAACTACGGGTGGGCCACGGCCGTGCTCATTGGTGCATCGGTGTGGCTTATGCCTCGCCTCGTCCACGCGGAGTTACGCGGCGCACGACTCGCACTGATCGGCGGCGTGTTGTTCACCCTTGGCGTGGCCGTCGGCGTCGTCGCGGTGCTGATGGGCTACAGCGACGGCATGGAATGGCTTGAAGCGCCGCGTTTTCTCGCCGGTCCGTTTTTTGTTGTTGGCGGTGGCCTTGTGGGACTGTCGCTGTTTCGCACGGTGGCGTCGCGAACCGCCGACCACCTCTACATTTCCGTGTGGTACATCCTCGGTGCGTTCATCTGGTTTCCGATGTTGTACCTCACCGCCAAGTGGCGTGAATGGAGCGGAGTGGAAGGCGCGGCCGTGAATTGGTTTTTTGCGCACAACGTGTTGGGGTTCTGGCTAACGGCCATGAGCGTGGGACTTGCGTACTATTTTATACCAAAGGTGCTGGGTCGACCCGTGTACAGCTATTCGCTGAGCGTGCTTGGCTTCTGGTCGCTGGCCATGTTCTATTCGCTCAACGGCATGCATCACCTCGTTGGTGGTCCGCTGCCCACGTGGATGATTACCACGTCTATCGTTGCCAGCGTGTTCATGTTCATTCCCGTCGTCGCGACGGGCATTAACCTGCACATGACGGTGGTTGGCCGGTTCAACGCACTGCGTTATTCGCCAACGCTTCGTTTTGTCGTGCTGGGCGCGCTGGCGTACACCGCGGTGTCGTTGCAGGGGTCATTCACGGCGCTGCGCGAAGTCAATCGCGTGACACATTTTACGCACTGGACGGTCGCGCACTCGCACGTGGGTGGCTACGCATTCGTCACCTTCATCTGCTTTGGTGCGATGTACTACATCGTGCCGCGCGTGGTTGGACACGAATGGCCGAGCGCACGACTGATCCGCTGGCATTTTAATTTCGTGCTCTCCGGCATCACGATTTACGTGGTCGGTCTCACGGCCGCAGGTGTGGCACAGGGGCTCGCCCTGCTTGATCCGGCGATACCGTTTCAGGTGTCCGTTGAACGCTCCATGCTCGGCCTCTACGCGCGTTCGTTTGGCGGCCTGCTGTTGACCGCAGGTCATCTGGTGTTCGCGTGGCACTTCTGGATCATGGTGCGCATGCCATCGAACGTCCCGCGTCGCTCGCGTCCGCCGTTTCACGAAGCGCAACCGGTGCTGTACAGCTCATGACACGCATCTCGCTCATCGCGCTTGGCGCGTTTGCCATCATGGCCAGTGCCATCTGTCTGCTCGTATTGCTGCCAAACGCGATGCTCAGCGATGTGGCCGCGCCGTCCGCGCTCGCCGATTACACGGCCGTGCAAGCGCAAGGCCGCGCGATCTATGTGCGTGAGGGGTGCGTGTACTGCCATTCACAACAGGTGCGCGATCCGTCGTTCACGACCGACGTCGACCGCGGCTGGGGAACTCGTGCGACGGTGCCGGCCGACTACGTCTTCGACCGTCCGCACCTGCTCGGCACCATGCGCACGGGCCCTGACCTGATCAACGTCGGACAACGATTGCCGGACATCGGTTGGCATCTCATCCACCTGTATGATCCGCGCTCTCTCGTCTCCTGGTCCACGATGCCGGCGTTCCCGTATCTCTTCGAGCGCAAGGCTCCCGGAGATGTGCGTGCCGAAGATCGTGTGGTTGCTATTCCCGGCACCCGCGCACCGAAGGGCGTTATCGTCGTGGCGAGACCTGAGGCAATTGCGTTGGCGGAATACCTCATCTCGCTCAGCCGGCAATACCCGGTCAATGCAACCACGGGAGGTTCGCATGACCCAAGGTGACGGCAAAATACCGGACGCGAGCGGTGTAGATTTGCAGCCCGATGTTGAGCGTTTGCATCGCGCGATCAGACGCGAGCCGAGCGATCCGACCGAAGGTCGCGAGCCGGCACCCTGGTACTTCGTGGCCGCGATTGCAATCTCGCTGTTCTGGGGCGGCTGGTATCTCGGACGCCACGGCGGCGAGTTCAGCAATGCGACGCATCTCGCGTTGGGTACACGTGACGTGGGCACGACGGCGTCGGCCGCCAATCAGAACACGCTGGCCATTGACGATCCCCTTGCTGCCGGTGAGGCAGTCTTCGAGAAGCATTGCGTCGCGTGTCATCAATCAACGGGACTCGGTATTCCCGGCGCGTTTCCGCCGGTGGTGGGCAGCGAGTGGGTCACCGGTGATGCCGGAGTGCTCATTCGAATTTTGCTGCACGGCATGCAGGGACCGGTAGTGGTCGCCGGCGCAACATACAACGGCGCCATGCCCGCCTGGCGTGACGTGCTGAAGGACGGCGAGCTCGCCGCTGTCGCCACGTATATGAGGCAGTGGGAAGGCAACGATGCGTCCGCTATCGATCCGGCAATTGTTTCGTCGCTGCGCATCGAGACGGCGGACCGCACGACGGCGTACACGGCGGCTGAACTACTGGCACGTGGTGATGACGACGAGATCGATGATGCCGCGCCGCCAGCGGCGATCAGTGACTCGTTGCGAAAGGGACGCACACAATGACCGCGCAGCGCGATGGTGCACTGCCAGTGTCTTCGAGCACGCGCACCGATGTCACAGTGACCGCATTGTTCGACGACGAGCTCGGTTTGGAGCGAGCACTTGATGCGCTGTACGATGCGGGTACACCGCGCGATCTGATCGAGGTGGTCGTGTCACGCGAAGCGGCCATCCGCTTTTACGCTGGCGCGCGCGGACATCGTGCACCGCGTCCTCCGGGGCGCGAAACGTGGCGCTACGCCGGCGTAGGCGCACTCGTGGGATTTATTGGCGGCGTGGCGATCGCCCTTGTCATGGTGGCGTGGCCCGGCATTGACGCACCGGGCGGTTTGGCGCTCGTACAACTCGTCGGTCCCAACGTGAGCACGGTCGGCGGTGCAGCAGTGGGAGCCATGATCGGTGCATTCAAACGCCAACAGCCGCACGAACGCTTCGCTCGCGCGGCGGAAGCGTCGAATGCTATACTATTCGCCGTGACGGCGCGTAGTCCCGGCGACGCGGACGTGCTGTCGCAGCTTCTGGCGCGGCAGGGTGGCCGCGATATCCGCGTGTCGTGAATCGGCGACACCGCTGAAAGCCGACCGCAATCTCATGCTCGCTGACGCCCGAGAGGCGAGCCGGAGGACAACACGCTGCCGGATCACATGCTTCAATCGACTGCGTGGTTACTCAGCGGCCTGACGCGTAGTGTTGCCGGCGAACTTCTGCTGACGAAAGGCCGGATCGTCTTCGTCACACGCGAAGGCCATCAGATTTTTAACGCCGCGCTAGGCGACGTGTCCGCCGCGACGTTTCCGTGGTACTACTTCGGCGGCGGCATGAAGCTTCGAGTTGGCACGGATACTCACCGCCTTTCCTTTACGCGACCAGGAAATCTTCCGGAGCTCAGCGAGCCTGCCGAACACGGTGATATCGTCAGTGGGCGGCGAGCCGGTGCCGCGTGGAAGGCGGCGCTCGCCGCTTTAATCACGAGTCGCTGACAGACGGGTTTACCGCTGTCCACTGCGGCGCCAGGCTTCAACGCCGCCGCGATACCAGAGCACATTCGTGAAGCCCGCGTTGATTGCCCGCAGCGCGGCGTTGTACGACATCCAGCATTGTGGCGAGAGACAATAGAACACCAGTGGTGTGTCCTTCCTCCCCTGTGCCGCTTGCGACAACATGGCGGCGACGCGCGACTGCACCTCGTCGGTAAACGAGCCGGGTTGCGACATCCACGCGCCGGAAATCGCGTTGGGCAGCGCGTCTGGCCCACCGAGCACGTCCACGAGCACGTGCGGGATCTGCCTGCGTTGCAGGTCGAGTACTCCGGTGGTGGTCACGACCTGTCCCCCCGGAATGCTGGTAGGCGTGGGCCCGTGCATGGACCCGTTGTACAGCGTCCGTGTGGGCGCTACGCCAAAGTCTTCCCGCTCCAACTGCGTGTTCTTATCAACGGGCGCGCTCTTTGACGCCGCGGTGCCAGGCGCCGCGTTGCCTGGCGCCGCTCCACTGCGGACTCGCTGAGAATCCGGAGGCGGCGTGGTGACCCTACGACCGAAGCGGTCCTGCGCCGCACTGTTGGTGGAGACCAGCGCGAGCAGCGGAAGCACGCAAATCGCGCGCATGAGAAGTTTGCGTGCTGTCAGACGCGTCATGGAATCACCTTCATCTGTGTGGCCTCGATGCCGTACTGGCTTGGGTTGAAACTGGGATTTTTGGTGAGGATATAGGCGTCCTGACCGTGCACACGCCACGCATTGCCGAACGTGTGGTCGAGTTGCACGGGACTGTTACTGACGGGATCCAGATAGGTGTCCACACCGCGTATTGCCTCGAGGCTGCGACGCTGGATGCGATCATCCGTGGACTCGCCCGGATACAGCTCGCCACCGCCCGCGCCACTGGTCGCGCGGTCGAAGCCAGACATGCGCTGAAAACTTTCAATGTTGGACTTGGTGGCAGCCGCACCCCCGGCCACGATGATCGCGGCGCGTTCACGGGTCCCCTGAACGGCCACCGCGCCAAGCTGCTGCTGCAGTGCAAAGAGCCGCTCCAACCACGGTCCGTTCGGCACGATCGAACGACGCGCGGCCTCGACAAGATCAAAATCCAGTTGTCCCTCGGGGGCGGAGGCGGCGAACGAACCAAGCGTTTCACCCGTGCCTGACATCAGCGGCGTGCCGCCCATCGGATTGGCCAGCTGCGAAGCGAAGAACACCGCCGACACACCTGCGAGACCGCGCATTTCCACGCCGTCTTGCGTGAAGGCGAACAGCACTTCACCGCCATCCGCACGGACACGCATCGACAGCCCCATCGAGCTCATCATTTGTTGCGTCCGTTGCGCGTACTCAGTGGCGGAGCTCGCGTAGTCGGGGCGCTCACGGTAGTCCAGAATGCGAGCGCCAGCGTAGGCGCGCTGCACGTGCGCTTCGAGATACTCACGCGCGCTGGTGAACGTGGCGGGTACGCAGTCGCCGCTGCCGCCGGTGTTCGAGTACGACCACACCTCGGTGGGGAAGATCGAGATCGAGGATCGACCTTCGGGCGACGTCGCCTGCCAGTTCACCCCGTAGGGGGCACTGCAGGTACCGGATCCGGCAATGATGCCGCCCGTGGTGCGCCACCCCATCGGCACCAGCACGGACATCGCGGGCAACGCGGCAATCACGCCAGGATCATCGATGCTCACGCGCTGCAGCATGAGCGCATCCGGTGGCAGCGGCGCCGTGGGGCGCAGAGACGCTCCCGACTCGTTGCCAGGCAGAGAGCTCGCGTCCTCCGACATGCCGAGGGACGCACGTGTTTGCGCGTCGCCCTCACCACGGCCCGCGCCCTCGCAACCCAACAATGCAACGCAGAGCAAGAGGTGTTGGCCGAGCAACGCGTGGGGAAACGAACGTGAAGACATGGACAGGATTCCGTGTGAGTGGGGGTTCTCTCTGTACGCGCTGAATTTCCGGAACGAGGCTCACGATCCTGCCCCGCCGGCCCGACTGCGTCGTCTTGCACATTTCAAATATCGTTGTACTATTGAAATATGGAAAAGAACGTCGCACTCTCCGTCTTCGACTCGCTCTCGTCCGGGGTCCGGCTCGACGTCTTCCGCCTGCTGGTGCGGACGGGAGCCGACGGCATGGTGGCCGGTGACATCGCTTCGGCGCTCGAGATCCCGTCCACGAATCTGTCGTTTCACCTGAAGGCGCTGACGCAGGTTGGCATGCTCAGTGTCACGCAGGAAGGCCGATTTCTGCGATACCGCGCCAACATCCCGCAGATGCTCGACCTCATTGCCTACCTGACCGAAGAGTGTTGCGGCGGGCACCCGGAACAGTGCGCAGATCTGGGAGCACTCACGTGCTGCACAGACAATGCGATGGCCACGCTTTCCTCAACGCGCACACCATCCTCATGAGACTTCAAGTGACGACGATTCAAGTGTATGACCCGGCTCTTTGCTGCAGCAGCGGCGTGTGTGGTACCGATGTGGATCAGGCGTTGGTCACGTTCTCCGCCGATGTAGAATGGGCTCGGCAGAATGGCGCGAACATCGAGCGGTTCAACCTCGCGCAGCAGCCAGAGGCCTTCGCGGAAAACGCATTGGTGCGCGCTGCACTTGTTGCCGCTGGACAGAACGCGCTGCCAGTGGTTCTCGCCAATGGACAGCAGGTGCTCGCGGGACGCTATCCGAGTCGTGATGAACTGAGTGCGTGGATGGGAAGCACCACGGTACGCCGTACGCCCCTGGTCCAGATGGATTCCTGCTGTGGACCGAACACCTCATCAGCCGAGTCCGCCACAGGCGGCTGCTGCTGACCACCACCACACGTCAGCATGCAATTTCTTGCGAACGCACCACGCTTTTTTTTCTTCACCGGCAAAGGCGGCGTAGGCAAAACGTCCATCGCCTGCGCGACCGGCGTAAAACTTGCGGAGGCGGGCAAGCGTGTGCTGCTGGTGAGCACCGACCCGGCATCGAACGTGGGACAGGTCTTCGGCATCCGCATTGGCAATACGATTACTGACATTGCTGCGGTACCGAACCTGAGCGCGCTCGAAATCGATCCCGAAGCGGCGGCACAAGCGTATCGTGATCGCATTGTCGGCCCGGTGCGTGGTGTGTTGCCAGACGACGTGGTGAGAGGCATCGAGGAGCAACTCTCGGGTGCGTGCACTACGGAGATTGCGGCCTTCGACGAGTTCACCGCGCTGTTGATCGACTCGGCGCTCACTGCCGACTACGATCACATTCTATTCGACACCGCGCCCACGGGGCATACGATTCGTTTGCTGCAGTTGCCCGGCGCGTGGAGCGGCTTTCTTGAGGCCGGCAAAGGTGATGCGTCATGCCTCGGTCCGCTCGCGGGTCTCGAAAAACAGCGTGAGCAATACAAGGCCGCCGTGAACGCGCTGTCCGACGCGCAACGCACTCGACTCGTGCTTGTCTCACGCGCACAAACGTCGGCGCTGCGAGAGGTGGCGCGCACGCATGAGGAGCTCGCCGCCATTGGCCTGCGCCAGCAACACCTGGTGATCAATGGCGTGTTGCCAGCGAGTGCCGCGCATGGTGATGCGCTGGCCACCGCTGTGTTCCATCGCGAACAAGCCGCCATCGCGGCGATCCCCGCTGCGCTGCACGCGCTGCCCCGTGATGAGATCGCACTCAAGTCGTTCAATCTGGTCGGACTGCACGCACTGCAGCAGTTGCTCGACGTCACCAATGCGCACGCGGAGAATCAACCCGTGCGCGCAGCCGAAGCGTTTACGGCGCCGACGCTCGCAGAGTTGGTGAATGACATCGCAGCTGATGGTCGAGGACTGGTCATGGTCATGGGCAAAGGCGGTGTGGGCAAAACAACGCTCGCGGCTGCCGTGGCGGTGGAGCTTGCGCATCGCGGCTTGTCGGTGCACCTGACCACATCAGATCCAGCGGCGCACCTCACGGAGACGCTTGCGGAAACGCTCGACCACCTGAGTGTGAGCCGCATTGATCCGCACGCCGAAACAGAACGCTACCGTCAGAAAGTGCTCGACACAAAAGGCGCCAAGCTCGACGCACAGGGTCGTGCGCTGTTGGAGGAAGATCTGCGCTCGCCCTGTACTGAAGAAATCGCGGTATTCCACGCGTTTACGCGCATCATTCGTGAGGCCAGCAAAAAGTTTGTGGTCATGGATACCGCACCCACCGGCCACACGTTGTTGTTGCTTGATGCCACCGGGGCGTATCACCGCGAAACCGCACGTCAAATGGGCGACAGCGGCGTGCATTTCACCACGCCGATGATGCAGTTGCAGGACCCGAAACAAACCAAGGTCTTGCTGGTCACGCTGGCCGAAACCACACCGGTGCTGGAAGCGGCGAGTTTGCAGGACGACCTGCGCCGCGCCGGCATTGAACCGTGGGCGTGGGTGATCAACAACAGCCTCGCGGCGGCAGACACGCACTCACCGCTCTTGTTGCAGCGAGCGGAGAATGAGCGCTCAGAGATTGAAGCCGTCGCGACTGTGCACGCCGTGCGCTATGCGGTGGTACCGTTGATGGCGATTGAACCGGTTGGAGCCGCGAATCTGCGTGCGCTGTCGCGCGACTCGCACGCAGACCTGCAGAGCGTTCCAGCGTGAACGCGCCGTCACCGATCGGTTCGTTCGAGCGCTACCTGTCGTTGTGGGTCGCACTCTGCATCACGGCGGGCATTGCCCTTGGCAGTCTGCTCCCTGGAGTCTTTCAAACGCTCTCGGGCGTTGAGTACGGCTCCGTGAACTTTATTGTCGCGGTACTCATCTGGTTGATGGTGTACCCGATGATGGTGTCCGTGGACTTCACTAGCCTCAAGCGCATTCATGAACGCCCCAAAGGTCTGATCATCACCTTGACGGTGAACTGGCTGATCAAGCCATTCACCATGGCGGCACTGGGCGTGCTGTTTTTCAACTATCTGTTTGCAGACGTCATCGCTCCCGCAGACGCCAACCAGTACATCGCCGGTCTCATTCTACTGGGCGCGGCGCCGTGTACCGCCATGGTGTTTGTCTGGTCACAGCTCACCGGTGGCGACGCCACTTACACGTTGGCACAGGTCGCGCTCAATGATGTGATCATGATCTTTGCCTTTGCGCCAATCGTTGCGTTGTTGCTCGGCGTGACCAACATCGACGTGCCATGGGCCACGTTGATCTTGTCGGTGGGATTGTACGTGTTGATCCCTTTGATCGCCGGTGTGCTCACACGGATCCAGTTGAGTAGCTCCGCCAATACGCCCGCGCTCGCCAACCTCGCGGTTTCGCGCTTCACTGCGCGCATCAAACCGTTGTCGATTCTTGGTTTGCTTGGCACGGTGGTGCTGCTGTTTGGTTTTCAGGGGCGCATTATTCTTGACCAGCCGCTGTTGATTGGCCTGATCGCCATTCCACTGTTGATTCAGTCGTACGGAATTTTTGCGATCTCGTATGGCGCAGCAAAACTGTGGAAAGTGCCATTTAATGTGGCCGCACCATGTGCGCTGATTGGCACCTCCAACTTTTTTGAGTTGGCGGTTGCGGTGGCGATCGGTTTGTTCGGTCTCAACTCCGGCGCCGCGCTGGTCACGGTGGTTGGGGTGCTGGTTGAAGTGCCGGTGATGCTGTCACTGGTTGCGTTTGCGAACCGGACGCGCGGGTGGTTTCCGGCGTCGCCGGACGATGCGGTGAGTTGTGCGCCGGTGGCAGTGGGCACGAATGAAAAGGCGCGTGTGTGACACGCCACCGATTGTGCGGAAACGAACGATCCCCCGCCTCTACGAGTAGAGGCGGGGGATCATCAGATCTGGCAAACGGTGCTGGTACTGATCGGGACGGCGGGATTCGAACCCGCGACCCCCTGAACCCCATGCGAATCAGAGGCGAAATGGGTTTTTGCGTGAAGGTGGAAAGTGTTCATTAACAACGACTTCCACTGCTGATTTCGCAAAGAAGGTTCGCGGCTTTGGGGCGAAAGATCGTCCCCCGGCCAAAAGATCGTCCCCCGATCGTCCCCCATACGCACTCAAACTTCACGACAAAAATCGGGAAAAGAAACTCTACTTTTGGCGAGCCCCTTGTCCCGGGGGGATTACCGGGTTCTCGCTCACGTCGGACAACACGTGCCTCTCGGAGCTCGCACTCTTCGCCGAGTGCCTCTTGTCTCTGGTGCGCGAAGTGCAAGCGCAGGGAGGCAATGACGTCGCGTTCCACCAGAAGTCGTCTCAGTACCGCGAAGCCATTCTGGATCCGCACGCGCCGGCGCCAACGGCAATAGTGGACGCCGAGCGTATGACGGCCGCGTAGGCTACCCGTTTCGCGTGCTCACACGCTCCCACACGAACAACGCGCCGGGCTCGACATCGAACAACTCGCAGAGCCCGGCGAGTAGGACGCCATCCACACGCATGACCGCGCCTGTTTCTAAGTCACTGATGCGGGCGCGACGCGTTCTCAGTGCCAGCGCCACGGCCTCTTGGCTGAGCCCCGCATTTTCTCGGAGCTCACGCAATCGGAGACGAAGAACGCGACGCGGCGGCATACGCCAATCGACGCGTGCGACGCCGCCAAATACCGGCGTTCTAGGAATCGCTCAGGGCCGATTGGGCTTTGAGCTATCCGACATCGGCACGCCTTTGATCCAGTAGACGACTACACCGCACGTAGCAACCTGCGAACTGATGTTGCCCGGAGTAACGCGGAGCGGTTCCCACGCGTAGCGCCTGTACTCTTCGGGCACCTCGGCGTAGGTCGGGTAGTACTCCATGCCGATCACCACATCGGGAGTGAAGTAGACGCGGCCAGTGAGGCCGAGCGGCCGTCCGTCGAGTAGCTCAACAAGGCAGCGCCAGCCTGCGGTGGACTCCACGGTAAAGTCGCCCGCGCCGTTGGGGATTCGACGCACACCGGGTAACCCATCGAACAAGTCCGCCCAATATTTCGGTCGCAGCGCGGCGAGCTCGGCGTAGTCTCGCTTGTAGCCAACACTGGATTGGCTGCGGCACCTGAAGGCCTCGTATGTGACCATGGGACAGACACGAGCGGCAGTGGTCACAACCGCGTCCATCGTCGCGAGTTGCTTCTCCAAAGTGATAGACCAGTTCAGGTCTGTTTCGCCATCGAAGTTGAACGTCAACTGCACCGGGCGCCATCCGATCAGTCGCACGAGTAATGTGTCTGTACCTGAAACTGAACCGCGCAGCGAAAATTCCCCTTGCGCGTTGGTGAGTGCCGAAACGCCGGAGCGAAGCAAACGCACCGTTACGGGCGAAAGGGGGCGACCTGCTGAGTCGTGCACAATGCCGCGCAGAGTTTGAGCCTCTGCGCCCGACGGCAGCAATGCCGTTTGCGCTAAGAGGGCCGCGACGATGCTCCACCAATGGGACCCGGCTAACCTCCCAGTGCGCGTTACCACGCCTCTACAGCCTCCATCGTAAGCAGCCACGACTCGTCATAAATGCGGCCAGAATAATGGTGATTGCGGGGCAGCGATCGCCAAGCACCACATGTCGAAGTCCGACGCTTTGCGCAATCAACGAGCGACCGGACAGGAAAATGTTGGCTCTTGCGGGATGGTCGGAACTCATACCGGCGGCAACTGACTGGCGTTCCACGTTCGACCAGGCGAGCAGATACTGGTGGGAAATAGTCGGCGGAACCTTGCCGTGCTCGCCCGTGCGGACCTGCCCGATGACGCACAGCAGCCCCGCGTGACCTAAGGCCTCGCACGACTGCACGAAGGAGATTTGTGGGTCTGCATTGTACGAGTTGATTTGCACCGCGACTCCCAGGTTGCGGCGTTCGACTTTCGAGCCTGGCAGGAAACTGCAATTCAAGCGCGTCACTTGCAACAACGCGCAAGTTGCCGAGAACCAAACGGCGGAAACTCGCGCGTCAGGCGAGCGGCAAAGATACGCGTACGATGCTTTTGACCCTTCTGGTGCACTAACTAGGCTGCTTCTCTCCGTCGCTTGATCCTCGTGCGTCACGCCCGCGACGACATGCAACACAGCGCCGACTGTTTGCGCGAGACGGCGTGAAGCTCTCTCCGCACGTACGACACGAGCGCGGCCAACGAGCGCGGCGTTGGCTTGCGGCGCTTCGGAGCGAGTCGCGAACGACAGACGGCAGACGAGCCGAGCCGCTGACGTCGCCTTGTCCGTCCGATGTATTCTCATCGCCTTCCGGTGTGTTCGCTGGCGCCGCTCTAGACGTGGGCGCGAGCGGAACGCCAAACTGAAACAGCGCTACGGGTAGGTCACCCACCACCTTTTCCCACGCGATGCGGTACGCACCAATCGGCGCACCATGGCCGGCGCACGTCGAGGCCGTATAGAACAGCAGGTAGCGCTCTGGATCCGCAGCGTACCACTTCGCCAGCAGTGTCAGTGACTCGGGAGTCAAGGACCGCCAGTCGGCGCCGAAATGTGTCGCCAGTCCGAGGCGCAGCACAGCGAGAGCAGACGAGTGGCGCCGTGTGTAGGCCGCGACGACCAGCAGTTCGCGCAGACGCAGTGCAAACCAACGCGTTGTGCGCCGGCCGATGCGCGGCAGCGCAAAAAACCAACACGGATCGGTTTCTTGCTCGGCGCCGTCATCGTCCGGCGTAGCCGTTGCGTCGTGTGTCATGCGGCGTGATCCGCCTGCGAGGTGCTGTCAAACGTGCGCGCAGATAGCCACGCATCGAGATCCAACACGCGGTAGCGCACCACGCGTCCCAGTCGCACGAATGCGGGACCGTCACCGCGACAACGCCAGTTCTCAAGCGTGCGTTGTCCGAGCGCGAGGTATTGGGCGGCTTGTGCAGTCGTGAGCAACGCCGAAGAAATCGGGCGCGCGTCCGTCACGCTTGTCACGTTCGGCACGCTTGTCACACTTGCGGGGAGCGAGGTCATTGCAACTCCGATGCAAAAGCAAAAGGACCCGAACAGCCTCAACCCCGAGGAATCCCCTCAGTCTGGTTGCGCTGTACGAGTCCTGGCACCTGTGCCGCTCGCCTGATTGTCAGCCCGCGTCGAGCTCGATCGAAGCAGAGTAGTCGACGAATTGAACACTATCGCGTTCCCTGCACCTCCCGCAAGCCGCAGCGTGCGCTCATTTCGTTGCGGGTGCTGTCCCGGGCGATAACTGCGGATGGGTGTACGGCGCAATGATGTTTATCGCGGGCGCCGCGTCCCCGCTGGAAACGGCTGAAAAAGCCGACACGGCTGCCGCAGTTAGTTGTCCAACACCAACGAGCATGTTGATGATGGAGAGGTTTCCATGCGCCCATGCGATGAGGGCGCCGAGCTTGCTCGTAGCTTCCTTGACTTGTACAACAGCCGAGTTACCCGACTCCGCTTCGAGATGATCGCGATGCTGGGCATATATTCCCGCGTATGCAGCGAACGCTCTTGTGATGCCATCGACTCCAAGCGCCTCGTAGTCGGCAACAGCCCGCAGCGCTTGATGCAATAGCTCAAGCAAGATCATACGAAGCGAGTCGTCTACTCCCTTCATAGTCACGATATCCGCAACGAGCTTGCTCAGCTCCGCGCGCATTTGCGCCAGCACATCATCGGGAATCGCTTTTGGCGCGTTGTGTCGGAGCCGGTAGTGCGCTTGCACGAGTGCTTCTAACAGCGGCTCTCTCAGGTACCCTCGCGCACCGCTGAACTGTACTCCGATGTTTTCGAGCGCGATCAGCGCGTCAATGTTCGGCCACAACTTGACCAACGATGCTGCCGCAAGTTGGTCAGAGTCCGCATCCAGCTCTGCCTTTGCGTTGTCCGCCAGCCGTCCAACGTCTGCTATAAACCGCTGAATATCCCTCGCCGTTTTAATGGTCTCGCCGCCCGCTTCCGCCCAAGCGGCGCTCAACGACTTTGACTCGTTGGCCCGATCCAACCGCGATAGCACCGCGTGCAGTCGCGAGAGGCTCGTCGCTCTATTGCCGTAGATATCTGGCAACGTCAATGCTGTCTCCGGCGTACCAAGTGGCCTGTGCTCGCACGACCGAAAACGGCGCGCGATATTCCGGTGTTTTTCCGGCGGTCCTGCACAGCACAAAGCCCCGGCGATGCGCCGAGGCTAAGTGCTTCTAAATCAACCAGCTACAGTATCGGGACGGCGGGATTCGAACCCGCGACCCCCTGAACCCCATGCGAATCAGACGCGAAACGGGTTTTTGCGTGAACGTGGAAAGTGTTCATTCACAACGACTTCCACTGCTGAGCTCGCAAAGAAGGTTCGCGGTTTTGGGGTGAAATATCGTCCCCCAGCTAAAACATCGTCCCCCGATCGTCCCCCAAACGCACTCAAACTTCAGGACAAAAATCGTAAAAAAAACTCCACTTTTGGCGAGCATCTTTTCCCGGGGGGATTACCGAGGAAACCGTCGCCGCTTGCGACGTGCAGCCTCAGTGTGTGCGCGCGTTCGTGTACGTACTCGAAAGTGAGATCGCACCACGCAAAGCCGAGCAGTGGCTAACGCAGGTGCCGAACGACGAGAATCTCCGAAAGGGTATGCCTGCGTTTGAGTTGCGGTCGATGTTGATTGGCCAGAACGGGAGCGGCGCGAAGCAGCAGCTTCGTAAACCGTTCTTGGCTGACTTGATCGTCGAATCCTTCAAGGTGTTCAGTCTAGGCCAGCACCCCCTCGCGCTCGGGTGGCGCCGCGCCGAGCGACCGGCCTATAGGAACCCTTCCCGGCCATCGGGGAATAGTCGACACGTGATTCGAAGCGCTGCGTCACGCCATTCGCAATCCGCGGCTCTCGGTGCCTCGGCCAGCCTATGTTGATCGCCCGTTCCCAGAGCGCACGCCGACACAGGATCAGTGTCGACCGCTAGAACTCGGCCATTTACGCCGGAGAAGTTTTGATTGGCGTGCTGCAGTTGCAGTACGGGGACTACCACACCTGTTCCGGCGGGCAATGCGTGAAGCAGTCGAGTCGGTAGGTGCGCGTCGCGTCAACAGTCAAGGTCGACCGGCACACCTGAAAGCCGTTGTTCGACAGCATCAACGGTCCGTGCTTGGCATCAGCACACGGGCTCGCACTAGCCGCGGTAGCCGTACGCAGCAAAGGAGTTCTGACCGGAAAAGACTTTCTTTGACTGAGACTGCTTATCGTCGCGACGTGCCCCGACGATACGCCGAGAAGAATGGCCGCTAACGATATTGCCGCCTGGAAAATCGAATCCGATACGGCGCAACGTGCAACGCTCATCCGGAGCGCCTCTACCGCGTACGCTCCTACACGCCTCGTCAGAGGCGTGGGCGCCAGCGAGTCTCCCCCGGACAGATCGATGAATCCGATCCACCTCTAGCTCCCAACTCCCGTGCGCCCGAAAGCAATTGTCGCCGCCTTATCTCTCGTCGTCGTCGCCGCCTGCGACAACGCCACTCCCACCGAAACCTCTCCGGATCTCGACGTCACAAACGCCAGTACCAAAACCTCGACGGTTATAGACGGCCACCTCCGCGCAGCACCGCGCTTCGCCATCGACCTCAAGGTGCTTAACGCCCCGCGACTGGGCGCGCCAATTCACCTACGCGCGTCGACGACGGCCGACGTGAGCACCGCAGAAGTCGAGTTGACGCTTTCCCTTCCAGAACTTGCACTAGCGCAGGACTCCTCATGGAAGATAAATCGCTCGTCCTCAGCCGTCGTGTCAGGCGCACGCTCTGCAAAGCGCCGCGCCCTCGCGCGTGGCGCACTTGATATCCGTGACACTTCAGTCGTAGTTGAGCGTCCTGGCATTTATCGAGTCGTGGCCAGCGCTATAGCCAGCTCAAACGAAAGCGCGCGTGTGGCCGGTCAGCTCGTGCAGGATGCAGCTCACGCCGAGCTCTGGCTTCTCGTGGACTCCACCGGTAGCCGAGTGCTCAACGACTACGATGCGGCGGCCATCCCTGAAAAGTATGTCGCAACGCCCGGGCAGTTCCGTCTCCGTCGTCCTACCATTGCCGGCGGGCCGCGTCAGACGTCAGCGGCTCGCGTGGCCCCCGAGACGACGCGTCCCTCCTCAACAACGGGTGTTCAGAGTTCGTCGAGCCTGACCTACGGGAATCGCCGCCTTGTGTACTACGACTACGACACCTACTCATACCGCGGTGTCCCACAGGCCGTGGTCACGTGGCAGTTTTACGATATTCAGTACGGCGGTCCAACCAATGGCGGCTCGGCGCAGACCGACGAGAACGGCTACTTCCAAGGCGCCTGTCCGTACTACTATGAGTACGCCACCGGGCCAATCGGCTACACGAACACGCGGATCGAAGCCGCAGAAGGCGTGATGGTCGCAGACCAGTATTACGAAGGTCATGGCGGCGACTGTGAATCGTACTATGAACAGGTGATGCCGAGTACAGCCTCGCGCGTCTATCATCGGATGACGGAGGTCGCGAACAATTCTGGCCTCATCTTCGGCTACTACCGCCCAAAGCTCACCGTCGAAGTGAGGCCGGTTGGCATCAGCAGGTATGAATCTGGCTATGACAAGATTGTGCTGGAGCGGCCGACCACCTCAGGCACGAACCTCGTCGATCTAGGGGGCGTATGGGGACAGTTGGGTCGCTTCACGATGGGACATGAATACGGGCACGCGGCGCACGAAAAGGCGTTCGGCGGCATGGTGATTAACCCGAACTGCCCGGCTGGGCACTCGCTCGAGAGCAGCACCGGCAACTACAACTGCGCGTTCAACGAAGGGTTTGCAAACTATCACGCGATTGAAACCGTCGGCTCGGCGATGGGGTACTTTTATACGAACTTCGTCACCAACTTTTACTACGACACGGGAACCGACGGCGGTACTTGGTCAGGGCCGGTCGGCTCTGCGCTCTGGTACTTGGCGCGCAGCTCCTCGCTAAACGGAGCCTTTACCGCGAACTACTATGCGCGACTGCTGCGCGGCGGATGTCTCGTGACCGTGCCAGGGGACTTCTTTGGGTTCGTGAAGCCGCAAGGGATTGACCATATGATCTATTGCTTAGAGCGCCAGGCGCCCGTTAGCAGTTCGCTCCAGTCGACATATTTTGGAGCGCGCAACCCGACATTCTCCATTAGCTGGAACATTAGCGCGCCGAGCAACCAACCGACGCAAAGCGCGATCCGTGCGGTGTGGGGCACCTACCTGCGCGGAACCTCTAACATCGTAGTGCCTTAAGGTCGTTCCGTCGCAACGGCAGGCCTACAAGTGTCCGATCACACGATTCATTTCGTGTGATCGGAGCTGGTGCTCACACAGGAGCTCACGTGATCGGAGGGAGACGTCCACAGATGTTGTCTTGCCGATGCTCTCCGCGTTGCTGACGCTTTACATTTCTTTCATCGGACTATTTATGCGCACCAGTCGTCAGATACGCGGGCTCGGTATTCGCCGAACTTTACGTTTAGGTGTGGCCTCGCTTCTCGCGGGGACTGTCATTGTCGGTGTTGGGTGCCGGGAGGACATCATCGAACCGCCCACGGTCCAGGCACTTGTTTACGGCACGGCGACGGTCGCCGGGCAACCAGCGGCTGGTCGCTCGGTCACCGCCCGAGGTTTCGCTCAAGGCTGCCAAGGAGTAGGATCCGCGCTGGGCGGAGACGCGAAGGCGGATGCGAGCGGCCACTATCGCATCCTCATGGGCGGCTACGCCGAGACGAGCTCGATTTGCGTCCAGGTCGGCCTCGTGTCTGCCACCGGCACGGACACCGTGTTCGCGGTCGGCACAGTCGAGGCTCGCCGTGACCCGCCGTTCGACAGCGTGCGAATTAGCGTCGACCGCGCCACTCCGTAAATATTACGCAGCCGGGTACTTCGCGTCCTTTGGGCGCCCATGCCTCACCTCCTCGCCGCGCGTCATGGAGTAGGCGGCGTTGCTTCGAAGAGGGGGTGAGGACTGGTCACCACGAAAGACGTAGCTCGAGCCGAAGGGTGGAAGTCTCCGACGGGGATACGGTAGGTCCAGTCGGCTTCCTGCGACTAGGCCTGATTGGGGGCTCGACTCGCTCTAGTGGCACTAGCATCTGAAGCCGTGAAATGCGAAGGGAAGCCGCGCGACACCGCGATGAGTAACACACGCTTTTCGTTAACGCCTAGAGCAGAATCTGAGTTAGTAACACCGACACTATCATTCCCCGCCGCCGCCATCCCGAACACGCTCGAGCACATGCGCAACCGTATGTGCTTCACCAGCGTGAAATAGATCCAGCGCCGACTGCTCTTTCCAGCGCGACTTTGGTGTTGCAAGCCACCTCTTTCGCGTTGTCTCTTCCGGCATAAGCGCCTGCAGCGCCAGTGCAACGCAACCGAACACCATGAGGGCCGCCTGGACGGCGCCCTGCTCTTCCGGGTGTTCACCTACGGGACGGGATGTCGAGATCACTGACATTAGCGAAGCCACGGACATGTCAAGCGCACCCGAAATCTTTTCGGGATCACGCTGCCTGTTCTCGTCGCGCAGTTCGTGAGATGCACTGAGCAATGTTCTGTCGGCGATAGCTAGAGCGACCGCCGCCGTCCCACCGCATCCGCCGATTGCGGAAGGACTTCATCGTGCTGCACCTGACTGGCACGTACTACAAAGCCTGCGCCAAATCTCCCACCGGCAATATCATATTCGGACAAGTTTTCCCTCACTCTTTTCGCGCCTACTTGCGCCGAATTGGCCGCGGCGGCACGCGTCCATTGCGTGACCCACATCTGCGCTAAGGATCGCTCTTAGGACCCGTCCGACGCGGACCGTCCGGAGGACCTACGCCGGCCCCTCGCGTGGCTTGACGGCGTCGGACCTGCCGCGCCTCCGCCCGCGTGGCTAGAGAAAGCGCTGTTTGCCCTCGTGCCCGCAATGCCGCCGGACGTCGCTCCAGCCATGTCGTCACTGGCCCCCTATCGTTGGCTGCGCGTCGCTTCGGCGCCCGACTTTGCCGGCGAACTCGATGGCGCGCGCGACGTACTTGATCGTCTTGAGTCCAAAGTGCCACCGCAACTTCCCGCGCCGGACGCAGCAGAGTTTCTTGCGCTTGTGTGTGCGCGACGCGGACGGTTGGCGCGCCAGCGCGGCGAGATCGACGCAGCCGTGGACTGGTCTCAGCGTGGTCTCGCTCGCGCCGATGGCGCGCGACACCTCGATGCCTGGGGCGCATGCATACAGGGACTCGCCGCTTGCGCCCAGTTTCGTGTTGCTTCTACCGGCCGACGCATCCGGCGAGAGACATCAATGGGGCGCTCCAATCGCGCCAAATGCGCTCTTGGTCGTCACCAAACTCCAAGGCACACCGCTCGCGCTGCGCCGCTTCATCGCGCGAGGTCGAAGTACGGGGGCCTGCGACCAACCGTTCGGCCGCAAGCCCCGCGCATTTCGCTTTACCCGGGCGAATTCTCTTGACGTTCCGAGAAGGTGAGACGCGCGACACGTGTCCGACGGGTCACAGTGTCGTTCCCTCGCTGATCCACGTTTAGTCTATTGACCCAATGCCAAACTTGGCTGCTTTACCGGTGCGAATCGATAGTGATTCTGTCACCGCGAAAAAGATGGCAAGGCATGCTGTCGCGATGATCCAATAGATGATGCCGACACGCGACATCGGTGAGTGCGACTCAGATCCAAACGTGACCGCCCACGGCAGAACGAGGAAGAGCCAAGGCAGAAACGCAGCCCGCAACGATGCACGCATCCACTTGTAGTTGCTGAGTTCGGCGAGCATCGACAATCCGCCGCCGGCGATCACAAGCAGCGCCACCTTCAGCGCGGAAGCGGGCAAGCCATCCTGCGAAACACCGGAGTAGAGGAGCCACAGGCCAGACAACGTCGAACCTGTGAAAAAGGCAGCTGCCAGCCGTGTGCGCATCGCCATGATCTATCTCCCCCAAAAAGAAGTGTCTCGCCATCCCCCCGCGGCGGTCGTCCGAACCACTGTGGCTCCGGGCCTGCAGGATCGGTGTCCGCAACTATTCGAACCGGGGAGCGTGCTCCCGAGTTTACTGATTTGCGGCTGCATATGCACTAGTGGTTCCCGCGCCGAGCACCGCCCCCGCAATGTGCATCCGGCGTAGCAATATACCGCCAAACTTTGCGATCATCTTTTTGGTCCAAAGGTGAACGCACCTTGGATCTATCGCCTGAGGCTGTGGAGGCACTTCGCAAGCAGCGCCAACGACAGGCGGCGGACAAACTCGCAATGGGAGGAGACTACGCTTCACACGGCTTCGTCTTCGCTGATGGCGACGGACGCCCGCTGCGCGAGCGATTTGTGTTGCGGAGTGTGTTTCGCCCACTGCTGAAAAAAGCTGGACTACCCGCACACCGGCTCTACGACCTACGACACACGTCAGCGACGCTCCTTCTAGCGGAAGGGCTACCAGTTCATGTAGTCTCGCAGCGACTCGGCCACCGCGACATCGCGACCACACTGGACAACTACGCTCATGTTCTCCCAACGCAACAAGCGGCGGCTACAGAGAAGATTGCAAGCGTGCTACGAATCGCTTGTGCAAAGGTGCAACATGGGGCGACGGAGGCGCAGGCGAAGGGAGGAAAGGTTTGAACAACTCCATCTTGTAGCGACTCAACAACTCTTCTAATCAGTTCCTAAGCAGCGGGCCTCGCCATTGACGGTATTCATGCCCCTTCGGAGTCACTTGAATAAGCGTGTCATTTACATGCACTAGGTGGTGATTCCTCAGCGCATTCAGGATAACCTGTCGCTCTTGCGGGTCGGTCACGCGATCAGAGAGCCAAACATCATACGTCTCATAAGTAGCGGGTGTTGATCTCATCGCTAGCCACTCCAGTACTTCTTGCGTCACGCGCACGAGAAAAAGATTAAGAAAGCGATACTCCCAAAGGTAGGCTGCTTCCCGCTGAGCGACGAGCTTCGCCTGCCACGACTCCTCCTTAACTGCTGCGATCGTCGTAATCTCAGGCGCGGCCAGCGGCTCGTTTGGACTCGCATTTATTGGAAGTGGTGGAGCAGCGGCAGCGTTTGCTGTTTGGGTGATCACCTGCCCGCCGAACACTTTTAGCTCTTCAATCTTCGAAATGAGTTCTCCGATGGGCGTTCGAAACAACGCGAAAAACGCGATCGCAGTCAGAGCGGCCATGACAGGGGACGCAAGAAACAGCTTGCCCCATTCAAGCCAATACAACGCGGCTGGCGACATGTCGGATTCTTTTATGAGAAACGAAGAGCGGGTATCAGCGAAGGCCGAGCTTAACCGTTAGCATCGCGTCGAACGTTGCCGCTCTAAGTTTTGCTGCTTCAAGCGATTCATTTAGAATGGCAGAAGACTGGCCATCATCTTTCGCGACATCCTCGTACCGGCGTTCGCGAAGCGCGAGATTAAACGCGCGCACGCGGTGAGCAAGGTCGTCGGGAATGAAATGTGCAAGCTCTTGATAGCAGTAAGTGAGATTTTCTCGGGCTTGCTGCGTAAGCTGCCCATTCAGGTGCAGTGTTCGCCCCAACCTGACTAGAGACTGCTCAATCTCTGGCCGCGGTGCGGGAAGGAGAGAGAGCGGATACACGAGCGTTCCCGAAGCCGTCCAATCGGCAAGCCCAGTATCGAGAAGCTGGGAGTAGCCGTCGATAATCGCATCCACGCGTTGCGCCGAGAGTGTATCGAGCAGAACCGGGATCGGCCGGTCATGCACAGATTGTTTCTCAGCAGAGCCGTTTCCGCCGATCAGCCTGCGAAAGGCCTCTGTTATCGCGCTAATCACGTAACACCTCCCCTGCCTCGTAAATGAGCGGTACGGTCGCGACCAAGCTGCACCGATATAAGAGCAGTCGAGCCTAATGCGCGAGGCGAGCGACAATCATACAGCCGGCGACAAAAATTCGCGCATAACGTGCTGTGACAATGCCACCGAGGCGCTACACAATGGGGAATCGTCAATGAGTTACTTGCCTTCTCAATCACGCATTTTTCCGGAGAGCTTATGAAGAGACGGCGCAACCCCCGCGAGGGCGGCGGCCCCGTGAGCCTGTGCGTGTACTGCATCCACAAGATCACCTTTACCAGCACCTGCGCGGCCTACCCAAGCGGGATTCCGGGCGACTTTAACTCGGGTTTCGCCGCTCACCTAACCGCTACAGGAGATGACAATGGCATCACTTTCGAGGCGCACAACGAGTACGGCATGACGCGAGAGAAGGCTTTATCGCTCGCTGGTCCCGATGCGTACAAGGCATTCCTTAAGGCGATGGACGCTCGCACGGACGAGGTGACTCTGGAAGAAGGCCAAGAGGACTCTTGAATCGGCGCGGCGTAGGTCAGCGGACTACTACAGTTTTCCAGCGGCACGCGCCTCGCTGATCGCTTGGCACGCGAGGGCGACGTCAATGGGATCCTCAACGGCGATGATGAGATGCGGACCCGTCAGCTTCTCAACGACTAGCGCATCGCGCTTGGCTGTGACGGCAACGATTCGCCCGAAAGGAACCTCAAGAGATCGTGCAGCACCCGAGAGCCTCAGACCCTTTGCATTTAGGGTCAGCGTGCCTGCGTCACGCTCTTTGACTTTCCCAGCGGGCGTTGGAGTGTACCAGGTGCAGGACGCTGTGAGAAACTCATCACGATGCTTCACGCTCTCTACCCATGATCCGTCCTGATACCCGCTAAGTCTGAGCTGTCGCTCGGGATCACCGAGGACCACTCGGTATGTTTCCTGCTCTTCTCGCTGAATGCGACGGGGCACGAGCCAGCGTCGATTGACGCCCCAGTAGAACAGGCCGCCTCCGATAAGTAGCAATCCTACCGCGCTGTCACCCTCCCAAAGCAGCTTTAAGAAAGTGAACAGGAGCAGAGCGCCCAACCAAACAGGCCAGAGACCGGCTTTCTTGGGTTCCGGAGTTCGAAGAGTGGGAGCCTCGATCATGCGTGCGCGGGTGTTAAATGGGAACGGTGCAACGAGCCGGTCTACGGTACCCTCCCGCGCGGCGCCTCGCGAGCCCTTGGTAGCCAGCCATTTCGCACAGTTTTTCGGTTTCGCACACTATTCGCACAGTGAACTACTAAAGACGCACAATCCCCCGCTCAGCCGAAGCCGAGCGAGGGATCGTAAAACCAATCAAATAAACACTTTCCAAAAATCGGGACGGCGGGATTCGAACCCGCGACCCCCTGAACCCCATTCAGGTGCGCTACCGGGCTGCGCTACGTCCCGTGCGTGATCCACCAAACATGACCGGCGTTTCACCACAGACCTGCAACCTACCCTACCTCCCCTCGGGGTTCAACTGCCCGACGCGCCCACTTCAAAAGAGCCGCCCCGAAGCGCCGCAGAAACCGCTGCGGACATCTGCGCCAGTGGCACCGGCTTCTGCAACACCGCCGCCGCCCCGATCTCGGCCAATCGCTCCGGCGTGAGCCGATAGCTGTAGCCCGTGACAATTACCACCGGCAAGTTGGCACGCACCTTGTGCACTGCCTCGGTCAGCACGTCGCCCGACATGCCTGGCATCGTCTGATCGGTGAGCAACAGATCGGTCGCCTGCGGCGCGGCCGAAAACGATTCCAGCGCCTCGCGAGGATCGCTGAACACCTGCACAACGCAGCCCAGTCGTTTGAGCAGCCGCTCGACCACGCGCGCCACCGCAGGCTCGTCGTCCACCAGCATGACGCGAGCACCCGTGAGAATGTTCGCCGCATCACCACTTGTGAGCGCGCCCGGAGACGAACCAGCAGTGGCAGCAGTAGGCACGTTCGAAGCGTTCATGGTGACCGCCGGCATTCCGATTGGAGTGTTTCGCATCTCAGGGGGAGTGATGGCCTGCACGCTCTGCGCGATGAGCGGAAGGTCCACTTCGAACGTCGTACCGATACCAACCGCACTGTCCACGCGCACACGCCCGCCATGCGACGCCACAATGCCATGCAATACCGATAGTCCCAGTCCTGTGCCCTCACCGGTGGGTTTCGTAGTGTAGAACGGCTCGAATGCACGGTCGCGAACCTCCGGGGGCATTCCGACGCCGGTATCGCGCACGCGCAGACGTACCACTCGTCCAGTTTCCACACGCATATCGTCAGGCGCTGGAAGCACATCAAGTCTGATTTCCAGGGTACCACCATTCGTGGGACGCATCGCATACTCGGCGTTCGAGCAGAGATTAAACAGGAGCTGCTGTAACTGCGTCACGTCGCCTCGAATAGCATATACGGCATCACCGCCGACCACCGTCAAGTCCACGGTGCGCGGGATCAACGAACGAAGCATGGGCACCAGCGTACGCACGATTGCACCAAGATCGACCACACGTTCATGCGGGGTGGCGCGTCGACTGAACGTGAGAATCTGACGCACCAGATCTCGCGCGCGCTCGCTTGCGTCAAGCACCGCCGCGAGGTGATCCGCCACTTCATCGCGATCATCGATGGCATCGCGCGCCAACTCAGCGTTGCCGCGAATCACACCGAGCAGGTTGTTGAAGTCGTGCGCGACGCCACCTGCCAGCGTGCCGAGCGACTCAAGTTTCTGTGCTTCACGCACCTGCGATTCCAGCATGCGACGCTCCGACTCGGCCGCCCGCGCCGCCGACAGATCGCGCAACACCCACTGCTGCACCGCACCATCATCACGCATAATCTCCGTGACGGTGACCGACACAGGAATACGTTCGCCCTTGCGAGGACGTAGTTCCATATCCATGGAGTCGACAGCGGGCCCTGTCATGGCGAGACCCGCTGACAAGTTCAGATCAGCGATCGATGTACCGAGGACTGATTCCTGTTCCTCACCGAGCAGCGCGCACGCCGCCGCGTTGGCTGCAATCACCCGACCGCCGCGCACCAGCAAATTCGCGTCGTACGCTCGGTCAAAGAGTGCGCGGAATTGCGCTTCACTCGTGCGTGCGCGCAACTCACTCGCCGCCAACTCATCGGCGCGCGCACGCAACGTACGCAAACGCCACCGATGCGCACTGACCAGCAGACCAAGTGCCAACGCAGCGTACCCCAGCAGTGCTCCTGGTGATCGCCACGGCGGATAGTCGATCGTGAACGTACGCGTGATTGGTCCGTAGTCGCGACCGGCATAGTCCCGCGCCCACGCCGTCACGGTGTATTTGCCGGCAGGCAGTGCGGGATACGACGCCACATTGCTCGCGCTCCACCGTTCCGGCGCGGTTTTGAATGGACCATCGAGCACGATGCGGTATCGAAAATCTTCTTCGCGATGGTACACCGGCAGCGACAGCGTGATGGCGATACGGTTCGCGTCATACGCGACCCGCTCGGCTTCGGACACGCTGGTCGAGTCGGCCCCACTGTGCAGCGCCATCGTGAACAGCGTGGGGTCGGGAGCCGGCAGATCCCGCAGATCGATGCGTCCCACGCCGTGGGCCGTACCGATCCATCGTGCGCTCCCAGCACGGCCACCTTCGCCGATGGACGTCATGAACGGACTCGGCAATCCATCAGCCGGACCAAACACCGTCACCACAGTCCACGACGCGGTGTCGCGTCCGCGCAGGTTGAGCACGACCACGCCGTCGGTGGTCGCCAGCAACACGTGCGCCGGATCATCGCAACGCATGCGGTACACGTTCTCGGAGCGAAAGAATCCGCGCAGTCGCAGCGGTAGCGCACGCCAGGTGGTCTCGTCGCGCTCTCGCACATACACCCCGCGCGAACCGGAGACGATCAATCGCCCCTGCTCGGCTTCGGGCAATCGACAAACGGATCGCTGCGGGAGTCGAACACCCGCTTCGGCCGGCGTCGCATCGTGCGTCCAGACGTCGCCGCGTCTCGTCTTCACTCCGAACGATCCGGTGGCAATGAGGGTGGAATCACCCGGCGAAGCGCCGAGGAAACCGAGCACCATTTCCGGCCGCGAGCCAGCCACGCGACTCCAACGATCGCCGTTCCAGCGAAAGAGTCCATCCAGTGTGGACACCAGCAATGCCGACGTGGAATCGCCATCACGCTCTCGACCGAACTCCACAACCTGCGTACGACCCAGCCCTTCACGCCGCGCAATCCATCGACCACCCTCACGCCGCCAGGCGCCGAGCGCGGCGCCTACCCACACTTCGCGCGTGCCGTTCGGTAGTTGCGACACATGGAGTGCCGTCGCGCGGCCGTCTTCGATGTCACTGGCGCTCACCACGGATCGCGCCGTACGACCATCAAGCTCGACCACGCCAAAGTTACTCGTGGCGACCCACACCACACCCGGCTTTCCCAGTGGTTCTTC
Source organism: Gemmatimonadaceae bacterium (assembly GCA_022843265.1). Lineage (GTDB taxonomy): Bacteria > Gemmatimonadota > Gemmatimonadetes > Gemmatimonadales > Gemmatimonadaceae > JAABRT01. The sequence continues at coordinate 66,323 of JALHNZ010000001.1, forward strand.
GAGCAACGCATTGATTGTGAAGCGCAGTCCTGATTGCGCCGACACCAGCGTTGCACCGCGCCCAACACTCAGCCGCACCACACCATCGCCGAACGTGCCCACGTACACGGCAAAACCACCGGCGTGACCTCGTACACCCGACAGCGCGTGAATCGGTGTGCGCGGCTCCGTGCTGCGAAGCACCACACTATCCCACACCGCGCCTCGACGACGCAACAGCAGTCCGTCCAGTGTGCCCACCCACAACTCTTCTTCGCCTCCGCCGCGCGGGACAAGCGCGATACGATACGCGAACGCAGGCGAGCCGGCTAAACGCTCCCAGCGGCCTCCCGACGAATCGTCCGCAAACGCAAGGACACCGTCACTTGTCGCCGCAAACAGTCGTCGCGATGCATCATCTGTCACCATGAGGTGTTCGACGCTGCTCGCGGTCAATCCTTCGCCGGCGCCATACACATCCGTCCACGAACCGTCGCGCCACCTCGCCACACCGCCCGAAGACGACGCGACCCACAACTCGTCTGTCGCGCCATCACGCGTTCGTGCCCGTGCGACCAATCCTACCGTGGGCACACCCACCGGCAACGCAATCGTTCGCCAGCGCTCGCCTTCCAAGACAGACAACCCACCACCAGTAGATGCAATGAGGCGCGGCTGACCATCGATCGCATTTGAGACAACCAACGAATACACGGTCCCTGTTGGTAACCCGTGCCGCTCATTGAACACGTGCATCGCGCCATCGGGCTGCATGCGAACCACACCAACGCGCGTAGCAAACCAGATCGCACGATCGGCGGTTTCTACGATGCCACGCACGTGTGCAGGCGCCGTGGGGATCGGCACCAGCTCGAAGCGCGAGCCGTTAAAGCGATGCGGTCCGGCTTCGGTCCCGATCCACAGCGAGCCATCACGTAGCGTTTCAACGGCGTACACCGCCAGTGATCGCAGGCCATCGGGGCTACCGAATCGACGCTCCGAGTAGTCGCGGACCGTCACGGGCACGCTGGTCGCTATGATCGACCCATCCGGGCGCACTTGCGCCGGCGCCGCATCAGCGAGGGCGATCAGGCAAACAAACAGCGCAAGCGCGAAACGACGGTGTGCGGCCGCGTGAAGCAGCACGCGAAGACGACCACCGCTGACGCAGCGACGGGCGGGAATTGCAGCATGAACCGAAGGGAGTGGACGCGGCGCCATCAGCCTGAGTATCGGCAGCGACTAGGTGAATCCGTGCGCCGCCCGGGAAACCGCTGGATCCATGCGTGGATACTTTGGATTCAGCGACTCGAGTGTTTTGACCAACAGCTGTGCGATGTAGTAGTTGCGGACGCGCTTTTCGTCCGCGGGCACGACATACCACGGCGCGTGCGCTGTACTCGTGCGAGACAGCATGTCCCGATAGGCGTTTGTGTACTGAGTCCAGTGCGCACGATCCTCGAGATCGCCCAGGCGAAACTTCCAATTTTTCGCGGGGTCGTCGAGCCGCTCCTGCAACCGCAGACGCTGTTCATCATGACTGATGTGCAAAAAACACTTCACAATCACCGTGCCGTTCTCGACGAGCATGCGCTCAAACTCGACAATCTGCCGGTAGCGCGGCTTCCAGACGGACTCGGGCGCGAGTTTGCGCACACGCACCACGAGCACGTCCTCATAGTGCGAACGGTTGAACACGCCGATCACGCCGCGCGGCGGCATGGCCTGATGCACCCGCCACAAATAGTCGTGGCGCAACTCCAGCGTGCTAGGCGGCCCGAAAGACGCGATACGCACGCCCATGGGATTGCAAGCTCCGACCACGGTCCGGATCGTGCTGTCCTTGCCCGCCGCGTCGCGACCCTGCAGTACCAACAACAGCGCACGCGAGCCGTCGGCATGAAACGCGGCCTGCAGCGTTTCCAGTCGCTTGAGCAGGGCCGCCGTACGCTCTTCCAACGCCTTCTTGTCGGGGATGGACGATGGAGGCGCGGCCGCACGAGCGCCCAGCGTGAGTCGTTGCCCGGCCCGTACGGGCACGAGTGCATCGCGAAGCGAGATGCGCGCCTGTTTTTTTGATGAAGTCATGCAGTCTCTGGTTCGAACGGTTCCATGTGAATCAGCACACCAGCCGCGGCTGGGACGGCAGAACGAATTGCGGTTTTTACTCGTCCACTCACGATATGCGCTTCGTGCAATGACAACGCGGGATCAGCCTGCACATGCAGGTCCACGAACAATGCCGCCCCCACGCGCCGGACCTTCAACTTTTCCAGGTGCTGCACATCACTCACCGTGCGTGCGGCGTCCAGAATTCGATCGCGCACGTTGGCCTCCGGAGCCCGATCCATCAAATCGTGCACCGCCGGCCGCAGCAGCGCGACACCGTTGGCCAAAATGACCAGCGCCGCCACGAGCGCCGCCCAATCGTCCGCCGCTTCCCAGCCGGGTCCGCCGACGAGTGCCACCAGAATGCCCACAAACGCCGCGCCCGACGTGACCGCATCGCTCAGGTGATGCCACGCATCGGCCTGAACCGCAGGCGATCCGCTCGCCTGCCCCGCCGCGTGTTGCTTGCGAAAGAGCCACTGCTTCAGGAGCACGACGCCAACGAGCACGCCGAGCGTGAACGGCGCCGGCGCCTGATGCGGCCGACGGATTTCCGAAATCGCCTCCCACCCGATACCGAACGCTGCGCCCAGCAACATCAGCGAGACGGTCGCCGCAGCCAATGGCTCAGCTCGCCCGTAGCCAAAGGGATAATCGTCGTCCGCGTCGCGAGCGGCTAGTCGCAAGCCGCCGAGCACGACCAGCGATGCCAGTACATCGGCGCCACTTTCGATCGCGTCGGCCACCAGCGCATATGAGTTGCCGGCCACACCGGCGACCAGCTTGACCACCGCCAGCGCCGCGTTGCTGAGCAACCCCATCTGTGCGCCACGCCACCCGGAGACAGCTGGTCCCGCCCCTTCATGTCGTCCCATGTGCCTTGATGAAAAGAAATCCGTCTTGTTTCAGATGGGCAGCATGAATCGTCTGCCTTTCGGTCAACATGTCCGTCCTGGACAGTGGTCAGCGGGCGCCAGATACTCCAGAACGTTCCGAGATTGGCAGATTTTGTGATTTCGGCCAAGTTCGTGACTGATTGACGGTTGCCCTCTGGCAAATGATGCATAACTTGATGCGTGGCAACCGCGCGGGCGTTTTATTCCGGGATTCATTCGGGATCCTGATAGCGCCGGCCCGCGAATGCCTTCGCGCCGGGATTTAAGCAGGACTTGGCCGTGTTGTCATCTCACGCAGGCTCATGGCGGTTTGGTCCGTCGGTATTGTCATCTCACGGGAGGAATATGCGTACTACTGCAATGTTCGCGCTGGGCACTGTGATTGCCCTCGGTCTGCCAGCTTCGCTTCATGCGCAGCGGCAGGGCGCGGTGGAAATCGGCGGCTTCGGTCGCTTCACAAAGTTTGCTGAGTCGCAGCAGCTCGACGCCGCCTTTGGCGGCGGTGGCCGCGCCGGCATCTATGTGCTGCGTAACCTGCTGCTCGAAATGGACTTGTCGTACGCTGACGCAGACGTCAACCGCGCGCCCACGGGCATCGCGGCGTATGACTCGCTCAACAAAGTGTCCCATGCGCTGTGGAACTACCGTTTGCTGTACAACGGCCACTTCAGCGAAAAGGTCAAGTTCCTTATTGGTGGTGGCTACGCGTATGACGCGTACGGCCGTCAGCGTCAGGTTGCGCCGCGTGGCGGCGGTCCCTCGGGCCTCGTCGGTTTGCGCTTCGCGCTCAACGACATGTTCTCGTTCCGTCTCGAAGGCATTGGTAACTACGTCACGGCTGACGACGAAACCTTGCCCACGCCGCGTGAGAGCCACTTCAACCTCGGCGCGCAGGCCGGTGTGAGCGTTTCGCTCTTCACCAGCGATCGTCGCCCGGTTATCCAGTACGATACGGTTCGCATCATGCAGCGCGACACCGTGTTCACCACGCGCATGGACACTGTCCGCGTCAACGTGCCGGGCCGTCCGATTGTCATCGGCGCCGTGCAGTTCGCGTTCAATCAGGACGCCATCACGCCGGAAGCGGCGAAGGTGCTCGACCAGATTGCCGCGTCGTTGCTTGAGCAGGTCAACATGACCCGCACGATTGGCGTCAAGGGTAACACCGACGCCATTGGCAGCGAGTCCTACAACACCACGCTTGGCCAGCAGCGCGCCGATCAGGTGCGTGACTACCTCGTGTCGAAGGGTGTCGCTGCTTCGCGTATCTCGTCCACGACCGCTGGTGAATCCGATCCGCTCGCTCCGAACAACACGGACAACGGTCGCGCCACCAACCGTCGCGTTCTTATCATGCTCTCCAACTGATCCTTTCGCGGCGTGATTTCACGCCGCGCACAAGAATCATCATGCGGCGCCGTTCCCTCGGGAGCGGCGCCGCATGCATTTTACAGGGACATGACAAACGTTCGTAACGACGGTCACGCGCTGCATCAGCCCGAGACTCCTGAAACGCCTCCCTCTGCGTCGCCTCAGGCCGCGCCTGAGACGGTCTCGCATTGGTTGCAGTACATCGCCTTTCGGTCATTCGTCGCCGTGCTGCGCCTGCTCGGTTGGCGCATGGCAAGCTTCTGCGGCGCGATGCTCGGGCGGTTTGGCTACTGGCCGGTGGGCATAAGGCGCAAGCTGGTGCACCGCCACATTGCGGCGGCGCTCCCCGAGCTCTCAAAACGCGAGCAACGCGCCATCGCCATTAAGGCCTACGAAAGCCTTGGGCGCACCACCATGGAAACGGCGGTGCTCCCCGGTGCCTCTCGCGAACGGATCCTCGCGATGGTCACGCAGGTCGAGCGATGGGACTTGTTCGAGAGCGCGCTGGCTCAGGGGCGCGGTGTGATTCTCGTGACCGGGCACCTGGGCAACTGGGAACTCGGCGGGGCGTATTTTGCCGCGCGTGGTGTGCCCGTGGCCGCCATCACGCGCGCCATTCAAAACCCGCTCTTCGATCGCTACGTGCGTGGCACTCGGGCATCGCTCGGCGTGGAAGTCATTCATGATGCCAAAGCGGTGCGGCGTGTGCCGCGCGCGCTCTCAGAAGGCAAAATGATCGCGTTCCTGTGCGATCAGGACGGGCTCGGTCTCGCGTCAACGTTCGTGCCGTTTTTCGGTCGGCCGGCTCGTACGCCACGCGGCCCCGGCGTGTTTGCACTACGCTTGGGCACGCCCGTGATTTACGCCGCGTGTGTACGACTGCCCGATGGTCGCTATCGCATCGCATTCGAAACGGTGCCGATCGTGGATACCGGCGATCGTGAACATGATGTCGACGCCATCGTGGCCTCATTCACGCTGCAGCTGGAGCGCGATGTGCGGCGGTACGCTGGGCAATACTTCTGGCACCATCGGCGCTGGAAGCGGCAGCCGCCGAATACCCCCGCACATTTGCGAGAGCCCTGACCATGGCTTCATCTCGTCGCCGTGTGCGCGGCGGCATTGGACGCTGGATCCGACGCGTGTTTGTTGTGATCGCAATCGGCCTGCTGCTTCCGTTGCCTGCATGTCTTCTTTTACTGGTGGTGCAGCCACCCACTACGGCCATGATGCTCACGCGCACGTGGCAGCGCTGGCGCGCGGATGAGGCACCGGCATATCCCAAGCGCACCGTTGTGTCGCGAGATCAAGTGTCACCCTCGCTCTATCGTGCCGTGCTCGCCGCGGAAGACGACCGGTTTTATCTGCACGATGGTTTTGACTTCACAGAAATTGAGAAGGCCATCGAGGTTCGTCGCACGGGTCGAGCCATGCGCGGCGCGTCGACGATCTCGCAACAGGTCGTGAAAAACGTCTTCCTGTGGGAAGGGCGCTCATGGATTCGTAAAGGACTGGAAGCCTACTTCACACTCTGGCTTGAGGTCATTGTGCCCAAGGATCGCATTCTCGATCTGTACGTGAATCTCGCCGAGTGGGGCAACGGCATCTTTGGAATCGAGGCCGCCGCGCAGCAGCACTTCGGCAAGTCGGCCAAACAACTCACGCGCAACGAATCCGCACGACTCGCCGCCGTGCTTCCCGCTCCACGGCGCTGGTCACCAAAAGGCAGCGTGGCCAGTTCACGGGCGCCAGCCATTCAGTCGCGTATGCAGTACGCCGCGCCTCGGCCGGAAAACAGGCCCAAGAATCGTTCGACAACGCAATAGAACAAGGCCGTTACGCGGTTGGTGGGCTCTTTTCTCGCGACACCGGTGTTACTTGCAGTATGACGTTTTCACACCTGTTCTCATTTCGACGCCGTGAAGCGCGCGTCTTCGTAGCTGGCCTTAGTGTGTCCCTCGTCGCGTGCGGCGGCGGCACCGAGCGCGCGGGCTCTGCCACCGACACCGCAACAGATTCCGCGCCACTGCGCTTCGCCTCCATCACGGCCGGACGGCAGTTCACCTGCGCACTGGATCTGCAGGGCGAAGCCTGGTGCTGGGGGTCCAACCGCTACGGACAGCTCGGGCTTGGTGATACGCTCGATCGTTTTGTGCCCACGAAACTCCAGCACACCGTGCCGTTTGCGCAGCTTGTCGCCGGCGAGTCGCACGTGTGCGCGGTTGATTCGTCGGCCGCGCTGCACTGCTGGGGCGACAATCAGGAGTTCGCCCTCGGCGACACCACGGTACGCGTGCGAGCGCGACCAGGCACGGCGTCGGTGCGCTCCGTGAACGTGGCCGCGCTCGGTTCGCATTTTTCCTGCGTGGTTGATTCGCGCAACGCCACATCATGTTGGGGTGCGGATCGCCATGGAGAGCGCGGTGATGGTAACGGGCCGTCCCCCTCCTCCGCGACCGTGACACCCGTCCAGAGCAGCGAAGCGTTTGTCTCGCTCGCGGCAGGGCGCATGCATATCTGCGGCCTGACGGCTGCTGGTGCCGCCTGGTGTTGGGGCGACGGTGGTGCACTCGGCGACGGAAGCCTTTCAGATCGTGACGTGCCGGTTCCGGTCAGTGGTACGACGCAGTTCACGCAGCTCGCAGCCGGGGAAAGCGTTACGTGCGGCATCGCAGCCGATTCACTCGGCTGGTGTTGGGGCGTTGCGTTTGAAGGACAGCTTGGACAAGGGTCACCGCCACGTCCCAACTCGTTCGTGCCCACGCCGATTGCCGGCAACGTGCGTTTTCAGCAGTTGTCGGCAGGTCGTCAGCGCGTGTGCGGTCTCGACACGGCGGGCGGCGCGTGGTGCTGGGGGTCGAACTACAACGGCGGACTCGGCAACGGCAGCGGTGTGTCGGAATCGGCACCGGTGCGCGTGAGTGGTACGCACACCTTTGTCACTCTTGCCTCTGGCGACTTTCACACGTGCGCCATCGACACCGAGGGTGTGGCGTGGTGTTGGGGTGAAAACACTGATGCACGCGGCGGCGGAGCACTCGGCGATGGCACGGTGCGAAGCCGCGCCGAGCCAACACGCGTTTCGGAACCGCTGCCCAACTGATCACGGCGTGACAGCGATACGCCGGAGACCGTGCGCGAGGTGAGCGGCGTGTTACGTGCCGATCACCAGGCCACCGTCAACCGGCAGCACGGCACCATTAATAAACGTGGCCGCGTTGGACACGAGAAAACAGTAAGCCGCGGCCACGTCATCCGGGGTACCGAGACGTGCCAGCGGTGTGTGCGCGGCCATTTCCTCGAGTACCGCCGCTGGCATGGACGCGGTCATATCGGTGGCAATGAATCCCGGCGCGATCGCGTTCACGCGAATGTTGCGCTTGCCGAGTTCGCGGGCCCAGACCTGGGTCATGCCAACCACGCCCGCTTTGGCCGCCACGTAATTGCTCTGGCCAAAGTTGCCCGTTCGTGCCACAACGGACGTCGCGTTCACAATCGAGCCACCGCCGCGCGCGATCAGGAAAGGCACAACCACCTGCGTGCAGATAAACACGCCCTTCAGATTCACCGCGATCACCGCATCAAAGTCCGCGTCGGACATCCCTCCCGTCACCGCGCCGTCCTTCACGCGTACGAGCTGCGAGTCTCGAATGATGCCCGCATTGTTGATCAGAATATCAATGCCACCAAACAATGCGACGGTGGCGTCCGCGGCGGCACGCACGCTCTCGCGATCCGACACGTCGGTGGTGAACACCTCGGCCACGCAGCCTTCGGCGCGCAAACCACGAACCGTCTCCTGTGCCGGCTCAACGTTTCGATCCCAGATCGCGACGGACGCACCGCTGCGCGCCAGGCGAACCACAGTGGCCAGGCCGATGCCGTTGGCGCCGCCCGTGACGATGGCAACACGCGAGTTCAAGTTGATGTGCATAGGGGCCCAAACTACGCGGTTGAGGTAGCGGACACCACAGGCGAGGCGGACGATACCGACCTCTCTCTTACGTATGCTTCCCGAGGTGCACGCTGTGGGCGTATCGTACGCCATGCAAACATACCGGCGTTCAAGGATTGGACTAGTCGGCGCGCTCGCCACGCTCATGGTGTTCGGATGCGCGCGGCCAGTTGACATTGATGCACCGCCTCCTGGTGCCTCGGGACAGTTCCTTCCACCATCGCTGGCGCCGGTTGCACCATCAATCATCGACGCGCCTATCAGCATCAGTCTGGCGCCCACGCTCAATGCGCTCGAGGCGGCTGTACCGCGTCGTTTCGGCAATCTGAGTCGACGCCTCCAGCATCCAACAAACGGTCGACAGAAGTTTGCGTACGAGGCGCAGCGCGAACCCTTTGACGTCACGCTCGACGACGGCCTGCTCACGCTTGGGACCACGGTCAGTTACGCGGGCAAGGGTTGGTACAATGCCCCGCTGCTGCCGGAGGTTGGCGCGTCGTGCGGCGTCGATAATGTACGCCCCCGGCTGCGGGCGCGATTGCAGAGCGAGCTTGGCATTTCGCCCGAATGGCGTGTGCAAGCGAGGACTCGCATCGCCTCGCTGCGTCCGCTCACAGATACCGACCGCGACGCCTGTCGCGTCACGGCGTTCAGTATTGACGTAACGGATCGCGTGTCGGGCGCGGTGCGTGGCATTCTGCGTCGTGAACTGCCAAAGATTGATCGCCGGCTCGCCGGGTGGAACGTGCGCGATCGTCTCGAAAAGTGGTACAACGAGATGAATCGCCCGTTCAAAGTGGCCGATAGTCTGTGGCTGTTGCTGCGACCGGGTGAGGTGCGACTGGGCAGCATTAACGTAAAAGACTCGGCGCTGGTGTTTGATGTGCGATTGTTTGCCCAGCCCGTAATCGTGTCGGGCGAGGAACCCGCGCGAACCAACACACCACTGCCCCCGCTGCTTCCGCCGCGCTCCGACGTTGGCGACAGCGCACGCGTGTTGCTTGAGGCCAGTGTGCAATACGACGTGGCGTCGGCGCTGCTGCGAGAGCGATTGGTCGGGAAATCGTTTACACGCTGGCGTCGACGCGTGCGCATTGCCGACGTACGACTCGTGCCGGTTGGTGACGGACGTGTGGCACTCGGTGTGAAGTTTGATGGTGCGGTGCGCGGTGAAGGATGGCTGGTCGGTACGCCGCAACTGGATATCGAGCGCGAAGAACTCACCGTGCCCGATCTCAACTTTGACGTGGCCACCAGCAACGCGCTCGTGCAGGGACTCGCGTTTCTGACAGAAGAGGCGGCCGTGTTGCAGTTGCGCGAAGCGGCAGTGCTACCCTTGGCGGACCGGTTGGCGACATTGCGCGCCAAAGTCGAGGGTGCCATCAATCGACAACTCACCGACGGTGTACAGCTCTCGGCCAAACTCACGGCCGGTCGACTGATCGATGTGGTCGCCATGCCCTCGGCGCTGATTGTGCGCGCTGAAGCGGCCGGGTCGCTGGCGCTGGATGTGGATCGTGAAATGCGATTTGGCGGCAAGCCTGGAGGTAAGTGAGTGTGACAGACGCGGGATCAATGCACGGAAAGGTCGTACTGATTACGGGCCCCGCGCGCGGCATTGGCGCCGCCACCGCACGTGCGTTGGCGCAGCGCGGCGCTACGCTATCGCTCGTGGGCATGGAGCCCGCGCTGCTGCAGGCACTTGGGGCAGAACTCGGTCCGTCACACATCTGGTTCGAGTGTGATGTCACCGATCAAACCGCGCTCGATCGAGCCATACAAGGCACCGTGCACGCGCTGGGTCGAATTGATGTGGTCGTTGCCAACGCCGGCATCGCCAGCCACGGAACCGTACTGGTTGCTGACGTTGAAGCATTGGTGCGCGTACTCAATGTGAATCTGGTGGGTGTGCTGCGCACCGCCAAAGCGGCGCTGCCACCGCTCATTGCAACGCGCGGATACCTGTTGCTCGTTGCGAGCGCAGCGGCATTCAGCGCCATGCCCGGACTCTCGGCGTATGCCGCATCAAAAGCGGGCGTTGAACAACTCGCCAACGTGCTGCGACTGGAACTGTTGCCGCACGGCGTAGACGTCGGCACGGCGTACATGACGTGGATCAACACCGATCTTGTGCGTGATGTGCAGACCGATGTGTCGGCGTTTAATCGCACACTTGGCAAACTGCCAGGACCATTCGGTCGTGTGACATCGCTTGAGCAGTGCACCACCGCGTTTGTGCGGGCCATTGAGTCGCGCGCACGCACGGTGTTTGTGCCGGGGTCGCTGGCGCGACTCTCGGCGCTGCGACAGCTGCTGAGCAGCGCCTTTGCCCAGCGGTTTACCAAACAGGCGATGATCCCGCTCGTGTTGGAGACGGAGCGTGAAATGTCCCAGCTTGGGCGCGCGTTTGGGGTGAACAGCGTCGGAATGGGCGACCCGCCGTCGCCCCCATCGCCGTCGTCTCATTCTTCCCCCTAGGCGGACGACGCACGAAACGGTAGAGACATCCTGCTACCACTACGCCTGCCTGATTCTCACACTCTCGCGGTTCAGCACTTCCACCGTTTTGTGGTAGAGCCGCTCAGCGTCGGCCGCAGTCCGGCCCACGCACAGCGTGCCGAGCTTGCCAAAACGCTCGAGTGCGCCCATGAGATGAAACATCACACCGGTTTCAGACGCCGCGTCAAAATGCAAATCGTTGTTCACCGCAACATCGATCAGCGCATCGGGTGTGAGCCCCACGTAGGACGGCTGTGTGAGGTTGTCCGTGGCGTGGTAATAGCACGGATTACCGTTGAGCGAGTGGTACACACCCGTTGAGGTGTCGTAACGTCCGTCTGTCAGAAACTCAAGCATCAGGAACGGATGTGTCGTGCCGCCTTTGCGCAGGTTGATTTCAATGGCGGTGGTATGCCAATGCCCATCGCGATACACGGTCATAAAATCCACGGCGAAGCGCGAGCGGACGCCCTTCTCCGCCAGCGCATTGGCCACGCGCGCACCATACCCGTGCAGGTGCGACGCGTACGCAGGATTGGCCGGAAAGGTGCAACCCAGGTACACCTGCTCGTCGGCGCCGCCCAGCAATTGATCGTGCGTCGCGATCACACTCGCCTGCGCCAGTGGATTGATGCGGCACTGCACCGACGGTGACCGCTTCACATCACCAGGCACAAACGCCTCCACAATGCCGTGCATGTTCGCAAACTTGTGTGCGAACGACTCCCACGTTTCGCTCTCGTCCACGCACGAGACATGCGAGGGCAGCGCGTCGTGAATCCAGTGCACCAGTGCGTCTGTACTCTCGGCGCGCACAGCGCTGGCTGGCGCACCATCAAAGGTGAAGACCGCGTTTCCCTTCCCCGAAAATCCTTCGTTCAACTTGATCATCGCGCGTCGGAGCGACGCATCACGACGTTTGAGATCCGCGAGCGCGTGCGCGATGTCATTGGCGTCGCGCAGATGTTCATGACCATCAGGCAGCGGCACACCGGCCAGCCGAAAAATTTCACGACTCCCACTTTTTGAGCCGAGATGCACGAGGTCGGGATCACAGCCGTAAATGGGGATGCCCAATCTCACGGCCAGCGTGCGTTCCTGCGGCGTCACGTTGAAGCAGGTCATGTGCGCAGACATCGGATCCGGAACGGCCGCGCGAATCCGGGACACAAGTGCAGCGTTTGATAGAATTTTCCCCGTCAGCGACTCCGTAGACCGGTCATCGCACGAGAGCAAGGTAAGCCGCGGCCGAGCATGCGACGGGGGAATGCCGGGCAGCAAGTGCAGGTAGTAATCAACGATGGATGGCGCCAGTGGCTCGCTGGTCACGTACACAATGTTGGCGCGCGGAAAACGCAGCAACATGAGCACGCACAACAAGCGTTCTTCATAATGCACGGCGCCATGCAACTTGCTGAGTTCATCGCGGTCGAGCGACAGACTCGGAATAACCACAATGGTTTGCGGCGCGTGACGATCGCGGAACACGCGCGTGAACAACTGCGGCAGTTGACGTTGCAGGACTGCGAACTGTTGTCGTTCTTCTAGCGAGCCGACTTCCAGATAGTTCATTGCGGAGGTTACGGATTCCGCGTGGTTGCCGCCAGATCTTTTTGAGCGCGGGCGGTTTCGAGACGGACAGCATCTCAACACCATCGACTTGACTTCAAGGGCAGGCAAAGCTAGTAATCAATCACTTACTTTTGGAGATCAAATTGCGCAGTACCGCCAACTATCTACCCGCTGGGGAGCGCCGAGAGGCGACGATCGAGGCCGTGATCGATCTCGCCTCCCAGTCCAACCCCGGCGACATCACTACCTCGGCAATTGCGGCAAAAATGGGCCTCACGCAAGGAGCCCTCTTCCGCCATTTCCCGACAAAGGACTCGATCATCGAAGCGGTGGTTGAGTGGGTCGTTGAGCGTCTGATGACGCGCGTTCACGCAGCAGTCGCGACGAGTTCTTCACCCCTCGCGGCCCTCGAGCAGGTGTTCATGGCGCACCTCGCGTTTGTCGTGGCGCACCCCGGCGTGCCGCGCATCATCTTCGGCCAGCTCCAGCACGCGGAACAGACCGCGGCGAAGCGAGCGGTGCTCGCCATGCTGCGTCAATACAGCCAACTGATTGCCAAGTTGCTGGCCGATGGGCAGCAGACCGGCGAAGTCGATCCGAAGCTGGACATCAACGCCGCGTCGACCCTGTTCGTCGGCACGATACAGGGGCTCGTCATGCAGTCGCTCATCCACGGTGATCTGGGCCGGATTTCCGCTGATTCACCGCGCGTGTTCCGCGTGTACCGCCGCGGTATTGAGTGTGCCCAATGAAACTGTTCCGATTGAAGGGACGCGCGTTGGTACTGGTCGGCATGGTGCTAGCGCTGCTGGCCGTGTTCGTATTCGTCGCGCTCCGCTCAGGGCCGCTGGCACCGATCGCGGTCACGCTGGGAACGGTCGAGGAGCGTGCAATCTCGGCGGGCCTTTTCGGGCTTGGGACAGTCGAACCACGTTTCACCTACCGCATCGGACCCACCTCGGCCGGACGGGTGAACCGGCTTCTCGTGGATGTAGGCGATCGTGTGACGGCGGGACAGTTACTGGGCGAGATGGACCCGGTGGATCTCGACGAACGGATACGGTCACAGGAGGCGATCCTCACTCGGAGCCGTGCTTCGCTCGACGAAGCACAGACCCGCGAGCAGCTCGCCATCGCAGAGGCGCGTCGCTACGAGCAGTTGCTCGCGGCGCGTTCCACGAGCGAAGAAATCGTCGCTGCGCGACAGGAGGCGCGACAGAGGGCTGGCGCAACCGTGTCAGGCGCGCAGGCTGAAGTCGCGCGTGCCCAAGCCGATCGGAACGCCATCTCCACGCAACGTCAGAACCTGCGTTTGATTGCACCGGTGGCTGGCATGGTTTCAGCGCGCGACGCCGAACCGGGTACCACAGTGATTGGCGGACAGATGGTGCTCGAAATCATCGACCCGAGCAGTCTGTGGCTGAATGCCCGATTCGACCAAGGCCATGCGGCCGGGCTGCAACCGGGGCTGCCGGCCACGGTGGTGCTGCGTTCGCATCAGGGCGCAAGCGTCGCGGGACGAGTAGAACGCGTGGAACCGCGCGCCGACCCCGTGACCGAGGAGATCCTGGCCAAGATCTCTTTTGCAGCGACGCCCGATCCGCTGCCGCCCATCGGCGAACTGGGCGAAGTCAATGTGGTGCTCGCCGCGAAACGTGCCGGGCCCGTCGTGCCCAATGCGGCGATCCATCGGTTGAACGGCGTGCTGGGTGTGTGGCAAATCTTCGACGGAGACCTGCGGTTTACTCCGGTTATACTTGGCGCGACGAACGCAGATGGTTACGTGCAGGTTGTTGAAGGTTTGGCCACCGGCGATCGCATTGTCGTGTACAGCGCCAGTCTGCTTGATGCGCGCAGTCGCATCAAGGTGGTGGATCAGATACCGGGTGCGGTGCCGTGATCAATCTCGCGGGTCGCGACATTCTGCATGACGGCCCAAAGTTTGTCCTTACTGGTCTTGGTCTGGGCCTGCTCATTGGCGTGACGCTGAGCATGGCCGGCGTGTACCGAGGCATGATCGCCGATGGACGCGCGCTGCTCGACAACAGCGGTGCAGAGCTGTGGGTCGTGCAGCAGGAGACACTTGGCCCGTACGCGGAGCCGTCCAGTCTATACGACGACGTGTACCGGAGTGTGCTCACCGTACCCGGCGTCTCGCAGGCTGCGAATGTGACCTACCTGACCATGCAAGTGCGCAGCGATCGAGAGGACGTGCGAGCGATGGTGGTAGGCATGGCGCCCGGACCGGCCGGAACGCCGGGATGGCCGCCGTACCTCGTGTCGGGACGACAGGTCACGCGCAGCCATTACGAAGCGGTTGCCGATATCGCGACGGGATTCCGCTTGGGTGACCGCATTGGCATCCGTCGGCACGAGTACACGGTAGTTGGTCTCACGCGACGCATGGTGTCATCGGGCGGCGATCCCATGGTGTTCATTCCGCTGAAGGATGCGCAGGGTGCACAGTTTCTCAGAGACAACGATGCGGTTCTGCAGGGCCGCCGGCGAACCGCGCAAAACCCGGCGTTCAACCGCGCCGGCGCACCGGCGGTGCTCGACGCGGTGATCGCGTCCCAGAATGTCAGTCGCTCGGTGAACGCCGTGCTCGTGACGCTGAAACCGGGAGTTGACCAAGCGGATGTTGCGAAGGCGATCGAACGGTGGAAGCGATTTACCGTCTATACGCGCGCACAGATGGAAGCGATTCTGGTAGGCAAGCTCATTGCGACGGCAGCCAAACAAATCGGCATGTTTCTCGTGATTCTCGCGATCGTGAGCGCGGCGATCGTGGCATTCATCATTTACACAATGACGCTTGGCAAGATTCGCGAGATCGCGGTGCTCAAACTGATCGGGACACGAAACCGCACGATTGCCGGCATGATCATGCAGCAGGCGATCGCACTTGGCGTGATCGGTTTTGTGGTCGGGAAGATCGCGGCCACGTTCTGGGCGCCGTTCTTTCCGAAATACGTTTTGCTCATGCCGCGCGATTCCCTGATCGGGTTTTTCGTGGTGATGGTGATTTGTGTGCTTGCGAGCCTGATCGCCATTCGCGCCGCGCTGGGCGTGGATCCCGCAGAAGCGATTGGAGGATGATGATGAGCGCCCACACGCTGACACAAATACCGACCGACGGCATCGTGATCGAGGGACTGACCAAACGCTATGGCAAAGGCGACACCGCAGTCGACGCGCTCAAGGGCGTGGACATGTATGTCGCGCCCGGAGAAGTGGTCGGTTTGATCGGCCCGTCCGGCAGTGGCAAATCAACACTGCTCAAGTGCCTTGGTGCGGTCATCGAACCAACGTCCGGTCGAATGACGCTCGGCCAGGATGTGATCTACGACAATGGGTGGAGAATTGACGACCTTCGCGCCCTGCGTCGCGACCGCATCGGTTTTGTGTTTCAGGCACCGTATCTCATTCCGTTCCTCGATGTCACTGACAACGTGGCGCTCTTGCCCATGCTCGCGGGTGTGCCTAACCGCGAGTCACGTGAGCGGGCTGTGGAACTGCTGAGTGCACTTGACGTCGCGCATCGCGCGTCGGCGATGCCGGCCCAGCTCTCCGGCGGTGAGCAACAACGCGTCTCCATTGCGCGTGCGCTGGTGAGCAGGCCGCCCGTGATTCTGGCGGACGAGCCCACCGCTCCGCTCGACAGTGAACGTGCGCTTTCGGTCATTCGAATTCTGCATGAAATGGCGCATCGGTTCCAGACCGCCGTGATCGTGGTGACACACGACGAGAAGATCATTCCCACTTTCAAGCGGATGTATCACATTCGCGACGGCCGGACTCATGAAGAAATCGGAGAAGGGCGAGAGATCGGTGCGACACTCAATGTCTAGCAGTCGACGATCGATATCGCATCTCGCATGTTGTGCGCGTATGTGGAAACACGGGCACATCGGCGCAGCCGTCGTGCTCATCGGCTGTGCAGCGGGGCCGGCGTACGTGCGGCCTGCCGCGCCCGCCGCTGCAACGTACACGGCGACAGCTCGTTCAGCGCAAACCGATTCGGCTGTTGGAGCGTTCGGTGCGGCGCAGCGCTTCACCGCCGCGTCACGCATCAGTGAAACCTGGTGGCAGACCTTTGGCTCGCCAGCGCTCGATTCGCTCGTTGCGCACGCGTTGGTTGCCAGCCCGACCATCGCTGCTGCTGAGGCGACGCTTCGACAGGCGGAGTCGCTGTTCGCGGCGCGGTCCGGATCGACACGGTATCCGGTGGTGGATGGCTCGCTCGCCTCACAGCGACAAGTGTTTAATCCCGCAGTGTTGGGTCAGGACGCCAATCCGCGCGAGTTCAGCCTGTTCAACGCCACCGTGAGCGTTCGTTACCAACTTGACCTCGCCGGTGGCAATCGTCGTGCCCTCGAGGCGCTGGCCGCGCGCAGCGATTTCCAGCGTTATCAACTGCACGGTGCGCAGCTGTCGCTCGCCGCTGCGATCACGGCGACCGCCGTGCAGCAGGCGAAACTCGCGGCACAGCTTGATGTAACGGAGTCTCTGGTGCGACTCGGGCAGGAACGGCTGATCATCGTCGCGGACCAGGTACGGCTCGGCGCAGCAACTCCGGACGAGCTGCGGACGCTTGAACGGCAGCATGAAACGACACGGGCTTCAGTTCCTGTGCAGCGGC
Source organism: Gemmatimonadaceae bacterium (assembly GCA_022843265.1). Lineage (GTDB taxonomy): Bacteria > Gemmatimonadota > Gemmatimonadetes > Gemmatimonadales > Gemmatimonadaceae > JAABRT01. Next base: position 83,346 of record JALHNZ010000001.1, read on the forward strand.
AGTTGCTGCTACAAAATCGTCATCTGCTGGCGACGCTCGCAGGGCGCGCTCCCGGTGATTCCACCGTTCCGTCGTTTACGCTTCGCGACCTGTCGCTCGCCACGGACCTGCCCGTCGTGATTCCGTCAGAGCTGGTGAGGCGTCGTCCTGACATCCTCGCGGCCGAAGCACTCATGCAAGCGGCCAACGCCGAGTATGGTGTCGCGGTCGCCAAGCGCTACCCTCAAATCAACCTCAGCGCGAATTTAGGATCGCAAGCATTGAGCGCGGGTTCGCTCTTCGGCGGCGGATCTGCAATCTGGAGCCTCGTAGGACAGCTCACGCAGCCGCTATTCAACCACGGGCTGTCGGCCGAAAAGCATGCGGCACTGGCGGCCTTCGATGCGACCGCGGCGAACTATCAAGGTGTCATCCTTGGTGCGCTCCGCGAAATGGCGGATGTGCTGACCGCACTCGACGCGGATGCGGAGTCGCTGGCCGCCTTGGCGCGCGCCGACTCCGCATCGCAGGACATGCTGTCGTCCGAGCGTCGGCGCTACGCGCTCGGCGCAGCCAGCTACCTGCAGGTGGTCACGCTCGAACAGCAGAGCGAGCAGTTACGCCTCCCGCTCATCGCGGCGCAGGCGCAGCGACTGCTGGACACGGTGGCGCTGTTTCAGGCCATGGGTGGGGGAAAGGTATTCGCACAACCATGAGTGTGGGAAAGACATAACGGACTCACAGCAAATGCGTGGCCTTCGAACAGCCGTACACGATACCGTAGACCTACCACTGATACCGCACGCCCCCGTTCACGGTAAATCCTGCAAGGTCGGTCCACGCGTCGGTTGTCCACCGCCCGCCGGCGCCGCGCGTGGGCAATACCAGTCGATCGTCACGAGTCTGCCGCACATTGGTCAGGTTCTCGAAGTTCAGAAACAGGCGCGCCGTGCCCAGGCGTGTTTCCACGGCACGCTCGCCCATCAGCCCCACAATCAGGTATGGGCGGCTCTCACGGCGATACGGGTTCGCATCGAGACGCTGACGTCCTGTGTAATACAGTTCGAGTCCCACGCGGCTTTTCCCTTCCTGTTCGACCGTGGTCACCACGCCGACTGCATGACGCGGTGTGAGCGCCACGTCGTGTCGCGCGCAACGAGACCGGGGAAAGCCCATTGGTTCTGAATCAAGATTGCACTCCGTCGAGCGCAGCATGGTGTACGTGCCCGTTACGCGCAGCACCGGTGCTTCTTCGTCACCCGAATCTTCGCCTAGCTCGCGCTCAACGCGCGCCAACAGCTCGGCACCCCACGTTTCAGTCGGTCCAGGGGCGTTCACCAACTGAATGCGTGACACGTTGTCCTGCACACCCGGGACGCCGACCACCTGAAGCGGCTGCGTCACGCGCGAACCGAACAACGTGGCGTTGAGCTCAACATCACCAAGCGACAACTCCAGCGGGCCACCGATGTCGAGCGACGCACTCGACGCGCGCTCGGCCACGAGTCCAACGAGTGGCTGCACCGGGGTCAGCCCGGACACTTCGGTCTCCTCCACAAACGGGTTGGGCGCAAAGGCACCGGTGCCCGCCGAGAGGCGCGTGGTCCATCCGGCGAAACGTCCCTCCGATGGTCTTCGTGCGAGCAGTGACACGCGAGGATTCACAAATGTGCCGTAGTCGCTATGCGCATCCATGCGCACGCTGGTCGATACCGAAAGCCACGAACTGGCGTCAACATCGAGCTGCGCGAACGCAGCCGGGATTGTGTACGCGTAGTCAAAACCGGTCACGTTGCTGGCCGTGTACGTTTCCTGCTGCAGCACACCACCAACAACGTAGGTGAACGGGCCACGCGGCACGGCCAGCGCGGCTTCGCCGAACCACGTGCGATGACGATCGTCCTCGCGCACGGCGCCAAAGCGATGCGAGTGTCGTTGTTCTACGCCTGAACCGCGCAGCGTAAGGATCGCGCTTCGGAGCGCGTCGGTACCAAAGAGCGGATGTGCGTCGCTGCCGACAAAGCGCGCGAGCGCGCCCACGTCAGCGCGCCGAGTGCTGAGTGATTCGCCATACGACGTGCCGGCTGGTGTCACCCGACCGGCAAGCGTTCCGCCGTCCCGCTCTTCTGCAGTGAATCCCCCGGTGAGAAACGCCGTGCGACCAGCGCCGTTATCGAGATAGAGTCGAGGCCGCAACACGGCGCGCGAGTAGCCCGGCATATCGGTCCACCCATCACGGTCCAGATCATTCTGCCGCTGCAGGTGTGCACCAGCCAGCAGCGTGGCCGCAACCCGCTCGCTTACCGGCGCGCTTCCGAAGAACACCGCATCGGTGCCGCCGCGAGATGTCTGGTTCACAAGCGCGGTGCGTTCCATTTCTGCACCAGGTCGTCGGCTTACGAGATCGATCACACCGCCCAACGCAGAGCTGCCGTACAGCGCCGACGCCGTGCCCTTGATGATCTCAACGCGGCCGAGATCGACCGGCGGAATCTGCAACAGGCCAAGCCCTCCAGCCTGCCCGCCGTACAGCGGAAGTCCATCGGCCAGCAAGAGTGAATAGCGGCCGCGCAGTCCCTGAATACGCACGTTCGCGCCGCCCAGCGACGGATTCGTGGTCTGAACGCGCAGTCCACCGGTCTCATTCAACATCATCGCGATATCACCGGGCGACATGGTCACCTTCTCGGCGATCTCCTCCTCGTTGATCACTTCAACGCGCAGCGGCGTGTCCTCCACGCGACGTTCACCACGCGTCGCCGTCACGATGACAACCTCCGCGTCGACCGCCTGCTCGATGAGGGTGAGCGTGACGCTCGTGTCAACGCCGGCGCGCAATGTTAGGGTGATAGAATCCGGGCGATGTCCGATTTTGGTGGCCATGATGCTGCGCCGTCCCGCTGGCACTCGCAGCGTCGCCTGCCCGCTCTCGTCGGTGCGCGCACCAATCGTGCCGATGCGCACGATCGCAGACGCGACCACACGGACGCCCGCTGAATCGGCTTGCACGCGCACGGTGACGGTTGCCAATGAATCTTGCGGCGCCGCTGCTGTGGCACGCGTTGGCTGTGCAGCCAGCGAAACGGGTACGACTCCGATCAGTGCGATGAAGAGCGTGACAACGGTGCAGCGTTGAGCGAGGACAGAAAGGGCAGGCATCAGGGCGTGTGTGAGCCAGCGAGAGGCCGAGTGCGCCAAGGCGCAACACCGGGAGCATGATGGGGACCGGATGAAGCTGCTGGGCAGGCAGAACTTTACTACGGGTAAAATACCCGCACATAGCCGATCTCACGAGCGCCGCTGTGCCGCTGCGCGTGTCGTGGACTGATTCCAGAGCCCGACGAACTCTCCGCGTCGTCGCGTCTGCTCACGTTACAGTTTGTGTGCGCGACGTAATCACCGATCAATCTGGGCCTGCAGCCGCTCCACGTACCGAGCGCCTTGCACCATGGCCTCGGCCGCGTCGAGCGCGTCGAGATCGTGTGGGGACAACGTGACCGACGTCGCGCCAATGTTTTCGTCGAGCCGATGTGGCTTGGTGGTGCCGGGAATCGGCACGATCCAGGGTTTTTGCGCGAGCAGCCACGCCAGCGCGACTTGTGCCGATGACGCGCGCTGCTCCACCGCGATTCGCTGAATCAACGCTACGACGCGCTGATTGGCCGAGCGGTTTTCCGGAGATAATCGCGGAATGTTATTCCGAAAGTCGGAGGCATCGAACGCGGTTGATTGATCCATCGTGCCGGTGAGGAAGCCGCGTCCGAGCGGGCTGAACGGCACGAAGCCAATGTGCAGTTCCTCAAGCACCGGAAGAATCCGCTCTTCCGGCTCTCTCCACCAGAGCGAGTATTCACTCTGCAGCGCCGTGACCGGCTGCACTGCATGCGCTCGGCGAATCGTGCTGACGCCTGCTTCTGACAGGCCGAAGTGTCTGACTTTGCCCTCCGCAATCAAGTCCCGCACGGCGCCCGCCACGTCCTCGATGGGCACGTTGGGATCCACACGATGCTGATAAAGCAGGTCGATGTAGTCGGTCTGCAGTCGACGCAGAGAACCGTGAACGGCGGTGCGAATGTGCTCCGGATGACTGTTCAATCCCCCGTGGTTTGCCCCGGTGACCGGATCGATGTCGAAGCCGAACTTTGTTGCAATGACGACGCTCTCGCGTACCGGTGCCAGTGCTTCACCGACGAGCAGTTCGTTGGCCAGTGGTCCGTACACTTCAGCCGTGTCGAAAAACGTCACGCCGCGTTCGACGGCATGTTGCAGCAGCGCGAGCATTGCCGAGCGGTCGGGCGCCGCGCCGTAGGCGGCGGTCGTGTTCATGCAGCCGAGGCCGATTGGAGAGACGGCGAGCGCGCTGGGTCCAAGGAATCGTGTCTGAGTCATGGTGCGTCCAATGCTGACGGATTCTCGCCGTAACACCTTCGGAAGGAAGCAAGCGAGCAGATACCTTGGAGCCGCAGCCATCATTTGCTTGGGCACCAGTACGCACCATTGGGCACGGCGCGGTTCTAACCGACCAAGAGTCCTTCCAACCCCTTGGCCTTCGCGATGTGCCGCAGCTTCAAGCCCATCCCCCTGGGCGCTTTTTGCCGGACTCCACTGCATTACGGTGCTCGGCGTGGTGTTATCAATCTGCCGCGCCGGTGGGTGTCAGCCGCGCACACCGACGCCCACCCGCCGCCGCTGGCGAGGCAAACGACCGCGGCGCATACTCGACATCCCTCGGTTGTAGTTCAGCGAAAATGCGACCGGCACGATTGACTGCACCGCCTGTTGGGGCTCTCTTACGGCATGCGAATCATATCAATAGGCCTGTTCGCGGTGCTCGCCAGCGCGTGTAGCGGCTCCCGTGCCGGGGTGACCGCGGCGCCAGTTTCCGCCACCACTGTGGTCCCTACCCAGCTGATCGTGCATGTGGTAACGCACGACGCCAAACTCATTGGCTCAGCGGTGGGCGGTGTGCGCATCACCCTGCGCGAGGTAAATGGCGACCGCGTATTGGCCACCGGGCTGCATGAAGGTGCCACGGGCGACACCAGGCGGCTCATGGAGACGCCACGCGCCCGCGGTGATCGGTTGTTCGCTACCAGCGACGGCGCACGTTTTCAAACCACGATTCCACTCAGCACGGCAACGCTTGTTGAAGTCACCGCCGAGGGACCGCTCGGTTATCCTGACCAGATGGTGCGCTCGAGCAAGCGGCTCATACTTGTGCCCGGGCGCCATCTCACCGGTGATGGACTAGTACTCGAGATGCACGGGTACATCATTGATCTGCTCACACCTGATTCCACGCTGGTCATGGTGGCAAACAAACGCGGCAACGTTCGTGCACGTGTGCGCCTGCTCTGCTCCTGTCCCACGGGGCCCGACGCACTGTGGAACGTGAACGAAGTGCGGGCGCGCGTGATTCGCGATGGCATGGTGCTGCACGATACGGTGTTGCCGTATGCCGGTGTGACGAGTGAGTACGCAGCCGAGTTGCCAGCGCTCTCGGCCGGCCAGTACACGATTGAAGTGGTTGCCGCCTCGCCGGATATCGCCACCTTTGGCGTGATGCGGCGTACGCTGACCGTGCGCTAGTTCTGGCAGAAGTACCGGCACGTGCTCGAGAACGCGAGCAGGTACTCGTGTGTGCAGGCATCGCAGCGGATGCGGGCGAAGCCGTGCACGCGAAGTCGTTGCACGCCGTGAGCCACTCGGCTTCGTCGAAGTGCGTCAACGCGGGTCGCAGGCTGGTGTTTGGACCGTGGTCGCTGCGAGCACCTGCCTGTCGCTCGCTGAACGTGGGCGAAAATGTGTGCCGATAGGGCACCAAACAGAAACGGCCGCGTCATTTGACGCAGCCGTTCCGCGAGCCGTTGACACTGCCGAATCTACAGAGCGGGCGACCGGGCTCGAACCGGCGACGTCCAGCTTGGGAAACAGCATCCGCGCTACTGAAAAGCGGCGATTCTGCGCGTTCTCCCTCTGAAAGAGTCTACTTGGGCGCGCGATGCGTGCGCCATTGTTAGCGCAAAACCGTGTCCATACGGGCTCAGTGGGCTCAGAACTTCGCACCATTTACGTTACGGCGGCGCGGTGTGGCGTACGTCGGTTCAAGTTCAAGTCTACCTCCCACCTGCTCCACACGTGTACCGCGCCGACCTGACGGTGAAGGACCAAGAGCACGACACCCTGACCCCATCGGTAGCGCGCCAGTGCTTACGCCTGAGCGGCAACGCGCCCGAGCTCGAACCTGAACATGACCCAACCACCCGAGGCCCTCGATTTCGCACGCCGGCAGGCGATACGCAAAGCGGACGACGCGAAGCAACTCGACACGCTCCTCGCCGACGTCTTGCGCGTCGAAGCTGACAAGCTGCTGGGCCAGGCGTGGTTGAGTGGCGCGCTCGACGCCTTCACTGACGCGGATGGACCGCCACCAGCGGAGGAAGAGTTCATGATCCTCTCGGTGTGGTTGATGTATCACTACCGCTCACCGGCCACCAACGGCCTGCCGTTTGCCGCGTGGTGGGCAGACCGCAAGCGGTTGTACCGCGAGCCGGCGAAGGCCCGACTTGTGCAGGCGCACTGCAATGCGTCAATCGGCCTGTGGGAAGTGATGCGCGTCGAGCGCGGGCTTGGCACACACCTGCGCGACCTGATCAGTGGCGAGGAGGTGTTTGTTCTCGACAGATCGTCGAGCGCCACGCTCGAGCGGTGGCTCGTGCTGTGCGGCTACGTGGTGCAGGTAGACGGCATTGCTTTCTTCGGCGGCGTGCACCAACAGCCGCTTGTGCCAAGCGACGCGGATCGGGTGGTGAAGGCGGCGCGAAAGCTTGCTCGCACTCGACGTAAGGCGATCGGGATCGAGCATCGATCGCATCCTGAGTTCCAGTCCGCCGTGATTGGCTGCTGGCGAATCGTGGTCGAACAGGTGTTGTCCCCACGTGCATTGCCAACCATGCACAACACCGACGGCGATCTGCTGGAGCCGCAGCGCGACGAGTTCGCGGTCCGCGCGTCGGTGACTGACATTCTGGAGGCACTCGCCAACGTGCCGGGGGCGCAGGAAGCAAAGCGTGTCGGACGAGCAACCGAAGTCGTGATCATGCGCCCTGAGCGCACAGACGAGATGATCCCCCGCGGCACCGTTGTGGGCCATATTACCGTCACCACGACGCGGCTGCGCATCGACACGAACTCGGTCGCGCGTGCCGACGCGCTGCGCGCTGCGGTGGAGCATGTTGCCGGGGCACTGCTCACGTGGCGCGCACGGGTCAGCGAGGATATTGGCGCCGCGTTGGAGGAGGCGCGCCGACCAACCGCTACCACGACGCCGCCACGCGGGGGTGGACTGGCCTTCTCCTCCCTCGACGATCCGTCCACGATGCCGCCGGAGATTCGGGCGCATCTCGCGGCCATGGGCGAGCAGGAACAGGTGCGGTGGCCGGACTACCCGTTGCCCGCGCTCGACGGCATGACAGCGCGCGCGGCGGCGCGCGACCAACGCATGCGGCCACGACTGGTACTGCTGCTCAAGGACATGGAGGCGAGACAGGCGACCGCACCTTTCGCGAATCCGCTGGCGCTCGACTTCGCGCGACTGCGGCGCGAACTCGGGGTGTGAGGGGGGCGAGCGTGAGATCGCCCCACATCTAACCGGGGCGAGGGCCCGCAATTCTCACCGCGCTACGCGCGTCTCTGCAACACTGCCCATATCTGGCCGCCACGATCATCGATTGCCGACCCAGCCCAGTCGGCGACGCCATACAACGTCGTCGTGACACGGTCTGTACCTCGCGTATAGAACGTTGCCGTCCCCGTGTGATTCTAGCCGACTAGCCGACCGCGAGTCCTTCCAACCCTTCGGACTTCGCAATGTGCAGCAACGTGAGGCCCATGCCACCGGGGCGCTTCTTGCCCGACTCCTATTGCATCACCGTGCTCGGCGTCGTGTTCAAGAATGCAGTGAAAACCGGCGGGCTGACCTTCAGTCGCCGCCGGAGCGTGCGAATCTGCAACGCGGACATCGGCGGTGGCGTTACGCACATCTGATCGTACTCCCGCAACGTGTCGGCAGTGATCATCCCAACACCGTCAGGTCCGATACGGCGCTGTGAATCGCTTCGAACGCGCCGCTATTGTGCTTCTTTGTTGATCTATTCACAGGTCTTGTCCACGCACTATTCGTTGAGTTGCATCATCTCCCGCCACTGTGCGCTGACGCCAAGTTCGCCCGCTTCCCTCGCCAGTGACTCAACGTCGATAGCGCTGCCCATGACGCGCAATACCGTTCGCACGTCCCGTAAATGCCGCTCACTCGCCCCCTGCTGGCGAAATCGCAGCTTCTGCAAAATGACGTGCTCGGGCGACGCGATTGGCACCGTCAAACCAACCAGTTGCACTTCGCGTTTCGTCGCGAGGCCTTGTTTCGACAAGGCATCATCACCGACGAGGTAGACGTCCGCTCGTGCATCACTTTCGAGATGCAGCACATTGAAGTGACCGTATGCCGCCCGCGCTGCCTCCTGCACGATCACCTCGATGGGCGGGCAATAGAACTCGGTATCGGGAAACTGCTTCGCAAAGTGTTCGGCATCGCGCTCGCGCAGGGCCACGACCACATCGATGTCTAGCGTCAGCCGCGGCTCTCCGTACAGAATCGCTGCGACACCACCCGCTACCATCCACTCGACGCCACATGCAGCGAGTGGCGGTGCGAACAGCGAGACGACATCAGTCGGCTGCACGACGGAAGAGCTCACGCGCTACGCGCGTCACGCTGGCGTCGTCAAGCTCGGGTTGGCGCAACCGCACACCGGCCCTGACTGCGTCCCAGGCCAAGTTCCAGATAGCATCGGCGCACGCCAGCTTCTCGTCAGGCGTCATGGCGCGATAGCGCGCGGCCTGCCGCTGGGCGACTTCTGGCGAAACGTAAGGCGCGTCGAAGAACATTTTGTGAAGATCGCCTCGAGCGCACCTGCGGACAACCGGCCCGACGCGACCTGCTCCGTCAATGCCGCACGCTGCTTGGGCGCGACATCTTACCGATACTCCTAGCGGCATATCTGCCGCGACATTGGAGTCACGGTAGAGCAGTTTGTGGCAGCGTGATCGCCGCCCAAGTAGGCTCAGAGCAGCAGGCTCGTGCTCCTCGCAATCGTCGTGGTCACCGAGGGTCCCGTCCAGCATCGCTGCGGCCCGGAGTGGCCGAATGAGCGGATCTTCGCGCCATACTGGCTCAACACAAAAACGACCCCACATCAACATGATGTGGGGTCGTTCCCAAACCCTTGAAAATCAACACGTTAAACAGAGCGGGCGACCGGGCTCGAACCGGCGACGTCCAGCTTGGGAAGCTGGCATTCTACCAACTGAATTACGCCCGCAGACTACAGTTACCGCTCAATCTTACAACGACTTACGCCAGCGCGACAGGTCCGCGAAAGATCACTCGTGCACACGCGCGCGCGAAATGTGCACGAGCGGGCCAAAAAGAGCCCGACTCCACAGGGAAGCCGGGCTCTCCTTACCGAGCAATCTTGACTAAATGATCCTGCCGTTGATCAGCAGGGCGCTGCGTTGCCCCTTGATACCGAGATACCGGTCGACCTGATTCATCTGTTTCTTGCTCAGTGGCCGGTCGAACTCTTCAGCGGTGTCGCGCCCGGAGAGTGCCCCGCCCGCGCCCTTCCCCTCAACCAGCGCCACCAACCGCCGCAGCGAGGCGGCCGAGGACGCGGCATAGTCCACCAGCTGCAGCGCACTCGCTTCACTGATACTACGCGCGCTGCGCACGGCCGTCGTTTCTTCGCCGAGCGTCGTGATCCGCTCAGGCGAGCCACCGCGATAGACCTCGGACGGGGTCCCGCCCACGCCGGCATCGCTGGTCGTGGGAGTCGTCGCCTTCTCCATCGTCGCGGCAATCAGCGCCTGGTACCGCGCGGCATAGATCGCATCGATCTGCGAGAACACATCCGCGCTGGCGCCAACGAGTGTGGCTTGGCGCTTCTGGTTGTCGCGCCATTCGTTCAGCTCGGTGACATCGGCGTCGAAGTTGCGGCCTTGTGACCGCTTGTACTGCACATCGATGGAGCGCGTGAAGTCGGCCAGCGCGGCCGCGGCTTCGGCTTGCTGCTGATACGCTTTGGTGACCTCAGCGGCGGCCGCGGCCGCATCTTCCATGGCGTGCAGCTCGCGCAGCCGCGCGCGGGTGCTCTCATCCACCGCGGACGCGATCTCTTGCGTGCGATCGATCTCTGTCTGTTTGCGCTCCAGCTCCCGCGCCTTGGCCGGATCCAAGGAACGGTAGACGTCCAGCATACGGCGATCGATATCCGCATTTTGCGACGCGGCCAGCTGCTGCTGTTCAGCGGCGGCCGCCGTGGCGCGCGCGACCGCTTCGAGCTCCTGCACGTATTGAATCTGCGTGATCATGCTGGCATCCGTCACGCCGGCGAGTTCGCGCCGATTCGCAATATCGATGCGCATCTGTTCGGCTTCGATGGTGCGCCCTTCGGCCACGAGTTTGCGCACGCTCAGGTCTTCGACTTGCTGGCGTGTGGCTTCCGCGGCGGCCGCATCGAAGGCGCGCAGCGCGGCCGTCATTTCGTCGCCGATCAAAACTTTCAGCTGCTCGAACATCTCGCCGGTGATCGTGCCCGCTGCGACCAACGCTTGCGCCTGGGCGAGTGCGTTGTTCGCGCTGATGGTCTGTCCCGTAGCGAACGCGCCGCGTGTATCGCCGCTGAGCGACTGGCGCCGCGCGGTGATGTCCAGCCCGAACGCCTCACGCTCGCGCGCTTGGGTCGCGGCGCGCTCAGCTTCCACGCGCAGACGTGCCGCCTCGGCGGCCTGCGTTTCGGCGACTTGCACCGCGCGCAGCTGCACGAGATACGGAGAATCGGCGCCGAACCGTGATTCAACCTCTGCGATTTCGCGCAGCTGCTGGAGCCGCAAGCGTTCCGCGTCGGCCGCCTCAGTCTGTCCGGCCGCCACCAGGCGACGCACGGTCAAGTCTTCGTTCAACCGAGCGAGCTCGCGGGCATTCTGTTCACGCAAAGCCGCCTCATTCGCGACGACCACTTCGAGCACCCGCTCGAGCTCAGCCCGGTAGTTCGCGAACCCATTCTGTCCGCGCTTCGCGGCGAAGTCGGCAATCCCTGAGAGCTGCGCGATCTGCGCGCGCAAGTCATCGGCGCTGTCGAGCCGAAGGCCGCCCGTCTTGATGCCCGTCGCAGCGGCCGCGCCTTTGATCAGCTCTTCTGCGCGCGCGAGATTCTGCCGCAGTGCTCCGTCCAGCGACGTGCGCGCCACGATCGCGAAATCTTCCAGCGCACGGTTGAACGCGATGGCGGCCTCGGCCATCTGGCGCGCCTTCTCACGCGCTTTCGTGCCGAAGAGGTCCAGCGCGTCGGCCACCTGCGTAATGCCGCCCAGCACGGCGCCAGCGGCCCCCAGCGCGGCGAACGTGCCCGCTGCCCCCGCCTTGCCGCCGAGCGCATCGCCAAACGAAACGGATTCACCGACGCCGTTCTTAATCGACTGCGCACGCACGAGTCCGGTCGTAATGGACTGCGCACCCGTCGCCACTGCGGATACCGTTTTGCCCACCTCGCCGAACGCCTGGGCGATCAGCTGCGCAACGCCAAGAACGTCGCGCAAACCATCAACCCACGCGTTCGTATCGGTGAGCGTCGACGGCGGGAGCGCCATGGAGCCCTTCACCTCCACGCCCAAGAGCGCATCGCGCACGCGCTTGAGTCGCTGGTATTCCGCGACCTGCTGCACGATCCCGGCAATGGTGAGCGGCGTTAGTGCGATGCCCGCTTTCGTCGCAGCCGTCAGCGCCTCAGCAACACCCGCCTGCAGTTCCTGTTGCTGACGCAACTTGCTGTACGCGACGCCACCTTCGTTGAGCGCCGCGATCTGTGCGCGCAACTGCGCATTCTCGCGCAGCCGTGCCGCCTCCGACGTCGCCAGCGCGGCGGCGCCTTCCGTGATTGCGGCCGTGTATGCCTCTTGGCGCTTCATCGCGCGATCCGCGAGTTCGATCGTGAGCAGAACCCAACGCGCCTCATAATCGCGAATCGCGTCCCCTCGTTCTTTCGCCGCCTTCGCCGCGTCCTGCGTGGCCTTCGTTTGCCGCTCCGTGGCCTGCTCAAGCTGCCCGTTCATCATCGTCAAGGCCGTGGCCGTCTTGAGCATCCCTTGCGCTTTCTGATCCCCTTCGGCGAGCGCCTGGGCGAACGTGCGGTTCTTTTCGCTGGCGTCTTTCCACACGTCATTCGCCGCCTTGAAACCATCGGCCGCGGCCTTCCCGCCCTGTCGGAACATCGCGAGCGCCATGCCGGCGGCTTCGATGTCCTTCACCATGTTCGGCGGGACGTAGTTCGCTTTCGCGGCCTTCTCGGCTGCCTCGCGCTGTTCGATGATCGCTTTCGTCGTCTCGTTGATCGCGGGCGTCAGTTCTTTGTGGCTTTTGCGCCAGGCGTACACCGCGCCGGTAACAATCGTGACCGCGGCGATTGCGGCCCCAACAGGGCCAAGCAAGGCCGCCCACGCACCCGCCGCAGCGGCTCGCATGAGCGTGAGCGCGCCCGAGAGCGACGTCACGGCCGCCGCCTGCGCTGCAAACGCCGAGATTGATGCGGCGCCACTCGGGGCGAGCAATGCGGCGCCCGCTTTCGTCGCGGCGAGCGTAAGACCACCGGCGCCGAGTGCGACCGATACGGCAACGACCGCGTCTTTGTATTCGAGCAAGAATTGCGCGGACACACCAATGGCCGCGGCAATGGCGCCCGTCGCAGACTTCGCTTCGTTGGAGCCTGCGACCACCATGCCGAACGCGTTGTTCAACTGCGTCAGCGCGGCGCCGATTGTTGTGGGGATTTCTTTCGCCAAGAGCGCGAGTTTTTCCTTCTGCGATTCTAGCGCGAGTGCCACTTGTCGGCCGCTCAACTCACCCGCGGCGCCCATCTCGCGCAGCTTGCCGATCGGGACGCCCAATCCGTCCGCAATTGCTTGGGCGACGGCGGGCAACTGTTCCATGATGGAATTCAATTCGTCGCCTCGCAGCACACCCGACGCGAACGCTTGCCCCAGCTGCATGATGCCCGCCGCGGCGGCGCCCGTGCTCGCATTCGACAAGCGCGTCGCGTTGCTGACAGCTTCCGTAATGGAGATCAGCTGCGTTTGCGACAAGCCGAGCGCGTCGGACGAGCGCGCCATACGCGCGTAGAGGTCGACCGTGGCGGCGTAGCTTTGCCGCGACGACTGCGCGATCTGGAACAACGCGCTTTGCGCTTTCGCAAACTCTTGGCTACTGCCGGTGACTTGCTTGAGACGGCCGTTCAGCAGGGTGTAGGAATCGACGGCTTCTGCGAGCCCTTTGACGCCGATCGCAATGCCGAGCGCGGCGCCGGCCTTTTTGAGCTCGGACACCGCACGCTGCGCGCTGCTCTCGATGCCCTTGAGCGAGCTTTGTACCTCTTGCGCGCCGCGCTTGGCGCCGCTGCTGTCGATCACCACGCCGAGTCGCGCGATGCGTGCCATATGTGAGCCCTTTACGTCGTGAGGGTCGCTGCGGTCACACGACGCGCAGCCTATTTTCGCACGCTACGTCGCGCGCGCGCGCGTGCACAGAGGCAAGGGGGGCCATGGTGGCCCCCTCTGGGGGGCACCGTGCCCCCCGGTCGCCACTGATTGCAGCCTACAAAGGTTTCCCCGCGCGTTGCAGTGCTGCGACGCGCTGAGGGGGTCACGGCGACCCCCAACGGGGTGCGCCACGCATCCCCTTCGTTGCCCGACTGCCTGCTCTATGGGCAGGACGGCGCCAATGACGAAACGATCACCACATACGAGCAAGGGCACCCGCGAAGGTGCCCTGTCATCGTGCCAATGCGCACGAAATGTGCGCGACGTGCGCTTACGCCGAGCGCGATCGGGTGCCGAGCGATTCTTCGAGCGCGTGCACGGCCTGCTCTTGAATCGCGGGGCTGACGTGCGAATAAATCTCAAGCGTGACGTTCGTCGTCGAGTGCCCCAACCGATTGCTGACGATCTTCGGGTGCACGCCACTTTGCAGCAACAACGTAGCCATGCTGTGCCGCAACGAGTACAGCGAGAGGTCGGGAAACTCGGCGTCGCGCATCATCTGGCGTTCGGCCGCATGACGCGCCGCGAGCGCGGCCGTGTACACCGGCGAGCGCGACGGCACGGGTACGGGTGGCAACGTGCGACCGAGCATCAGCGCCGCGGCCTTCGCCAACATCGGCTTGAAATAGCGCTTGACGATCGTATCGAGATACAGCGGCTTCCCATACTCACCCGGAAACACGAGGTCGTTGTTTTCGTACTCGGCGCCGGCCAGCAACCGATAGCTGGCTTGCTCGGCTTTGTGCCGTTTCAGCATCTGCACCAGGTCATCGGGAATCGGGATCTGTCGCGCTTTCTTCGTCTTGGTTGGCGCCAACGCCCACGACGTACCCGCGCCCCGTGCGAGGTCGGTCGGACGCGTGCGCACGAGCGCCCGCTGAATGCGCAGCACCTTGTTGTCGAAATCCGTGTCGCGCCAGAGCAAGCCCGCGAGTTCACCAGGACGACACCCGGTCCACAAGAGCGCCGCGAAGAGCACGCCGAACCGTTCGCCCTCGCACGCGGTGAGAAACGCGCGCGCCTGCAGTGGCGTCAAGACCGTCTGATCTTTTTTCAGATTACCCGCGACGGGTATCATCTCGCCATCAACCGGCGAAACGCGAATGCGTTTCAACTTGACCGCGAACGCGAGACGCGCACGCACGATGCGAAAGAGGCGGCTGACCGTCGCCTCGGCGAGCGGGGCGCCATCTTCGCGGCCGGCGTCGGACAGCTGGCGAAAGTGTTTCGCGAGTTGATCCGTTGTCACCTTCGAGAGCGGCGTGTGCGCCAGCATCGGGTTGCGCTTCGCGAGGTACAGCTCGCACAGCGCGAGATCATCTTGGCAGGTTCGGCGCGAGATTTCGCCTTTACGGCCCATGCGAATCTCCGTGTAAAACTCGCGCAGAAACTCGATGAACGGCTGCATGCTCCACTTCTGGCCCATGGCCTCGCCGCGCCCTTTCTTGACTTCCATTTCGCTGACCCACTGCGCGGCCAGCTTCGGATCCGTGAACGTTTTCGACACCGACGACCGCGAACCGTCCGGGCGCACGATGGACACGCGCGCTTGAAAGCTGCCGGGCTGACGCTCTACGACTGAGCCCGAGCGGCGACGTCGTGCACGAGGGCGCGTCATGCCGCCGCCTGCACTTCGGCCGCGACGTGCTCGGCGATCAACTGCAGCAATTCATCGGACAGCGGCAACCGCTCGCGATCGCGCCAGGTGCGCAGTTCCTTGCGAATGCCGGTGACGTCACAGCGGAACGCATCGCGGGCGAATCGGGCCAGACGTTCGGCCGACGCGATCGGCGTGTCAGCGCCCTGGCGACGGCGCGCGACGTGGCCAGCGGCGAAGAGGCGGCTCATTGGTAGCGCTCCGTAAGGGTGGCGATGGCATACTGACAGAACGCCAGTAGGCTGATGTGTGAGAGGGGCGTGACGACGCCATCGCTGAGCAGGCGCATCACAGCGGGCAGCATTTCCGCGTCGGCGCATGCACGATGCGCGCGAATGCGATTGTCCGGGGCGAAGACGGTCAACGCGTGGGTTTCGTGTCCTGGCCACAGCACCAGCGCGTCGCCCACGCGCGCGCGGATCGGACCGACCATCGGCTGCAGGACCGTCAGCACCACTTCGGGCTCAGGCTGTGGGGCACGTGATGGCGTGTGACGGGTGGCGGTTCTATCTTGCCTGCTATGCTGATGCTCAGGGTGAAAAAGCTGCGGGAAGCCCGCAAACTCACACAGGTCGACGTCGCCCAGGCGGCGGGCGTGAGCGTGGTCCAGCTCAGCAAGATTGAGAACAACCACACTCGACGTATCGATCTCGATACGATCGACGGTCTGGCCCGTGCTCTGAACGTGACACCCGGCCGGTTGTTCGTGCGCGAGGAAGAGTCCGACTCGCATTAGATGGCTCCCGTGGTGCGAGCGTCCGCATAGCGCGCGGCTGCAGCACGAAACGCGTTGAAGTTCGACTCGTAAGAGTTGGCGATCCGTTCAAGGATCCGATCTGCCTTTTCCTGAGTGGCGCGCTGCGCATCGTGGAGCGCGACACGGGCAGCGGGCACCCGCTCGCGGATTACCTCGGCGAGTAGCAACGGTAGAAGCTCCCCAACCTTCGGCGCTCCCGTGCGGACAACATCAGTTGTGCCGCGTCGCACGACGAGAATCGGTTCGCTTGCGTCTGCCTGGACGACGAGCACTTCGCCCGGATGTGCCACCACCGGCGCGATCATAGGCGAGAGCACATCAAAGACGAACCGCTGGGCAACTGCTGTCATGGGGGAAACCTCGTGTTTGTGTCGACTGATGTATTAAACGATGATTAAAGCTTAAATCATAGTTTAACCTCCCGCAAGTACCTGCGGTTGCCAGCTATCGGAGAAGGCGTGCGCCGGTTCATTCAGCCGACGCGTTTCCCTCTGTCAGTGATCGATCGGCGCGCGCGTCACGGGGTGCGCGCGTGCCAGATCGTGCGCGGACTGGCGCCCATGGGCTCAACCCATGGGCCAGTGACGGGTCAGTCGGTGTACAGCGTCATCGTCGCGTCGTTGAAGTCGGACGCGTTAATGATCACGAATCCGCTCGCGGACGATGCGTCCACAATGCGCACCGTATCGGGGTGCCGGCCGAGGCACGGCTCTTCGTGCGAGTCGGCAGTCAGCGCCGTGCGGCTGTGCGCGCGAATGGCATGCGGTGCACCGTTAACCATCTCGATGATGACCGGTTCGCCGTTGCTTTCGGTGATCGGCGTTCCGGTGGCCAGGTCTACGGCGGCGAACACGCCGTCAACCGATCGGATCTCAAACTTTGGTACCATGGTTCAGGGAGTTGTGAGTGGTACAGAGTTGTGCCCGCAGTCACGAGCACTAAGCGCCAGCATGGCCGGCTATCGGTTGTGGATCTCCATGGCCCGCATCCTTGCCTCGTGCTCGCGGTTGAGTTCCGCTCGCTGCTCTTCAATCTTTGCTTTCGCGGCGAGGAGCGGCGCCTCGGCGCGCTCTTTAGCGGCTTCGATTCTCGCGCGCTCTTGCTCGTCTAGGTATTTGCGCGCCTTCGCCTCCATCTCTTGCTGACGTTGCTGCTGCGCCGCGCGACTCGCGGGCGTTTCCTCGGCGCCGAGCACCGTGATTCCACGGCCGATCTTGTCGGCGTGTTCGAGCAAGCTCGCGTCGTCGTTGATGCGCACATGGCCGAGCACGAACGAGCCGTCCGCGGCGCGCTGGTACAGCGGCTGATCTTCGACCGGCAGATAGCGCAACGTCTCCAGGCGCGCGGGAAGTGCGCCCGTGCGCGCGGCGAGTGGCGCGACGAGCTCCTGCTCTGCGGCGAAGGCTGCACGGCGTGCCGCTTCGTCGTAGGCCGCTTTGTCGTGTTGCGCCTTGACCATCGCTTCGCGTTCGGCTGCGGCGGGATCGGGAATGTTCATCGGGTGTGCTCCATGCCACAGTGAGAGAGGCGCGTGCCGGCGTGGCGGTTCGTCGCGCGCGGGTTGGTTACCTGCGTTCTGTGCTGTTTCGAGTCGCTTCGCGCACACCGTCGCGCACGTGCGATTCGATCACCACCGCAACGCGTTGACGTCGCGTCGGTTGTGTGCGCGTGCATGCCTGTTGTGCTGGCAGGACGTCGCGTCTTCATCGGTTCACGCTCCATGCCTCTGAGAGGGCGCGTACCTTCGACGCTAAGTCCGCTTGCTGTGCTTGGGCCGCGGCGGACCATTCGTCAGGGGTCATCGGCGCGCCGAGTCCAAAGAGCGCGCGGACATTGACGCCCTTCGCGCGGCGCACCGTCTGCTCCAACGCCTGGACGCGCTTCTTGAGGCGATCCATGGCCATTAGTCACGCTCCTGCAGCCGTGTGAGTTCGGTGCGCGTCACCTTACCATCGTGCGCGACGTGCACCGCGTATTCGTGGTGCACGTCGCCAGCGCGCAGCCCTCGCTCAGCGTCATCATCGGCCATGCGGTGTGTCACGTGAACGTGCAGCTCTGCCTTCGCGAGCCGTGCCGCGTTCTCCAACGCGGTCAAGCGCTTTTCGAGTCGACCCATGGTCAAAAGTCCTCAGCCCGCAGCCTGCGCGCTGCGTTGACGCGCTCTTGCTGCACTGGTGTGTACTGGTCGAGCATGTCAACGCGTCCAGGCGGGACCCACTCGAACGTTCGGCGCTCCCACGTGTCCGCCCAGGCGACGAGTGCCGCGGGATTCTCTGGCGGTTCGTGGTCGGTGAAGTGCTCGAACAACCGCGCGCGCACCGTGTCGAGTAGCTGGTCGACTTCGGCGTAGTGCTGCTCTTGTAACGCGATCTCTTGGAAGCGCGCGACCTCGGCGGCGGTGAAACAGTTGACCAGCATGTGGAGCACCGCTACTTCGCCACGCTCGCGCACTGGCAGCGTCGCGTCGATGCCCGCACGTTGTTCGAGGAGCGCTAAGCGACGGCCTAAGGATCGGTGCATTCTCAGTTCCTCCACGGTTCAGATTTACGCTCTTGCGCCGCGGCCGCTTCCAAGGCTTCGACGCGCTGCGCGAGTTCGCTCGATTCGATCAGCCGGCCGAGGATCGCGAGCAGGTTGCCGAGCTTTGACGCGTCGGTCGTGTCGAGTTCGCCCAGGCGCGCCGCGCGATAAATGCGGGCGAGTTCGCGGCGGACGCTCGGAATGCTGTCGAGCGGGCCGATGGTGACGGTGCCTCTACTGGCCATATGGATGAGCCCGGTTCAGTGGGAGAGAGGGGGGGAGTATCGATCGACGCGTGGCGTTTCCCCTCTGAGCGTGGCGTGCAGGTCGCTCGAAAAACGGCGGTGCAGTGATGGCGGCGCGATACGAAAACGAACGAGAGGTTTCGCGGATCTTGTTGCTCAGCAGATGACGCAGATGACGCAGATGATACGATTCCCGGTAAACCACGTATGCGCGCACGCGTGTGCGCGCGTGTAGACGTCGATATGTAAAAACGCGTCATCTGCGTCATCTGCGTCATTCTCCGTCGAACATTGGGGTGTTGATGCGCACTCCGAGGAACCCGCGGCCGTTCGGACGGCGGTGCATTTTGGCGCCGCGATCGACCAGATAGTCAGAGAGCGCGCGAGAGCTGAGCGGCTTCTCGCCTCGTGCGATCGCCCACTCGGACCAGCTCGCAAATAGCTTTGCACTGGACGTCCATGACGTCGGGTCTTCGGTAACGCGATCCGCGAGCCATTGCCCCATCAAGTCTTCGCCGCCGACATATTCTGAGGCGGCCGCGAGCACGGACGACGGCGGACAGAGGCCGATTCGCTGCCACTCGAGACAGCCCTCAATCGCCCAGGCGAGAATACCGGCCGCCTCCGCTTTCAATCGATCGGCGAGGTGATGGTCGATGCTCGCCGGCTTCTGGTTGAACTGCACCACGTGTAGCCGTCTGCGTATTCCATCGTCGGCGCCAGCGAGACGCGGACGATGGTTGCCAGCGAGTAAAAGCTTGAACTGCGGATCAAACTCAAACTCGTCCTGCCGCATGAATCGCGCGGACTGTCGCTCTCCGCTCGACAGCTCCTTGATGCGCGCGGCCGCGAGTCGTTTCCCGGCTTCCGTTTCGGTAGCGACGACCATGCGCGCACCGGCGAGCCGCGCGATTTCGGTCGAGTGCGATTCGTTCTGACGCTCGGTGAAGGTCGAAATGTTTGCGGAGCGCGCGTATCCGCCGAGCACGTACGCCAGCGTGCGCAGAAACGTCGACTTGCCGGTACCGCCAGAGCCGTGAAAGAACACGATAATGTGCTCACGAATGCTCCCCGTGAGGCAGTAGCCGGCCAGCCGACGCAGATACGCCATGGTCTCGACATCCTGTGCCGTTTGCTCGCTCAGGATGCGCTTCCACGTGGGGCAGTCGCCACCAGGCGTAGCGGCGGCGCGCATGGTGTGCACCACGGCACTTGTTGCGGGTTTCAGATCACCCGTTCGCAGATCGACAAAGAAACCGCCTGGCACACACAAGAGCATCGGATCAGGGTTCATGTGCGCCGGCGCAATCGCGTGCACGGGATCACATGAGGCCAACCGCACAATCGCTGCGATGGTTTTCGCGCTGAGCACGGACTGCGCGCGCGTTGCCGACCGTTTCAGTCCGGCCGCGTCAACTGCGTCTCTGGCAACCTGACGCGCCATGTCAAAGACGCGCGTGATCGAATCTTCGAGGAACACGCCATCGGTGTAGAGGAACCACCGGCCGTAGGCCGCGCAGTAGCGCACCGTCGACCCGTACCGTTCCGTGAACATCGTAGCGAGCCTATCCTCGGACAGATCGAGCGATTCAGCCGCGTCGGCTGTCGGAGGCGGCGCCATTGCATCGCCTGGCACAATCGCAAGTCGCGCTGTGGTCACGCAGCTTTCTCGATATGGGGAGTGGTGGAGCTGCGGTGCGCGTGCCACGCGTCGCGCAGCATGACGTCCGCGCGTAGGCGCTGCGCGGCGGTTGCACCGCGATACGTGAGGTAGGCCGCGAGCTCGCTGCGCATGCGCTCGCGGTCGTCGCCGAAGTGTGCGCGCAGATCAGCAACGAGCCCGCGCACTTCGACCAGTGTCACGGGCGGTTGCGCCGCATCGATGCACGCGGCTGCCGCGATCAATCCAAGTGCGCGATCCTGCAGCGGCACGTCCGCGCGATCCCGCCAGCGCTTGAGCAGATAGACGACGTTCTGCACGCCGAGCCCGAACGTGTCGCGCAGCCCGCGCGCAATGTCGAGGGCGCGCGTCGCGTGGTGTGGCGCATCGTTGCCGTCTGGTGTTTCCATCACGACGCGCGCCTCTTGTGCGGGCGCTTGAGCGTCGCCGGCGACACTTCGTCGCGGTGCACAAGCGCCACTCGATAGACTTTCCCACAGCAATCAGCGACGCGCACTCGGTGTGATGCGCGCGTCTCGGCCGCAGTCGTGCCGTGCAAATGGTGGCGGCCGCAGTAGATGCACCGGGGCACCTCGATCGTGAGGCCGCTCGGGCTGAGTACGCCGAGCACCGTCGGCAGTTGACGGGTTTTTTGTTTCGCGCTAACTTTTCGATTCATCACAGACAGGACACCTCGCGAACGCTCCCCCGGTCTCGTCCACCGCTCAGGGGAGCGTTCGTGTGTTCAGGGTTCGGATGGCGGAGCGGCGACGATACGCCAGCGATTCAGGGGCATGGTGCGGAACCGGGTGCGCGCTCAGGCGGCGATCTGGTGATCTGGCGAGGCGCTCCCTCCGAGCTCCCGCCATGACAGGAGCTTGCTCCGCGATAGGCGGACGCGGCGCCCAACCTTCCAGTAGACACCGGGCGGGATATCGCCGTCTCGGATGGCTTTGGCGAGCTCCTTGGAACTCACGCCCAGCAGCGGCGCCGCTTCATCGATGGAGATGATCTCGCGTCCGCTGTGCGCGTCGACGGTTTGCGGAATGGTGATCTTGGGCATTGCTCAAGCCGCCCGCGTATCTGTGCCGCCGCTCTTGAGCCACGCGTCGAACGTGTCGCGGTCGAACCTGATGGTTCGTGCAATGCGCGTATGCGGGAGAATGCCTTGCCGGCAGTAGCGCCACACGGACGCGACGCTGACCCCGAGTCGCTGCGCGATATCGGGCGCGGACAGTGCGGGCGCTGAGTGATCAGGTTGGGGTCCGTTGGACCGCGGCGGCTCGTTTCGAGCGGCTTGACGTGCTTTGGCGGGGCGTGGGGCGCCGCTCGTCCTGCGCGAGATCGCGCGTTCGACGTTTAGTCCGCTAACACCGCTCATCGGTGCGCCCGTAGGTGCACCGGCAGGCCGGGAGATGAAACACTGCTGGTCGCATGGGCGACACTCCTCAGAAAGGGCGCTTGTTCGATCAGCATTCACCGATCAAACGCAGCCAACTACCACCATCGTTTGGCATGATGCAACAACTCGCAACTGATTGCAAGTCCCGCAAACTCGCTCATCACGCAAACGTGCAACGTGCATCACGCGACGGCGACTTCGCGCGCGCAACAATGTGCACGAGCGTCAAATAGCGACGCTGCAATGCGCTTGTTCCTTCCGGTTTCTTCCGGTTCTTTCCGTTCGCGCACTCACGCGTGGCACGCGAGGCAAACACATGCAAACGAACGGATTACACACGTTCTGCGCGACGGGAAAGCACGGGAAAGGACAAGCACTGCGCTGATTGGGAAGCTGGCATTCTACCAACTGAATTACGCCCGCGAACTACACCCGCAGCGTGAAGGTAGGCGCACGATTCGCACGCAGCAAGGTCACGCACCGCGTTCTTCACGCGGCACGCGCCTCGCAGCCCTCACGCGTTAGCCGCCAATCACCATGAACGCCACCGTCCACGTAGGCGGCGCGTTGATCAACACCGCAAACCAGCGCCCCTCATCGAACACCAGCGCGCACACGGTGGGATTTGCCCCACCGATCCCGTCGCCGATCGGCTGCCAGATGCCTTCGTTGGGCGCATCACTGATAAAGCACGCAAGCAGCGGCGGCTGCGCAGGGTTGGTGCCGAACGCGAGTGGCAACGCCTGTTCGGCATACCCGTCGGCGGCGATCCGTACAAAGTACGTGCTGCGCATGGTGCCGGTGCCCGCCGGGCCTTGTGGTCCTACGGGCCCCTGCGGACCGACCGGCCCCGGCGCGCCCTGTGGACCGGTGGGACCCGTCTCCCCGGTGCATGCGGTGGCCAACACCATGCCCAATACCAGCACCGCCGCCCGCGACATCACTCGACGCATGTACGCCTCTTCCTCAATGGGCGCGCGTGGCGCCGGATGAATGTGAACTGCGAAGCCGTCACTCCGCACGCACGTCAAACTCTCTGCAGTACACCGCAAAACAAAAACGGCACTCGCATGGAGTGCCGTTGATGCGACTGCTATATAAACGAGAGCCACAGATCGGGATTGAACCGATGACCGCCCGATTACGAATCGGGTGCTCTACCACTGAGCTACTGTGGCGAGGATCGGGCGAACCCGACCACCAACAAGGTGCTGCCTAAGGTGCGAACACAGGTACAGGGCGAAGTCTCTCGCCACAACACAACACGATGGTATGCCCTGGCGCGGACTCGAACCGCGAAGCCTTTCGGCACCACCCCCTCAAGATGGCGTGTCTACCAATTTCACCACCAGGGCAATCACCTGCAGACTCTAACCTACGGGAGCGACGGGGCTCGAACCCGCGACCTCTCGAGTGACAGTCGAGTGCTCTAACCAAACTGAGCTACGCCCCCAACATTTCCTGCGCCTGCACCTGCTACAGTAGCCTCAACGGGAATCGAACCCGTCTCTCCACCTTGAAAGGGTAGCGTCCTAACCGATAGACGATGAGGCCAATCGCGGCGGTGTCGCCAATCTGTCCGACCCACCTTCCAGCATAGCCTTCTAGCATAGCGGTAACGGGATTCGAACCCGTGTTCCAGCCTTGAGAGGGCCGTGTCCTAGTCCCCTAGACGATACCGCCAAACGACACCTGCAAACCTGCCAAGCCCAACAATATAAACCGGTACAGGCCCGGAGGGAATCGAACCCCCAACCGCCGGTTTTGGAGACCGGTGCTCTACCAATTGAGCTACGGACCTAGACGCGACGCACAGGCCGCGAACTGCCAGGGTGACCGACGGGAATTGAACCCGCAACCCCCGGAATCACAATCCGGTGCTCTAACCAATTGAGCTACGGCCACCATGCTCGCTTTCGCGAGGTCCTCACCGACACACGCCTCAGCACTTTCGCTGCACGTGCACCAGAGCCCAAAAGTGTAATCTCTCAAGCCGTCTGATTCAAGGCGTGTGCGTCTCTCTCTTTACACCAGAAAGACTCACACGACTTCGTACTTAGTCTTTGGCGCGATCGAGATACTCACCCGTGGCCGGATTCACACGCACGCGCGTGCCCTCAGCCACGAACTCTGGCACGTTGACCGTGACGCCGTTCTCCAACTTGGCTGGCTTCGACGACGCCGTCTTTGTGGCGCCACGCACCACCGGCGCGGTCTCGACAATCGTCAGCGTCAGCGAGTTCGGAAGCTGAATACCGATCGGCTTGCCATCGTAGTATTCCGCCAGAATCTTCATGCCCGGCTGCATCCACGGCGCCGAATCACCGAGCGCTTCCGCGTCGAGTTCGAACTGATCGTAGTCGGCCGAGTTCATGAAATGATACGAGTCACCGCCCTGATACAGGAACTCAAGCTCGCGCGTTTCCATGGACGCCTTCTCAATCGTGTCCGCGGCGCGGAAGCGATGATCGAACGAGCTGCCTGTGCGCAGGTTCTTGAGCTTGGCCTGCACCATTGCGCGCAGGTTGCCGGGCGTATGATGCCGGAACTCGACAATGCGACACGGGTCGCCCTCGAACACGAGCACCATGCCGCGGCGAATCTGGGTTGCCGTAAGCGCCATAATAACCGTCAGTTACGAATGAAAAATCGGTATAAAAAGCAGTAGCCTTGAAGACTACCGGACCCGGGCCGTCTGGGCAACCTCAATGAGGGGCTTGAGCACCTTCCACATATTGTCCGCGACCCGCAGCGACCCCTGCTCATTGGGGTGAATACCGTCGCCCTGATTGAGCTGCGGGTCACCCGCGACACCGTCCAACAGGAATGGCAGGAGTGGTACGCCGGTCGCCGCCGCCGCGTCGACATACGCGTTGTGAAACCGCTGCGTGTAGTCTGCCCCGAGATTAGGCGGGGCCTCCATCTGTACCAGCGCAATGCTGGCCGCCGGCTGCTTTTGACGCACGCGGCCGATGAGCGCCACGAGCGTGGCGTGCGTGGTATCCGGATCCACACCGCGCAGACCGTCGTTGGCCCCCACCTCAAGCACCACGAGGTCCGCGGGCTCGGTCAACACCCAATCGGCACGACGCAACGCACCCGCCGACGTCTCGCCGCTCAATCCGGCCGCCGCGATGCGCACGCGGACACCAGCGCTGTCGGCCAGACGTTGTATCAGCGCAGGCCAGGCGCTGTCGGGATCCAGCCCAAGGCCGGCCGTAAGACTGGTTCCGAGAATCACCACGCGGGGTCCGGCCGTACGATCTGTGTTCGCCGCAGCCGACGCGGCGGTGTTCGCCTCAGCGGTTGCCGCAACCGGTGCTCCCTCAGTTGATTCCGCTGCATCACGAGGCGCGCTCTCGCCGCCGCACGCCACGAGTGCCCACAGCAGGACTGCGGGCCCGATCCATACCGAACGCTTCTTCGACTCCAAACGCATGCTCGTAGCTCGCGGATTATCCAAGGATTATTCAAGCGGTGACAAACCGCTCACCGTGCTGCACGAAGTCTCGTTCGAGATTCCGCGCGGCGCCTACGTATCGATCGTGGGACCTTCAGGCAGCGGCAAAACAACGCTACTGGGTTTGCTCGCCGGACTCGATACCCCGTCGCGCGGGACAGTGTTGCTTGATGGTGCCGATATGGGCGCGTTAGGGGAAGACGCACGCGCCGCACTGCGCGGCGAAAAAGTGGGCTTTGTCTTTCAGAGCTTTCAGTTGATCCCGACGCTGACCGCCCTGGAAAATGTGCAAGTGCCGCTGGAATTGCGCGGCGAGGTGAGCACCGCCGAGGCCGCAGCGCGAGCGCGCACCCTGCTCGACCGCGTGGGATTGCATGGTCGCAGCCACCACTTCCCCACGCAACTCTCCGGTGGTGAACAGCAGCGCGTGGCCCTGGCACGTGCCTTCGTGAACGCGCCGGCGATTCTGTTTGCCGACGAACCCACGGGCAACCTCGACGGCAACACCGGCGCAAAAATCGTGGAGCTCATTGAAGAGCTCAATCGCGAACGCGGCACCACGGTGATACTGGTCACGCACGACGCCGCACTCGCCGAGCGCACACAGCGCACGATCAGGCTGGCCGACGGCCACGTTGTACAGGACATCACACGCGAAACGGTCGCCGCATGAGCTCTGGACGCGCACCGCAAGGACTGCGACTGACCACGCTGCTGCGACTCGCCTGGCGCGAAAGTCGCACGGCGCGTCGTCGATTGGCGTTGTACATGTCGTCGATTGCACTGGGTGTGGCCGCGCTGGTGGCCATCGATTCGTTTGCGGGCAATGTGACGCGTTCCATTCGCGAACAATCACGCGCCTTGCTCGGCGGCGACTTGCAACTCTCATCGCGGGCGTCACTGCCGGTGGTAGCAGACACCGTACTGGACTCGCTTGCAACCGCCGGTACACGCAACGCGAGCGTGACCTCGTTTGCCTCAATGGCGCTGGCCTCGAGCGGCAGTACGCGACTCGTGCAGGTGCGCGCCGTGAGCGACGGGTATCCGTTTTACGGCACGATTGAAACGCAGCCGGCCAACCTGTGGGCCACGGCGCACGGCGACCGGCCAGTGGTGTTTGTTGATCCCGCATTGTTGGTCTCGCTCGACGCGCAGGTTGGCGACTCCATGCGGTTGGGTCGGCAGATGTTTGTGATCGCGGCAGCGCTTGGCAATGTGCCGGGTGATGCCGGCATCACATCCGTCATTGGTCCGCGCGTGTTTGTCTCCGCGCGTTGGCTCGAAACCATGGGACTGCTGCAGCTGGGCAGTCGCGCGGAATACGAAGTGGTGCTGCGTTTGCCCGATGGCGCGAACGGCGCGCGTGCAGGCAACGAGCTGGCGCGTGCGTTGCGCCGCCGCATTGATCCACGCAATGCCGATCGTGTAGCCGAAGAATCCGCGCAGGAGCGCGCCGCGGGCGCGCTTGGCGGCGGTGAACGACTGGATGACTCCGTAGGCGTGGATACGGCTACGGGACTACCGGCGGCGGTGCCGGCGCGCGTTCGCGTGCGCACGGTGGCGGACACCGAAGAAGACTTTACCGAGGCCGTCGCACGCCTCGCCGATTTTCTTTCCGTGATCGGACTCATTGCGCTGCTGCTCGGCGGTATCGGTGTGGCCAGCGGCATTCATGCATTCGTCGTCTCCAAAATCGACACAGTCGCGGTACTGCGCTGTCTCGGTGCGAGCAGTAAACAGGTGCTCACGCTGTACGTGCTGCAGGCGTTTGTGATGGGCCTGGCCGGCGCGGCGGCGGGCACTGCGCTTGGCATTGCCATTCAGTTCGCACTGCCGGGCGCAGTCAGTGAATTCCTGCCGCTCGATGTGGCCCCAACCCTCGAGTGGCGCGCAATCGCGCTCGGTCTCGCGATTGGCATCTGGGTCGCGCTCGTGTTCGCGCTGCGCCCGTTGCTCGCGCTGCGCCGCGTGTCGCCCTTGCAGGCGCTGCGCCGTGCGACCGACGAAAATGCGTTGCCGCGCGAATGGAGTGATCCGGCGCGGTTGGCGGTCGATGCGCTACTGGTGTCGAGCATTGTCGGCATTGCCATCGCGCGCACCGGTGCGGTTCGCGACGGCCTGTTCGTATCGCTCGGTATCACGGTCGCGGTGCTGGTGCTGTGGGCTGCATCAACGCTGCTTATTCGCGTAGCCCGCAAGAGTGTGCAGGCGAGCTGGCCCTTCGCGCTCCGACAGGGCATTGCCAATCTGTATCGCCCAGCCAATCAGACGCGCGCTGTCACGCTGGCACTGGGCTTTGGCGCGTTCCTGCTCTCCACGGTGTATCTCGTGCAGAGTAATCTGCTCAAACGATTTGAAATCGCGGATTCGGCGGCAGCGGGCAACCTGCTCTTCTTTGATGTGCAGGATGATCAGATCGAGGCGCTCGACACGCTCATCGTAGCCAGTGGCGCACCAATTGTTGAACGCACGCCGATTGTGACGATGCGATTGTCGGCCATTAACGCACAAAGTGCACAGTCGTTGTTGCGTGACACCCTCGTGGCTCGTGCCAACTGGACGTTGCGTCGCGAGTACCGCTCATCGTACCGCGATTCGCTATCACCGTCGGAAAAGTTGATCAAGGGCGAGTGGACCGCAGATCCCGTGGCACGGGAGAAGCGACGCGGTGCCGATGGTCCGTATGAAGTGTCGCTCGAACAAGGGCTGGCCGACGATTTGCAAGCGGGTCTTGGCGACACGCTGGTGTGGGACGTGCAAGGCGTGCGTGTACGCAGTGTGGTGACGAGCATTCGCGAAGTGAACTGGGCGCGCTTTGAGACCAACTTTTTTGCGGTGTTCGCGCCAGAAGCGCTGCGCGCCGCGCCGCAGCAGTTCGTGGTGATTGCCAATGTGGCCGATCAAACCACGCTGGCGCGCATTCAGCGCGATGCGGTGCGTCGATTCCCCAACGTGTCGAGTCTCGACTTGTCGGTCATTCGCAATACGATTGGCAGCATTGTGGACCGTGTCACCGTGGCGATCCGATTCCTTGGTGTCTTCTGCCTGGCAATTGGTGTGCCGGTGCTGTTCAGCGCCGTCGCGGCCACACGTCGCGCCCGACTGCGTGAGGGCGTGCTGTTGCGCACGCTCGGTGCATCGCGCGCACTCGTGCAGCGCGTGTTGTTCACCGAGTATGCCGCACTGGGTGTACTCGGCGCATTCACCGGCATGTTGCTCGCATTTGGCGGCGCGTGGGCGCTGATGCGCTGGGTGTTTGACGGCACCTTTGTGCCGGCGTGGGGCGCGGCCGCCGCGATCATCGGCGCGATGGTCACCTTGACCGTTGGCATTGGACTGCTCACCAGTCGCGATGTGCACCGCGAAACGCCAATGGCGGTGCTGCGCGACGCGTGACGCGGGTGTGAACGGCTACTCGCGCGGCGACGGTATCACGTCGCGCGGGTGTGAACGGCTACTCGCGCGGCAACGGTATCACGTCGCGCGGGTCGCACGGTGTTGTGTGGCGCGCTGGCGAGTATCAGCGGCGCGTGATCACGCCATGCTTGGGTTGACCACTCGTGGTGATCCACACGCGAGAGCCTGCATACGGCTGTAGATCAAAAGGAACGCGCGCCAGTGGAAGACGCCCACCGCCGGTCAGCCGCAGTGACCAGGCGCCATTGTCATTCTGCAGGATGCCATCGGCCACTGGTGCGCCATTGTAACCGCGCACGGCAAACGTGCTGACGACCAGATCACGAGCATTTGTCCGCACGCCGCGTACCACCACTTCCAGACCTTCCAGTCGCGCCAGCTCGGCGGTAGCCATGCCGCTAAGCGTGACTGGATTTGTCGACATGGGGGTGTTGAGCGACAGCGGTGCACCGCCTGCCACCTCGGGTCCGATCACCACACCGCGCAACGTATCCGCAGTGGCGCGACCAGCGTTCGCCGCGTCGCGTTCGGTTTGACGCATTGCCGCCGCGCGCGCGAGCGAATCACCGCGCGCCGTCGCGCGCAACGTCATCGCGTCACCCGTACCCGTCGGCGCGCTTGGACCAGCGAGCAAGCTTGTGTCCATCTCCATCGGCTCTGTGATCGCGGCCGCGCCCACCCGTGCGAGCGTCGATGGATCCAGTTCTCCCGCCGCGACGCGCGCCAATGTGTCGGCGATCGCCTGCTCCGCGAGAATGAGCCGGGCCATGGAATCGCCGCGTTCCGCGGCCGCCTCAAGCTCCGCCGGAGAATCCGGCAACCCAACTTCCCGCTCGCGCGCGTCGCCGCCGCACGCGGCACACAAAAAGAGTGCGCCTGCACTCAACACCTGTCGTACCACGCTGCTGTGTGAAGTGACTGACATACCACCATCATGCATGGTCTGCATGTGCTCGCGCCAGTAGGGGTAGAACGGTCAGGATCGTTACGACGGGCGCACAATGCCGGGAGTGTGACGCTGGGTGACGCCAGCCACGTGCAGGCGTCATCCCGATGTTATGACGAACCACGGAACTCCCCACGCCCCGGACACGCTGACCATCCGCGACTGGGAACACGCGAATGACGACGGAATCTCCTATGGCGCGCGAGCGTCGTGGGAGCACGCGCACGCGCACTTCCTGCAGGCGCTTGAGCTCGCACCGGAGTACGCCGACGCGCCGCTCGTCCACGCGGTATTGCTTGGCAACCTCGCACAGTCGCAGTTCCGGCTGGGTGACACCGATGGTGCGATTCAGTCGGCGCGTCGCGCGCTGGCCGCCCGCATGCTGTCCTGCGAAGATGACGGCGACGCTCCCATGGCGCGCATCCGTTCCGATCTGGCCGTCTACCTCGCGGCCAGCGGTGCGCACGAAGAGGCCGAGGCCACCCTCAGCGTGGCGCGCGCCTCGCTGGAGTGGCGTTACGGTGATGAAGACATGCGACTGATAACGGTCCTCGAAAATCAGGCCCGCATCGCGCTGGCTTCGGGGCGTCCGTCGGCCGCCGAACCCGCGCTGCTCCGTCTCCACGCGCTGCTTGTTGATGCGGGTGAGGATCCGGCGCGCCTCAATCCGCTCTTCGCTTTGGTTAGCGCGTCGCGTGTGCAGTCAGACAGCGGACCCGTCACTGCAAAAGACGCGTTCAGCCCGGACGAGTCCGATTCAATGGACGTGTTCACGGCGGTATCAGACACATCCGCCACGCCGCCGCGCTCCGACTTGCTAAGCGACGATGCCTTCGATCTGATCGACGATGCGCCACACCAGCCCATGCGATCACCAAGTGCATACGCGATTCGCATGGAAGGGCTGGTGGAACCTGGCCTGCATTCCACGCCATCGGCACCGGCACACACCAACCCGCTGGGATTTGAGGTGCAGTACGGCATCCCGCAGGAACTGCTGCTGGAAAGCAGCACGCCGCTCGACGCCAACGAACGCGACTGACGTCAGTTCTTGTGGCGGAAGGTGATGCGGCCGCGCGTGAGATCGTACGGCGACACTTCGACCGTGACACGGTCTCCGGCGAGTACACGAATACGATTGCGGCGCATATTGCCCGCCAGTGTCGTCAACACTTCATGTCCGCTCTGCACCGTCACGCGAAACGTCGCATTGGGCAGCAATTCGGTGACAGTTCCTTCAAGTTCGATCGCGTCCTGCTTACTCATGTATTTCCTGTGGTAGTGCTGAAACGTGCGGCCCGACAATGGGCCCGGTGGGAGTGCACGACTCCCGGGCAACCTCGTAATCTACGTTGAATGAACCCCTCAACGCTATCGCCGCCGCTCCGCGTGCTCATTCTGGGGGCCGGATGGCTGGGTCTCCCGCTCGGCGAGCACTGGGCGATGCGTGGGGCGGTCGTCACCACGGTCCGCCGGAGTGATCACGCCCCGGTCAGCGGGGGCCGCGCCGTCGCGCTCGATCTGAACACCATGGCCGGAGATGATGCGGACTCTGTGATCAACGCGTGGCCCTCAGCCTTCGCGCCGCTGGCGTTCGACGTGGTGGTGGCTGCCGTCGCGCCAGACCGCGCTCGCGGCGACGACCATACCAGCACCTATCCCATGGCCGCGAAGGCGGCTGTGGCGCTGGCCAGCGCGTCTGGGGCCAAGGTCTTGGCCTGGGTCTCGAGCACGGGGGTGTACGGCTACACCGACGGTCGCGAGGTATTCGAGCATACCGCGCGCATGGGGGAAGGCGCGGCGCACGAAGCACTCTGTGAAGCCGAGGACACGGTGCTCGCCGCGAAAGGCGACACGCTGGAGGTGGGCGTCTTTCGTGTGGCCGGCCTATACGGCCCGGAACGTGACCCAGCTTCCCGCTTCCGAAACGTGCAGGCGTTAGTCGGTCGCTCGTCGCACTGGCTGAATCTCGCCTGGCGCGACGACGTGATCAGCGCCATCGAGCACTGGACCAACGCGGCGCTGCAATCGGCGTCCGTGCCAAGCGTGGTCAACGTGTCTGACGGTACACCGCTCACCGTGGCTGAAGCGGCGCGACTTGTTGCGCAGGCCGATGGGCGCGCCTTCGTACCACCGTCAGAGAGTGGTGTTGTCAGTGCGCCGATGCGTTCGAATCAGCGCATTCGCATCGAGGCGTTGCGTTCCCTTGGTTGGAGCCCGGACGTGCCCCATCTTCGCATCGGGCTTCGCAAGCTGGGATACGAACGGCTGGCGCCAGATGCACAACCATATGGTCCGCAAACCGCCGCGATCCGCGACTATCTGCGCGCACTCGCCGCACTCACCCCAGAGGCGCACGCGCGCGTGCTGCAGTCATGGCGAAACACCAGCGGTTCCCCGGCCTTTGCACGTGCCGATCGTGCGCTCGGCGAAGCCATGGTACGTGCCAATCGCGAAGCGGAACGTGATGCGGCCGCCGGACCGCTGCTGCAAATGATGCGGACCGCGCGGGAGCCCGGCGACGTGGCGGATGCGACCGCACCAGATCTGGATCCGATTGCTGAGCCCGCGCTCGCGGGGCTGATGGCGCTCGTCGTGCGTGATGTCCTGCCGGCCGATGTCTTCGAGGAGCTGTCGCGCGCGATCTCGTCGGAGTTATGAGCCTTAGCTGACGGTATCGGGACGCGGCTCAGCGTCCAGATCAAAACGTGGAATCTGCGCGCGAAACGCTTCCCCATCTTCGCGCACAAACCGGTAATTGCCTTCCATCCACCCGTGCGGTGCCTTGAGCACGCAGAAACTCCGGTACTCGTGCACTTCACCGGGCAACAAGTGTGGCTGTTCACCGACCACACCTTCGCCTTCGACAACACTGTCGCCGCCAACGGGATCGTGAATGCGCCAATGCCGCGTGCGCAGCTGCGCCGCCGCAGTCCCCACATTTTCAATCCGAATGTGATAGGCGAACACGTACTGGCCAAGCACCGGGCTGGATTGCTCTGACAGGAATGACGGACGAACAGTAATGCGGATCCCGCTCGTTTCGGCGTAAAAAAACTGTCGGCGTACCATCATTGTGTGCGTTCCTCGCCAATCCGATTGACCGTGGACACGACCACTTGCAGCGGATCTGTTGTTCCCGCGGCGGTCCACGTGGTCTGCGCGCCGGGCATCACATCGGTCTGCCATCCGCGCGATGTCCGTGCGCGCACCACCCACAGCCACGGTCGCTCGCCGGTAACCGTCGTGAGCTCCACCGTTCGGCGACCTCTCGTATCACGCCCCATCCACACGCGCGGTGAGGGTGGTGGCGGCGCACTCATCCACGGCGACGCGGGCACCAGTGCCGCATGTCGGTACGGTGCCAGTCGCAGCGTGTCATTCATACCAGCCTGATTTCTGACGAACGAACGCATGGAAAAATGCACGTTGCCGGTTGCCCCCGGATTGCGCCGAGTTTCGCTGATTTGTTCAAGCAACTCCGACACGGAAAACGAGCCCGTACCTGTGGCGCCTGCGCGCGACGTAAAGTTCCCGGGCCACATGTGTCGACGCTTGGTGTTCTCCGCCGTCCACCACTCCAGCAGCACCGGATATTTCTGCCCTTCCTTGTACGTCGGCCAGTAAAGCTGTGGCGAGAAATAATCGCCCCACCCTTCGTTCAGCCATTTTTTCGCGTCGGCGTACAGTCGTTCGTACGCATCAAAACCACGTACGCTTGGCGGCGAACCCGGACGCCAGATACCGAACGGACTGATACCAAACTTCACCCACGGTTTTTCCGTGCGAATGCCCTCCGCCAACTCACGTACGAGTGTATTCACATTCTCGCGGCGCCAATCGTCGCGGCTGAGTTGACCCTTGGCGGCGCGATACTTGTTCCAGCTCGCGTCGTCGGGAAACGGCAACTCTCCACGTCCGCGTGCCTGCGCAATCGGATACGGGTAGAAGTAGTCATCAATGTGTACGCCGTCGATGTCGTAGCGCTTCACCACATCGAGCACCACGCGCAACGTGCGGCGACGCACGAGCGGCTCTCCCGGATCCATCCAGAGGAAGCGGCCGTACGGCTTGACCAACGTGGGGTTGGTGCGCGAGATGTGATTGCTCGCCAGTGGACTCTTGGAAGCATCGTTGCGCGCACGGTACGGATTGAACCACGCGTGCAGCTCAAGACCGCGCGCGTGAGATTCGCGTACGGCGAACTCCAGCGGATCCCACATCGGGCTGGGTGCCTGCCCCTGCGTTCCAGTGAGATACTCAGACCAGGGTTCGATGTCGGACTTGTACAACGCGTCGGCGTGCGGACGCACCTGAAACAAGACGGCGTTGAGATTCAGCTCCGCCGCGCGGTCCAGAATGGTGAGCAGTTCTGCTTGCTGCTGCGCCACCGGCAGCCCGGGTTTGCTCGGCCAATCGATATTCGCGACCGTGGCCACCCACACGCCACGAAACTCGCGCGGAATCAACGGCAATGTTGTGTCTTGCGACGCCTCTCCCGCAGCACTCGTCTCCATCACGGCGCGCGCGTCGAGCCTCGAACGTTCCAGCACACCTGCGCCAGCGATCATCAGCCCGACCGCGGCCACCGCTCCCACCACCAGCTGCGCGCGCGACACATACCCCGCCAAACGCGCTCTCACGAGATGGCGGTGGTCACGCTCACCGCCGACGCGAGCATGAGTTCATCTTCTGCCTGCAACGCGGCAAGCACGCGCCCGGCGCGCGTCGCCGCTTCGGCGGTACGCTCGGGCGATTCAATAAACGACACACGGAAGTAGCCTTCACCACCGGCACCAAATCCCGATCCTGGCATAACGATCACTCCCTGCTCTTCACGCAAACGATCGGCAAACCGTGCACTCGCGATGCCCGCCGGCAGGGGCACCCAGAGATACATGGCCGCCTTCGGCGACGTGCAGCTGAATCCAGCGTGACGAAAAGCAGTGACCGCCGCATCGCGACGTTCGCGAAACACGGCCACATTTGGCGGTACGAACGACTCGCGCACATTCAACGCTGCGGTGGCCGCCGACTGCACGGCGAGAAACGCACCGGTGTCGATAAAGTTTTTGACGCGCGCCAACGCACCCGCAAGCTCCGGACGCGCAACAGCCCAGCCGCAACGCCAGCCCGTCATGTTGAACGTCTTTGAGATGGAGTGAAACTCGATCGCGACGTCACGCGCCCCGTCGATCTCAAAGATGCTTGGCGGCACATACCCATCGAACGCGAGTTCGGCGTACGCGTTGTCATACACCAGCAAGATGTCGCGTTCAATACACGTGCGAACAACGCGCTCAAGGTATTCCCGCGGCGCGATCGCACCGGTGGGGTTATTGGGATAGTTGAGATACACCACGCGCGTTCGCGCCAGCACCGCGTCCGGAATCGCGTCGAGGTCCACGAGAAAGTCTTTTTCGGCCTCAAGTTTCACCACGTACGGTTCGGCATCGGAGAGCAGCGTGCCGCCCACGTACGCGCCGTACGCTGGATCAGGTACCACGGCGACATCACCGGCCTGCAGGAAGGCCATGGCAACGTGCGCCAACCCTTCCTTGCTGCCGATCAGCGGCACGACTTCGGTGAGCGGATCAAACGTTACGCCAAAGCGGTCGTGCATATAACGCGCAATCGCTTCACGGTACGGCACGTATCCCATGCCAAACCCGTAGCGCTGCATGGCCGGCACATTCGCCGCCTGCTGCAACGCCGCGATCGCTTCAGCGGGCGCCGGCAGATCGGCATCACCGGCGCCGAGGTCGATGACATCAACGCCCGCCGCAATGAGGGCGCGCTTGCGCGCAGGGATGTGGGCCAGCGGATACGCCGGCAATGTGTTGTAACGATCAGCAAATCGTGGCATGGTGTCGCGACAGCGTTTCAGGACGTTGGCGGATTGAACTGCTCGTGCTGCGCACTCACCCAACTCTGGTGGTAACGTGTGTCTTCGAAGGACTGTGCAGCTTTCGCGATCTTAAGCGGTCGGAACGAGTCCATCATGACGGCCAGTTCGTTGGTGTGCTTTGCGCCAATGGATGCTTCAGTACGCCCCGGATGCGGTCCATGCGGCAAACCATCGGGATGATGGGTAATAGACCCGTATTCAATTCCCTTGCGGCTCATGAACTCGCTCGACGCGTAGAACAACACCTCATCGGAATCCACGTTGCTGTGGTTGTACGGCGCCGGGATTGCCTGAGGATCGAAGTCGTACGGACGCGGACAGAACGAGCAGATCACAAACCCGTCGCCCTGGAAGGTCTGGTGCACGGGCGGTGGCTGGTGAATACGACCAACAATCGGTTCAAAATCATGGATGCTGAAGATCCACGGATAGAAATACCCGTCCCAACCAATCACATCGAACGGGTGGTGATCCAGCACCAATTCATTGATCGCGTTGTACTGCTTCACCATGATCGAGAACTCGCCCTTCTCGTCTCTGGGCTCCACATACTGCGGGCGTTGAATGTCCCGTTCGCAATAGGGCGCGCCTTCGAGCAGCTGCCCCACCTTGTTCATGTAGCGCGACGGGAACCGGACGTGTCCCGCACTTTCCATCACGAGCAGCTTGGTCGCACCCTTGCTTAGGTCGATACGCCAACGATGCGTGATGTTGCGGTGAATCACCACATAATCGCCGCTCTTGTACGGCAGGTCGCCAAACACCGACTCCAGCACGCCCTCACCCTCGGCCACGTACACCACCTCATCGGCCTGAGAATTGCGATAGAAGTGGGTGTCAAGCTCGTCCGGCTCGACATACAACATTGCGATGTCCGCGTTGAAGAGCAGCGGAATTCGAGTCAGCGTGGGCGAGCCACCCTTGTTCGCACGCGCCGTGAGAAAATGGCGATGTCGAAGCGAGGTGTCTTCGTCGGCCTCGTACACCACGTCGCTCACTTTGCGCGCACGCAAGACGGTGGTGGGTGGATGCACGTGATACAGCAACGACGACGTGCCCACAAACCCTTCGTGCCCCATCAGCTCTTCGGCGTACAAGCCGCCATCCGGACGGCGAAACACGATATGCCGCTTGCGCGGAAGCTGTCCTACAGCGTGATAGATCGGCATTAGAGGTTCCCGCGCAGCGCCTGCTCGCGTTCGATGGATTCAAAGAGTGCCTTGAAGTTGCCTTTGCCAAACCCTTTGGCGCCCTTGCGCTGAATGATTTCAAAAAACAGCGTGGGGCGATCCTGCACCGGCCGGGTGAAGATCTGCAACAGGTATCCCTCGTCGTCCCGATCCACGAGAATGCCGAGCTCCGAGAGCACGTCAACGGGTTCGTCGATCGCGCCCACACGCTGCTGCAACTCTTCGTAGTACGTGGTGGGTGCGCGCAGGAACTCCACGCCGCGGGCCTTGAGCGCCGACACCGTCGCAATGATATCGTCGGTCGCTACGGCAATATGTTGCACACCGGGCCCGCCGTAAAAGTCGAGATACTCTTCAATCTGTGACTTCTTCTTGCCCGACGCCGGTTCATTGATCGGAAACTTGATGCGTCCGTTTCCATTCGACATCACCTTCGACATCAACGCGGAGTATTCTGTGGAAATGTCCTTGTCGTCGAACGTGAGCAGGTTATGAAAACCAAGGACTCGCTCGTAAAAACCCACCCAGTCGTTCATCCGACCGAGTTCAACATTGCCCACGCAGTGATCCACATACTTGAGACCAACCGGGCCCGGCTCAAACTCTGACGACATGGGCACGAACCCGGGCAGAAACAGTCCCGAATAGTTCTTGCGCTCCACGATCGAATGAATCGTATCGCCGTACGTGGAGATCGCAGCGATCACCACTTCGCCATGATCATCGGTCAGCACCGTGGGCTCCTGCACCGATGTGGCACCGCGCTCAACGGCTTTCGCCCACGCGTCCCGCGCATCGTCTACCCAGAACGCCAGATCGCGCACGCCGTCGCCGTGTTTGCGCACATGCTCGGCGATCGCACCGTCCGGACCAAGCGGCGATGTGAGCAGAATGCGAATCTTGTCCTGCTCCAGCAAGTAGCTCGCCCGATCGCGGACACCCGTTTCCGGTCCCCGATATCCGATCAATCGAAAGCCGAATGACGCGCGATAATACACGCTCGACTGCCGGGCATTGCCAACGAAAAACTCGATGTAGTCAGTGCCGTTGATCGGAAACGTGTCGTGCGTGCCAATGGCGGCTTCGGGTACGGTGGTGGTAGCCATGGGAATCGCTCGTGCTGGGGAGGAATGTTGCGTCGATACCAACCTTCAAGGTAACAACTGGTACCCGGGCGGGCGTCCCGTGGGGCCAAACGGCGTAAATCTCAATCGGTTAGCGCTGGATGGCCGGCAAAGGCCGCCAGTGACTCG
Organism: Gemmatimonadaceae bacterium; assembly: GCA_022843265.1. Lineage (GTDB taxonomy): Bacteria > Gemmatimonadota > Gemmatimonadetes > Gemmatimonadales > Gemmatimonadaceae > JAABRT01. Next base: position 121,387 of record JALHNZ010000001.1, read on the forward strand.
GGATTGGCCAGCGCCTCGAGATTCTTGACCGCGCGTCCGTGAATGACCTCGCGAACCGCAAGTTCACTGATTTTGCCGCTGCGGGTGCGTGGAATATCCGAAACCGCGCCAATGATGCGTGGCACGTGATGCGGGCTGGTGCCGTCCCGAATACAACGGCGGATTCGCGCCGTGAGCGTCTCATCAAGCGTGACGCCTGGTGCGAGGCGCACAAAAAGGACCACGCGCGCCTCGGTGCCCGAGCGGTCTGCCAGCGTGTGCTCCGTCACGACACTTTCGAGCACTTCAGGAAGGCTCTCGACCTGCCGGTAAATCTCCGCCGTTCCGATACGCACACCGCCGGGATTCAGCGTCGCGTCACTGCGACCGTGAATAATGAGGCCATCGTGCGACGTGATCTCCGCCCAGTCGCCATGACGCCACACGTTGGGGAAGTGCTCAAAGTACGCGGCCCGATACTTGACGCCGTCCGGATCATTCCAGAACGCGATCGGCATGCTGGGAAAGGGCGCTGTGCACACGAGTTCACCCGCCTCGCCGCGTACCGGTGCGCCGTGCTCCGACCACACATCTACGGCCATTCCAAGCCCACGCATTTGCAGCTCGCCGCGATAGACAGCCCCTGTGGGATCACCGAGTGCGAAGCAGGAGACAATGTCGGTTCCGCCGCTGATGCTGGCCAGTTGCACCTGCGGTGCAATGTCTCGGTACACAAAATCATACGACGGTTCGGCGAGCGGACTACCGGTGGATAACACACAACGCAAACGGGACAGATCAGCCAGTTCGCGAGGACGCACGCCCGCCTTCTCGAGTGCCGAGAGATACTTGGCACTGGTGCCAAACACGGACACACGCTCTTGCGCGGCCATGCGCCAGAGCACGGACGGATCATTGGCCGGAATCGGTGCACCATCGTACAACACGATGGTCGCGCCGACCGCGAGCGCAGAGACCAGCCAGTTCCACATCATCCAGCCGCAGGTGGTGAAATAGAACATGGTGTCAGTGGCACGCATGTCGGTGTGCAAGACGTGTTCCTTCAAGTGCTGCAACAGCGTACCACCCGCGCCGTGCACAATACACTTGGGCAATCCGGTCGTACCCGACGAGTACAGGATGTACAGCGGGTGGTCAAACGGCAGACGCGCAAATACGAGCTCCGCATTGTCGTGCGCAGCGAGCACGTCGTTCCAATGCGCCGCATTCGCGAGATTCGCGATGTTCGCGGAAACATCGGTGCTACTCACCACCCACGTTGCGCGCAACGAGGGGAGCCGACTGGTGACGTGCTGTACACGTGCAAGCACGTCTACCCGCTTTCCCGCGTATTGATAGTTATCCGCGACGACAAGTATCGTCGGTTCAATCTGTCCAAACCGATCGAGCACCCCTTCCACCCCAAAGTCTGGCGAGCACGACGACCAGATTGCCCCGATCGATGACGCGGCGAGCATGACAATCACAGCCTCCGGGACATTTGGCAGCCAGCCGGCCACGCGATCACCTGCCCCGACGCCCTCCGCGCGGAGCGCCGCGGCGCAGCGCGCGACCTGGTCGGCCAGCTGCGCATACGAGAGCGCTGACTGTTTGCCTTGCTCCGTCCAACTCACAATGGCCGTGTGATCATCGCGTCGAGTCAAGAGATGTTCGGCGAAATTGAGCCGCGCACCGGGAAACCACCGCGGGCCGAGCGTAGCATCAGGCGGCGCCATGCGACGGCCGCCGAGCAGCACCGCGTCGTAACTCCGTCCCGATGCATCGCGATCGGCAATCACGTCACAGTACTGCCACAGCGCTTCCCAGAACGATGCGGGATGCGACACGCTCCAGTTCCACAACGCGTGACTCGTCATGCGGGAGTCGGAGATCAGCTCGCGTTCAGCAAGCCATCGCGTGAAATCAGCCCACCGCGTGGCGTCGCGTTGACGCGCCTCTGGTTGCCACAACGGCGTTGCGAAGACGCTCACTCCAGATTGCTCGAGAGTTGTGCGTCACCCCGGGGCGGCTCAGCGCGCGCGACCGCCACTGCCTCGCACGTTGCACCGTGGGTATCGCAATACCAGCCGTGTCGATCATGGAACACCAGATGCGGCGCTTCAACAGACCGTAGTCGAACCCGAATCACCGCCGACGTCGCGGTGCGCGGCCCGACAACCGCTCTGGGGTCGAGGACCTCAACGACAGGTCGTTCGGGAAACAGATCCATCTGCGCTGCCGCAGGACGCGGCACCGCTGGACGATCGACTCGCGCTTTGTTGGTGTGACGTGGCGTGGATGGCATGTTTCCTAACGCTCGTCAAATCACCCGCTGAGCACCAGAGGCGAAGCGACTATGCGCCTGCTCGCGACTCGCGTTCCGTCCAGTGCATCTCCCACTCACAGAACACATCGCCCTGCAGCGTGCAGCGGACATGACGCACCACCGGCGCCACACCGCCGGCCAGCTCCAAGGCGCAGGAGAGCCCGCCAACCTGACGTCGACAGAATACCGCGTGCACCGGATCAAAGCCCACGAGTCGAAGCACGGCGCTGCCGGGCTCCTCCTGCACCACACTCATGTCTCCCGGCGCGTAGAACAGGCGAAAGAGTGAAACACTCTGCGTCAGAAAATCCTTGGGCGTTGGTTTGCGCAAAATGCCACCGTACAACTGCAAACCGAGCGACTCGATATTGAACCGTCCACCCAGCTCAGGCCAGTTCGGATACCGCTCGCGGAGCTGCGCATCGGCGGCCTGCCAGAGCGCAACGAGGCGTGCGTACGGCACATCGTCGGTCGGCTGCACCGTGGCCAACTCGGTTGCGAGCGACGCCGGCAACGCATCAAGTACGGCCTGTACACCGGCGGCACCAACGAGCTGGTGCAAAAACGCGAGCGTGCCACGAACTGTCGCCCCTTTTGTGCTGGCAACCGCCGCCTCCATCAGATCCGATTTCATGATGGCGCCACCGCGGCAAAGGCGGGCGGCGCATCAATGAGCGCACGCACCGCGGAGCGATCAATCTTGCCTGAGCCCAGCTTGGGGACGTGGTCAGCAAACACAACGCGCTTTGGCACCTTGTAACCAGCGAGTTTCTGGCGTGCGGCCGCGATAATCGCGGCGTCATCCAGCGCATCGTGCCCAGCCGCGCGTACCACGACCGCGCATCCCACTTCGCCCCAGCGCTCGTCGGGAACGCCGATCACGGCCGCTTCGGCTACTCCCACGCAGCCGAGCAACGCCGCTTCGACTTCACCCGGGAACACGTTTTCACCGCCGGAGATGTACATCTCCTTGCGTCGCCCACGAATCGCCCACACACCGTCTTCGCGGCGCAGTGCGAGATCGCCAGTGCGCAGCCACCCGTCTGCCGTCATCACGTCGGCCGTGAGCTGGGGCGCATTGAAGTACCCATCGAACAGCTGCGGGCCGCGGAGTTGCAACTCACCGATAGCGTTCGCTTCCACCGCAACGCCGTCCTCATTCATGAGACGCATCTCAAGAAATGGCAGCGGGTGTCCCACCGTGCCTGGATTCGCGTGCGCGATGGCGTTCGTGGTGGTAAAACAATTGGGGCCGCACTCGGTGAGACCGTAGCCTTCGCGAAAATTGTATCCCGCATCCCACACCGCATCACGCACGCGTTGCGGGCACGGCGCGCCACCGGCAATAAACCATCGCAACGACGGCAACGGTTCGCCCCATGCTGGTCGTTCACGCAACATATCCAGCTGGGTCGGCACGCCAAACGCCACGGTGATCGATTGTTCGCGCATGGTGTGCAACAACTGATCGGGATCAAAGCTGTCGAACATCACCATGCGTCCGCCGCAGAATAGCAACGGCAATGTGAACACGCCCCAGCCACCCGTGTGAAACAGGGGCGATGCCAGTGGGCCAACATCGTTCGGTCCAAGCTGCCACGCGACGTTCGTCGCAACCGCATTCCAGTGCAGCTGACGATGTGGCATCACCACACCCTTGGGGGTGCCCGTGCTGCCAGACGTGTAAAGCAATAGTGCGGCCATGTCGCCATCGACATGTGCACGATGCGCCGGTGTTGATGCCCGTTGCAGCAGCAGTGGCGCGTCGCGGTCGAGATCGCACCACACCGGGCTCGCACTCCCGGAGAGGCGAACCGCTTCCTCGGCAAGTGACGTGAATCGATCTTCACCCAACAACACGGTGGGTGATGCATCGAGCAACACACGCGCGAGTTCTCGCGCACTCAATCGCCAGTTGAGCGAAACCAGCGAGGCGCCAAGTCGATTGGCCCCGGTGAGCGCCGGCACAAACTCCATGCGATTCTGCGCGAGTATGGCAACACGAGCGCCCGGTCCTACACCCAACAATGTGAGAACCGCGCTCCACTTGTTGGCAAGCTCATCGAGCGCGCCGTAGCTGTACTCCGCTCCACGCGACGGATCAGTTACCGCCACTCGATGTGGATCGTGCGATCCCCACCACGCTAACGGATCGTACACCGTGCTCACGGGCGTCCGCTTCTCGCCGCGAACGACTCCTGCTCCGCAATGAACGCGAAGAGCATTGCTGTGGCGTCGGCACCGTCAGGATCCGTATACGTTCCCTCTTTCGCCCCGCCCGACCACGCGTGTCCTACATCGCGTACGCGCCAGTCCACCAGCCACGCGCGACCAGCCGCATCAGTTTCTGCGCGCAGTTGTGCCGTCTTTCCAGTACTCGCGCCTTGCAACCGTTCGCGCGGTCGAGCGAGCGACAGCACATCAAGCACATCGCTCCACTGCTGCACCAGAGCATCGGCGTTACGCGGGCTCACGACTGCATCGGTTGTTCCGTGCATCACGAGCAGCGGTATGGCTCGCTTCCGCTCACCCATCCGCGACAACACCACGGACGCACTCGTGCTTCCGTCACGCGGTCCGTTCCGCATGGCGAGCAGCGCATCCGGCACCGTGGCCGCCGCGCCAACAGCCACGCCGCTGACAACGGTGAGCGAGGCCACCTGCTCCGGGTACGCTGTGGCGAAGAGCTGTGCCATGGCACCACCTGCCGACAGACCCGCGATGTGCACCCGGGACGCGTCCACGTTGTAGCGCTTGGAAATCATGGTGATCACCGACGACAACCAGGCGACTTCCCCCTCGTCACGATGCTGGTGGCGCGGATCATACCAATTCCAGCACTTTTGCGGGTGCGCGGACGCTTCCTGCTCCGGCGCCAGCACAATCAGGCCCGCGCGCTCGGCGAACATTTCCACCCGCGTGCCACGCATGAGATCGGCCGCGTCCTGCGTGCACCCGTGCAGGAAGACCAACATGGCCGTCGCCGCGCCGGGAGTTCGCGTTGATGGCTCGTACAGTCGCCAGTTTTTACTCAGCTCACCCAACCGATGGCGGCCCGTGCTGCTCTTGCCTGGCAAAGTGTCCCTCACGTCGGCCGCCTGCGCGATTGGTTCGCTCGCGTACTGCACGCCTGCCGCCACCGGAAGAATTCCGGTGACGGCAAGTGTCAGAACCAACGGCAGCACGTATTGCATGAGATCAAAGATCGAAGCGTACACCAAGGAATGCCATGGAGCCGATGGCCGGCATGTTCAGGAGCTCAATGTGCTCCCGACCAATGCCGCAGCCCCATCCACGACGATACCCTGATGGCACGGCCGCGTTCAGGAACGCCGGCGCCGTGCTCGTACCACTCGTGCACACAAATGCATTCTGCACGGACAGGTTGATCTGGGCCCGCTGCGATGGCAACCGATAGCCTACGTTAAAATCAAGGCCAAGCAGCCCCGGAATGCGTCCGTTGTGCGCTCCGGACAGGAACTGGTAGTCCTTCACGAAGCGCATCGTGAAGCCACCAAACGAACCAAACGGCAGCGCCGTGCTCTCCATGCCCACCGTAAACTTGGCACTCGGGCTGTTCAGTGACGTGGCTTCGGCCGGGTCGCCCGGTGCGCGAATAATTGAGTCGAGTTGCATGAACGACATCGTGCCACTCGTGGTGAGTGACGGTGTGATCAGGTAGCGCCAGCCGGCATCGATACCCGAAAGTGTCGCCTTTCCGAGATTGAAGTAGGTGAGCGCAATCTGGTCGGCACCCGCGGCGTTCGTGTATTTGGTGTTCGTACGCGCGTTGAATGCAAACGACGCAGCGGCACCCGCAAACGGGTTTGCCACCACCACCAACGGGCTCAGGAAGCTCTCGTAGCGAGCCACCCAGCCGGCGACCTCCAGGAACAGCTTGTCGCCGATCACACCCTTGTAGCCAAGCTCGATCGTGTTGTTCGATTCCGGTTCAACAGCCGCAAGCGTGCGCAACACCGTGCCTGCAGCGTTCTTCACCTGAATGCCGTCGCGATTGCCGAATACGCCAACGAACGGCGCAAAATCACGGAAGTAGAAGCTGGTCTGCAGAATGGACGGTGACTTGAACGCGCGATTGTACGTAATGCGGAACGTGTTGTTCTCGCTCGGCGAGATCAGCAGCGCTGCTTTCGGCGAGAACTGGTTGTCGTAGAACTCGGGTTTGTCATAACGAGCGCCGAGCACCAGCTTCGTGTGCTCGTTGATCGGCGTTTCGGTCTGTGCGTACGCGCCGATCTGCTGCAGCTCAAGATCCTCACCCGTGATCGCGTCTTCGAGCCATACGCGCCGCGAGGAAACCAGATCACGACGCGCCTGTGCGCCCCAGATCACGCGCGTGTTCAGCAACGCTGGCACCGTGAAGTTGTGCTGCGCTTCTGCGGCCATCAGGCGCCCGTCGGCGGGAAATGCCGAGGCCTGTTTTACCGAATCATCGCTGATGCCGTTGAAGCGCGCCGCCCGACGATTGGTGGAGAATCCGTTGATCGCGTACGTCTGTCCCGACAGCGACCGGGTCGCGTACACCTGCGCGAAGAACCGATCGCTGGTGAAACGCACCTGCTGATTCCAGTAGCCCCAATCCTTGAGCTGATTGCGGCCGGCGCTCGTAATGCCCACACCGTTCGACTTGCTCGCGCCGCCCTGATACTCCAGCCGTGCTCCACCATCGAAGTACCACACCAGCGCGCCACCACCACGCAAGTAATCGGTGTTCCAGTCAATCCCGATTTCCGGACTCGGCGTGGTGCTCGGCGCGACCGCGGCGTAGCGATTCACATTCTGCCAATCATAGGCGTCGATCAGCTCACCGGTGACCTTGTAGCCGAGCCGCCCATTCAGGAGCACACCCGCGTGACGCCCCTGCACGTTCCTGAACGACACCGTACCCGGTGTTTCTTCACCGAAGCGGCTGATCGAGTTGCCGCCCACACTGAACTCCAGAATGGTGCCTGGGTACTGCTTGGGATCTTTGCTGAGCAGCGTGATCACGCCGTTGGAGGCGTCCGGTCCGTAGAGCGCCGCGCCGGGACCGATCAACACTTCCACGCCGGCAATATCAACTTTCGGAATGGTTGTGAATACACCAACCGGCAACCCGTTTTCAGGCAACACGGCAATGCGATTGTCTTCCATTTGCAGCATGCGATTGTTGAACGCGCTGTTGAATCCACGCGCGTTGATGCCAGCTGCCGCAATACCTGTCTGGAAGAAGTCCACACCCTTCACATCCTTGAGCGCCGCCGTGAACGAGTTGCCTACGGTGTTACGAATCATGTCCGCATCAATGCGCGACACGGTGGCGGGAGCGTCGGTGATTTTTTCAACACGGCGCGACGCAGACACGACATAACTGCCGATTTGCAGTGCGCTGGAAGACAGCTGCATATCCAGACGTGTTTCTTCGCCCGCCCGAATCACCGTACCCGCGAACGTGCGCACGACCGAACCGATGCGCTGCGCGCGGATTTCGTAGGTGCCTGCGGGAATTCCGGTAATCCGATAGCGCCCATCCGTACCGGAGGTGACAGCGAAGCGCGTGCCCATGAGGCCCACTTGCGTGCCGGGAAGCGCCTTGCCGGCGCTGTCTGCCACCACGCCAACGAGCGATCCAGTTTGCGCCTGCACCAACGCAGGAGTAGCCATTACCGCGGTAGCCAACACAAGCGCGCGACCGCAGACCGCGCGCCAGACGCGATCATTCGCGCGAGTGAAAAACGACATTGCGGGCGACATCAGACGTCTCCAGAGGTGGGAGGAGAAAATGGAGGAGGGACCAGTACAACTGCTTCACCGTCGAGCACAACGGTGCCGTTCTGATTGCGACAGACCGTTGTCAACCGCACGCGTCGCGTACGTGCCATGATTTCCACGACTTCTATTCGCACCGTGATGGTGTCGCTGATGCGAACCGGCTGACGAAACGCGAGCGTTTGCGACAGATAGATCGCGCCTGGTCCGGGAACACCATTCGCGATCGCCGCCGAGATGAACCCGGCGGTCAGCATCCCGTGCGCGATGCGTCCACCAAAGCGACTCGCTGACGCTGCGACCTCGTCCACATGCACGGGATTGAAATCGCCGGTGATCGTCGCGTACTGCATGACATCCGCGTCCGAAACCGTTTTGCTCCACTCTGAGGTGACGCCTACCGAAATTGCATCAAACTCCATGTCATGCCTCCATGACTGCGCGAACGTCTGACGAGAGTGTGGTCGCAGCTGTTGCGCGCGTAAACCACGACACCACAAAAAACACCAGCAGTGACGACACCAGCGCGATAGCCGACGCCGTGACACCAGATGGGAACGTGAACACTTTCTGAAAGGCGAGCGTCTCAAGCGCCAACGTGATCACGAGGCCTGTGGCGATCGAGCTCACCGCTCCGGCCCGCGTTGCGCCAGTCCAGTTGAGTCCAACCGCGAGTGCGGGCACGAGCGTGGAGGCGAACAATCCCCAGCCGAAGATCCCGAGAAACGCCACCAGTGTACCCGAAGCCTGTGCCACGACCGCCGACACGAGCGCAATCACAACCGTCCAGATGCGGCCCCACTTCAGCTCGTTGCTCAGTCGCGTACCAAACGCCACTGGCAGATCATGCGTGAACGCGGCCGCGCCAATACTCATGAACGAGTTAACGGTGCTCATGATGGCCGCTGCCACACTCGCGAAAACAATCGCGGCGATGGGCACGGGCGTGAAGTTGAGCAAAAAAACGGGCGTCGCGTCGTCCGCGAGGCGAAGCGGCGGCGTTGCGCCACTAAGCACAAGCGACTTCATGGCCAGTCCCACACCTATGAAGAGCAGCAGTGAGACAAACAGCGCGCCGGTCATCAGCAGCGGAAACCATTTAAGTCGACGTGCATCGCGCAACATGAAAAACTTGTGCACCACATGCGGCTGGCCGAGTGAACCGAGGCCAAACACGAAGTAAAACGAGAGCGCGGCAAGCGGGGTAAGTTTGCCCCATGGCGAGAGCAGCCCCGCGTCTGTGGAGAGAATCGTGCGCGACATGCCGGAGAATCCGCCGCCAGCCTCGAGCGCATACCAGAACACCACACCGGAGGCCACCGCCATCAACGTGCCTTGAAACACATCGTTGTAGATGCCCGCGAGAATGCCTCCTGACACCGAATACGCGAGCACAATCAGCGTGCCAATCCAGATGGATGCCGCGAGCCCAGGCGCAAAAATCGCGTCAATGACCAACCCAAGCGCCAGGATATTGGTGGCCATGTAACCGATCACCGCGATGATGATCGCCACCGCGGAGAGCCCCTGCGCCGCGCGCGACTGGTAACGCGCACCGATTGCGTCGGGAATGGTCATCATCTCGCGAACTTCCGCGAGCAGTCGCAACCGCTTCGCCATGACCCACGCGCCCATGGAGTTGGTGAGCGCGGCGGGCAGCACGATGAACACCGCACCGAGTCCCACCGTGTACACAAGTCCGGGCCCGCCAATGAATGCAAACCCCGAGAGCGTGGCCGCCATTGACGCAATGGCCAGCGTGAAGAGACCAATCCCTTTGCCGGCCACAAAAAAGTCCGCCGCTGATCGTGTGCGTCGTGCTGCCCACGTGCCGATCACAGCAACCACCACGAAGTAGGCAATGGCGACCGCTCCGATGACAGGCTGTTTGAGCTCGGGCAAGGCCGTCGTCTGCAGCAGCGCGAACACAGGACTGATCTGCATCAGTGCGACCCTTCGCGTGCGCCAATCGATTTCGTCTCGGGAAGCCGCGCCGCGCGTACACGGGCGATGTCTTCATCGCTCAGTGTGAGCTTGTCAAACGTCAGCGCATACACGATCGGCAACACAAACAGGGGCAACAGCCCCACGCCGAACAAGATCACTGCGGCACGTCTCGGCAGACCAAGCAGCAGAGGTGTGTCGACACTTTCCGGCGGCAGGGTGAGTGCGACGAGAAAACCACCCGCCACGAGCGCGAGCACGAGCACGAATGGCACCGCCAACGGACCGAGTCCGCGAACATCACGAACCGCGCCGAGAATCATCATCGCAAACATCGTCACGGGCATCATGACCGCCATCAACCACGGCCCCGCCTGGGAGAACGGCGCCGGCAAGAAGGCACTGGCGTAGGCCAGCGCGATGCACACCACGCCAAGCACCAGCGCACGCAGCGCCCAATCGCGAACCGATGTGGAAGGCGTCATGCTGACACCTGTTCCGACGGTTCGGCGTACAGTGCATCAAGCGCGTGCTGATACTGAGCGATGATCACAGGTCGCTTGAGTTTGAAGGTTGGTGTGAATTCGCCGGTCTCCACACTCCACGGTGCGGTAGCAATCACAAACGCACGTACTTGTTCGGTACGTGACAGCGCACTGTTCACAACGTCCACGTGTGCCTGCACGGCCGTGCGTATGGACGGAAGCGCTGCCACCGCTTCACTCTGCAGCTGCAGTACGGCGGAGAGAAAGCGGCGCCCTTCGCCGTAGCACATGGCCGACGCAATCAACGGCGACGCGCATAACGCCGCTTCAATAGGGAGGGGCGCTACCTTTTTGCCCGTCGACAGGGCGATCAACTCCTTTCGCCGCCCGACGATACGCAGCGCACCGTCCGGTTCCAGCTCCGCCAGATCCCCGGTGTGCAGCCACTCGCCGTCGGCAGTAAAGGCCGACGCTGTCTCAAGAGGTTTTCCGAAGTAACCCGAGAACGTCAACGCGTTGCGGCGCACCAGCAGCTCGCCATCGTCCGCGATGCGCACGTGCGTGCCCGGCATGACATGCCCCACGGTATCGAAGCGCTCCGCGCCAGGTTTGTTCATCGCCACACACAGGTGCTCCGTTTGACCATACGCACCAAGCACGGTCAGACCGGCGGCGTGCAACGTTTCGGCGACTGAGGGCGCAAGCGCCGCACCACCGGACGTGGCGATTCGGCAGCGTGCCCCGAGCAGTGCGCGAATCGCGTGCGGCGCGTCTGATGAGGCACTCGGCAGCTGTGCGGCGCGTGCGAGCTTCTCAAACAGTCGGGGCAATCCACCGAACACGGTGGGCTCGAAGAGCCGTGTCGCGGTAAACACATCTTCGGGTGCTTCAACCAGCACGGCGCTCATGCCAACATGCAGTCGCACGTACAGTCCGAACACGCGTTCGGCCGCGTGACAGAACGGCAGAAACGACACGCCGGAATCGCTCGCGTGCAGCGACAGCGTTTGTGCAATGCTCTGCGCCGAGGCGAGCAGATATCGATGCGAAATGCGCGCACCTCGCGGTTCACCCGTAGAGCCCGAGGTGTAGATCAGCATGGCATCCTGATCGAGCGAGAGCGACTCGAAGCGCGCGCGGAGCGCGGCATCAAGCGCCTCACGGTTGCCTTCGCCTTCGCCCAGAAAACTCGACCAGTCGGCTTCGAACGCTTCGAGCCCACCGCCGGCAAACGGTTCGTCTACCACCACGGTAAGATTCCACGAGAGCTGATCGCGAACGCTGCGCACGATATCGCGCCGAGCGTGGGTGTCAACGAACACCAGTTGTGCGCCGGAGTCGCGCAGCTGCGCGGCGATCTGTGCAGCGGCACTGGTTGGGTAGGCACCAACGCACACCACACCCGCCATGAGCGCGCCCAGGTCCACAATCGGCCACAACGGGCGATTGTCAGAGAACACCAGAATGCGATCCCCGACCGCGAGGCCGCGCGCGATAAGTGAACGCGCCACAGACTCTGCGGCTCGCGCCCAATCACGCCATGTAATGGTGTCTCCAAGCACCGTTGCGCCTCGTGGCAGCACTCGGTACGCAACACCGTCTGGTGTCGCGGCCGCACGATCCAGCAGCTCATGCACCAGTGTGTGCGTCATGGCGTTGCTCCAGCCGCGCCAGCACGTGTGCGCCATCGCATTGCCAACGAACCCATGGCCAGCCCGGCACCCGAGCCCGTGAAAACAATAAGGTCGCCGTCGTGCAACCGTCCCTGCTGCACCGCATCATCGAGCGCCATGGGCAGACACGCCGATCCCGTGTAGCCCCATTTGTGCATGATCGTGTGCGCCCGCTCCATTGGCACGTCGAGCCGCTGCATCACTTCCACAATCGTTGAACGATTTACCTGCGTCCAAAACCAGAGCTGCACATCGTGTGGTTCAGCGCCAGCTCGGGCGAGTACCGACCGCACGATACGTGGCCAGCCTTCTTCATTCACGGAGGCCGGATACTTGCGTACAAAGCGCAACCGATTGCGCGCGCCTTCTTCCAGAACGCGCGCGGTGATCGGCTCATGTGAACCACCTGCGAACACGCCCATGTCGCGCGCGAGTGATCCGTCGGCGTACAACTCACTCGCCAACACGCCGTCACGCGGACCACGCTCAAGCACCACGGCCCCTGCACCGTCGGCAAAGATGGTCACCGTCTTCTTGTCGAGCGGGTCGAGCCACCGTGACATGGTGTACGCGCCGATGACCAGCACGCGCTGATACCGTTCGTCGGCACGCACATATTTCCACGCAACGTCGAGTGCCGTCACGAAGCCCGCGCAGCCGGCGTTGAGATCGAACGTGCCCGCACGCGTGCATCCGAGCCGACCTTGCACTTCGGAACTCGTTGCCGGCGACACGTATTCGGGTGTGTCGGTAGCCACAATGAGCAAATCAATTGTGTCTGGCTCGACACCCGCGGCGCGCATCGCGGCGTGGCCAGCACGTTCGGCGAGATCGGCGGTGCTTTCTCCCTCCGCACACCACCAGCGTTCGTCGATGCCCAGTGTTCCCGACACAAACGGTGCGATGTCTTCACCGAGCGCCGCACTCAGCTCCGCGTTCGTGACGCGGCGTGACGGGATGGCATGCCCCGTACCGGTAATGATCGCCGACGGAAACTGCATCATGACACGGCCCCCGCGGGCACTCGCGCGCTTGAAGCGCGCGACATCAGTCGCACCGGCAACGGGCGCGACAGTGCGCGACGCGCGGCCAGCGTTACAGGATCCGGTGGATCATCACGATGCTCGATGTACGACAACAACAAGCGAGCCGCGCGAGCACCGAGTTCGCGCGCGGGAATCGCGATCGTGGTGAGCTCTGGTGTGATCAGTCGCGCCATATCAATGTCGTCGCACCCGACAACGGAGAGTTGATCCGGCAGCGAGACACCCTGCGTCAAGCACTGTTTGACGGCGCCAATCGCCACCAGATCGTTCGCGCAGAAGACCGCAGTAGGTCGAGGGCGCAGGGCGAGCAACGCGCGCATGGCATGCTGCCCACCCGCGACGGTCGCGGGTTCGCGTCGCCAACGTTCGCTCGGCATCGACACCCCAGCCGCACGAACCGTTTCCGCGAAGCCGCGCTCGCGCATGCGAAACGCGTGCACATCGGCCGCAGGACCGATAAAGGCAAACGTCCGATGCCCCAGCGCAAGCAGATGTTCAGCGGCCAGTCGCCCTGCCGCGCGCGCGTCCGTGGCCACGCCAGGCCAGCGATCGGACGGTTCATCGATCAGCACCACGTTTACCCCGCGCAGCGCATCGTCCGGAAGCGCGGCCGCACCTGCCGCGTCCAGCAGCACGCCGTCGATCTGACGGGACAGCAGCGTTTCCAGGTGCGCCGCGGCGGGCCGCGCGGACCGGTCGCACAGCAACACGGCGTAGCCCGCAGAAGATGCAACGCGCTCGGCGCCCGCGACCACGTCCATCACATACGGGTTTCGTAGATCGGGCACCACCACACCGAGCGCGAACGAACGGCCCTGCACCAGCGATCGCGCCACCACGTTCGGTCGGTAGCCCAGGGCATGGGCGGCGGCGATCACGCGTTCCCGGGTGGCCGGCGCCACCCGCGCGCGGGGGTGTTTACCGAGCACCAGCGAGGCCGTGGGCTGGGACACGCCAGCGCGCGCGGCAACGTCGCGAATGGTGACTCGAGCGGAGGGCGGTTTAGGGGCGGGAGGCATGGGAGGGAAGAAGAAAATGCGCCGCGGCGTGGTGCTAATACGTATTGGCAGCACGAAAATGTCAAGCTTTTCCTTTCTGGGCGGCCCCTGCACCGCCTAGCTTGCCCACATGACCGCTCCCGCGCGGGCACCATTGCCCGTCGACCCGTTTAGCCGAACCCGGCCCAACCGGCCCATGCGCCGGCTCGTGCTGGCGCTGTCGCGGGCCTCCGTCGTGGCGCTCGTAATTGGCCTGACCGCCGCGGCAAGCGTGGTGTCCCCGATCGGCACACGTCGCATCGCCCGCGAGACCGCCGAGCGCGAGCTGAGCGCCCTGCTGGTGCCCGGTGAGCGCGTGATCGAGCGAACCTTTGCGTCGCAGCGTCGACCGTCAGATCTCTGGCGTTTGTCGCATGGCCTGCTCGTGGCAACCGATCGCCGCCTGCTCTACGTGGGCGCGCCACCGGTCACGCTCCTGCGCCCCGCCGACGGCGGACCGCTGGCGCTGTATCTGGAATCCTGGCCGTACGAGTCGGCCTTTGTCATGACCGTTGACTCGGCCAGCGACGCCAAGCGGGTCTTGCTGCGCACACCGGACCGCGCCGTGACACTGCGAGTGGACGCGAGTGCGCTCACGGCGACCGACGCGATTGCGCGCGTGTCGATGCGCGAACGTCGGCGCGTGAGTGATGATGCCGCACGCGTGCAACGCTCGGGCATCGCGCCTGTGCAACCCGAGCGATACACCACGCACGTGATCGAGCGTGGACAGACACTCACGTCGATCGCGCGGCAGTACAACAGTTCAATCGACGTACTGCGTCAGCTCAATGGATTGCGCGACGACAATGTGCGTGCCGGGCAGCGACTGCGCGTTCCCGCGCTGCCACAAGCACGCACTCCGGCGGTGGACTCGACGCCGTAAGGCGCCGGGTTGTCGCGAGTTACTGGCCGAGCACCAGCGCAAAAATCAGCGGCGCGACGATCGACGCGTCTGACTCAATGATGAACTTTGGCGTTTCAACGCCCAGTTTGCCCCACGTGATCTTTTCGTTGGGCACAGCTCCCGAGTACGAACCGTAGCTTGTGGTGCTGTCGCTGATCTGACAGAAATAGCCCCAGAGCGGGACTTCGGTGCGCTGCAAGTCCTGATGCAGCATGGGCACCACACAGATCGGGAAGTCACCCGCAATGCCGCCGCCGATCTGGAAAAATCCAATCGTCGTGCTGCGCGTTGTTTCCGTGTACCACTCCGCGAGGTGCATCATGTACTCGATGCCCGTGCGTACCGTGTGCACGTTCTTCACGCTGCCGTCGATCACATGCGATGCGAAGATGTTGCCGAGTGTCGCGTCTTCCCAACCAGGCACGTAAATCGGAAGGTTCGCCTGCGCGGCTGCGAGCAACCACGAGTTCTTCGGATCGATCTGGTAGTACTCCTCAAGCGCGCCGCTGAGAAGAATGCGATACATGAACTCGTGCGGGAAATACCGGGCGCCCGACTGATCGGCCGCCTGCCACTCGGCAAGAATCGCTTTTTCAATGCGACGAATCGCTTCTTCTTCCGGAATGCATGTGTCCGTCACGCGGTTCAGATGCCGCGCGAGCAACGCCTCTTCGTCTTGCGGCGTCAGATCGCGGTAGTTTGGCACACGCACGTAGTGATCATGCGCGACCAGATTGAACACGTCTTCTTCGAGATTGGCGCCCGTGCATGTGATCGCGTGCACCTTGCCCGCGCGAATCATGTCGGCGAGCGAGAGTCCAAGTTCGGCACTGCTCATGGCGCCGGCCAGCGTGACCATCATCTTGCCACCCGCATCGATGTGACGCGTGTAACCGTCAGCGGCATCAATAAGCGCGGCAGCGTTGAAGTGACGAAAATGATGACGGAGAAACGCCGAAACTGGCGCGGACGATGACTGAGCCATGATCAGAACGGAAAACGGAAACGTCACGCCACGCGACGGCGCGGACGCGAGCGAACGAACAGTGAACCGACGGGGTTGCCGGATCAGCGCTCAATCTAGCGTTGCTCGTGCTCCGATGTGACCTGCTCGATTGGCTGACGACGCTCGCGAGAGGCGGCGATCGAGCTTCGCAGTACGAGCCAGCTCGCACCGCCTGCAAGTGCGATCGACGCGATGCCGTAACCGGCCAACAGCGCGGCGAACGCGAGCGCCATGCACAGAATCGCCAGTGAGGGGATCTGCGTCGCCACATTTTCGCGCGGGATGTGTTCTGCAGCGTCCTCGTTCGCCTGCGCACCGCCCGCGACAGTGGCCTGCCAGACGGGCGGCACCACCGCCCCCAGCGCCACACCAGGCGGTAGCTCGCGCGGATCCCGTGCAACGTCTGGTGCCGTGGCGAACACGTCCACTCGTGCAGCGCTCGCCGACGCATCACGCACTGCTGGCGGCGCGGCGGCGATCGTGGCGCGAGCCTCGTCGCGCGCTGACGCTTCCTGCAGCAGCGAGAGGCCAACACGAATGGGCACGAGCAGTTGGTCGTCGAGTCGTTCCTGCACCACGCCCGCCTTAACCGTATGCTCAACCGGCGCTTCGGCGCCCTCCAGCATCGTACGAAGCACCGAGGCCACGGCCTCGCCCTCTTTGGCGCCGGTTTCGGCCAGCAGCGCCGCGGCGGCGAGCAGATCGCCGGCGCGCAACGCGTGCAGCAACAGAGCACGCGGCCCGCTGCTCGGTGGCAGCGCATCGGCACGCACGCCAGGCCGCGCACTTGATGGCGTGAACGCCCAACGGCCGCGAGCATCGGCGGTCGCCTCGAGCGGTGATGATGCCCGGGGCACGGCGCCAGGCTCTTCGCGCGCGAGCACGCCCAGCACAGCGACCAGTGCGCTGCGTACGGACAGCGCTTGCTCAGGGCGTACGGTCCCATCGAGCTGACCGCCCGGCGCGAGGCCTTGCAACATGGCCCGCACCTCAAGACGGACGTCCTGTGCGGATCCCGCCACGAGTTGCGCGCCCACTTTGCGAAGCGCCACATCAACCGGTGCGCTGGACCGCGCGCCCAACGCGGCGGCCGGCGCGCGCCCGGGGCGGAAGATCACGTCGTCTGGCATGTCCATCTCAACAAGGCGCGAGAGGCTCGAAGTCCGCACATGCTGCGCGCCTGCGGCGGTCACGGCTTTGCGCGCCCAGGCAAGCACGGACGATTCCGGCTCTGCGTCGAGCAACGGTGCGAGCAGCGCGTGCGCGCCGGCGCGGTCACCGCTTCGTGCAAGCAAGACGGCCTGCCAGGAGACGAGCAGCGTGTGACCGGGCCGACGCGCGAGCGCGTTCGCCAGCGACTCACGCGCTCCCGCCGAGTCCGATTGAAAGTCGCGTACAACGGAGTGCAGAAAGTGCAGCGCCACCGATCCGCCTCGCGGGACCAGCGCCTGGCTCAGCACGCGGTCCGCCTCTCCCGGCAGCCCCAGCAGCATCAGGGCGGCGGCGCGATAGTACCACCCACCTTCCGTGCGCGATGCGCCCTCCCAGCCGTCATCGAGTGCCGCCAGTGCTTCGCTCGGCAGCCCCCGGACAACCGCGGCTCGTGCCCGCTCCAGTACGTCACCCAGTGCCGTGGCCGTCGGCAGTTCGCGCACGACCAGCGAGTCCGCACCGCCCTCGAAGAGCGTCGTGAGATCAATTCCCGCGCGCGCGAGCTCGCCCAGCGCACTCGAAAGCGCCGGATCAACCGGTCCGGCGGGACGCACCGCGGGCACCGGCGAACTACCGGAGCCAAGGTGAGTGATCCGCGTCTCGGGAATGCGAGGGAGCATTCGAAGGAGTCTCGGCCGCGTGGCAACCGTACTTGAGCGGGTCCGAACTGTTTCTCAGCGGCGCCGCGTTGCCACGTTCGTGCGTCGGCGGCAACGGCGACTTACGCCAGCGCGTCTACCAGCGCATCGGTGAGTGCAACCGGGCTGTAGTGCTCCAGATCGGCATGCTGCCGATACGCGCGGCCATTGTCATCGAGGACGAGACGACGTCGTGTGCCCGTGTGTTCATACAAACGCAGCTGACCCACGTCAGCCGGGCCGTCAACAAACCCCACAAACCAGAACGCGCTGGCCGCTTCGCGCGCGGCCTCACCGTATTCACGAATGAGTGCACGTTCAAGCGGGATCCAGTCGGGCGGACGAAACACCATGATAAGCGAGTAAGAGAAGGAGTTGCTCCAGAGACGCACGCTTTCTCACTCGGTCACGTGCGCGTTACACGTGAGGCACGGTTGTTTCGTTGTGCTTGTGTTTTCGCCGATTCACATGCGAATCATGTCGTGTGCGCAATGCATCCAGCGTGTGCGCCGGTACGTGCTCGCGCACAAAAGCGAATGCGGCGTCCATGGATTCGCGCGCTTCTGGCAGCAGACCCACCAGAAACTGCCACACGTGTGGAACGCTCGACCAGGTGCGTACCGACACCATCACTCCAGCGGCACGCGCGCGCTCGGCGAGGCGTAATGAATCATCACGCAAGAGTTCGTCTTCGCTCACATGCACGCAGAGCGGTGGCAGCACTGACAGATCCGCAAGCAGCGGCGACACGCCCGGATCGTCGAGAGGAATACTGCCGGCGTAGAGCGCGGCGGCCGCTTGCAACTGCGTGGGCACGAACATCGCGCAGCGCTCGGCATTCTGCGTAAGCGAGTCCCCGCTACAGGTGAGGTCCGTCCACGGACTGAACAGCACCAGTGCGCCAGGCATCGGCAGTCCCGCGTCACGACAGGCCAATGCCGCGGCCAGCGCGAGTCCTCCGCCGGCGGAATCACCGGCGAACACCACATGCGACGGATCAACGCCAAGCTCGTTGATCACCCAGCGCCATGTCGCGAGCACGTCATCACGTCCGGAGGGGAACGCGTGCTCAGGGGCAAGTCGATAGTCAGGTACGACCGTCAGCGCACTCCATTCGCGCGCAATACGCGCCGCCATTGGCCGATGTGTGCCCGGCGAGCAGGCGATGTATCCACCACCATGCACGTACAGCACCACGCGATGCAGCTCGGCGACGGAGCGTGTGTCGGGCGAGTCAGGAGCCGCCAGCAGCTCCACACGATGCGTACCGAGATCAACTTCGGTCCGATGCACCGGCAGCGTAATCAGCCGACGCATCCACATGGGTCGCCCAATACGAGATCTGGCCCACGTCACATTCAGTGGACGCGACGCGTGTCTCTTAAATCGCCAACGAATCGCCATGTCGGCCAATCGCAGGCGCAAGTGCATGGGTGCGTCAGTTTTTTTCACTGACGCACCATGGGCACATGCTACGCCGCGCCGACTTGTCGCTCCACGCGATCGCGGTAGTGACGGCTGAGACGGAGGCGCGCTCCACTCTCAAGAATGACCACGTAGTCGCCACTGAACCACTGCTGCATCTCCCGCACACGATTGAGATTCACGATCGTCGACCGATGGATACGGGCGAACATGCGCGGATCAAGGGTCTCTTCGATATGACTGATGCGCTCTCGAATGGTATGCGCCGTTTTGCCCACGTGCAATCGCACGTAGTTGCGATCCGCCTCAATCCAGTCAATGTCGCCCACCTTCACAAAGAACATGCGACCATCGTGCTTGACCAGAACCCGGCTCGCGTAGCGGGTGGCGCCGTTGGCCACCGTTGCCGTTGTGCTCTCACCAACCGGGGCGCTACCCAGCGCGATGTCGGCAGGAGACGGCGCGCCGCCGTCAGACACTCGACGCACGGTGTCGAGCAGTTGTCCAAGACGATCGGCGGCGGATGACTGCAGGTGCGCACGCCGTGCCCGGTCGAATGCGGTACGAAAACGATCGGCGTCGACAGGCTTCAGGACGTAATCGACGGCGTGTACATCGAAGGCACGCAACGCATGCTCATCATAGGCGGTCACAAACAAGACCTTGGGTGCGGGTGCACCGCCCAGCTGCTGCAACACACCAAACCCATCGAGCTCGGGCATTTGCACATCGAGGCAGACCACGTCCGGGGAGTGCTCACGGATTGCCTGGACCGCCTCCACGCCATTGGCGCATTCGCCGATCACTTCGGCGTCTGGCTCAGCCTGCACAAGGCGGCGGATTCGCTGGCGTGATAGCCCTTCATCGTCCACGATGAGCACTCGTACCTTCTGCATTGCTCCCCCGGTCAGGTGGTCCCGTTCCGCCAACGTGCGCCGGCGAAGTCTCGCCCGGCCGCGATATGCTCCCCTACGTACACACACGCCGTCAGTTTCTGCGTTCGAGTTGCTGGACCCTATACCCTCGCCGTGGCGTGGATCAGCGACTAACGTGCCGACTTGGACACCGCGACGTGCCGAGTCGTTGCTTTGCATCCGCGCGACTCACCGCGCCCGCGGCCGCAGAAATTCCTGACAGAACGCGTCCGCTCCGCTCGTCTCATTCAGCCAACGTTTCGTGACATCCTCGTCCGCTTCGTCCCCATCTGCCGATCGCAACACGGGAGCGCGTGGCACCTCAACGCCGGCGACCATCACCATTGCCGACGAGGGGAAACGGCTGCGTATGTGGACCCGCGTGCTGTTTGCGTCGATCTGGTTGATACCTGGCACGATCGCGGGATTTGCCGTCTGGTTCGCCGCGCGCGGCGCGCCGGGGGCGATTTCGCTCGGCGCCGCACTCGCCTGGCAGGTGTCATGTTGGATGGTGTGGGCGATCTGGTCACAGGCCATTCTGACACTGGTCGATCGCGTGCCCCTGCGCGATGGCCGCGTGCGGGTGTGGCTGGCCACGCATTTATTTGCTTCTGGTGTGGTGATGGTCGCCAGCGCGATCATGATCGGCTGGCTGGACTGGCGCTTCACCCCATGGCGCGGTGTCATGCCGCAGTACGCCGATGTGTTTGTGCGCACCGCCGTGCGGCATCTCGATTTTCAGTTCATGATGTACTGGGCCATACTTGGCGCCGCGTACATGGTGGAGTTCGTGCGCCGCTATCGTGAGCGCGATCGTGTCGCCACGGAACTCGAAGAGCGGTTGTCATTGCAACAGTTGGAAGCGCTGCGCATGCAGCTGAATCCGCACTTTCTGTTCAATGCACTAAACTCGGTGACGGAGCTCATGGAAATGGATGTGCGTCAGGCGCAGCGCGCGCTGAGCTCGGTGAGCGATCTGTTGCGACTTTCGTTGCGCACGGCTGCATCGCCTACCATTCCGCTGTGGCGCGAGATCGAACTGGTGGAGCTGTACCTGCAGGTGGCGCGCGTGCGCTACGGCGATGGCCTGTCCGTTGACATCGATGTGGATCCAGCCGCGGTGGATCTCGATGTGCCGAGCTTCGTGCTGCAACCGTTGGTGGAGAATGCACTCAAGCACGGAATCTGGCCGGGACGCACCGGGCAGTCGGTTCAGGTGAGTGCACGAAGACTCGGCCCAATGCTCGAACTGCGCGTGGAAGACAATGGTCGCGGATTGGACGGACGCATTACGGACAGCGGACGATTTCTGGCGGCAACACCCAACGTGGATGGTCTCGGTATCGGTCTCACGAACACGCGCACACGCCTGGCCATGTTGTACGGCGATCGATACGCATTCCGCATGACCAACTCCACCGGCGGTGGCTGCACCGTGGAGATCCGACTGCCTGTGCACGGGTAACGCGCGCGGCGGTGGCTCAGAGATGCACCCGGATGCATTTGGTACCTCGCCGCGAGTGACAACACCGCCCGCGCTGGCTAACGTTCGCGTATGCCACTGACCCGATCAACACCGCGCGTGCGCGCACGCCACACCACTGCGTTTGCACTTGTGATTGCGGCGCTGCTGCTCCCCTCTTCGATTTTTGCGTGGGGCGCCAAGGGCCATCGCATTGTTGGCGCGGTGGCGGCAGCATCGCTACCAGATTCCATGCCAGCCTTCTTCCGCGCGGCGGTTGATCAGCTCGCCTATCTCAACCCGGAGCCTGATCGCTGGAAGGCTCGCGCCGAGCGCGATCTCGATCCGGCGCTCGATGGGGCGTTCAACGCCGACCATTTTGTGGATCTCGAAATGGCAACGCCCGCGGTGCTGGCGGCTGCCCTCAAGGCACCGCATCGCTACGCCTACGCCGATACACTGCGCGCGGCGGGTGTCGACGCCGTGACGATGGGATTCCTGCCGTTCGCCATGCTTGAGCTCACGCAGCGTTTGCGACAGGAGTTCCGCATGTGGCGGACCGCGCCCGACTCCGCAACCCGATCGTGGATTGAAGCGCGCATTTTGAATGATGCGGGCATTCTCGGGCATTACGTGGCCGACGCCGCGAATCCCGCGCACACCACGATTCACTACAACGGATGGGCCGGCGCAAATCCGAACGGGTACGCAACGGATCGCGCATTCCATGGTCGATTCGAAACCGCGTACGTACAAGCGCATATCGAGCAGACGGATGTCAAGCCACTTGTTCGCGCCGAGGCCGCGGTGCATCGCGATGTGCGCGCGGCGATCATCGCCTACATCAACGCGAGTAACGCGGAAGTCGAGCGGCTGTACGCGCTCGACAAGAATGACGCGTGGGGCATTGATTCGCGTTCCGCAGAGAACAAGCAGTTCACCGCCGCGCGGCTGGCCGCCGGTGCGAACATGCTGCGTGATCTCTGGTGGACCGCGTGGGTGACAAGCGCGGGCTCGGCGCCGCAGTAGTCGACCGCGTCGTAAGCGACCACGTTACAACCAGCGGCGTACGCGCTCACGGTAGGCGCGATATTCGTCGCCGAACAGCCGCTCGAGATACCGCTCTTCGCGCCCAATCACCGCCCACTGCAGCGCCGCGATGGTGAGCGGTAGCAAGACCAGCGCCCAGACGTTCGGGCGGCCGAGAGCGTACGCGAGCTGGATGAGCAGGAACGCGAGATAGATGGGGTTGCGCGTGCACGCATACGGCCCAGCGGTTACGATGGCTCGCGTTTGTTTCCACGGCTCAACCGGTGTACGGGCTCGCCGAAACACCACAAACGCCCCAATCAGGAGCGCAATCGCCGCGAACAGCAGCCCCAGTGCGGCGAGCCAGCTCCATCGGAGCGCGTCCCACGGCGCGATGATGGGACGCACAGCGCGTGCAATCTCCGCGAGCACCACAACGAGTGCGGGAAACACAGGAGGCGGCGCCAGCACACCAGCGGTCACGCGTTTTTCGCGACCGCCGGTCACACACGCCCCCCACACGCGCTACGCACCAATCGCGTCACGCTGTCGCTGCATCACCGCCACATCAAAGCCCTTGGACTTGAGGCGTTCGGCGAGATTGCCTTTGTCGACCGCTTTCGTGTAGGCCTCCAGCGGATCCACTTCACCAGCATTCACCAGATCCATCAGCGCGTCGTTCAGCATGACCATACCGAGCCGCTTGTTGGTTTGAATGATGGACGGAATCTGTACCGTTTTTCCTTCGCGAATCAAATTGGAAATCGCGCTGTTTACGATCATGATTTCACGCGCCGCGATGCGGCCACCGCTGGTGCGCTTGAGCAGCGTCTGCGACACCACACCCTTCAGTGACTCGGCCAGCATCACGCGAATCTGCTCCTGACGGTCGGCGGGAAACTGATCAATGATTCGATCAACCGTACCGGCCGCCGTGGCCGTGTGCAGCGTACCGAACACCAGGTGGCCTGTCTCTGCCGTTTCAATGGCGATGGCCACGGTTTCAAGATCGCGCAACTCACCGACCAGCACAACGTCCGGGTCTTCGCGCAGCGCGGCGCGCAGAGCGCTCTTGAAGCTGGTGGTGTGCACCCCAACCTGCCGCTGCGTAATCAGGCACTGCTTGTTCTTGTGTACAAACTCAATCGGGTCTTCGATCGTAATGATGTGATCATTTCGCGTGCGATTGATCAGATCAATCAGCGCGCACATGGTGGTGGATTTGCCCGAACCGGTGGGTCCGGTCACCAGCACCAGTCCCTTGCTCAGGTAGCACAGCTGTCGGACTTCCGGGCTGATGCCCATCTCGTCAACCGTAACAGTATCTGACGAAATGGTGCGCAGCACGGCGGCCGTGCCTTTTCGATCCTTCAGCGCGTTGGCGCGAAAGCGCGAAACACCTTCGATTTCGTACGCAAAGTCTGTGTCTGACAACTCGGCGAACTCGGCCTCGTTTTTGGGCGGCATGGCGGCCGTCACCATGGCGGTGAGTCGTGCGTCGTCGAGCGGCGGCTCGCCTGCCATGCGCTCAAGATCGCCACGCCGCCGCAGCACCGGCGGTTCGCCCACGCGCAAATGCAAATCGGCGGCGCCTACTTCCACCTGCTTGCGAAGCAAGCGTTCGAGCTCGGCGAGGGCGAGCGCACGCGTGGCGAACGGGCCCCACGAGTGGTCGGAAATGCGACGCGCGGGGTGCTGCACTGGCGACGGGGCGGCGACGGCATCAGAGGCGCGAAGCACGGGCTCTTGCATCAGGGCATCCGACGAAAGAGGGGTGGGCAGAGCCGGCGCGCCGCGCGGGGTGTCGCTGCGGCGACGAGCGAGCACCACTTCGAGGGGCTGGGTTGCATCGGCTGGCCCAGCAACGGCCACCGTGACACCGCGACCATCGGCCAGTGAAAACTCTGTGGGCCACGGTACGTCATTGCCGCTCGTGTGGTCGAGCATTCGGAGAATCTGCTCGCGACCGAGCACATCGCGACTCACCGGGAACGACTTGTCGCCTTTGCGCAGCTGTACAGGATCGCCCTCGCGCAGCAGGACGTCGTCCATACCGCGATCGTGCAGAACCTGGAGGATTGTTTCGAGCGAAGCGGTCAAGCGTGTCATTGCGTCCTGAGAGTAGAAGTCACACGGGGGACGCAAGGCGAGGGGCTGGCGTCACACTCTTGGCCTGGTGCTCGGCACGGCCGTCACAGAATGGGCGCTTTGGCGTCAGCATTCTGGCACAGGGCGCAGGGTGTGATGGTCCGCGCCGGAGGGAAAACGCAACAGGGCCCGGTTTTCACCGGGCCCTGAGGCAACACCATACGACATCGATTTTTGGGCGAACGCGAACAGCGGCAGATGTCGGGTATGGGCCTGGGAGGAGTTGAACCTCCGACCTCACGCTTATCAGGCGTGCGCTCTAACCACCTGAGCTACAGGCCCGGCACCAGGTCCAGCACCGCAATAACAACGCGTTGCCGGACAGAACGATAACGGTAACGGCCTGACGCCCCGTCGTCAACAAAGCGAGATCGACGGAGCGTCCGAAAGATCAATCTTCGTCGACTGGACGGCCGGGACGATCATCCTCATCGTCGTCGACGTCGTAGTCATCGTCGAGATCGACAAAGAGATCATCCTCTTCGTCTTCGTCATCGTCGTCATCATCATCATCATCCAGATCGTCGTCGTCGTCATCGTCGTCGAGATCATCATCGTCCAGATCGTCGTCCAGATCGTCGTCGTCATCATCGAGATCATCGTCATCATCGAAATCGACGTCGTCATCTTCCTCGATCTGATCTTCTTCATCATCGTCGAGCGCAGCAAACGCGACAGCACTGCCGGCCACGAGCGGGTGTGTCAAGCGGAACGCAGCATCTTCATCATTCGATGCATCCCACGACCACGACCCGAACAGCTCCTGCATGAGCGGATTCTCCAGAAGAGTGACAAAACACGGACATGCACAGCGCACCAGAAGCGGACGCTGCTTGTCCATCCTGCACCTGCTGGGGCGGTGGCGCAATGCCCCATGCGAGGCGCCGAGGGGGAGTATCGACAGATGCAGTGCGGGCCGCAACTACCCGACGGAGAAATGATGCAGGCTGAGCGATTTCGTGCCGGTGTTTTTTCCAGGGACGGCGAAGGGAATCCATTGATTTGGTGCGCGGCGACACACTCGCGCCGACATCTCGTCCGGCCGTTGCATACGGCGCGTCCACCGGTGCACCACCGAACGGCCAGTCCGCACTGGCGCGGGCAAAAACCGGTCGTGGCTGTGCGTACGCACGATGCGATGTACACCGCTTCGCCATTGACCACATTGGCGAGCTCCGCGCGAATCGCCGGAGCCCCCTGCCCCTACACCTTTCGTCCGTACGGCACACTACGCGAGAGAAAATCGAAGTACGACACCATCGCGCGCATCTGCTCACTGTCACTTGGCAACGCACGACCCGCGAGACTTCGCTCAAAACGATCTTTTACGCGATCTTCAGTTGGATTGATCACCGCGTTGCGCGTGCGATACCGAGGAAAGCGTGCGCGCCGCGAGCGTGAGCAGCAGCCCAGGCGATCGCGCGCGCTTGGAACCTTGGGAACACCTTCACCGCAGCGGGTACCAGCCTCAGAACCACGATTCGACCCCATTTCAGGTAGGCACCAGTGCAACACACACCCGTTCTACCCGCGCGATCGCCGAGCGCATCGCGCTGGCGGCCAGCGGCCGTGCTCGCTTCCGGCGTGATGGCTTGGATGGTGTTCACTGCTTCGACGGCATACGCGCAAACAGACTCGACCGCTACCGTGCGAGGCACAGTCAAGACAGCGACAGGCGCACCAGTTGCCGATGCCCTGGTGCTCATTGAGCAGGGCGGCGTCACGGTTTCTCGTGCCCGCACGCTCGATGCGGGTCACTTTGCGCTCCCGCGGCTTGTGCCAGGCACCTACACGCTGGTGGTGAAACGTCTGGGGTACACCAGCGATCGCCAGGAGCTGACGGCTGGGCGCGGCGTCACCCGTGTCGTCAGCGAACTGACCGAGTTGCCCCGAGTACTTGCCAGCGCGTCCAGCGAGGCGGCGGCGACCGGAGTTGGCGGAGTCGTGGGAGACTTCTCCCGTATGGAACCGCTCGACGGCGTGAAAATCTCCCTGGTGGGCGGCGATGAGCCGGTCCACACCGACATCGATGGCCGCTTCGTGGTGCCCACCAAATTCCCCGGTCCCGGCGCCATTCGCGTGGAGCGCGAAGGCTTCGCGCCTCGGCTGATTTCGTACTCGGTTGACGACGGCGATCGCGTGGAGCTGAGCGTGCTGCTCGACAGCGGAAAAGTATCGGAGAACAGCAAGTGGGTGTGGCGAGATCTTGATCTGCGCGCGAAGTGGCGTACGCCACGTACCGTGCGCGTGCCGCGTTCGGAGTTGGTGGCATCGGAGTCCACCAACCTGCTCGTCGCGCTCGAACAAGCGTCGAGCGTGCAAAAGAGCGGGTTGATCCTCACGCGGGTGGCGTGCGTGTTTGTTAATGGACAACCGCGACCGGGCTTTCCTATTGACGCGATCCGTGCGGACAAGGTGGAGTTTGTAGAAGCGTACGCAGCGCGCACGGATCTGTCGCGTACGCTGGCGCAACGTTGGCCACCCAATGGCATCTGCGGTGCACCGGGTGGAGACATCGCGGCGCGGCGCGCAATTGAGACGGGACAAGGCGTGCAGTATCTCGCCGTGTGGTTGCGATAACACCCGCTGCACGCACGAAAGAAAAGCGCGGCGCACTCGTAGGGAGTGCGCCGCGCTTCTTTTTGCAATCTACGCGTGACGCGCGATTGCGTGACGCGAGATTGCGTGACGCGAGATTGCGTGACGAGAGATCGCTTTACGCGCGATCGCGCTTGGCTTCGCGATTCGTACGCTTGCGGTCGCTGGCGAGCAGCGTGCGCTTGCGCAAACGAATGCTCTGCGGCGTGATCTCAATGAGCTCATCTTCTTCGATGTACTCAAGCGCCGACTCAAGCGTGAGAATGCGGGGCGGCTCAAGGATCATCGCTTCGTCCGACGACTTGCTGCGCATGTTCGTGAGCTTCTTTTCTTTGGTGGGATTCACGTCCATGTCGCCCGGACGCGCGTTCTCACCAATGATCATGCCCTCGTACACGGCCGCGCCCGGATCCACGAACAACACCGAGCGTTCCGCGAGACTCCACAGGGCGAACGCCACCGTGACACCGTGCTCCATGGAGACGAGCGTGCCGCGCATACGTCCTGCCAATGGACCCGCCCACTCCCCGTACTCCAGGAACCGGTGATGCATGAGGCCGGTGCCACGCGTATCGGTCAGAAACTCGGAGCGATATCCGAACAGACCACGCGCTGGAATCTTGTACTGCAAGCGCACGAGGCCCTGACCGGGATTACGCATCTCGATCATTTCGGCTTTGCGCGGTCCAAGCTTTTCGAACACCACACCCATGTACTCTTCGGGCACGTCGATCGACAGCTCTTCGTACGGCTCAAGCTTCTGACCGTTGTCGCCTTCGCGCAAAATCACCTTGGGGCGTGACACCTGAAACTCGAAGCCTTCGCGACGCATGGTTTCCATGAGAATGGAAAGATGCAGTTCGCCGCGGCCGGCAACGCTCCAGGTATCCGTCGCGTCGGTCTCTTCCACACGCAGTGCAACGTTGCGTTCGAGCTCCTTGAACAAACGCTCACGCAGCTGACGCGACGTGACGAACTTGCCTTCCTTGCCCGCGAACGGTGAGTTGTTCACGAGGAAGTCCACGGAAATCGTGGGCTCTTCGACGGTGATGCCTTCCAGACGATCGGGGAACCCCGGATCGGTGACCGTGTCACCAATGTCGACGCCTTCGAGTCCGGCCAGACACACAATCTCGCCGGCACCCGCCGAATCGGTTTCCACGCGCTCA
Source organism: Gemmatimonadaceae bacterium (assembly GCA_022843265.1). Taxonomy (GTDB): domain Bacteria; phylum Gemmatimonadota; class Gemmatimonadetes; order Gemmatimonadales; family Gemmatimonadaceae; genus JAABRT01. The sequence goes on from JALHNZ010000001.1 coordinate 150,154, forward strand.
AGACCCGAGAAACCGAAGAGCTTGGTCACGCGCGACTGCTCAGGCTTTTTCGTGGTATCCATGGAGTTGAGCAGCACCTGCTCGCCCACTTTAACCGTGCCACGCTCGATACGACCAATCGCGATACGACCAACGAACGCGTTGTAGTCGATCGTGGACACCAGCATCTGGAACGGCCCGGTGCGATCGCTCGGCGGTGGCGGCACCATCTTCACAATCGTTTCGAACAGCGGCGTGAGATCCTGTAGCGGCTGATCGAGTTCCATCGTGGCCGTACCGTCGCGACCTGAGCCGTAGACCGTCACGAAGTCCAGCTGCTGATCATTCGCTTCGAGTTCGATGAAGAGCGATAGCACTTCGTCGTGCACACGGTGCGGATCCGCACCGGGGCGGTCGATCTTGTTGATCATCACGATCGGCGTGCGACCAAGCTCGAGCGCCTTGCGCAGCACGAAGCGCGTCTGCGGCATCGGACCATCGAACGCATCGACTACGAGCAACACGGCGTCGACCATGCGCAGAATGCGCTCAACCTCGCCACCAAAATCGGCGTGGCCCGGTGTGTCGACAATGTTGATTTTCGTGTCGCGCCACACGACGGAGGTGTTCTTGGCCAGGATCGTAATGCCACGCTCTTTTTCGAGCGCGTTCGAGTCCATGACACGTTCTTCAACGACCTGGTTGTCTCGAAAGGCACCAGCCTGGCGCAGCAATTTGTCGACAAGGGTGGTCTTCCCGTGGTCGACGTGCGCGACGATTGCGATATTGCGAATTTCCATAGCCTTAATTGATAACCTACCCAGTGGTCGGGTGGCAGTGGGGGGCCTCTTGTGTAACGGTCGTGCTTGCGAAGCCAGCCAGCGAGTCGTAGCGTGAAGTACCACTCGTCTTCATGGAGGATTTCCGATGCACGAGAAGGACCAGATCGCCAGTGCCCCCCGCTATCCCACCGGTCGTGGATATGGTCACGACCTGATGCGCGGAGGGGAGGTGTTCGGTGGGTATGGCTATGCCGAACGCCCTGAGTACGAACGTCGACGCGGTGAGCAGAGTGCCGCCGCCGACCCGCTGCCCCCGCCCGACACGCCCGCCAGCTGAGCACACCACCCCGCGGTCAGAAAACGCCCCGCAACGTCTGGATACGTTGCGGGGCGTTGTGTAGTCAGGGGGGAGACCGCCGCACAATCGATGCCGCCAAACGGACCGCCTCGCGAAAACTCGATGGATCAGCGAGGCCCTTGCCTGCGATGTCAATCGCGGTGCCATGATCCGGCGACGTGCGGGGAAACGGCAACCCCAACGTGATGTTCACCCCGCTGCCGAACGACGCAACCTTAATGGCCGTCATGCCGACGTCGTGCACTGGAGCCAGCACCGCATCAAACTCGCCGCGCATCGCGCGTACGAACACGGTGTCGGCAGGAAACGGACCGGCAATACCCGCCGCACGCGCAGCGGGTGCCAGCACGGTGTCGTCTTCATTGCCAAAACGTCCGCCGTCACCGAGATGCGGATTCAGTCCGCACAACGCCAGTCGGGGCTCGGCAATGTTGAACACCTGCTGCAAGCCAGTGCGCGTGCGTTCGGCTGTTCCCACAATGAGCGCATGCGTGGTTGCATCCGACACATCGCGCAGCGGAATGTGTGTCGTGACCAGCACAACGCGGAGCCGATCACTCGCCAGCATCATGGTGGTCTCGCAGCCCGTCAGCGCGGCGAGCATCTCGGTGTGACCGGGATAGTCGTAGCCGCCGTCGGAGAGCGCACGTTTGTCGATGGGCGCAGTGACAATGCCGCTGACTGTTTCAGATAACGCGAGCGCAACGGCGCGTTCAATCGCTCGACCGGAAAAGCTGCCGGCCTGCGCGCGATCGGCGTTTTCATCACCGCTGGGATTCCACTCGCCGAGCGACTCATGCACGGCGCAGGTGGCTTGCGAGGGACCAATCACCATCGGCGAAATGTCATCACCACCTACGAGGTCACGCCAGACCGCTGGCTCCAACACACTGGCCACGAGCTCCGGACCGATGCCGCGTGGATCACCAAGCGTGAGTGCCAGAACACGACGGCGCATGCTTACCTGACGAGACGCTCGTCGCGCCGCCGCATCAGAAACGCACAGACACGTATGTCTGCTTGCGCATGGCGTCGAGCATGCGACGGAAGCTGTACGCTTCTTGCATGCTGCGCCGCAAGTTTCGGCGCGCTTCGTCCAGGCTCATTTTGCCCGCGGGTTGCATGCGTGTGAGGCGCAGCACCACAAACTTGCGCGTGCCGGACGCCTGATCTTCAATCGCAAACGGGCCGATAAGCGTACCTACCGGAGACGAACCGATCGCGGTCGCGTACGCCGGTGGAAGATCTGATGCCGCGACTTCCGGAATGATCGCATCTTCGCCGCTGCGTTCGTCATGATAGCGCGTGCGCAGGGAGTCAAAGGACAATCCACTGTCCCACTGTGCGCGCACGCTGTCCGCAATCTGCGTTGCCCTGAGTTCGTCGGCAGAATCCGTGGCCGCACGAATGAGAATGTGGCGTGCCTTGACTTCAGCCGGTTGCACACGATCCACGCGAATGAGATGCCAGCCGTAGCGTGACTCAACAGGAGGACTGACCACGCCCGGATTCAGCATGAACATCACACGGTCGAACTCCGGCACCATGTTGCCGCGACGATTCCACCCCAGATCTCCACCGTTCTCGGCCGATCCGTCCTGCGAAAACTTGCGTGCCGCTTCTTCGAACTCAGACGGCTTGTCCTGCAAGGCGAGGAATAAGGAATCGATCAGGCTCCGGGCACGCTTGCGTGACTCTTCGCCCGGCACGGTTGGAACCACGATCTGCTGGAAGCCCAACATTGCCGGACGATCGGGCAACTGATCACCCATTTTTTCCATCTCGGCATTCACATCCTTCTCGCTCACGTTCACCGTCACGAACTTTCCGTTCCGACGCAGCTCGGCAATGTACGTCTCCTGCATCTGCCGACGCCGGATTTCGATCACCTGCTTTTCGCGATAGTCGTCGGGCGTACCAAAGCCAGCTTCGACGAGCGCGTCGCGATACTCTTTGTCCGTGGGGAAATTGCCGCGCACCTTGGCGATTTGAGCATCGGCCAACTGCTGAATCTCAAGCTCGTCAATCACCAGCGACGTGTCCTTTTCGGCGCGCTGAATCAGCACTTCCACATCGATGAGCTGATCAAGTACAGCGCGCTGCAGAGTTCGACGCTCGGCCGAATCGGGCGGCATTGGTGTTTGCTGCGCCGCAAGCGCTGCTTCGATATCCGAAACGAGGATCACCTTGGCGCCGACAACGGCCGCGATGCGGTCGAGCGGCAGGGCGCCAAGACTTGGGGCGCCTGGCGCGCGTTGCACAGGATCCTGTGCGCCAGCCGCCGCACTGGCTCCACCGAGCAGCGCGACAGCACCCAAACCAATCGTGAAATGTCGAGCAGAGCGAAAGAACATGCGAGTCTGAAAACGAGTCATGAGGGAGAATCTACCCAGATACGACACCGCGCGGCAGCAAAACGTGCCCAGAACGCATCAGGGACCGCCTGATGGGCGGCCCCTGCGCGTTCTTCACTGCGTAACCCGCGTTAGTTCGACGGCGGCGGCGTGGTGCCGCTGTCGGTGGGCAGCGGCGTGCTCATGCCGGGAACGGCTGGCGGCGCCGCTGAGTCTGTCGCAGCCCGAAGCGCCTTGGCAGCTTCGACGGCACGCTCGAGACCAACGTCATTGATGTTGAACGTGTACTTGGACTGCAGCGCGCGAGCGACCGGGTACGCGACATCGGCGAACTGCACTTCGTTCTTGACGAGCTTCTGGAAATACGCGTTGATGCGACCGCCCACGAGCGTCTCACGCTCCGCGGGGGTTTTGGCTGAATCGCTGAGCGAAGCCGGCTCAACACCCATGGTGGTCCACGCCATGGTGAGGTTGTTGCGGAACGCCATGCGGAGATTGGTGAGCTCCGCCGTGTCGACGGCAATCTTTGCACTGTCGGCCATCTTGAGCAGCAGTTCATTGCGAACGATCTGATCCACGAACTTTTCCGCGATGCTGTCGGGCGCCGAAATGAGCTGTGGACGCAGCTGTGCCTGCGGCGGGTACGCCGCCACCCAATCCGCGAGACGCGCGGCGGTCAGCTTGCCGCCCTTGAACTCGGCCAAGGTCGAGTTGTTGGTGCGAAAGCCAAGGGGATTGCGCGCAATGTCCTTGACCGTGCCAGCCGCGTTGTCGCTCAACTTCACGCCGGCCGCCTGCTCCATCTTGGCCAGGTAGAGGCTCTCTGCCACCACCATGCCACGCTGATTCGCCTGCGCCTCAACTTCACCGGCCACTTCCGAGTACGGCTTGCGATAGATCACGTGAAAGCCAAACGACGTGCGCACGACCGGCGAGATTTCGCCTGGCTTAAGCGCCAACACTGCCGTTTCGAAGTCAGCAACCATGGCGCCCTTGGGGAACACGCCGAGGTCTCCGCCACGATCGCCGGCTCCGGGCTCATCGCTGCGCGCCGCGAGGCGCACAAAGTTTGCCGGTGTAGCTTCAGCGCGAATGCCCTCCGCCTTCTTGCGCGCGGCTTCAACGGCCGGACCTTCCGCGTCCTGCGCTACCTGCACGAGGATGTGACGAGCGGACATCAACTCACCGCTGTCGTAGCGCGCCTGCGCGGAAACACTCGTATCGGGCGCCCACGACTTGGAGACCTGCTCATAGAGCGTCTTCACGCGCATGTTGTCGATGGCCGACCACAGTCCCGCGTCCATTTCGGCGGGGCTCGCGACGGTGTCACCGCGCGCGGCGGCGATTCCGGCCAGCTGGTAATTCACCCAAAGCTCCGCAATGCTGCGCGCGACTTCGGTTTCCAGCGGCGCCTGCGACGTGCTCATGATTTCGGCGAGCTGCGTCGTGGTGAGCTCCTGCGTACCAACTTTGGCAGCCGTATCCGCGCCACCATCTGCACCACACGCTGCTGCAATGGTCGCAGCGGCGAAAACCGCCACAACAGGAACACGATACCGTTTCATCGACACAACTCCGAATTCCGGGGATTGGGCGGGACAGGCCGCGCCCGACCACTAAGGCCCGTGGTGGGAAAGGACGTACACTGAATTGAACAGATCACACGTTCAGCGCGCGCAAAGCACGCACCAAACCGTCGAGCATTTCCGCGCCGCCGAGCCGGGTAAGTTTGAGCGCAAGCGGATTGGTCCGCCGCACATCTACCTGAAACTGCACGTCGTGGAAGGCGGCGGAGAGCCCCTTGAGTCGAGGCACCGCATCGGCGCGAAAGTTAACACGGGCATCGGACCCTCGCACAAGCACCCCGTCCACTCCGATCGCCGCTCCGAGCACACGCAACAGCGTGCTGGCAAAGAGGCTCTCGGCCGGCGGCGGCAGCGGACCAAAGCGGTCCCGGGTCTCGGCCCGAAGTTCGTCGATCGCGCCGGCCGTGCGACACGCCGTCAGCCGGCGATAGATGTCGAGCTTGGCGTCCTGGGCCGGAATAAAGTCGTCCGGCAGATAGGCGGGTTGATCCAGCGAGACATCGGCCGGTACAAAAGGCCGGGCGCCATCTTCCTGCGACAACTGCCGGACCGTCTCGTCGAGCAACCTGAGGTACAAGTCGAAGCCCACCGAATGCACAAAGCCCGACTGCTCGGCGCCAAGCAGGTTGCCCGCCCCGCGCAGCTCCATGTCCTTGAGGGCCACTCGATAGCCAGAACCCAGTTCCGTGTGATGCTCTAGGACCTGCAGGCGGCGCTCGGCATCGATATCGATCTGATCCGGTGCAATCAGATAACAGTACGCGCGGCGATGCGAGCGACCCACACGTCCACGAAGCTGGTAGAGTTGCGCCAGGCCGAAATGATCGGCGCGGTTCACGAACATGGTGTTCGCGTTCGGCACGTCGAGGCCACTCTCCACGATCAGCGTGGACACCAGAATATCGACCTCGCCCGACACGAACTTTTTCATGACTGCTTCGAGCTCGCGCTCCTTCATTTGCCCGTGGCCCACGGCAATGCGCGCGCGTGGCACAAGCCGCTGCAGGTGATCGGCGATCGCAACGATGGTTTCAATGCGATTGTGCACAAAGAACACCTGTCCGCCGCGATCGAGCTCGCGCGAGATGCCCTCCTCAAGCAAACCATCGTCCCACGGCTCCACAAACGTGAGAACGGGCGACCGATCGCGTGGCGCGGTCTGCATGAGCGTCATGTCGCGCAAACCCGCCAGCGATTGATGCAGCGTACGCGGAATCGGGGTGGCCGTCAGCGTGAGCACGTCGGTCTCAAGCTTGAGTTGCTTGAGACGCTCTTTGTGCTTTACGCCAAAGCGATGTTCTTCGTCAACGACAATTAATCCGAGACGTGAGAACGACACATCGGGCGACAGCAGTCGATGCGTACCGATCACGATGTCGATCTTGCCAGACTTGAGCGCGTCAACAACGGCCGATTGCTCCTTGGCCGTTTGAAAACGTGACATGACTTCCACGCGAACCGGGAAGTCGGCCAGTCGATCGCTGAAGCTGCGTCCGTGCTGCTCGGCCAGAATCGTTGTTGGCACGAGCACCGCCACTTGCCGCCCGTTCTGCACCGCCTTGAACGCGGCGCGGATGGCGATTTCCGTTTTGCCGTACCCCACATCACCCACCAGCAAACGATCCATTGGGCGCTCGCCTTCCATATCGCGCTTGACATCATCGGTCGCCTTGCGCTGATCGGGCGTGTCTTCGAACAAGAATGAACTTTCGAGTTGACGCTGCCACGCGCCATCGGCCGAGTGAGCGGGCCGCGCGGCGACTTTGCGACGGGCGTACAGCTCAAGGAGCTCCTGCGTCATTTCGAAAATTGCCGCGCGCGTTTTGTCGCGCTGCTGCGCCCACTTCTTGCCGCCAAGTCGGTGCAGGCGCGGCGGCGGCATATCGCCACCGAGATCGCTGGCCGAACGATAGCGTTCGATCTGATCAATGCGGTATAACGGAATGTTCAGGCGATCGCCGCCCTCGTATTCGATGACCGCGGCTTCAATGGTCTGTTCGCGAAAGAAGACGCGCTCGATACCACGGTAAATGCCGATGCCGTGCTCAAGATGCACGACATAGTCACCAATCTTGAGGGCGCCAATGGTATCGAGTGCGGCGCCCGTGCCGTAGCGTCGCGCACGACGCAGGCGACGATCACGACGGAAAATTTCGTGGTCGGTGAGCACGCGCAAACGCCCCGGCACGACAAATCCACCGTCGAGCACACCAATCGTGAGCGCGGCCGGTGTGGGGCCGTCTTCACCCAGCAGTTCATCAAGACGCTCGGACTGACCGGCGTTGTCGCACAGAATCACCGTGGGCAACCCGTCGCGCACCAATCGGCGCAAGACGCGCAAATCACGCGAGATGGACTCCGGCGCGCTCAACGCAAAACGAACGTCTGGCCTGAGAACCTCATCTGATGCCTGCGCAACCGGTGCGTCTTCATCATCACGCGACCGGCGAACGGGCCTGGTACTCGAGGCGGTGGCAGAACCAACCACACGAAGCGTACTGAATCGGGAAAGTGCGCCGCTTATTTCGTGCGGGCTGCGAAAGAGCACGTCGCGCGGCGGCGCTTCTTCGCCCCGACGCCGCGCAAGCTCGATGTGGTGCGCGCTTTCATCCCATGTACGCTGCAGTTCCGGCCGCACTGACGTGCCCGCGGGCAGCACGACGATGGTATCCGGCCCGAACAGCTCGACGAGCGACACACGCTCCGTGCCGCCCTCCATTTCTTTTACACGCCCGTCAACCGGCAGAACGAGCGCAAACTGCGCCGGTCGCGTGGTTCGCTGCGTGTTCAGATCAAAATGGCGAAGCTCCGTGATTTCATTGCCCCAGAACTCGAGGCGCACCGGCTCCGCCATGCCAAAGCTGTACACATCAAAAATTCCGCCGCGCACCGAAAACTGCGCGACATCCTCAACCATTGACACCCGCTCAAAACCAATCGATTCCAGATGCGCCGCGAGATCCTCGGGACGGCGCACGTCTCCCTTACGCAGCTCCACGCGCGCACCGCGTAACGCACCAGGCAGCGCGGTACGCTCGAGCAACGCGCGAGACGTCGTCAGCATGACGCGCACATCGCCGCGCCCCAGGCGTTCCAGCGTTTCCACGCGCTCACCGGCGACTTCGGCGTGCGGCTCCACCTCGCCGAACCCTTCACGCGGCGGATAGAGCGCGACGGGCACATCGTCGACCAGCGTTTGCAGATCGGCCAGCCAGCGTTCCGCTTCAGCCAGCTGATCGGCCACAACCACGAACGCGCGCTGCGGCAGCGCGCGCGCGAGGGCAGCGACCAGCACCGCATCGGCCGAGCCAACGAGTCCGCCAATACGAAGCTCGTGTCCGGCGGCCGGTAGCTGATCACGAGTTTCATGAAACGCTGGCAATCCGGCCAGCACATCGATCAAGCGAGGAAGCGCCACAGTCAGTTGCCCGGCAATCGAATCGTTGACCGAATCACGCGTGCACCGGGTGTGATGTGCGAGGTGCGAAGACTCCCCGTGCGATCAGCGCTTCAGCGACCAGCGCAAGTGAAGCCAACAGAACAAGGGGCCACGTTAACGAGCGCCCGCCCGAGCGATCGAACACCGCTTCCGCAACATTTGCCGCACGCGGCTCCAACTGCACGTCGCTGCCAGCGATTCGGTCCTTCCAGATATCTCCACCCCACGCCGCCACGTCTGATTCCTCGACTTCCGCGTTGACTACCAACGCGCCCACGGTGCGCGCATCTCGCCGAAAAAGGTAAACGCCGGTGGCCTCGGGCACGACGAGGCGGCCGCTACCGAGCGGTATCTGCGTGCCGTCCGGAAACCGCAGCGAATCTGCCTGCACCGGCATGGCGATCGTGTCATTCGGAGCCGCGGCCGCCAACGTAGCGCCATCGCTCAGCCGCTGCGTGACCACGTCACGCAGCCACGGCACGAAGGCGGCGAGTACGGGTGCGTTCGTCGCGGCGACATGCAGCGGCGATCCAATCAGCACGTAGTTGCTGCCGGCCACAATCCAGGGTTGCCCACCAGCGGTCGCAAGCACCACACCGGAATCTGCGGATGCCGAGGTCGCGACACGATCCAGTCGATATCGCATGGTGACACGTGTGCCTGAGAGATGTGCGCTCGGCTGCGGTTGTGCGTTCTGTAGCGCGTCGTCCACCAAAACGGTATCGCGACGCACCGCGCCAAATCTCCAGGGAATTCCGGCACGCTCAAGCGCACGATTTGCCGAGACGATCTGCAATGGGTCCAGCGGCGCGAGGCGAAGCGACGCGCGCGACACTTCGTCGACGGCGCTTGTTATTACCACCGACGCTCCCGAGGGCGATGCGCTGCGACGAAGGCGACCATCAGACACGAGTACATCAACCGCCGCGTCAACAAAGGGACCAGCCGACGGCTGTACGACAACAGACGGCGGAGCACCGGAGAGCACCGCAAAAGCGCGTGCGTCGTTGCCAGGAAAGTCGTCCGCATCCATTTCAACACGCCCGGCCAGCCAACCCGAATCTTCGGCCTGCGCGACGACGGTGATCTGCTGCGGCGAGGAAAACTCCGACGCGGGTGCAACGCCACGAGACACGGTCCGATCGCCAAGAACCACGCGCCACGCGGCCGAGTCCGGCGCACTGAGCGAGATCACAAGTCGTCCCCCCGGTACCCATCGCGCAGGCTCAACCTGCACATCATGGACGACGCGATTCGGCGGAATCGTGACGACGGGCGCGTGCACCACAACGGCGGTGTTGTTCACAGTGATCGCGGTGTCGAGTGCGGCATGCTGCCCGTCCGTGAGCACGACCACGACTGGCGTACGCGGGGCACCCGCGGCAACTAATGCGGCGGCACGCCGAACCGCGCCGCTGAGATCACCAGCACCTGCCAATGGCTGCAGCTCGGCGATTTCGCGGTTCAGTGTGGCCCCGTCGCCGGCCACGACCATGCCGCCATTGGTGACAAGCCACGCGCGATCATCGGCCGAGAGTTGCGACGTCACGCTTTGGGCCGCCTGCTGGAGTCTGGAGAGCATCGTGCTGCCATCAATCACAGCGCGCGTACTCATGGATTGGTCAAGCACGATCGCCACGGCAAGCGGCGGGTGTCCGGTTCCGCCGAGGCTCGCCATCGGACGCGCTGCCGCCGCAACGAGTGCGAGTACTGCCAACAGACGCAGCAGCAACAACAATCGATTACGCACGGCGCGTTCGCGACTGTGTTCACGTTGCGTTTGCAACAGAAAACGCACGGCCGGGAACTCGACACGTCGCGTAACCCGACGTCGCAAGAGATGAACGAGCAGTGGCACACCAGCGAACGCCGCCAGTGTCAACAGCAACGGGGCAAGAAACGTCACGCGATCGGCATCCCGCCGCGGCCTGTCGCGCGCACCAGCGCGCGCAGCGCCTGTCCAAACGGTTCGTCCGTCATGGCGAGTGCGTAACGCGCACCAACTTGCAGGAGTCCGGTGCGCCACTCATCGAGCGCCTGTCGCACGGTGTCCTGATATTCGGCGCGAATCTCACCGGGTGTCGCCGCGATCGATGCGCCGGATTCCGGGTCGGTGAACACGGCCTCGGCGCCTTCCGGAAAATCGCGTTCCACGGGATCAAGTACGTGCAGCACTAACACTTCATGGCCGCGCGCTCGTATCGTCCGCAGCTGTTCGATGACCGGCGCTGGCTCCACCAGCAAATCCGAGACGAGCACAACGAAGCCGGGGCGACGCACCAGATGCGCCGCCTGCGACAAGGCGGGCACAAGGTCCGTGCCTGTGCCCCCGCCCGGCTGTGCCAGCGCTGCGGCCAGACGAAACCACTGGCCGGTGCGGGTGGATGGCATAACGACCGATCGCAGACTATCGTCGGCGCGCACAAGCCCGACCGCATCTCGCTGGCGGAGCAGCAGGAGCGCGAGGGCGCCCAGCAAGTGCTCCGCATACGCCAGCTTCGTGAGTCGGGCCGCCTCGCCCGTCCATCGCATGGAGGCACTCACATCGAGCACCAGCATGGCGCGCGTGTTGGTTTCTTCTTCGAACTGCTTGACGACCCACCGATCCGCACGGGCGGCGATTCGCCAGTCGAGATAGCGCAGATCATCGCCCGGCTGATACGGGCGGTGTTCCGCGAACTCAACGGAAAACCCCTTGCGGGGCGAACGGTGAAGTCCCGTAAGAAAGCCGTCCACAACCCAGCGCGCGACCAGCTCGAGGTGACCGAGGGCAGCGAGCGCGGAGGGATCCAGTAAGTCGGCGCGAGAGGCGGGCATGAGGACGGGAATAGTGGCGACCTGTACCGCGTACTCCAAGGGACCGTGCCACCTTGGGCAAATTCTGTGTCAAAACGCACGAAATCGGGATCACCTGCCCGGACCGGGGGTATTCGAATAAGTTCCGTCTATCACGCATGGGAGTTCTTACCCGTGCGGTTGTGTCCCCCGCCTGAGGTCCGAGACATGGCACTGCCTCCCTCGTTGAACGTTCGACTGCTTGCCATCGCTGGGCTCCTGGTGGCCTCGGCCGCGCCGAGCGCAACTGAGGCGCAGCCGCAGAGCTTCCCCAAAGTTGAAATCCGTCAGGATCCCGGTATGGGTCCGGGGTCACCGGCGTGGGGAGCGGCCGCTCGCGTTCGTCTGGATCGCGATGCGTTTCTGGTGGTGGTCGAGCTCGGCGTAGACGGCCGAGCGCGCGTGGTCTTCCCGGAGTCGCCGCGCGAGAAAGCGTTTGTGCGGGCATCGCGCAACTTCCTGGTCCCGCTGCCGAGCGCTGACGTGATGTTCGTCAACGTGAGTCAGGCGCGCCGCCCAACAGTGGTCGCGTTCGCGTCGGACATGGCACCGGACCTGAGCGAGTTTACGCGGAACGGCAACCGCTGGGATTACCAGTTTGCCATGGAGTACGATCAGAGCACGGAGAACGTCATTCGCGATTTGGCCACGTTGATTTACGGCGATCCGGACATGCCGTTCAGCGTAGCGCAGACCCGTGTTGCGCCCGTGCTCTCGGCGTTTGCGCAGCGCGCCCTGATCGATTGCGGCTACAGCCTCGGCGGCTTGACGTCGGCGGATTTCATGGATTTTCTCTGGGATGTGTACGGGCCGTATCAGTTCCACGGCGTCGGGCGTTGGGGCAGTCGTATGGACGGCAGCAATGTGTACTGGGGCTACATGGGCAGCAGCTACTATATGCCCTTTGGTACCACATCGTTTGGTCGTTTCACCACACGGAGTTTGTGGAACCGCTATGGAGCGGGCTGCGGCGGTTGGAATTTCCAGCGTCCGTCCATTCTCGCAATCTATAATCCTCCGCCCGACGGCGACGCAGCGCCCGTAGACACCGTGGGTGGAAAGGACACGCCGAAGGATCGCCCGGCTGACAAGCCGAATGACAAGGTGGATGGCGTAGGCATCATCCCCGCAACGCCAGAGGCGATGCAGCGTCGCGAGACCAAGGTCACCACGCTCGTGGCCGCCAACGTTGTGGCCAACACCAATCTTTCGCGTGAAGCCGCCAAAGACCTGTTGCAGCGCCGCGATGTCGCGAACGCACTACAGATGCTCGCGATGCAGCGCGTCACGGGACTGAGCGCGGAGCAGCTGGAGTCGCAAATGCGTCGGGCGCAGACGTCGAACGGCGGAATCGCTCGCCGTGCGCCCAGCAGCCGCGGGGATTCCAAGTCCACGGGGTCGTCCTTCGGCTCCGGCATTGGTGGCTCGATGGGAAGCGGAGGCGGTGGATCGAGCGAGGTCGGCGGATCGGGCGGTGCCGGCGCGTCTGGTGAAGCCCGCGGTGGCTCGGCGGGCGGCGGACGCGGAGGCAGCGGTCGCGTGCCTCCCGGTCAGTAAAGAACGCTCGCGTTCTGCATGAGAGTGGCCCCACCTGCTTGGATCTGCGGGTGGGGCCACTAGTTTTCCAAGGCTAGGCTCCTGCGCGGTGCGTCTGCCCGCGAGCGGCGCCGATGGTCAGAAATGCGCTTTGATTTCCGACCTTGTCCCATCGCACCAAGAGTCCGTGCAGCTCGATCGCATCCGCAACTTTTGTATTGTCGCCCATATCGACCACGGGAAATCCACCCTGGCCGACCGCCTGATCGAACACACAGGCACGCTGCAAAAACGCGAAATGAAAGCGCAGATCCTCGACACGCTGGACCTCGAGCGAGAGCGCGGCATCACGATCAAACTGAACGCGGTGCGCATGGCGTACACCGCGGCCGACGGCACGTCGTACGAGTTGAACCTGATCGACACACCAGGCCACGTGGACTTCACCTACGAAGTGTCGCGCTCGCTCGCTGCGTGCGAAGGCGCGATTCTGGTGGTGGATGCGTCGCAGGGCATTCAGGCGCAGACGCTGTCGAATCTGTTTCTGGCACTCGATGCAGGCCTGGAAATCATTCCGGTGCTCAACAAGATCGATCTTCCCGGCGCCGAGCCCGAACGGCGTCGCGCCGAAATCGTCGAGTTGATCGGCTGCCTGCCGGAAGACGTCTTGTCAGTGAGTGCGAAAGAAGGGATCGGCGTGCCCGAGCTGCTCGCGCAAGTTGTCGAGCGCGTGCCACCACCCAAGGGCGATCTCGACGGCCCACTGCGTGCACTTATTTTTGACTCGTACTACGACAAATACCGCGGCGCCATTCCGTCGATTCGTGTCGTCGACGGCGTGATCAAGAAGGGCATGAAGATCACGTTCGGTACGTCGGATAACGTGTACGAAGTCTCGGAAGTCGGTTCGCTACAGCCCAAGCAAACACCAGTGCCGTCGCTCGGCGCGGGCGAAGTGGGCTATGTGATTGCATCGGTGCGCTCCGTGCGAGAAACACGCGCTGGCGACACGATTTTCGATGCGGCCAATCGCGCGACGGAAGCGTTGCCGGGTTACCGCGAAGTGCGCAGCTTCGTGTTCGCGGGCATCTTTCCGACCGACACGCAGGCGTACGAAACGTTGCGTGACGCGCTTGAGAAAATGAAACTCAACGACGCGTCGCTGCAGTACGAGCCGGAAACATCAACCGCGCTCGGCTTTGGCTTCCGCTGCGGGTTTCTCGGCCTGCTGCACATGGAAATTGTGCAGGAGCGTCTGGAACGTGAGTACGATCTCGACCTCGTGACCACCGTGCCAAGCGTGGAGTACGTGGTGCATCTGACGGACGGCACCACGATCAGCGTGGAGAATCCCGCGCTCATGCCGCCCGCCGTTACGATCTCGAGCATTGAAGAGCCGTACGTGAAGGCCCGCATCATGTGTCCGTCCGAGTATATCGGCGCGATCATGACGCTCGGCAATGACCGTCGCGGCATCTACAAGAATATGACGTACCTCGACACCGCGCGTGTTGAGTTCGACTGGGAGTTTCCGCTCGGCGAAATCATTCTCGATTTCTTTGACAAACTCAAGAGTGTCAGCCGCGGCTACGCGTCGCTCGATTACGAGCTGATCGAAAATCGCGTGAGCAAGTTGGTGCGTCTCGACATGCTCATCAACGGCGATCCGATTGACGCGTTCTCGGTGATTACGCACGCGGACAAGTCGTACGAGTGGGGCCGCAAGGTGGCGGAGAAGCTGCGCGAGTTGATTCCGCGTCAGCTCTTTGAAGTGGCCATTCAAGCGACGATCGGACAGAAGGTCATTGCGCGTGAAACCGTGAAGCCGCTGCGAAAGGACGTGCTCGCCAAGTGTTACGGTGGCGACATTTCACGGAAGCGCAAGCTGCTCGAGAAGCAGAAAGAAGGTAAGAAGCGCATGAAGCAGGTCGGCAGCGTGGAGATTCCCCAGGAGGCGTTCCTCGCCGTCCTGCAGGTGGATTGATCGCGTCGCCCGTGGCTTCGCTCGTCATTCAAACTTCCTTTCTCGGCGACATGGTGCTCACCACGCCGCTGCTTGATCGTCTCGCGCAGCGTGGCCCCGTCGACGTGGTTGCCACGCCTCAGTCGGCGCCACTGCTGGCGGGGCATCCCGCGGTGCGTGATGTGATTGTGTACGACAAGCGCGGCATCGCGCGTGGCTGGCGCGGCATGTTGCGCACGGCACGCGCGATTCGCTTTCGCGAAGCCGACGTGCCGCGAGGTGCGCAGGTCGCGTACATGGCGCAGGGCTCCTTGCGCAGCGCCACGCTCGCGGCAGTCGCGGGTGTGCCGTCGCGCGTGGGATTTGCCACGTCAGCAGGGCGAGCGCTGTACACGAACACGGTGCCGTATCAGGCCGATCAACACCACGCCACGCGTTTGTGGAGTCTGGCGTCGACGGACGAAGAGGACAGACGGCCGTTGGCGCCACTGCATCCGCGCTTGTTCCCGTCATCCAACGACCACGCGGCCGCGGCCGCGTTGCTGAGTTCGGCGGGCGTTGTGCCGGGCTCCTCGTTGCTGGTGCTGGCCCCCGGAAGCGTGTGGGCCACCAAACGCTGGCCGCATTATCCGGCGCTGGCCGTGGCCTTGCAGCGTGATCCGCGCACTGCCAACGCACGCATCGTGATCGTTGGCGCGGCCGCCGACGGCGCCATCGCCCGCGATGTTTCGGAAGCGGCGCAGGCAGCCGGGCTGCCGTTACCGATTGACGCCACGGGGCGATTATCGTTGTTGTCGTCGGCCGCGCTGCTCGCGCGTGCGGGCGCAATCGTGACGAATGACTCGCTCCCGTTGCATCTCGCCAGCGCCATGGGCATTCCAACCGTCGCCTTATTTGGCCCAACCACACTGGCGCTCGGATTTGGTCCGCTGGCACCGCACGCGGAATCGCTTGGTCTCGACGCGTTGCCATGTCGTCCGTGTCATGCACACGGACCGGCGACCTGTCCGCTGGAACACTGGAAGTGCATGCGTGAACTGCCCGTTGCACGCGTTGTTGATGCGGTCGCCGATGTTATGCGTGTAGCGCGCTGACCATCCTTCACTCTTCATCACTCTGCCATTCCCTCATGTCCGCTTCGACCACGACGTTTGTTCTTGGTGTTGATCTCGGCGGTACGAACATTGTGGTCGGCGCCATGCCTGCCGACGGCAGTATGATGCATGCGGTGCGATCAGAACCCACGCGTGCTGAAGATGGCGCGGACGGCGTCACCGCTCGCATCGTTCGCCTCATCGAAGACTGCATCGCGGACACGATCCGCATCACCGGTGCAACGCGTGCGAACTTTGCCGGTGTCGGGATCGGCGCCCCCGGCCCGCTCGATCGCGAAACGGGCATCGTACTGATCACTCCCAATCTGGGTTGGACCGACTATCCGCTACGAGATCGAGTGTCCAATGCCGTGAACCTGCCGGCCGCGCTCGATAATGATGCGAACTGCGCCACACTCGGCGAATGGTGGATCGGTGCAGCGCGCGGATCGACGCATGCCATCGGGCTCACGATTGGCACCGGCATTGGTGGCGGACTGATTCTTGATGGGAAACTGTACCACGGGGCGTCTGGTATTGCGGGAGAGCTCGGTCATACATCGATCGATGCAAACGGTCGACGTTGCAAATGCGGTAACTACGGGTGCCTCGAGGCATACGCATCGGGACCCGCGATTGCCGTGCGGGCGCGCGAGGCGCTCGGTGGTGACGAGACGTCGCTGTTGCCTGCGTTGGTGCACGGCGATCTCGACCGCATTACGGCCCAGACGGTGTTCGAAGCGGCGGAGCGTGGGGATCAGCTGGCGCGCCATGTTGTGCGCGACACGGCGCACTTTCTCGGCACCGGCATTGCCAACCTGCTGAACATCTTCAATCCCGAGGTGGTGGTGATCGCCGGTGGCGTCACGCAAGCCGGCGACGCGCTTTTTGAACCGCTGCGCGCCGAAGTGCGCCGTCGCGCGTTCAAGCCGGCGGTCGCGGTGTGCCGTATTGTGCCGGGTGAACTGCCGGGCACAGCAGGTGTCGCCGGCGCGGTGGCAATCTTCAAGGCGTGGGCCGGCGTGTAATGACCATGTGCTGTGGGCGAATGCACGCATGAACGACGGGGCGAGCGTTCGCAAAAAACGCGTCGGCGTGATCGGCTCGTTCGTGTGGGATGTGATCCACGGGCGCGACAAGCGTGCCGTGCCGGTTGAGGAATGGGGCGGCATTACCTACGCCCTGGCCGCGCTCGACGCGGGCTTGTCTGATGACTGGGAAATCGTGCCGCTGCTCAAGGTGGGCGATGATCTGGCCGATCGCGCGCGACACTTCATTCGTGGACTGCGGCATATGGCACCCGACGCCGCGCTCGTCGCCGTGCCCTACCCCAACAATCGTGTGGAGCTGCGATATCACGATGCCGAGCGGCGGAGCGAGTTCCTGAGCGGAGGCGTGCCTGGCTGGACATGGCTCGGCCTCAAGCCACTGCTTGAATCAGCAGAACTCGATGCGCTGTATGTGAACTTTCTGAGCGGCTGGGAGCTCGATCTCGAAACGGCGCAGTTGCTGCGCGCGCATTTTCCCGGACCGATCTACTGCGATCTGCACATGCTCGTGATGGCGGTGCAACCGGACGGTCTGCGTGTGCCGCGTCCGCTTCCCGACGTTGCGGCATGGTGCGCGTGCTTTGATCTGCTGCAAGTGAATGAAGAAGAGATGGCCATGATGGCGCCGGATCCGATGATGCTCGCGGCCACGGCCATGGCAGCCGGTGTGTCGTGTCTGTCCGTCACCCTCGGCAGTCAGGGCTCCATTTACGTGGCGGCGCCGGGCTTTCACACGATTCATGACATTGCGCCGCGCCGTGCGCTGGCGACCGGCCCGCGCGGTGGCAGCAGCGCGCTGGGTGCATTGCGTACAGCGCGCGCGCCGGCGGTGATCGCGAACGTCCAGGGAGACGGTGATCCCACTGGATGTGGTGATGTGTGGGGCGCGACCCATTTCTCGCGACTGCTCTCCGGTGATAACTTGGAAACGGCGATGCGCGCGGCAGCACAGGCGGCGGCGCGGAACGTTGAGCATCGCGGGGCGACCGGCCTCGCTTCCTATCTTCGGGGAGAACTGCACATCTCGTGACGACTGTGATCAACGTGCCACCGTCGCTCGATGAGCAATCGTTCGAACAGATTGTTGAGCAGCTCGCACCGCTGCCCCCCGATCAGAAAGTGCTGTTTGACGCACGGCGTGCGCGCTGGGCGTCTCCGTTTGGACTCACCGCACTGTTGTGCGCCGCGCAGTCGCGAACGGAACGGGCTGACTTTGCGGTGCCCGAGCATCCGGACACGGCATCGTACTGGGCGCGCACCGGCTTTTTTCGTCACGCCGCCGATGTCTTCACGCTGCACGGACACGTACCCCGACCGCGCGATGGGCAGGACTCCGACGTGTTGCTCGAGATCACGCCGGTGATCCAGAGCGATGATGTCCACACGGTCGTGACCCGCATTCAGCACAAGGCGGCCGAGATTCTCCATGGTCAGCTCAAACTGGAGACGGCGGCCACGATGGGGTTTGGCATGATGCTCAGCGAAGCGTGCCAGAACATCGTGGAGCACGCGGGGCGCGGCGGCTGGGTGGCGGTGCAGACCTACAATTTCCGTCAACGACTCGGCCGTCGTGTGGTTGTGATTGCGGTATGCGACGCCGGCGTCGGCTTCCGGCAATCGCTGGAAAGCGACCCCTCGCATCGACGTGATGATCGGTGGGGAGATGCGCGCGCGCTTGAGTCTGCTGTGCTGCACGCCATGAGTCGGTTCAAGGCGCGCGATGCGGGTCGCGGACAGGGTCTCGCGGGCATTCGTCGCTTCTGTGCACGCTGGGACACAAAACTTTCGGTACGAAGTGGCACAGCACGCATTGCGCTTGTGCCTGCATGGGACGAAGATGAAGCGTTGCAACAACGCTTGCCATACTTTCCCGGTGCTCAGGTGCAAATCATGATTCCGGAGCGTCTGGCCTCAGATCCGCCGTCGGCAGCTCGCTCGCGCTCCACGGAGCGTGCGAGATGATGCATCACATCGATGTGAGCACCGTGTTGCGAGGCGCCGTCTGTGAGCTGTATTCAAATCTCGTGACGCGTCCCACGGGCGCGGCGGTACGCACGGCGATTGAGGCCCTGCTGGCCGAAGGACAGCCCCCCACGATCACCACGATCGATTTTTCACACGTCAATCTGATTGATTTTTCCTGTGCCGACGAGATCGTGGCCAAACTGCTCCTGCAACACGTCGCGACGACGCACGAAGAGGCGCGCTACGTATTCTTTCGCGGCATGCGCGAAGATCATCTGGATGCGGTCGAAGCGGTGCTTGAACATCGTGAACTCGCGCTCGTGTGGGATCGCGATGGCCGACCCGAGCTGCTCGGTCGCGTAGACGACGACGAACGCCTTGCGTGGAATGTGGTGCGTACGGTGGGACCGGTGTGGGCGCCGCACGTGGCGAGCTCCATCGGAGCCAGTACGGACCACGCCGAGTTCCAGCTTACCCGACTCTGGCATCGTCGTCTTGTCATGCGACAAAGTGATGGATACGTGGTGCCCGGAGTGGTGCGCGGAGTCGCGGCCTGATGACGGACAAGAAGGATCCGGGAGCGCCGCGCATCGGGCGCGGCATCTTCTCCGGGATGGCACCCCCGCTGCAAATCGTCGGATACATTGGCACGCGCCGCGGTGATCCGGATCGCGGCCCGCTCATTCGCATGCGTCCAGACGACGCGCTGATTCGGCTGCTGTCTGATGGAGAGCTGGTGCGCATCATGGGTCCAAGGCGCAGCGAGTTTGCGCAGCTGGTGCTTGACGAATCGCTTCCACGCGGCGGCGTGGTCGTGCGCGATCTGGCGGGTGTGACCGTCACTGAAATCGTGCGTGTTATCAAAGCAGACTTCGATTCGCCCCGTACGACCTGATTGGTTTCACTCCCCTGCACCGAATGTCAGACTCTCCAGACGACACGCCACGCGCCGCCCTGAAGCTTGCCTCGCTCGCCATTCACGGCGGTCGCCCCCACGCGGCGCCCGGCGACGCAGTGGTCCAGCCGCTCGTGCAGTCGGTGAATCATGTACAGCCGACCGGAACGCCGGATGGCGTGATGTACACCCGGTACGCCAATACGCCGAACGCACAGATCGTACAACGCCGCATCGCGCTGCTCGAAGGTGCGGAGGCGTCGCTGGTGTTGTCGAGCGGTATGGGAGCGACATCGTGCACCATGCTCTCACTGCTGCGCCCTGGTGATCATCTCATCACCAGCGCCTGGATTTACGGCGGCACGCGCAAGCTGTTCGACAATGAGCTGCCCGCCATGGGCGTCACTGTGACCACGGTTGATCCGCTGGAATCGCGGGCGTGGCGTCGGGCCGTCAACAAGAACACGCGGGTGATTTTTCTCGAGTCGCCGGTGAATCCCACGACGCGGGTGCTCGACATGCGTCCGCTCGTCGCGCTGGCCAAGGAGTTTGGTCTGGCGCTCGTGATCGATGCAACGTTCGCGAGTCCCATCAACTACCGGCCCATTGAGCACGGCGCCGATGTGGTCATCCACTCGGCGACCAAATATCTCAACGGGCACCACGATATTCTGGCCGGCGTGGTGAGCGGTACCGAATCGGTTGTGGAAGAAGTGCGACAGAAAATGATGGTGTGGGGCCAGGCGCCGGATCCGTTCGCGCTGTGGCTGCTCGAGCGTGGCATGAAAACGCTCGACGTGCGTGTGCGTCGCCAGAATGAATCGGCGCAGCGTGTGGCCGAGTGGGCAGAAACCCATCCGGCAATCTCACGCGTGCACTACCCTGGATTGGCATCGCATCCCGATCATGCGCTCGCGAAGGCAACGCTCGACGGATTTGGCGGCATGCTGGCGATTGAACTCGCGGGCGGCGGTGACGCGACGCCGCGGGTGCTGGAACGACTCCGCCTGATCACACACGCGCCGAGCCTTGGTGGTGTGGACTCGCTGGTGAGTGAGCCGCGATATACGTCGCACGCCGCGATGACATCAGAGGCGCGCGCGGCGATTGGTATTCCCGATGGTTTCCTTCGCATCAGTATTGGTCTGGAAGACGCCGACGACTTGATCGCGGATCTTTCGCAGGCGCTGGAGTAACCGCGTGTCGGGAGTACTGCGGCTTGACGCCGCCACCAAAGAGTATCCACGCACCGGTGTGGCACTCAAGGATGTCTCGTTCGAAGTGCAGAAGGGCGAGTTTGTCTTTCTCACTGGGGCGAGTGGTTCGGGGAAGAGCACATTGCTCAAGCTGCTGTCGTTCGCCGAGCGCCCCACGCGCGGCGAGGTGAAGGTGAGCGGCTTTTCGAGTGCGACATTGCGCGATGGAGACATTCCGCAACTGCGCCGCCGTCTCGGAATTGTGTTTCAGGATTTTCGACTGCTGACCGATCGCACGGTCGAGGCGAACATTGCGTTCGCGCTCGAAGTCACGGGCACACCTGCCGCAGCGATCAGCCCCAAAGTGGGCCGACTGCTCACGCAGGTTGGACTGGCGTCGAAAGCCACCGCCATGCCACATGAGCTCTCAGGCGGCGAGCAACAGCGTGTGGCCATCGCACGGGCGTTGGCCAACGATCCGTTCCTGCTGCTCGCCGACGAGCCCACAGGAAATCTCGACGAGCGCGCGACACGTGGCATTGTGCAGTTGCTGCGTGAGATTAATGCGCTGGGCACGGCAGTGATCATGGCGACGCACGATCTGTCGTTGATCATGCGTAGCGGGTATCGGTACATCGAGCTTGAACGTGGCGACGTGTTGTATGACGGCACCGACGCGCGCCGACTGGCGAGGCACCAGTGAGGCTCGCCATCCGTGAAGCCCTGCTGGCTTTTCGTCGCGCCCCGCTGCTCAGTGCGCTGGGCATTACCACGATTGCATTCTCCCTGTTCGCGTTTGGGCTATTCGGACTGGTCGCGATCAATATCCGCGAAGCGCTGCGGGCGGTTGAGGATCGGGTCGAGCTGCGCGCGTTTCTGGTAGATGGTGCGACAGAAGAATCAATGTCAGCGCTGCTCGGAGACATTGCCGCCTTCCCGGAGGTGCGCGAAGTCGGATACGTGAGTCCGGATTCCGCGCTTGCGCGCTCGCGCGAGGAGCTTTCGGAGTTCCGCGATGTGTTTGATGCGAGTGTCTTGCCTGGTTCGTTCGAAATCCGCCTGAATGACGACTATCGTGATCCTGTTGCCGTGCAGTCGCTTGCGGATCGCATTACCTCGTATCCGGATATCGAAGATGTCCGCTTTGGACAGGAATGGGTGGCCAAGCTGTATCGCGTGCGCACGATCTCTGTGTTTGTCGGAACGGGACTCGGCATTGTCTTTGCACTTGTTGCGGTAATGATCATTGGCAGCACCATTCGCATGGCGGTGCTGGCGCGTGCGCGAGAGATCGAGATCATGCGACTGGTGGGTGCGACCAACGGCTTTGTGCGATTGCCGTTTCTCATTGAGGGCCTGCTGAAAGGCGCACTGGGCGGTTTGCTCGCCGCGGCGCTTACGTGGGCCACGCATACGGTCGTGTCCCGTTCGTTGTTTGAGACGGTGTTCTTTACACCGACGCAAGTGATGATCGGTGTGCTCGCGGGTGCGGCCATTGGATTTCTCGGGAGCTTGCTCTCGGTCGGGCGACATTTGCGCGCCGTGTGGCGGGACGCGTGATTCGGCGCATTACCCTGATCGCATGTTTCGCGATTGGTGGTGCGGTCACCGGTGGGGTCGGTGCGCTGCACGCGCAGGCAACCAATACAGACGCGCGGCTTCGCCAACAGCAGCAGGAGTTGCAGAAGCTGCGCCAGGAACGGGAGCAGCTCGAACGGCGCATGGGCGACCTGCAGCGCAGTGCGCGTACGCTGGCCGATGAAGTCGTCAATCTGGACCGCCAGGCGGAGGCGACCGCGAAGCTCGTGACGGTGCTCGAGCAACAACTGGCGGAAATCACGGCAGAAGTCGATTCGGCCACTGGGCGCCTCGTACGTGCCGAAGATGAGTTGTTAAGCAAGCGCGCGGTGCTGCAGCGGCGTGTTGTCGACATCTACAAGCGCGGCCCGCTCTACTCGGCGGAAGCGATGTTGTCCGCGCGCTCGTTCGGCGAGCTGGTGGCGCGCTACAAATATCTGTACGAGGTGGCGCGCAACGATCGCGGACTGGTGTCTCGGGTCGAAACGCTGCGCGACCAAATCGCCGGCCAACGCACGCTGTTGGTGCGTCTTCAGGACGGCATCAGTCGCAATCGGATTGAGAAGACGGCCGAGGAACAACGACTGCGTACGCTCGAGCAGCAGCGCACCCGTCGACTGACGGTGGTGCAGCGTGATGCGACACAGACGCGCGCTCGGCTAACGCAGCTGGCGCGTGACGAAGCGCGCTTGTCCAACCTGATCTCCACGCTTGAAGAAACACGCCGCCGAGCAGAACTCGCGCCCAATGCCAAGCCGGCCGCGCCATCAACGCTCAAGACATCTGACTTCGGCAAGCTGGATTGGCCGGTTGACGGCGACATTCTGTATCGGTTTGGCCGTGTCGTGAATCAGAACAACACCACGACACGGTGGAACGGACTCGGAATTGCCGCGCGCGCCGGCACGAGTGTGCGATCGGTGGCGGCGGGCGAGGTGATGGTGGCGGAAGCCATCGGCACGTACGGGCTCACGGTGATTGTGCAGCACGGCGGCGGTGACTATTCCGTGTATGGATCGCTCGCCGGACTCAGCGTACGCAAAGGTGCCACGATCTCGAAGGGGCAAGTCATCGGCACGGTTGGTGCCGCCGATCCCGAGTTGCCGCCCCATCTGCATTTTGAAATGCGCCCGCGCGGTCGCGCGGTCGACCCTCTGGAATGGCTTCGCGCACAACGTCCATGACCCCTGCACGCAAAGTGGCGCCTACGAACGCCGACACGTCGGCCAGCAAGCGCGCTACCACGCCAGCCGCCAAAGTGGCGCCGAAAAAGTCCGGCTTAAAAAAGGCGACCCCGTCGGCATGGACGGACCACGAAATCGGCGAGCCACATCCACTGGCGAGCTCTCCGGCGAACGACCGCGCGCCGCTCGGCGCGCACGTGTCCATCGCGGGCGGCACGGCACAAGCGGCGTTGCGCGTACGGGAGATCGGCGCCAGCGCGGCACAGATTTTTACGAAACAGGCGAACCGATGGCTTGAACGCGACGTGGACGCCGCAGAAGCGGCGGATTTTCGCGCCGCGTTCGCCAACACTCCATCACGCTGGATCTGCGCGCACGATAGCTACCTGATCAATCTCGCGTCCCCTGATCCGGAACTGCGCGCACGATCCATCAGCAGTTTTCGCACTGAACTGCGTCGCTGTCACGCACTCGGGTTGCAGGCGCTGGTGTCGCACCCTGGCAACTTCATGGATGACCGAGCCAGCGGTCTCGCCCGCAATGTTGACGCGATTGTTGAAGCGCTTGAGGCCGAGCCCGGCGCGACCATGCTGCTCATGGAACTGACCGCGGGACAGGGCACGGTACTCGGCGGGACCTTCGACGAAATGGCGGCGCTTGTGGGTGCGATCCCTCGCGAGCTCGCATCGCGCGTGGGCGTGTGTCTCGATACCGCGCACATCTGGGCGGCCGGTTACGACCTCGCCACGCACTACGACGACGTGTGGGCACAGTTCGGCGATACGATTGGCTTCGAGCGTCTCGGCTGCCTGCATCTCAATGATTCCAAAGCCGCACTCGGTTCGCATCTCGATCGTCACGAACTGATCGGAGAGGGTACGATCGGCGGTGAGGCGTTCCGCCGTATCATGACGGACGAACGCCTCGCCGCGGTACCGCGCATTATTGAAACGCCCAAGGGCGACATGCCGGCCGCAACCGACTCCCGCATGCTCTCATTGCTGCGCTCGTTCAGCGCCGCTTGAACACCACGCCGAGTGCGCGCGAAATGCTTGCCGTAAAGCCGCTCACGCGACCATTGCTGTCACGCGTGTAGCGCAACAGCAAACCGCCGGGCCCGGCAAATGCGTCGGTATCGGTGGCGCGCAGCGGCGCTACGTCACCGCGCCAGCGGCTGAATGTGAGACCCGACTCACCGGCGGTGATCAACCATTCAGCGTCGGCCTCTTCACTGACAAACACTCCGCCATACTCGCCAAACTTCTTCGCGTCGTACACGATGCGCGTTGGTGTGACCGGCGCTGAAGGCGCCGGGGCTGAGGATGTCGAGAACGGTAGCATTTCACTCAGCAGGCGGCGCGAAAGTCCTTCCGGATTTGCGTCGGCCCGATTGCAGAGCAACGCAAGACGCAACCCGCTCTCAGGAAAGTACGCCAGAAAGGCGCGGTAGCCCGCGGTCGCACCACCGTGATATACCGCGCGTACTCCTGACACGTCGTCGAGAAAGAGGCCGCCGCCGTACCCCGCCGGCGCGCCGCTCGTCAGTTTACCTTCGTCGCGCATACGCTTTGATACATCGGGCGATCCGATCCTGCCGGCGATCAGCGCGTCGTTCCATGTTTGCAGATCACCCACGGTGGTGAGCAGTCCGCCATTGCCATGCACGTGCTCAAACGGCATCGAGAGAATGAACGCACCGCTCGCGTTTGGCGCGTACGCTTGCGCTCGTCCGCGAACAAGGCGAGCCGGGTCATCACGCCAACTGGTGCTGCGCATACCAAGCGGCTCGAAGAACTCCTTGCGCGTGAATTCGGCGAACGTTGTCCCACTGAGTCGGCCGACGAGAATCGCGAGCAGGTTGTAGCCGGTATTCGTGTAGCTGAACTCGGCGCCAGGCGCGTGATTCAAGGCGCGTTGACGTGACGCAATCGTGAGCGCGTGCTCCTGACGGTGGTCGCGTGTGCCGCGAGGCCACCCTTCAAGCTGCGCCACGGCACCCCAGTCTCGCAGGCCGCTCGTATGCTGCATGAGATGCCGAAGGGTGATGGGCGCACCGTACGCAGGAATCTCCGGAAACCAGCGTTGCAGCGTGTCGTCGAGCGAAAGCATGCCGCGTTGCTCGAGCAACAACACGGCGGCGGCCGTGAACTGTTTGGACACCGACCCGGCTTCGAAAATGGTGCCGACCGCAATCGGTATCGCGTGCTCCATCTCCGCGAGCCCCCAGGCGCGCGCGAGCAACACGTCGCTCCCGCGTCGAAGATCCACCGCACAGCCGGGCGACTGGGGACCGGCGAAGCGACCGAAGATGCTATCGGCGCGCGCCGAAATGGGCGTGGTCTGTGCCTCAAGGCGCGACGTGGAATGCGTGAGCAAGCCACTCGGTATGGTCGATATGGAGGCGACGAAGGCAATCCGAATGGAGAAGCGCATTAGAATGAAGGGAAGGATGTCCAACGTCTTTGGCAGGAGCGCGTTTCGCTCTTGAGGGGAAGTCGTCTGGTCGTCATGTTTGTTTGATCGGCACAGGTGCCGAACCGAACACAAACCGTCAGGGGTGACGCGCACTGTGCGCGATGGTCCCCTTCTATTTCTTGGTCCTACGGTGGCGTGCCGGCCTGAGTGCCATACGTTGCCACTTTTCAGAGGGTCGCACCACTTATGGCCACAGGCAGCAATGCTGGTACTCAGCCCCGCGGTAGTGCAGACGGACTGTCCAAACAGGGCCTTGCACCCTCTGGTCAGGTGCATTGGAATCTCATTGCGGCGGAACTCGTCGAAGCATCGATCCGTCGCGGCGAAGGACGTCTCGCGGCGATGGGTCCTTTTGTGGCCGTTACATCACCACACACCGGCCGCTCTCCCAACGACAAGTTCGTGGTGCGTGAAGCCAGCAGCGAAGCCGATGTAGACTGGGGCAAAGTGAATCAGCCAATCACGCCTGAGTTCTACACCGTACTGCTCGCCGATGTGAAGGCGTATCTGAATGAGCTGCCGGAGTTGTTTGTGCAGGATCTGTACTGCGGTGCCGATCCCGCATCGCGACTCAGTGTGCGCTACATCCTGCCCAATGCGTGGCACGGAAATTTTGTCCGCAACATGTTCATTCGTCCGGCGCTCGAGGAGCTGGCGGGATTCGCGCCAAACTTCACGGTGTATCATGCGCCCGAGTTTCAGGCCGACCCCGCACGCCACGGTACGCGTACCGGCACGTTCATCGTCTTGAACCTTGCCGAACGCACCATCCTGATCGGTGGAACGCGCTACGCGGGTGAACTGAAGAAGTCCATGTTCACGGTCATGAACTACCTGCTCCCCAAGAGCGGTCAGCTCTCGATGCACTGCTCGGCGAACATTGGCGCGAATGGTGATACCGCATTGTTCTTTGGCCTCTCCGGCACGGGCAAAACCACCTTGTCGGCCGATCCGGAACGCAGCCTGATCGGCGACGACGAACACGGCTGGAGCCCGGAAGGCGTGTTCAACTTCGAAGGTGGCTGTTACGCCAAGGCGATCAATCTGTCGCCGGAGCAGGAGCCGGACATCTACGCGACCACGCGTATGTTCGGCACGGTGCTGGAAAACGTGGTGCTCGATCCCGTCACGCGAGAAGTGCAGTTCGATGATCAGTCGATCACCGAAAACACGCGCGTATCGTATCCGCTTCCGTACATTCGCAATCATGTGCCGAGCGGACGCGGTGGACATCCCAGGCACGTTGTGTTCCTGACGGCCGATGCGTTCGGCGTGCTGCCGCCGATTTCAAAGCTCACGCCCGAACAGGCGATGTTCTACTTCCTCTCGGGCTACACGGCGAAAGTCGCGGGCACCGAGCGCGGTGTCACCGAGCCGCAAGCCACGTTCTCGGCCTGCTTCGGCGCGGTGTTTCTGGTGTGGCATCCCACGAAGTACGCCGAAATGCTCGGCCGGTTGCTCTCAGAGCACAACGTGCAGGTGTGGTTGGTCAACACCGGATGGAGTGGCGGCGCCTATGGCGTTGGCAAGCGCATGAAGCTGGCGCACACTCGCTCCATGGTGCGGGCAGCTGTTGCGGGTCAGCTCGATGCAACGACCACCGTCCCGCATCCGATCTTTGGCCTCGCCATTCCCACGCACATTGACGGCGTGCCAGATGACGTGCTGGATCCGCGACGCACCTGGAGCGACGGCGCAGCGTATGATGCACAAGCCACAAAACTTGCCGGCATGTTTCACGAGAACATCAAGAAGTTTGGCGACGCGGTGAAGCCAGAAATTCTTCAAGCCGGACCGAACCGCTAATTCCCAGGGCACCCTTGGATATCCTGCGCGACCCGCTCTGGAATAACATTCGGTTGGATGCACTCGCGCTGGCGCTGCTCGACACTCTTGTCGTGCAGCGCTTGCGCTATGTGCGTCAACTCGGCCTCGCGTATCTCGTGTATCCAGGCGCGACGCATTCGCGCTTCGAACACGCGCTTGGCGCACATCATCTGGCGGGCGAAGCGCTGCGCCTGCTCGATGAACAGGGCCAGCTCGCCGACGTGGCACCGGATGAGCCGGCCATCGTTCGCGCCGCGGCGTTGCTGCATGACATCGGTCACTATCCGTTCTCACACGCGCTGGAAGAAATCGGCGCGATCCATCATGAGGAAGTGGCGCGTCCGTTGTTGTTGAGCGGACCGATCGCCGAGATCCTCCGCGCACATCTGGGGCACGACGCGCCGGAACGCGTATTCGCGCTCATTACCGGAACCAGTGACAGCCCGCTGCAGGGACTCATTTCCGGCTCGCTGGACCTCGACAAGATCGAGTATCTCAAGCGCGATGCACACATGTGCGGCGTGCCGTACGGCGAGATCGATGTGGACCGACTACTCAACTCGCTGGTATTACTGCGTTCGCCGAGCACCGGCGCCCGTGGTATTGGCGTGCGTGAAAAAGGATTGTCAGCACTCGAGTCGTTGCTGTTTGCGAAATATCAGATGTTTCGCAATGTGTATTGGCATCACGCGGTGCGCAGTGCCACGGCCATGTACAAGCGACTCGTCGCGGAAGCGCTGGCGGCGGGTCTGGTGGAGCCGACGCAAGTCGCGCGATTCACTGATGAAGGCTTGTTGCACCACCTCGATGCCCTTCCCCTGCCTCCCGTTGCGCGTGCGCTGCTCGACGCGCTGCGCCGGAGACGCTTGCATAAGCGAGCACTTGAGCACCCCGCCGCACTGCTTGGTGAAAACGTAGGGGAGTGGCTTGCCTCTGACTACGCGCTAACCCGTCGCGTTGAAGACGCGCTCGCGATCGAGCTCGATATGGCGCCAGGCTCGCTGCTGCTGGACTATCCGGTGAAGACGCAAATGCTCGGCCTCGATCTGCCGCTGGTCCGACGCAATGGCACGGTTGAACAGCTCACGGAACAGGGCGGCGAAGGCTCCATCAATCTGCCGCGGCTTAGCGATGAGCTGTACCAGTCGGCTCGTCGACTGCGCGTGTTCACCACAGATCGTGCGCCGGTGCCCGAAGCGGCGATCATGGCGCTCGTCGCGCGCTCGGCGGATGATGTGCGCGCGCTACTCGGTCGGGGCGGCAGCCTGCTCGGCTAACCCGGACGCTGTGCGCCGCGATCAGCGGCACGTGCTTCGGCGAGCTTGCGCGCGACGCCGCGATAAAACGCGGCCTCTTCCTCTTTGTGTTCTTCATCGAGCGCCATGGCGCAGC
Organism: Gemmatimonadaceae bacterium; assembly: GCA_022843265.1. Lineage (GTDB taxonomy): Bacteria > Gemmatimonadota > Gemmatimonadetes > Gemmatimonadales > Gemmatimonadaceae > JAABRT01. Next base: position 179,641 of record JALHNZ010000001.1, read on the forward strand.
GCTCGATCGCGAAGAGGATGTTGCCCAGATACAAATCGGCGACCGCACCCACTGCTGCGGACGCCATTTCGTCAGCCATGACTGGCCACGGGATGTTCGTCCGTAGTTGGGCGGGTGCTCGGCGCTGGAGAGACCGAGAGCACCTGCACGACGATGGCCGTGATGTTATCGAGTCCGCCGCGACGATTCGCGTCGGTGATCATGGCGCCGATCTGCTGACCGGGCGTGCCACGCGTCTCCATGAGCTTATGGAGATGCGAGTCGTCCACCATGCCCGTCAGCCCATCGGACGCGAGCAGGAAGGCATCACCAGGCAACAATTCGCCATGCAGAATGTCGGCTTCCACCGCGGCGTTTGCGCCGACGCATCGTGTGATCACGTTGCTGTACGGATGATACCGAGCCTGTTCCGGCGTCAGGAATCCCGCGTCGACCTGCTCCTGCACATACGAATGATCTTTCGTCACCTGACGGAACACGCCGTTCCGTAGCAGGTAGATACGAGAGTCACCGATGTGACCGATCACCCAGTGCGACTGACCAAGCAACAGACATGAAGCAGTAGTGCCCATGCCCTGCTTGTCGGCTTCTACAATAGTGCGCTCAAAAATGGCGCGATTAGCCTGACGGAGCGCTTCGGCCATGACTTGCATGGCCTGCGCACTGGCGACATCACGCACTTCGGCAAGTTCGCGTGCAACGATCTGCACGGCCATTTCGCTGGCAACTTCACCAGCGGCATGGCCTCCCATGCCATCTGCGACGATGAAGAGCCCACGCTCTTGATCGGCGTCGGCGTAGAGACTGTCTTCATTGCCTGCGCGGATTCGCCCGACATCAGTGCCGGCGGCGACGGATAGCTGCACGAGGTTGGTCGATCGGGTCCCGGTACGGAGGGCTGCGAGGCAGTGAGCGGCCCCGAAGGCCCCGCTCGCTGCTCGCTCTCTACGCCGAACTTACGGGCTAGTCGCGTGAGTTGGCAAGCGTTACGAGGTCGGCACTTGCAGCGCCGCTGGGAAAGCGACGCCGCTTTCGAGCCGGAAGAGCCGTTCGTACTGGCCGGCCGCCGCCAGCAGCGCTCGGTGGGCGCCCCGTTCTACCACCTCGCCGTGATGCAGGACCAGAATCTCATCGGCGTCGGCAATGGTGCTCAGCCGATGCGCGATCGCGATCGTGGTGCGTCCCTGCATGAGCGTGGCGACGGCCCGCTGGATGTCCGCCTCGATCTCCGAATCCACCGCGCTGGTGGCCTCATCGAGAATGAGCAGCGCCGGATCAGCGGCCACGGCACGCGCAAACGCCAGCAACTGCCTCTCTCCCACCGAGATTCCCGCACCGCGCTCGGAGAGCTCGTGCTCCCATCCCCCCGGGAGGCCGGCAATGATCCGGTCCGCGCCCACGCGAGCGGCTGCGCGCTCAAGTGCCGCCTGATCCAGTGGGGCCGAAAGACGGATGTTGCCCGCCACATTACCCGCGAAGAGAAAGATGTCCTGCTGCACGTACCCCATGACGGCCCGCAGCACGTCAAGCGGGATCTCGCGAATGTTGGTGCCGTTCAGCAGCACGCGGCCCCGCTGCGGTTCATAGAAGCGCAGCAGCAGGTTCACAATCGTTGACTTGCCGGCGCCGGTATGGCCTACCAGCGCGATCGTCTCGCCAGGTGCCACGGTGAACGACACGCCACGCAGAACCCATCGCACGCCCTCGTTCACGGGCCCACGGGCATCAGGCCCACGGGCATCGGGCCCACGGGCATCGGGCCCGATCGCATCGTCGGATACGCCCTGCGCGCTCTCGTAGTGGAACCAGACGTCGTCGAAGGTGATGGTCACTCCGCGCTCACGAATACTTGCCACCCGGGCGTCCCGATCGCGGGTCGTCTCGGTGCCGGGCGCCGCCGGCGTATCGATCAATGTGAAAATCCGTTCTGAGGCCGCCATGGCCGCCTGCAGAATGTTGAACTTTTCCGAGAGATCCTGCAGCGGCTGAAAGAACCGTCGTACCAGCTGCAAAAAGGCGGCGACCGTACCGACTGTGAGCGCGCCCTCCTGCACCCGAGTGCCGCTCGACACAATCAGGCTCGCCAGCGCCAGCGTGGTGAGAAACTCAATGGCGGGAAAGTACAACGCGTACACACGAATCGACTTGAGATGCGCGTCGAGATGCGAGGCGTTCAGCTCGTCGAAGCGCGCGCGTTCATCGCGCTCACGGCCGAACAACTGCACCACGCGAACGCCCGCCAGTCGCTCTTGCAGGAACGCATTGAGCTGAGCCAGCCGCGTACGGATTTCGCGATACGAGCTGCGCACGTACTTCTGGAACACACGCGACACGAGAAACACCAGCGGGATGACCAGGAACGCCGCCAACGCGAGTTTCCAGTCGATCCAAAGCATGACCACGCTGATCGCGGCAAGCGTGAACAAATCTCCAAGCCCGGCCACGACTCCAGATGTGAACAGCTCGTTCAGCGCCTCCACATCACTCGTCGTGCGTGTCACCAGTCGGCCGACGGGTGATCGATCGTAGAAGCTCACCGGCAGCCGTTGCATGTGCGCGAAGAGCTCCTGTCGCAAATCTCGCATGACGCGCTGTCCCAGCAGCGCGGTCAGCAGCGTCTCGCCGTATGTGATGGCAAACTGCACCACCAGCACCAGGGCAAATGCCGCCGCTGCCATTGTCACGACAGTGGTGTCACGTGCGGGCAAGGCGGTGTCAATGACCCATCGCGTGAGCAGCGGGCCAACGAGTTGCAGTCCCGCCTGAATCGTGATCAGCACCACCGCCGCGACCACCAATCCACGCCACGGACGCACGTACGCGAACAGCCGACGCGCCAGTCGCGCGTCGTACGCCCGGCCCCGTGTTTCGTCGTCCGCCAAAGTTCTCGCTGCCATGGCCGGAATCTAGCGCGTGCTCCCGATAGTTTTCTTCGGGTGGAGACAACTTCGTGAAGGACTTCATCCGAATTCGCGGTGCCCGTCAGCATAACCTGCGCGGCATCGATGTAGACATTCCGCGCGCTGCGCTCACCGTGATTACCGGACTCTCTGGATCCGGCAAATCGTCACTGGCGTTCGACACGCTGTACGCTGAAGGCCAGCGCCGGTACGTCGAATCGCTCTCCGCGTATGCGCGCCAGTTTCTTGAGCGCATGGAGAAGCCCGATGTGGATTACATCGAGGGCATCTCACCGGCCGTGGCGATTGAGCAAACGAACCCCACGCGGTCATCGCGTTCAACGGTGGGTACGGGCACGGAGATCTACGACTACTTGCGACTGTTGTGGGCGCGCGTGGGACGCACCTATTGTCGCGTGTGTCATCGTGAGTTAAATCCGGATTCGGTCGAATCGGTATGTACGGCCGTGCTGAGCCTCCCGACCGGAACGCGGTTTTTGGTCGCGGCACCGCTGATTCGGTCGGAGCTGATCACGCACGATGTGCTCGTGGAAAATCTGCGAGCGCGCGGATTTGTGCGCGTTGCTGTTGAGGGCACGGTCATGCACCTCGATGAGCTGGGCGATCGGGATCTTGCCGCGTCAAAAGACGTGCTCGTGGTCATTGATCGACTCTCGGTTGATCCCGAGCAGCGGGGCCGCCTAGCCGATGCCGTGCAGACCGCGTTTCGAGAAGGCGATGGCGACGTCGTGCTGCTGTTTCCTGAAGCGGTGACGGCACCGGCCGGACACAGCGGACGGGATGCGGATCAACTCGTCACGCGACTGCGCTACACCGAGCGTTTTGAATGTCCAGATGACGGCACGCGCGCGCCGCAGCCCACGCCCCAACTCTTTTCGTTCAATAATCCGCGCGGCGCGTGCGCGACATGCAATGGTTTTGGTGCAGTCCTCGGCTACGACGAAAAACTGATCGTGCCCGATCATGAGCGATCGCTGCGCGACGGCGCAATCGACCCTTGGACAAAACCGCGCTACGAGAAACAACGCCGACTCGTCCTCGATTTCGCGCGTACACTCGGCGTAGATCCTGACGTGCCATGGCGAACGCTGCCGCAGTCGGCGCGTGATCAGTTGCTGCGCGGCAGCAAGCGGCCATACGTTGGCATCGTGCCGTTTCTCGTGGCGCTCGAAGAGAAGCGTTACAAGCAGTACATTCGCGTGTTCCTGCGTCAGTACCAAAGTGCAACGCCCTGTCCAGACTGTGGCGGCGCGCGCTTGCAACCTGATGCCCTCGCCGTGCGCGTGAACAACCAGCGCATCAGCGATGTCACGCTGTTGCCGATTGACGCGCTGCACCGCTGGTTCGAGACGTTGGAGTTCACGCCCTCGGAACAGAAGGTGGCCGACACTGTCCTGCGCGAAGCACGCGCGCGCACGCGCTTTCTGTGTGACGTGGGGCTGACCTATCTCACGCTTGATCGAGCCACGCGCACACTATCGGGCGGCGAAGCGCAGCGTATCAGTCTGGCCAATGCGTTGGGCGCCGCGCTGGTTGATGCGCTGTACGTGCTGGATGAGCCATCGATTGGTCTGCATCCGCGCGACATGGAACGGCTGCTCGGCTTGCTGCACCGATTGCGTGATGGCGGCAACACTGTCGTCATGGTTGAGCATGACCTCGACGCGATTCGCACTGCGGATCACATGATCGAGCTCGGCCCCGGCGCTGGCGAGCACGGTGGACAAGTGGTGTACAGCGGTCCGCTATCACTCGCGGGCGAAAGCCCGCTTACTGGACAGTATCTCACCGGCGCGCGAACAATTCCGTTGCCGGAGGTTCGCCGAGCCGCGGGCCCGCGCTGGCTCACGCTCACCGGCGCGACCGCGCACAACCTGCACGGCGTTGATGTGCAAATTCCACTTGGCGCTTTGACGGTCGTGACCGGCGTGAGTGGGTCCGGCAAGAGCACCCTGGTGCATGACGTGCTCTATCGCGCCCTCGAGTCGCACTTCGATGGTGAGAGTTCTGCGAAAGAGCACCTCGGCGAAACGGTCGGTACGTACACCACGCTTGAAGGGGTGGAAGCACTCGACGCTGTCGTCCTTGTTGATCAGAGTCCGATCGGACGATCACCGCGCTCGAATCCCGTTACCTACGTGAAAGCGTATGACGATATTCGCAAGCTGTTCGCGGATGCACCGCTCGCACGTCAACGCGGTTACGGTCCCGGACACTTTTCGTTCAACGTGGCCGGTGGGCGCTGCGACACCTGTGAGGGCGCGGGAGCACTTGAGGTGGAAATGGTCTTCATGGCCGATGTCTTTGTGCCGTGTGAAGCGTGTGGCGGTCGACGCTTCAAAGCGGAAGTACTCGAAGTCACTGTGCGTGGTCGCAACATTCACGACGTATTGCAGCTAACCGTCGACGAAGCGATTCGCGCGTTCCCTCGCGAAGACAAGCTGGCGCAAGCGCTGTGGCACGTGCAGCAAGTGGGGCTGGGCTACTTACGTCTTGGACAACCGGCCACCACACTGTCTGGTGGTGAAGCGCAGCGGTTGAAAATCGCGCGTGAACTGGCGCTCACGGCCAAAAGTGCGGGCAAACGTCTGTACATCATGGACGAGCCCACAACGGGCCTGCATCCGGAGGACATCCGGCGGTTGAGCACCGTGTTTGATCGACTGCTTGATCATGGGCACACGCTGTTGCTCGTGGAGCACAATCTCGATGTGATCAAACTCGCCGATTGGATTATTGACATGGGGCCGGAAGGCGGGAGCGGGGGGGGCACGCTCGTGGCCATGGGTCGACCTGAGGCCGTGGTTGCAGATGCACGATCTTATACAGGTCAGTGGCTGCGTACCGTTTTGCCTGCGGGCGGTGTGCCCGCGCCCACGTTGGCGACACGCTCGCCGGTGTCACGTCGCACGACATCACGCCGCAACGCTTGACGAGGACGCGTCGGTTGATGACTATTCGGAATATTCCCGAGTAGCTCAGCTGGTAGAGCAGGTGACTGTTAATCACCGGGTCGGCGGTTCGAGTCCGTCCTCGGGAGCTTTATATGAGACGTCTGGTATTGCTCAGGCGTCTGGCACGGTAGAGTGGGGCGTTCGCCACGGCGGGCGCCCCACTGTGCTTCGGCTCCGAAGCCCCCTCCCCTACCCTCTCGATGTGAACACCTGTCCGCGCTGCGGCGATCGGTTCGAGAATGACGTCGCGTTCTGTCCGAAGGACGGAGCGCGTTTGTCATCCGCTCGCGGCGAGGCAGAGCTGATCGGCACCATCATCGCAGATCGGTATCGCATCACGTCGCGCCTCGGCGGCGGCGGCATGGGGCAGGTCTACAAGGCCGAACACATTCGCATGAAGCGGCAGTGCGCGATCAAGGTGCTGCGCGCCAACCTGTCGGGCGACCCTGAAGCCACGCAGCGATTCCAGCGTGAAGCCGAGAATGCGAGTCAGCTAAGCCACCCGAACGTCGCACAGATTTACGACTTCGGCGAGCACGACGGACTCGTGTACCTCGCCATGGAGTTCATTCCGGGCGAGTCGCTCGCCGCGATGCTGCAACGCCAGGCCGCGATTCACCCCGATATCGCGGCGGACATCATTGCGCAGTCGGCCGCGGCACTCGAAGCGGCCCACGCGCGCCACTTGCTGCATCGCGACGTCAAGCCCGACAACATCATGCTGGCAACCAATGCCGATGGCACCTACCAGGTGAAACTGGTGGACTTCGGCATCGCACGCGCCATGACGAGTGACGAGCAGCGCGTCACGCGCACGGGTCTGGTGATTGGCACGCCAGAGTTCATGAGTCCCGAGCAGATTGCGGGTGAAGAACTCGATCCGCGCAGCGACCTGTATGCACTCGCTCTCGTCGCGTTTCAGTGCCTCACGGGCAAAGATGCGTTTCCCGCGACGTCATCCAAGCAGAATTTGATCATGCGACTCACGAGTCGGCCGCGTACCTTGGCCGAAGTTCGTGATGACATGCCGTGGCCCACATCACTGCAGACCGTGTTTGACAAAGCACTCGCGCCAGATCCGGGCGAGCGTTACAGCTCCATTGGTCTGTTTGCCGAAGAGTTGTCGACGGCGATCAGCAGCATGACGCCGTCGGAGACGTCGGCGCTATATCGCAAGGCGCTGGATCAGCGGGTGGTGAGCGTCGCGTCGCGAACGCCCCACGGCGATCTCGGCGCGATTTCAAATCCGGTGGGCATGCCAACCGCCGGAATCCGCGACCAGAATGACCCTTCCGTGCGACCAACGGTGGAGGTGCCGCCGGTAGGCGCGGGTCACACACCGCCGGTCGGCGCACCGACAGGATATCCACCGGGATATCCGCCACAGTACCCCGCTGGCCCGCCAACCGGTTATCCGGCAGGCCATCCGGGGCCGGGTTATGTGCCCGCGGGTTACCCGCAGACGGGATACCCACCCGCTGGCTATCCCGGCGCGCCGTACCCAACGCCGACACAACCGGCGGGGGTCTACAGCGGCTACGCCCCCAACCCGACGCTCAACACACCAGCGAGCGGACGTGGTGAGATACCGCTGCCCAAGCTCAAGCGTCGCCCCCGCGTAATGCCGTGGCTGATGATGCTGGCCATTGCAGGCTGGGCGTACATCGTGGCGACAGGCCGTACCGCGGAAGCCAAAGACGCGATCAGCGAAGTGGTGGGGAATGTGAAAGGCCTGATGGGCATGAGGACAAAGCTCATCGATGCGGGCACGGAGGCGGACACGCGGCAAGCCCGCCCCGCCCCGCGCAACTCCGGCACCGCACCCGCAGCGTCGCCAGCAGACTCCGCGGACGCTGCGTCGAACGCGGCTGACGTGCAGAATACGCTCCCGGCTGATGCAGGAACGGGCGTACTCAATGCACCCCCACCAGCCACCCGTTTGCCAACGGGTGCGGATTCGCTGGTGCGACCACCCGTTCCGCCCACGAGTTAACGGCGGATTCGGCGCGCGGAAACACGCTGTGACGCTACGCGCTCACGCTGTGACAACCGTGCACTAGTGGAGCGTTGCAGGACACTGTCATGGTTCGTCTGAGCAACATGACCATGTTCGCTCCGCTTGACATTTCCGCAACCCGAGTGCATCCCGTGCGATCAAATCGCCTGGCGTTCACCATGATCGAAATACTGCTCGTGGTAACGGTAGTCGCCGCGCTGTTCGCGTTGGCCGTACCAAAGTTCACCACGATGCGGGAATCGACCAGCGCACGATCAAGTCGCTTGCAACTTGGTGCAGCCTTCTCGAGCGCGCGCGCCGCGGCCGTACAGAAGGGACAACCCGCCACGATCACGATTGACGGATACACCGTGACCGTCACGGTGCTTTCCGGCCTGAACCGCCAGGAAGTCGTCGTTGCCGGTCCCATGCGCTTTGACGGCACGACCGGCGCGAAACTGACGTCGATCGACGGTGTGTCCAGCATTGTGTATGACCCGCGCGGCATGGTGACGCCGCGTCTCAACAACATCACGCGTTTTGTCCTCGCGAGTGGCGCACAGAGTGACACGCTGTGCATTTCGCCGTCCGGGCTCATCCTTCCACGAGATTGCCGCCAATGACACTGCAACGGCGTAAACTGCGCGTTCGCAATCGCACCAGCACAACGGGTACACGTCGCGTGCGTCGCGGCGCCACGTTGGTGGAACTCATGGTCGCGATGGTATTGATCACGGTTGGACTCTTTGGCGTGCTCAGCACGTCGGGCAGCGTTGCCACGCAACTCGGTGGTGGTATGCGACAGACCGTCGCCGCCGGCGTCGCCCAGGCGCGACTTGATTCGCTCACCAGCATTGGGTGTCAATCCCTGACGCCGGGCGGCGCGACCACGTCCGGCACGAGTGAGAATCGGGCGGTCGAAGAAAGCTGGACGGTGGTTGACGGACGCAACATCAAAACAATCAAGCTGACGGTTCGCGTGCCCGGCCGTCAGGTTCCCATTCTTTACGAGACAATCATCCCATGCCGAGACTGACCGCGCGCCGCGCTCGCCGCGGTCTCACCATGGTCGAGTTGCTCGTCACCATGGTGGTGCTGGCGGTCATCGGGACGCTGGTTGCCACCACGATGCTCGGGCAACAGCGATTCTTTCAGAACACCTACGAAATGGTCGGTGTACGTCGTGAGCTGCGCACTGCCATGAGCATGGTGCCAGCCGACGTGCGCGGCTTCTCGTCGATTGGTGGTGATGTCTCAGCATTCTCCGAAAGTTCTCTGCGATTCCGTGCCACCTTCGGCGCATCGATTGTGTGCGCCCGCAGCGGTGCCTCAACGCTGTTTCTCCCGCCGCTTGATCTGCGCAATCACACGCTCACATCGTGGACGGAACAGCCGCAGCCAGGTGATACCCTCTTTGCGTTTGATGAAGGTGCGCTGCGCGGTGCCGAAGATGATCGATGGGTTCCGCTGACAGTCTCGTCCATCACGCCGGACTTGACGCAGTGTCTCGGCGCGCCGTTTACTTCCGCAGCCGATCTATTGAAGCCGCGCTGGCGTGTCGTCGTGGCCGAAGCCGTACCAGCCACTGTACTTATTGGTGCCGGTTTGCGTTTTGCGCATCAAGTGCAGTATGCCCTCGAGAAGTCTCCGGCGACCGAGCGCTGGTATCTCGCGCAGACGGTGCGTCGCAGCGGCGCGTGGGAGAATCCGGTCATTGTGAGTGGGCCGTACGAAGTGCCCGCCAATGGTGGCATGCGCCTGACGTACTTCGACAGCCTCGGCGTGCAACTCAACCCCGGCGTGGGCGCTAATCGCATCGCACGCGTGGACCTGTTCATGCAAGCGGCGGGCGTTCCAGGGTCCAGCCCGCTGTACAAAGGCGGAGATGCTACACCGCGAGACTCGCTCGCATTCCGTATCGCCATCAGGAATCGCCAATGACCACTGAACATCGCGAAGTTTCGCTCGACGAATCGCCGGAGAACAACGCCGCCGTGGCGTCGCCACGAAAGCGTCGTGGCGCCGCGTTGCTGCTGGCGCTCTTCTCCATGGTTGTGCTGCTCCTGTTGTCACAGGGCGCGGTGATCGCATCCATGCACGAGTTCCGCGCGGGCCGCAACACGCTCGTGGAACAGCGCGCGTTCGCCGTGGCTGAGTTCGGTCTCAACCGCGAGATCGCCAACTGGCCGCGCTCGCGAAATCTGCCACCGCCAACGGGTCTCGCGTTTGGTGGCATTGACTCCGCCTCAGTGTTCGTGTCGCAGGGCGACACCGCGCGCGTGAAAGTGACACGGTTAAACGACAATACCTTCTGGGTGGTCTCGACCGGTCGTGCATCCATCGGTAACGCGGCGCTTGAATCAGAGCGAATGACCCACATGTTGGTGCGGATCGCGTACCCGTCCATCACACCGGGAGCGGCGATTGTTACGGCCGGAGACATCCGGGTACGCGGCGCTGCATATGTTGATGGGCGCAATACCAATCCGGCCGGTTGGACGCAGTGCGCGCAGATTCCTGGACGCGATACGTTTGCGATTGCGTACGCACCGGGCGTCACCGTGCAGATCCAGAAAGCAAACAACGTGGTGAATGGTACGAATCCCGATCCGGCGGCCGCTGACTCCAACACATACGTGCGATACGGCACGGAAAGCTGGAACTCGCTGGTGGCCAATGCCGACCTGAAGATTGCGGGCGGCACGTACCAGCCGTTTCCAGTGGGCACCGCCAATTCGTGCAACTACAATGTCGCTACCAACTGGGGCGAACCGTTCCGCACAGCTGGCCACATTGTGGGATGCAAAGACTACTTCCCGATCATCTACGCTGACGGCAACCTGCACATGAATGGCAACGGCCGAGGCCAAGGTGTGTTGCTCGTCAATGGTGACCTGCGCATCAATGGTACGCTTGACTGGTTTGGATTGATCATCGTTCGCGACGACATCGACGCTGGCAACGGAACCGCCAAGGTGCTCGGCTCCATCATGGCGCGGAACGCCGTGCTGGATAGCGACGACAACATGATTACCGGTACCGCCGATATCTTCTGGTCCAAGTGCGCGGTAGAAAGCGCGCTGCGGGGTTCAGCCATTCTCACCCGTACCCGCGAGCGTAGCTGGGTACAGATGAAATAGGAGCTCGGACCGGTGCAGGCGACTAACTCGCTCTGGCTCCGGCTGCACCTTACTTTCCACAGCACGCGGTGGTCGCCAGCAATGCGCGTCCACCGCGTGCTGTTTCGGATCACATCCGCACATGGAAAGGAGTGAAGGTGTTACCCATGAACCTGCACGCGCATTCGCGGCGCGCACGCTGGTGCGCGGCAGCGGCCGCAACATTGCTACTGATGGTGTTCTCCGCCCCAGCGCACGCGCAATCTGAACCGGCGAGAACAAAAGCGCCGCTCCTGATTGATGCATCCGCACTCGATGCACTGCGCGCCCAAAACAACGTGGTGATTCTGCAGATTGGTTCGCCAGCGCAGTATGAGGCAGCGCACATCCCAGGGGCGCGTCCCGTCGCATTGAACGATGTATCCACGCCGCGCACCGACGGTGCACTTATCCTCGAGCTTCCTGACAGCCCGACACTGGAACGCTGGGCGCGTTCCGTTGGCATTACCAACCAAAGCCGCATCGTGGTCGTGCCAGCAACGGATACACTGCAATCCAGTACACGCGTGTTGTTCACGCTCACCTTCATGGGACTGGGCAACCGCACGTCGTTGCTCAACGGCGGATTAAGTGCGTGGCGTGCAGCGGGGAAAGCGATTGACACCGGTGCGGCACCCGCACTCGCGCCCTCGACCGCCGCGCTCACGCTGGTGCGTGATTCTTCGATTGTGGCCACCATGGATCGCGTCGCGGGCGCTACGAATGATGCGGGCGTGGCGATTGTCGACGCGCGGTTGCCGCAGTTCTACGCGGGCCAGGGCGGTGGCTATCCGCGACCGGGGCACGTTCCCACAGCGGTCAACATTCCGTTGTCGACGGTGGCCGAGAACGGGGTCATCAAGAGCGACGCCGAGCTGCGCGCGCTCTTTGAAACGGCGGGCGTCAAGGCGGGTGAGCAGGTCATCACCTACTGCCACATCGGCCAGCAGGCCAGCTTGCTCTGGTTCGCCGCGAAACAACTTGGGTATGACGTCATGCTGTTTGACGGATCGTTTCAGGAATGGAGCGGATCCGATCGACCGCTTGGCACACCGCCGAACTGACGCGAACGTGTCAATGCACGTGAACACGTTCGTGATAACGTGCGCTACAACGTGCGCTTACCCAGGGCGCTCGCGATCAGCTCAACCGCCAGCTCGGCCGTGCGATTCGCGCGGTCGAGCACGGGATTGATCTCGACCAGATCCATGCCAACGAGGCGTCCCGTATCGGCCAACAACTCCATCGCGAGATGGGCCTCGCGGTACGTGGCGCCACCGGGTACCGGAGTGCCCACGCCGGGTGCTTCGCTCGGATCAATCCAGTCCGCGTCGCACGAGAGATAGATCCCGCCCGTCGCGACGCCCACGCGCGCGATGGCTTCACGCAGCACAGTGGTCAGCCCACGTTCGTCAACATCGCGCATGGTGTACGCGTGAATGCCGAGCTCGCGGATGAGTTTGCTCTCCGCGGCGTCGACATCGCGCAGACCCACATACACCAGATGCTCCGATCGCAGCGCAGGATGCGGCGTTGAGATCGATGACATGTCAGGGTCGCCCAGTCCGAGCAAGTGCGCGACCGGCATGCCGTGTACGTTGCCGGACAGACTACTCTCGGGCGTATTGATATCACCGTGTGCATCGAGCCAGATCACGCCCAGCTGCTCACCACGTTCTGCCAACGCGGTGGCAACGCCGGCGATTGAACCGGCACTCAAACTATGATCACCGCCGATCACCAGCGGGAAGACGCCCTCGCGGATCGCCGATGCCGTGTGCTCAGCGAGCTCGCGACACACGGCGGTAATCGCACGCAGTTCCGTATCGCCGCCGGGTCGGCGGACCGACTCGCGCTGTGGCACTGGAAGATTGCCGGTATCGTCAACGTCGAAGCCAAGTCGTTCGAGACTTTGCGTCAGGTTCGCGATTCGCAGCGCAGAGGGTCCCATATCCACGCCACGGCGCGAGGCACCGAGGTCGAGGGGAACACCGATCAGGCGAAGAGAGCGTGTGAGCGTCGTCATCCGTCAAAACTGGCGACCGCGTGCACGTTGGCGCCAGTTGCAGTGGAGGACCTCGGTGGTCACGGCTATGTTCCGGGAGCGCTGCAACCCTGCCCCACCTCACGTGGAGTGTCCGTGCCCGCTGTACCGCCACATCCGCCAGAATCCGAAGCCGCTACGCCCTTGGTGGGCGTGGTCATGGGAAGCGCCAGCGACTACGACGTCATGGCGCCGGCGTGCGACGTGCTCTATGAACTCGGGATTCCCTACGAGGCCATGGTCGTTTCGGCCCACCGCACACCAGACTGGTTGTTCGAATATGCAGCGGGCGCGCGCGCTCGCGGTCTACAGGTGATCATCGCCGGCGCCGGTGGTGCGGCGCATCTCCCCGGCATGCTTGCGGCCAAAACGACGGTTCCGGTATTCGGTGTCCCGGTGCCTGCCACGGCGTTGCAAGGCATGGACGCCCTGCTCGCCATTGTGCAGATGCCGGCCGGCATTCCGGTGGGCACACTGGCCATCGGAAAGCCCGGTGCCGCCAACGCGGCGCTACTCGCGGCCGCCGTACTCGCCAACCACGATCACGCGCTGGCGTCGAAGTTGGAGCAGCGCCGCGCCACGAAAGCGGCCGAAGCGCTCGCCCGCCCGTTGCCCGCGCCCGGAGCAATTGTTTCACGATGAATACGTCAGCCATTCTTCCCGGCGCCACGATTGGCATCCTCGGTGGTGGTCAGCTCGGTCGCATGACCGCGATGGCGGCACGCAGCATGGGTTACGATGTGCACGTGCTCGACCCGGATCCCATGTGTGCAGCGCGCGCCGTGGCAACACAAACACTCACGGCGCCGTTCAACGACGCTGAAGCCGCAGCACGACTTGCTCGTGCATGCGATGTGATCACGCTGGAGATTGAACAGATCTCGCGCGCCTCGCTTGAAGCGGCGGCCGAGTTCGCGCCAGTGCATCCAGGCGCGGATGCGGTGTACATCATTCAGGATCGGTTGCGGCAAAAGCGCTGGCTATCCGACAACAATTTTCCTGTTGGCGCGTTTCGCGAAGCGGACTCCGCCGATGCACTCGCGGCGATCGTGGCCGAGTTTGGGCCGTCCATCGCCAAAGCGTGTCATGGTGGATATGACGGTCGCGGTCAGGCTCGGCTTTCTGATGCGAACGCCGCCGTTGACGCGTGGAAGTCGCTCGGCCAGCAGCCGTGTCTGGTTGAACAGCGCATCGACATTGCCGTGGAGTTGTCGGTGTTGGTTGCACGCCGCGCCAACGGCGAACACGTGGTGTATCCGCCGTCACGCAACCACCACACGGATGGCATTCTCACGTGGAGCGTCACGCCAGCCGAGTTGCCTGCCAGTGTGCTGCGTTCGGCAGAAGAACTCGCCCCCGCGATTGCGAAGGCGCTCGGCATCGTAGGTCTGCTGGCGGTGGAACTGTTTCTCACCACCGATGGCCAACTGTTGGTGAACGAACTCGCACCGCGCCCGCACAACACGTATCACCACACGGAGCGGGCCAGCGCAACGAGTCAGTTCGAACAGTTGGTGCGCGCCGTGTGTAACTTGCCGCTTGGTGATCCGCGCGTGATTGCGCCCGGCGCCATTGTGAATTTGCTGGGCGACGTGTGGTTACACGACACGCAACCCGATATCGAGTTTGCGCTGGGTGTACCCGCCAGTCGACTGCACTTGTACGGAAAGGCGGGCGCACGACCAGGACGCAAGATGGGCCATCTATCGGCGGTGGGAGATTCGTCGCAGGAAGCGCTCAGTCGCGTGCTCGCGTGTTACCGGCGCCTGTCGCCCGCGAGCGCACTCGCCGCCGGTCTCAGCGGGCCGCCACCGCAACTACGAGCTGCCGACGGTGCACTTTCTGTTGAACTCGCGGCGGTTGACCGAGGCAACGCGGCACCGTGGCGCGGACCGGAAGACAACGATACTGACCGCGAAGACGTAGGTTAGCCGCAGTACCCTATTTCGATTCTTCCAATCCCCACTCATGTTCTCACGAGAATTCTACGAAATCCTGCACATCATCGGCATCGCGCTCATGTTCGTGGCAATTGGTGGCGTAGCAGTGCATGCAGCAAATGGCGGCCGCAAGGGCGAAAGCTCCACGCGTAAGTTGGTTTCGATCGGCCACGGTATTGGCGCGCTGCTGGTTCTGGTTGGTGGCTTTGGCATGCTGGCACGCATCGGCATGCAGCACGGCGCTGGATTCCCAACGTGGCTCTGGATCAAGATTGCGATCTGGCTGGTGCTGAGTGCCGTGGTGCTCATCCCGTACCGCAAGCCGGCGCTGGCACGTCCGTTCTTCATCTTGCTGCCGTTGCTGGCCGGTGTGGCGGTGTACATGGCGCTCTACAAGCCGCTGGTGTAACAACATCGGAGGGCCTTGACTTTTTTCTCGTTGAGGCCGATACATACAAATGTGAGCGATGATTTTCCCGATTTGACGGGTCGCTCACCGGTGTTCCTTCGAACACTGCCAACCGTCTAAGTCGTGGTCCTTGTGGCCCGCGACCGAACAATCGGAGCGGGTCATTTTTTTGCTTCAAACAACTGATGGGAAATGCTGTGAGCCCGCTCGCAGCCGTGGTGATTTGCCGCCTATTGCCGCCACGCAAAACAAGGAGCTAAAACGCGCATGCGCCCGGCGGCCTTGGCTCTCCGGGCGCATGCTGTTGGGCGGCACTCATCTGCGATGGTGAGTGCCTCACGACCGAATTCCTCGGTCGGCGCACTCGCCGAGCGTTCGCCACGGAGAGTGCCTGATGTCCCGCTTCGCCCCGACCACTGTTCACAATACGTCTGCACAGGTTCGCGTCAGCAATACACTGCGGCGCAGCCGCGGCCGCCGCACGTCGCGACTCACCAGCACTCGCAGCGACTCACCGCTGGTCACGAACGGCCGCTGGAATACGCCAACGCTTACACTGGAAAGTGGGGCGGTGCTCTACGACGTGGCGCAACAGTGGACACTCGTCGGTACGCCAAACGCTGCGGGCGACAATGTGGTCCTGGTCGCGCACGCGCTCACCGGCTCGTCACAGGTTCACGAGTGGTGGTCAAATATTGTTGGCCCCGGTCTCGCTATCGATACCACCAGATACGCGGTGCTCTGCGCCAACGTGTTGGGCGGATGCGATGGCAGTGCCGGACCACGATCGGATTCTGACGACGGGTTTCCCGCCATCACAACGCGCGATCAGGCGCAACAGCTCTGGCACCTGCTCGACGCGTTTGGCGTGCACTCGCCAGCCCTGATTGTCGGTGGCTCTCTCGGTGGCATGGTGGCACTCGAAGTGGCCGCGCTGCGCCCGGATCGTGTACGCGAAGTCGTGGTCCTCGCCGCACCGGCTGTGCAAACGGCGTTGGGTGCAGGGTGGCACACACTGATGCGAACCGCCGTGTCACTGGGCGGCGCCAAGGATGGTCTCGCCCTCGCGCGCATGGTCGGCATGCTCAGCTATCGCTCGGCGGAAGGATTCGAAGCACGCTTTGGCGAACAGGCCATTGCTACCGAGCGTCCGTCCATCGCGAAGTGGCTTGAGCATCATGGCGAGCGTCTGGTAGAACGGTTTGACGCGCGCAGCTACGTCACACTCATCGATGCGATGGATCGGCACGATGTGGGACGTGGTCGCGGCGGTGTGCATCAAGCACTGCACACGATCGCGAGCAAGGTGACGGGTGTGGGCATTCCCGGCGACTTGTTGTATCCGGCAGAGGCGGTCAAACAGTGGACGGCGAACGTTGGCGCGCGCTACGCCGAAGTGTCGTCGCAGCACGGACACGACGCGTTTCTGCTTGAAACGAATCAGGTGGCAACGATTCTTCGCGAGGCAATCGTACGCAGCGAGGCGGCGCTTCCACCGGTGGCAACGCACGTCCGCACGCACGACTCATCCGCGAAGCGGCCCCTCGCACCGCTGCGCGTTGCGCTTGCGGGTTGTGGCACAGTAGGTGACGCGCTCGTCGCCTTGTTTGCCAATCGTGCCGCAGCAGGTTGGCGGCCGGTGCATGTGAGCGCTGTGCTTGTGCGCGACCTTGATCGCGAACGTCGCGGACTGGCACACGCAACGACGGTAGGCATTGTGGATCCCAACGCGCTCACGCGCGACCGGAACGCGCTGCTGCACAACAATCCCGACGTGCTGATTGAAGCGCTCGGCGGAGTGGAGCCCGCGCGAACACTTGTCGAGGCCGCTCTCAAGCGCGGCATTCGAGTGGTCACGGCCAACAAAGCGCTGATCGCCGCTCACGGCCCGGAGCTACTGTCACTTGCACGTGCACACCACACCACGCTCGACTTTGAAGGGGCCGTTGGGGCATCGATTCCTGTCGTGCGGTCCGTGCGCAGTGTGTGGGCGAGCCGAGATATTTGCGCCATTGAAGGCGTGCTGAACGGAACGACGAACGTCATCCTCGACGACATTGCCAACGGCGTGGCGTTTGCCACCGCACTCGCGAACGCGCAGGCAAACGGGTTCGCCGAAGCCGATCCGTCTCGTGATCTCGACGGTCGCGATGCGGAAGACAAACTACGCGTCCTTGCATGGCTTGCGTTTGGTGTTGCACCTGGCGCACTCCAGGTCAAGCGCCGCGGACTCGATGCGGCCACACTGCGCTGGGCGGCCTGGCTCGCCCGGCGCGGCGAAACGGTGCGATTGATCGCCGAGCTTCGTCGCGAGGGAGACGCCGTTCAGGCTATCATCCGGCCGCGGCGTGTCGAGGGC
The DNA here is from genome assembly GCA_022843265.1 of Gemmatimonadaceae bacterium. Lineage (GTDB taxonomy): Bacteria > Gemmatimonadota > Gemmatimonadetes > Gemmatimonadales > Gemmatimonadaceae > JAABRT01. The sequence continues at coordinate 197,422 of JALHNZ010000001.1, forward strand.
GAAAGTGCCTGGGCGCAGGTTAAGGGCGCGCAGAACCGCATCGTGATTCGCACCAGTGCGCAAGAGACGTTGGTACTGAACGGCCTGGGCGCCGGTGGCCACGCAACCGCGCTGGCGCTGCTGGGCGATTTGCTCTCACCGGCGAGCGATTCCGTAGCGGAGTAACACCTCGCGTACACGCGCCAGGTCAATCGCGTCTACAGTGCCGCCGCGCGACCGTTCGGTGGTCGCCATGAACAAGGCGTTGTAGATCGCTTCTTCCGTCGCTTCAACCACCGCCTGAAACACCGCCGACATATCGTCGTTCGACAGCTCCGTGCTTGTAATGGGCGCCGAGCCCGGCGCGCGTCGCACGCTCTCAGCGGTGGAAAACGCAATCACGTAGTCGCCCGATCCGTTCGATGCACTTGAGCCGGTGCGTGCAAGCCCCATGATTGCACGCGCCGCCACACGTGACAAATTGCGGTCGAGGAGTGGGGCATCTGTTGCCACTACAATCATGATGGATCCGTCACCCAGCTCGGCATTCGCGTCGCCCGGTCCCGCGCCATTCGGTCGAACCATTCGCTGAAACGCGTACTGCCCAAGCTCCTGCCCGACCGGTGCACCCATCACCTGCAGCACGCCGCCAAAGTTTCCTTGCACCAGCACGCCCACCCGGTGTCCACCTGCAGCCGCCGGCAACACGCGAGAACTGGTCCCGATACCGCCCTTCCAGCCGAACATCACGGTTCCGGTGCCGGCGCCTACACTTCCTTCAGCCACAGCCCCGCTGTCAGCCGCGGCAAGCGCAGATCGCAGCGCGTCGCCGATTCCCGGACGAAGCCGAGTCGTATTGAGACCGCCGTCGTTTGTCTCACCTACGACCGGATTGATCGACCGCACGCCGCTGTTCTGTGGCGACATCAGCACCGACTGCGCCAGCGCATCGCCGACCGCCCAGATGCAGAGCGTGCACGTGAGTGCAATCGGCGTTTCCAACTCACCAAGCTCCTGCACCTGCGTCATGCCGAGCAGTTTGCCGAACCCGTTGCCTACGTGGATCGCGGCCGGTACGCGCGAGCGATACAAATCGCCGCCGTGCGGAAGAACGGTGGTAACGCCAGTGCGCAGTGAATCGCCCACGCGCACGGTCGCGTGACCGACTTTTACGCCAGGTACATCGGTGATCGCGTTATACGTGCCTGGCGAGAACACGCCGGGTGCCACACCAAGCGCGCGGGCGCGCTGCCGGTCCGTGTTTTGCGCGGTCAGATTGGCGCTGCTCACGCATATCAATAGAAGCAGAAGTGCTCGCGTGGCGAATGAAAAGGCGACTGGCCGACGAGGTGTCACAAGTGACTCGCAAGACTGCAGGGTGTGGGTCATATTCGAATGATGTCTTTGCGCCCCGTTTACGGCCACCGCACGCTTCGTGATCGCCTCGCCGCGGCCGCGCTCGGAGAGCGACTGCCTGCCAGCTTATTGCTGACCGGACCTCGAGGCGTGGGCAAGCAGCGCCTTGCCTTGTGGCTGGGCCAGCGACTGCTCTGCGATGGCGCCGACGCCCGCTTCTCAACGGAGCCGTGCGGTACGTGCCAGCACTGCCGGTATGCGAGTCGCCTGCAGCATCCGGACCTGCATTGGTTCTTTCCGCGACTCAAGCCCAAAGACGGCGAGGTCTCGGCGGAGGAGGTGAAGGCCGACCTGTCCGAAGCGATTGAGGAACGGCTCGCCGCCGGCGGTCTCTGGGCGGGGTCTACCGGCATGGAAGGTTTGCACGTGGCCACCTCGCGCGCGATTGCGCAGTCCGCTTCACTCCGGCCGGCCATGGCGCGGCGCACGGTAATCGTGGTGGGCGACGCGGAGCGCATGGTGCCCCAGGAAGGTTCAGATGCCGCCGCGAACGCGTTCCTCAAACTGCTTGAAGAACCACCGCCTGGCACCACGCTCATTCTGACATCGAGTGAACCGGGCGCACTGCTGCCCACGATCAGATCACGAGTGGTCACCATTCGCGTGGCGCCGCTCACCTCGTCAGAAGTTGCGGAGTTTCTGAATGACGAGGCCGTGGTGTCCAAACTCGGCGACGCAACACGCGGGGACAATGCCCCTATTGCCAGAGCGGCGGGAGCGCCCGGTCGCCTGCTTGAGGGTGACGCCAGTCGCGATGCGTATTCGGCGGCGCGGCTGCTCCTTGATGCGGCGCTCGCGCCCGCCAACCCCGAGGGCGAAGCGCAACGCATCGCCGTCGCGGCCAAACAGGGCGTGTCAAAATCGCGTGGTGCGTTCTCCGATACGCTCGACGCACTCACCGTGCTGTTGCACGCGCGTGCACGCGAAAGTGTTGACGCCGGCAACGAGCGTCACGCGCGTCGTGTTGTTACGGCGATCAGCGTGCTCGAACAGATGAAGACACGCACACAACAAAATGTCACGCCAATGTTGCTCACCACGGTGTTGCTCGACGACTTGTCGTTACTGCTCGCGAGTCGTTCGTGATGGTGAGCAAACGCTCGAAAAGCGGCACCGCGAGACCGGCCGCAGAACCCAGGCCGGACGACGCCCTGACGCTCGGCGAGGCGTTAAGTCACGTGAATTCAGCCGGCGAGGCCCGCATGGTGGACGTGTCGCCGAAGCCTGAAACCGTGCGCGAGGCGGTTGCGCACGGACTCATCCGGATGCACGAGAACACCTGTAAGTTAATACAGGACAACGCGTTGAAAAAAGGCGACGTGCTCGCGACGGCACGCCTCGCTGGCATCATGGCGGCCAAGCGTACGGCGGACCTGATCCCCCTCTGCCACCCCCTCCCGTTGTCGGCCATCCAGGTTCGGGTTAGCGTTCTTTCATCGTTGCCCGGGGTAGAAGTCCAGGCAACGGTACGAACCACCGCTCGCACTGGGGTGGAAATGGAGGCGCTTACTGCAGTAACCGTGGCGTTGTTAACTGTTTACGACATGGCCAAAGCGGTTGATCGTGACATGATCATCACCGATGTGATACTGCGTGAAAAACGCGGTGGCATGAGCGGTGACTACGTACGAGGCGGTTGATCAGACATCACGTGATGTCTCACGTGTGATCAACGATTGTATGCAGCGTGTCTGCGCTCTCCTTACTCGCTGATTGGGAGGGTCGATGACATATAGAAGGAAGGACGATGCGCCCGCAGCTACCGACAAGCGTCGGCAGCGTGCACGCAATCGCCGAGTGCAGCGGCAGGTCGCGCGCATTTCGGCGTTAGGGTTGGTGATGTATGCGTTGGCGTTGCTCGTTGGTCCGCGCGGCGAGCAGTCGACTTCGGCGGCGGTGCAGACGTCTTCGATAGACGTCCCGCCAATGTGGAGACCAGCAGCGGCCGTGCTCGGGCGACAGGTGGCCTCAGGTCCGTGGCGTATGCAGGCCCCGCGCATGGCCGGCATCGACGAGTCCACGCAGGATCTGTTGCGCTGGAACACCGTGTTCACATACGCCCGTCGATATCGGTTGAACATGGAGTTGGCGGGTCAGATTCACGATATCGCGCTTGAGGAAAAGATTGAGCCGGAGCTCGCCTTTCGCCTCGTGAAGCTCGAATCGCGGTTCGATCCTGATGTCGTCAGCCACGCGGGAGCCATCGGGCTGACTCAGCTGATGATTGGCACGGCCCGGTACTTCCAGCCCGGTGTCACCGCCGAGGAGCTGACCGATCCGGCCACGAACCTGCGTATTGGTTTTCGATACCTGCGCGGTCTGATTCGCGAGTATGACGGTGACCTCAAGCTCGCGTTGCTTGTGTACAATCGCGGCCCGACCGCCGTGATGAACGCGTTGGCCATGGGTGAAGACCCGGCAAACGGCTATGATCGTCTCTTGATGCGGGGCTATGTGGGCCGCGGCGTCATCGACTAAACGGGCGGGCGGCGCACTGAGAATACCTCAGCTGCGCCGCACCACCAGTTTCTGCCCCGCCCTGATCTGGTCGCCTGAGAGTTTATTCAGACTCTTGATGCGCGTGACCGTGGTCTTGTAACGCTCCGCGATCACACCTAACGACTCACCTCGGCGCACCACATGTGTGGTGGTGCTGGACTTCGCCTTCGACGCCGTGGCCTTCGGGCTTGCAGCGCTGCTCTTTGCGGTGCTCTTTGAAGCACTCGTTGCACTGCTTGCCGTTCGAGTACTCGACGCCGCTGCACCTGAGCTCACCACGAGCGCCTGTCCCGGGCGGATCCGATCCGTACGCATCCCGTTGAGCGATTTGAGTCGGGTGACGGTCAATCCATACTTGCGCCCAATCACGCCGAGCGACTCCCCCGATTTCACCACGTGAACTCCGGCCGCGGCGCCGCCGTAGCGTTCGATCACCGGGTCGGGAACCGTGCGCGCGGCCAGCAGCGCATCCCGACGCGGCACGCGCACCTTTTGGCCAGCCGAAATGGCGCCACTCTTGAGCGTGCGCAGCCCGGGGTTAAAGGCCGTGATTTCCGTGCGTGACACATCATGACGTTTGGCGAGGGCGGTTATCGACTCGCCCTTCTTTGGCGTCACGGTCGCCCAAGCGGCTCGTTCTTCCGAAGGCAAAAGCCCGTACGCAGCCGCGGCGGAGTCGCCCAGTCCGACCGGAACCCGCAGCCACACCGACTTATCCGGCGGCGTGGCGCCGCGAAGGATGGCGGGGTTCAGATCGGCGATCTGCTCGATCGGAATGTTGGAGGCCCGCGCCACGGCGCCGAGCGATGTGCCCGCCTCGACCCGTACAGAGTCGTAGGCGTACTCGGGCTGCTGTTCAATCACCAGGCCAAACTTTTCCGGATCTTTGGCCACCAGCGCGGCCGCGATGAGTTGCGGTACATAGTTCTTTGTTTCGCTGTGCAGATAATCCTGCGCAGCCAGCGCAAAGAACTTGTCGTCACCTTCCGCGTCCCCGATTTCTTCCGCGAATCTTGTGAGGCCACGCGCAACGCGCCCCGGGCCGCCATTGTACGCCGCCGCAGCGAGGTACAGCGAGCCAAACTGCTTCTGCAAACTCTGCAAGAAGCTGATAGCCGCATCTGTTGAACGCGCCGGATCACGACGCTCGTCCATCCACCAATCAATTCGAAGTCCGACACCGCGACCCGTGGCTGTCATAAACTGCCACATACCAACGGCAGCCGCTTTCGAGTACGCGTTGGGATCGTAGCCGCTCTCAATCAGCGCGAGATAAAACAGATCTTCTGGCATCCCGTTCGCACGCATCTTGGAGCGAATCATGGATTCGTAGCGTGTGCCTCGCGAAATGCGTTCGGACATGCGATCGCGCGCGGAACCGGAAAACAGGCGTAGATAGTGTTCAACGCGCTCATGCGTTTCGTACGAGCGCACATCAATGTCCCACGTTGGTTCCGCGCCGGCAGACTCGTCGGCGGCGCCGTTCAAGAATGTGGAGTCACCGAACACACTGGTTGCAGCGCGCATCACAGCATCGCTGCTCGAAGCAGATTCGACGGCCGCACCGATCGCCGCCGGTGCAGCCACGGCGCGTTCTGTCGGCCGGGATCTGTTCACGCTCGCCGCTGGCGAGGTGGTGGCAGTACGCGAACCTTCGCCGGCGGCAGGCGATGGCGCAGTGATTGGGCGGAGAGCCGGCTGGCAGGCGGCAAGCGCAAGACCAAGCAGGCCAATCGACGCCAGACGGGGGAAGCGTTCGAGCGGCATAATCGGAAAGTACCCCCTACATCCTTCGAGGGACACCGCTTGAGCGGATCATTTCGTCCCGGGACTGGCAATTCCCTTGCACCGGCGTGCGTCAGCGCACAGGCTATCGGTGATGCCACTATCCATTCGAAGTTTCCCGCGTCTGAACTGCAGCATCGCCGCGCTCGGCGTTGCCGCGCTGCTGCTACCCCAACGAGCCCTGATCGCACAAAACGCGAGCAGCGAACGCGATGCCGTTCGCACGCGAATGGAAGCGCGCATCGCCCAGGTTCCGGGCGCCGAGGTTGGCGTTGCCGTGCGCGACCTGTCGAGCGGCGTCCAGTTGTCGATCAGTGGCGACGTGGTGTTTCACGCGGCCAGCACCATGAAGGTCCCGGTGCTCATCGATCTGATGCGCGAGGTCGACGCGGGACGCTTGGCACTCGATCAGTTTATCCTGCTGATCAACTCCTACCACTCGATCGTCGACGGCACGCCGTACCAACTACAGTCAGCAGATGACTCTGACAGTCTCGTTTTTTCCCGAATCGGCCAGATGGTGCCGCTGCGTTGGCTCGCAGAGCGCATGATCACGCACTCCAGCAACCTGGCGACGAACGCGTTGATCGCGGTGCTCGATCCGTTGCGCATGACGCGCACCATGGAACGCTTCGGCGCACGTTCCACGCGAGTGCTGCGTGGGGTCGAAGACGGCAAGGCGTACGCCGCGGGCAGGAACAACGTGACCAGCGCCAACGACCTCGCGAACATTCTCGCGGCGCTCGAACGCGAGCAGACGGCATCTCCCGCCACGACGGCCGTGATGCGCGATTTTCTGAAGCGCCAGGTGTTCAACGATCAGATTCCCGCTGGTCTACCTGCCGGAACGTCGGTGGCACACAAGACAGGCTTCATTACGGCCACGTTGCACGATGCGGCAATCGTTTATCCGCCGCAGCAGTCACCGTTTGTGCTGGTGGTTCTTACGCGCGGCATCAGTGATCGAAAAGTGGCCGAGCAACTCACCGCAGATATCGCGGCGATGACGTGGCAGTGGCTGGTGCGGTAGACCGGCTGATTACATCGCCAGCGCGAGCACGTGCACGGTGACGATCGCGATTGCCTGTCCCACGATCACATCGCCTGGATAGTGCACGCCGAGTACCACGCGCGACATCCCGACAATCATCGCCACAGGCATCAGGAGAATCGCGGCCGGTGGCATGGTGAGGGCGAGCGCATAAGCCACAGCCATAATCGCGCAGGCGTGACCACTCGGAAAAGAAAACCGGTCCGGCGCCGCGATACACGCGGACCATGAGAGGCGCACATTCGGGCGCTCTCGTACCGCCCGTCGCTTGATCACCTGCACCACGGCGTGTGAGATGCCGAGCGCCAGGAGCGCGTGCCACGCGATGGCCACGGAACCGCCCGGCATGAACGCCGACAGCAGCGCGAGCAGGATACTACCGGTGGCGCCACCCAGATGCGTGAGGGTGAGCCAGACGGACATGGAACGGCGTGGCATTGACGCGTTGAGAGCCAGACGACTGAACAGCGCTCGATCGCGTGCATCAATGCGGGCCAGCAGCGGCAGTGTAGTCATTGGCCACTAGTATCGCGGCCCTGTGTGACGAAACGCTGTCAGACAAGCGACAGCGCGGTAACGCGCCGGCTACAGGTTACCCTGTGCTTCTGTCAGTAATCCCACCTCGATCGCAAAACGCGTCAGCCCCGCCACGTTGTGAATCTCGAGCTTCCGCATCAGGCTTTCACGATGCGCCTCGACGGTGCGTCTTGAAATCCCGAGATTGGCAGCGATCGCCTTGTTTGTATGGCCATCGACAATGCCCTTGAGCACATCGCGTTCGCGCGGTGTGAGCTGCGCCAGTTGCGTATGGACCGCGGTCTGCTCCACGGGCGCTTCGGGCGCTGCCGTGAGACGACGCACCACCGCAGGGCTGAAGAAGGTGCCACCCGCGTGCACGGCCCGAATGGCGGCCCGTAGCTCCTCACCCGCGCTGTCCTTGAGCAGATACCCATGCGTACCGATGCGCATGCCCTCACGCACATACTCGGCGTTGTCATGCATGCTCAGGATGAGAATGCGCACGTCGGGCATCAGCTCACGCAGACGCGCCGCGGCGCGCAATCCCGTTTCGCCAGGCATGGTGATATCGAGGAGCACAACATCAGGCTTGTGCTCCAACGCCAGCGCCACCGCATCCGCACCGTTGGCCGCTTCGCCCACGACTTCGATTCCCGGCTCCGCGTCGAGCACGTGACGAATGCCCTCGCGCACGAGTGCGTGATCGTCTGCCAGTACCACACGCACGCGCGCGGCCTCGGTTGGTCCAGCCATCAGGGCATCTCCACAGGAATCAAAGGAACAGCAACTCGTACTTCCGCGCCCTGCGGCGCGTTTGATACGCGCACCGTACCACCAACGGCGTGCAGTCGTTCTCGCATACCCGTCAGTCCCATGCGCGAATCGTCGGTGCGCACCTGACCACGCGCGTCGACGGGCAGACCACGTCCATCATCGCGCACACTGAGTTCCAGCGCATCAGCCGTGGAACGCAGCACCACACGAACCTCGCGCGCGCCGGCATGTCGCACAATGTTCGAGAGCGCCTCTTGCAGTGCCCTAAAGATTGCCAGCTCGGTGTCTGGCGGCAATGCAGGCACGCGATCCGGTGCGTCGAGCGTCACCGTCAAACCGGCCCGTTCCGCAAATTCCGAGACGAGCGACCGCAGTGCCGGCACCAACCCCAGATCGTCAAGCAACGACGGTCGCAAATCATTCGTAACACTACGGATGCTGCGAATCCCCGTATCTACCAACTGTGCCAGTCGATCAATGCGAGGCGCGTGTTCGCGAGGCAGTATGGGGCGCAGTGCTTCCACCTGCATTTTTACCGCCGAAAACACCTGCGCCGTTTCATCGTGCAGCTCGCGCGAAAGCCGGCGCCGTTCGTCTTCGTGCTGGCGCACCATACGCGCGGACAAGCGCTCAAGATCAAGCGTGCGCTGCGTGAGTTGGCGGTCAAGATCTGCTTGCTCAAGCGACGCCCCGACCTGCTGGCCAAGCGCGCGCAGGAAATGATCATCGAGCGCCGTGAATGGATTGCGAATATCACCAGCCATCACAAGCGCCGCGACCACGCGATCACCGCGCGTGACGGGCAATGCGGTGATGTACAAATGTTCGTAATGCGACGGCGCCGTTTGCGGTGCACCGGTTTCGTAGAGTCGCCGCAACGCGGGAAGGACCTCGCCACCGGGCGCCGCGTCAGCCCACGTTGAACACACGCCGGCACCGCGAGTAAACGCCGCCGTACCGAAATCATACATGGCGCTGCCACGCACGCCCGGAAGCGTGAGCGGGCGGCGCAGCAAATCGTCGAGCAACTCGTCTTCACCACGTCGACGCTGCAAGTCACCGGAGAGCGCTGACAGGGCGCGCACGCCGCGTCCGAGATCGTCGAGCACCAGCAACATCACGCCAGCGCCAACCAACAGCTCGAAACAGATGTCGAGATAGTATCCCCACGGGGTCCACGCGCCCTGCGCCCGCAAGAACGGATAATCCAGGTGATGCAACGCCCACGCAAAGAATGCAACGGCAAGCAGCTTCGCTCCCATTGATCCTGCAATGCGCTGGTAACGCCAGAACACCCAGCCCGTCCACATCGTAGCGGCCGAGAGAAACACCACGGAGGGCAACGCCGCCCAGAGAAAAATCTCCAGCTGATAAATCGCCACGTACGACCACAACGGCGGAAACAACAATACCAGCGCATGCCACGGACGCGTGCGCGGCTGTCGCGAAAACACCAGCGACGCCCACAACAAAATCAGCGCGGTCCACCCAGTGGTCACCTGGTGCCAATACAACCAGGCATAATGGTCTGTGACCAGAAAACTGGAGATGCACGCCAATCGCAGCACGTACACGAACCAGGCCAGTGAGAACCACGCGAACCACGGCCTCCGATAGCGACGGTAGAGATGAAAGCACAGCGCCGCGAGGCCGCTGGTAATCGCACCCTGCAGCAGCGTCGCGGCAAACTCGGACGCCAGAAGTGGATTCACCGCCGCAACTTCAGGCTGCATCAGCCAATCAACCGCGCACCGCGCAGCACATCATCCGGTGTCACCTCAGCAAGCGCGTCGATGAGTCGCACCCGAAACGTGCCCGGTCCGGGATCGCCTTCGGCCGCGCGCTCACCGCACAAGCCGAGAAAGACCAGCGCGGCCGTCGCGGCGATAAGCGCGTCGGCCTCAACAGCGCACGCGGCAGCCACGAGCACGGTGGCCGTGCACCCCACCGCGGTCACGCGCGCCATGCTGGGATGTCCGTTCGACACCGCAATGGTACGCACGCCGTTCGTGATGTAGTCCGTCGAGCCGGTCATGGCGATCACCGTGCCTCGGCGCGCGGCGAGTGCTCGCGCCGGCTCAGCGGCGTCGTCGGAAGAATGCGACGCATCAACACCGCCAGTGCCGGCGGTGCCAGCGGCAAGCGCAAGGATTTCGGATGCGTTGCCACGAATGACCGCGGGCCGACGCGCCGCCAGCGCTTCACTCGTACGCGTGCGATACGACGTGGCGCCCGCGCCAACGGGATCGAGCACCCACGGAATTTCCCGCGTGCTCGCTTCGGTCGCCGCGAGGTGCATCGATTCCACCCAGTCCGACGACAGCGTTCCGATGTTGATCGCCAGCGCGCGACTAATCGCGACAAACTCGCGCACTTCTTCCTTGGCGTGCACCATCGCGGGGGACGCGCCCGCGGCCAACAACGCGTTAGCCGAAATGTCCATGGCCACATAGTTCGTGATGTTGTGGACCAGCGGTCGTTCTTCGCGCCAACGCGCCAGCACGTCGGCGCATTGCAATACCATCGGGTGCGGACTCATGACAAACTCTCGGGTGGCAAGGCGACCTCGCGTCCGCCGTCGGGATACATGTGGTACACAGTACGAGACGGGAATGCAAACGTGGAGCCGGAATCGCGGATGATGTCCATGAACGACAGCAACAGCACGTGCTGCACATCCAGAAACGTGTTGAAGTCGGGCACATCGAGCCAGGCGCGCACGCGAATCGTGATTGCAGAATCCGCAAAGCCAATCGTTCGCACAATCACCGTGTCTGGCCAGAGTGTGGGCTCTTCACGCAAGCGCGCCTCAATTGCAATGGCAATCGCTCGAATCTGGTCGGGCGTGGTGTCGTACGTGACACCAAGATCGTGCTGTAACAGAAAGCGATCGCGCTCGCCAAAGGTTTCGATGCGATCTTCGGCCAGTCTCCCGTTGGGGATGCGAACAACGGTGCGAGCAAGCGTACGCACACTGGTGGAACGCAACCCGATCCGCTCCACCGTTCCTTCCACTTCTCCAATGCGCACGAAATCGCCCACACGAAACACTTTGTCCGCAGCCAACGACACAGAGCCGAACAAGTGCTCCACCGTTTTCTGCGACGCGAGCGCCAGCGCCACACCACCGATGCCAACACCGGCGAGCAGCGTGCCAACCGGATAGCCAAACTGCGACAACAACACCAGCAGCGCGACGATCGTGACCGACACACGCAGGAATCGCGTGAGCAACGGGACCAGCGTGCGTGCCTGCGGCGTACCATTCGCCCAGGAGCCCGACAGCAGCTGGTCCTGCACCAGGCCGATCACGCGCAGGGCACACCAGAAGAACGAAATCAACACCAGACCACGTGCCGTCGCCGACACGAAGCCACCGACCTGCACGTTCAGTCCGAGCAATCCAAACAGCGGCATCGCCAAAAGACCAACCAGCCACAGCCGGAACGGTCCGCGCATTCGCGACACCACCAGATCATCCCACTCCGTGGTGGTACGTCTGGTCACCATCGAGAGCAGCCATCGCGCGCCCAGCGCGAGCACGCCCGCCAGGGCGATCGTCGCGAAGACCGCGATGAGCATACCGATCCACTGCCAGTAGTGCACACCAAACGGCCCTACGCGAAGCAGCGGAGCCGGCACCTTGCCACGCAACCAGGCATCGGGCAGCGCATCGTACCAGGCGTCGATTTGCGCCACGGTCGCACGATCAAATCGCCAACGTCGCACGGCGTCGTCATCAAAGCGCGCGACAAGCACGGGCTGGGGCAAACCGGTGGCGCCAGGAATCACGCCCAGTCGATCACGCAGCGCATCGTCATCGGCGATATTGCCCTCGGCAAATGGGGAGACGCTTTCCACGTCAATCCACAACCGTTGGTCGAGCACTTCGGAAAGCCGTCGTGCCAGCTCAGTGCCGCGCGTACTCTCAGCGGGTGAGAGATCAAGGTACTGACTGGCTTGCGCGTAATTGTGCTGCGCGGCGAGCTGCAAAAACGCCATGACCGACGCGCGCGGCGAGTCCGGCGACACCACCGTGCTCGCTGGTGTCGCTGAGTCCTGCGCAGCATTCGCCGTATTCGGTCTAAACAATCCAAACTGCGCCTGCGCGCTCGTCACTGGCTGGAACAGCAGCGTCAGGGCAAACGCGCCAATGGCAACCCGCTGCTTATCGCGCACGCGTAACCGCACGCTCAGTGGTGTACGGAAAACCGGCCGCAAGCCGGCGAGCAAGTTCATCATCGAAACCGTAGATGTCCGGGTAGAAGCGTGTTTCACCATCTTGTGTCGTCATCGCCGTGGCGTACAGAATAAAAACCGGGCGAGGTTGTTTCAGCCGCACGTACACCGGGCGATCCCGATTCATGGATTCGGCGATGCGCGCGTCTGTCCAACTTTCGTCGTCTTTCAGCAGGAGTTTTGCCAATCCCACGGGATCCGCCAACCGGATGCAACCATGGCTCGCATCCCGGCGCGCGCGTGCGAATACCGACTGCGCTGGCGTGTCATGAAAATAGATGTTGTACGAGTTGGGAAACAAAAATTTTACTCGGCCGAGCGAGTTGTTTGGCCCGGGCAGCTGGCGCACACGCGCCCGTCCGGCCTGCAGCGCGGCCACCGCGTCCGCGCCGTTGCCGAGCGACGGCGCATTGTCGCCGTCTCCGCGCACGACTTCAAAGCGGTTGCGGGACAGATACGTCGCGTCTTTCCGCGCGGCTGGCAGTATTTCCCCACGCATGATGCTCGGCGGAACATCCCAATACGGTGAGAACGAGAGTGTAGTCAGCGTGTCGCTGAAAATGGGTGTGCGTGTATCAAAGGCTTTGCCGACCACCACGTCCATCCGCAACAGCTCGGCTTCATCATCGCGCGAATCGGAGAACGCATAGAGCCGGAAGGCGGGTACGTTGACGATCAGCGGTGGAGCACCGAACGCGTGCGGAAGCCAGCGCCAACGTTCAAGCGTGAGTTCGAGCGACCGCACCTTGTCAGTGACGGGTCGGGTCAGTGAGGCGAGCGTTCCTCGACCAAGTACGCCATCGGCATCGAGTCCCGTGCGCCGCTGAAACCGACGCAATGCCTCGCTCACTTCAGGTGTGATGCGCAAAGAATCCGCGAGCAACGCGCTGTCTGGCGTGAGGCCGGCGGGTGCGTCGCCAAGCGCGGACAACAGCTGCCAGAGTTTGGGTACCCCACTCCACTCATCACCCTCGCGCAAGGATTTGCCGCCGGGAAGCGGCGGCAGGCGCGTGAGCGTGGACTCGGCCGCCAGTGCACGCATGCGTACCAACGATTCCTTGACGAGTGTGTAGTGCACGAACGGCGGTTCATACGACGCGATAGTGCTCGCCACGTTGTTGCTCGTGGTCAGTAAACGCACCGCTTCTTCCGCGTTGATCAGCTCCCGCGGAATCTTGAGCGTGGCGTGCGCGGACCGTGGATCAATGCGACCATCGTGCAAAGCGCGCACATGTCGCACGGCGTTCGCGCTCAGTGCCACATCGAACGCGGCCCGGTGCTGCGGCGACTTGAGATACGTGGCCATCGCCGGCAAACGTCCGGCGTCGTAGTCGGCCGGAATCAGTCCCACCGAGGCGGCGTTGGACAGTACCTGCATGAGCGCCGCGGCTTGCGGGGTGGGTTCCCCGTCGTGCAGCCAGAGCGGTGACCACTGCACGCTGTCATAGAGGGCGGTCAGCGTGACGGAAACGTCGTCAAGGCGCGACCAGCGCATGGCCGGGTGCTGCCGCGTCTCCACGAGCAACCGGCGGGCCTCGTTCTCGGCCGTGTCGGGCTGCGTCGCAAAACCGGAGTGGCCGGACGAGATGAGCCAGCGCGGTGCGCGGTCAACCTCGACGGCTGCCGCCGCCGCGCCGAACGACAGGAAAGCGAGCGCGCGGACTAGTTGTCGTGTCATACAAAGAAAGATGGCGTATTGTCGTCCGGTGGTTGTGGTTGACCGCTTCCACCGGAGTGCTCGATCGGAGGTGTTGGGAGCTTCGCGCTGATGCCAGGCCGTGGCTCCTCGAGGGCGTTGGCGTCGCGCAGCGCGGCGAGCGCCCCGCTGTACGAGCTGAAATCCACGGCCGCGGTCAGGCGCTGACCGAACGTGAGCACGTCGACCAGCGTCTGAACGCAGGCCTCCCGGGTGATCGCGCGCAGTCCGGTGATGTATTCGTCGCGCACGATGATCGGCACCAGAATGCGCGGCTGGCCCGCCGCGAGTAGCTCGGCATTCATGAATGCCCGCGAGACGCGGCCGTTGCCATCTCCGAACGGATGCACCTCGCTGAGGACGAACATCATCGCCACGGCGCGGTGGAAAGGGGAATCGAGTGCGCGCACGATCTCGAATCCCTTTCGCAGAGTGCCCTCGACCAGCTGGGGATGCACGAACACCGTCGTCCCCGCCATGTTCTCGATCTGCTTCCATTCACCCGGGCGCGCCTCGGGGCGCCCGCCCATGATGTGTCGGTGCGAGGCGCGCAGACGCTCGAGAAACGTCTCGGGCGTGTCGTCCACCACGCTCCGTGCCGTGTACTCGCGCGAACTTACCACCCGGTACGTCCCGAGGACGTCGTGCGCATCCTTGGGACGCGCCGCCGGGAGGACGCCGTGAAATACGATCCCTTCGGCCTCCTCGACCTTGAACTTCGTCCCCTCGATGTAATTCGAGAAGTACGCATCGAAGAAGGCACAGTGCAAAAACGCCTCGTTCGACTGTGGTGCCGCAGCCATAGGACGTGGGGGCAGTCTTCGCAGGCTCCCGAGGAGCGACTGGAAGAGCCCGAACCGGTCCGGGTCATACGGCATGCCCGCTGCGCGGGCGCGCGCGACGGGAGCCGTCAATGGGGCGGCGCGCGTGCGGAGCAGCCCCCCGATCACGTCGTGCAGGAGGTCGAACTCACGGACGGCGTCGAGGGCCGGCGCCACACAGCGCGCCTCATCGCGTAGTCGGTTCAGCGCGTCGGGCCCGCCGAGACGCAGGTCGCGCTCGACTTCCTCTTCGATGCGGGCGCGCGACAGCCCACGCGCGACCCCGGCCCCCGAGCGCGACGGCTTGAGACACTCGAGCAGCGCGCGGGCGCGAGATGCGAGATGTATGTCCAATAGGGAGCGGTCGCCCGGCAGCGGGCCGGGCCCTTTGACCAAGCGTATCATTGCCCCCGGCAGATCGAGCCGGCGCTCGTACGCCGCGCTCACGAACACCGACCCGTCCTCGGCCGGTCGGTTCTCGATAGCAGTCCGATGCGAAATCACCGTGCCTGGCACGAGCAGGGAGATGACATGATAGAGGTTCCGGGACACGATGCGCGCCGGATCGCTCGTGAGGTCACTCGTGAAGAGCCGGGGGGCGATCTTCCGCGCCGGGCCGTCGACCACGGCCCGGGCGACCGATCTGGAGGTCGCCACGGTGCTCACGAATACATCGGGCAGTGGTGGTGACATTCTCGACATAAGGGGGGTTAGGACGTCGTCCTTTGTTTATATTTTCCATATAAATCACATACCAGCGCCATTTTTTCTTTATAAAGCGAGAGGCGCATCCAGTTGAAAACACCGCAAAGTTCAGCGTTCTGTCATTAATCTACACCTTAATGATCTTTGTGAGCAATATTTTCAGTCTAACATCGTTTCGGTCTATGCCCACACTCGGTTGAGCCCCGGGGCTGAACCGAGAGAACCCTGATCGGGGTATTGCGCCGCTGGCACCCCTGTGGCCCCTCGCGTCTTGGCTGGACTCCACCCGCACACGAGCGGGACATAACGCCCTCAAGCGCCTGATCGCCACGCCTCCTGCGAACCTGTCGGCTGTGCAGGACCGCCAGGTGTTGCTGCCCCGGCTCGACAAGATCACCGGGCAGATACCGTGGCGCGAGCTACAGGAACGAGGGGAGCAGGTGAGCCGCTTTTTGACGTCGAACTACATGATCATGCCCGGCACCGCCGTCGAGCGCCTGCTCTTCACGATGCGCTACAATGACATCGCTAGCCATATCGAGAGTCAACTGCACGGCGTGGACGAACTGTTGCGACTCGGTCGTGATGTCGCGGTCCGCCTTGCGACACTGCCGGCCGACACGGCGTTCGCTGCGGTGACGTCCGCGTTTGTTGCAGCGACGACTGATCCGCGCGCCGCAGAACTACGAGCTGCCGTCGAGCGCGGGCGCACGCAATCCCTGTTGGCGCTTGACGCCATGGTCCGGAGCCCAGAGCGCCTGCCCGATGCGACCGCGACGCCCGCGACTCCGTTTCGTGCAGTGGTACAAGCCCTGATCGACGCGATTGGTGAACTCGACGGGTACTGTTCGCTCGCGACCGCCTCCGCTGCGGTCGGAGGGGTAATGCCGCGGGTGGTTCCGCGCGGCGCAGTGCCCCTGACGCTCGCCGGAATTCGCCACCCGCTCCTGCCACACGGCGTAGCAAACATCGTGAGCTTAGATGCCAAAGAGCGTGTGCTGCTGCTGACAGGCCCGAACATGGCGGGCAAAAGTACGCTGCTGCGCGCTGTGGGCATCGCGGTGTACTGCGCCCATCTCGGCATGGCGGTCGCTGCACAGGACGCCTCGATTCCGATGCACGACCGACTCATTGTTTCGATCACTGTCCGCGACGACTTGCAGCGCGCAGAGAGTCTTTATCTGGCCGAAATCCGACGAGTGCGTAAAATCGTCGATGCCGTCGAGCGCGGCGAATCGGTGCTGGCCATTGGCGAGGGGGTCGGTCCAACGCTGCGGCGAATGGCTGGGCTTCCTGACCCCATCCCGGGGAACTCGCAGCTGGTCTAGATCAACAGCACAGCGGCGTTCGAAGCCGGCGCGGGTGGTTGATTCTGAGGCCACTTCTTACGAAGGCGGTCATGAGCGTCATGACCAAACCGGTTAACAAAACATCAGTCCGACAGCGCATCACCGCACACAACTGCTACGCCAATGACCCGGGTGGGACTTGAACCCACGACCTACGGATTAAAAGTCCGCTGCTCTACCAGCTGAGCTACCGAGTCGGCACACTCCACACTTCGTGGAGGAACGTCGCAATATAAACAAATGTTCGCGCGAACTGTCAGTCGTTCGCAAGAACTGCTGTGGACGAGTAGCCGGCGTCTTGCACGGCCTCGCCAATCCCCTCGGCGCTTGTCTGCGCGGGGTCGTAGGAGAGCTTCGCAGCGCCCACGTCGACGCTCTCGATCGTCACACCAGGGACCGCTGTCAAGGCGGTGCGCACGGCGCGCACACAGTGCTGACAGCTCATGCCGTCAATCTTCAGTGCCAGGCTTTCCATTGGTGTTCTCTCCAGAAAAGGGTACGATCGTTCGGCTCCGGTATCGGCGCCCAGCAGTGAGATCTATATACCCCCGCCCCCTATGTCAATCCTAGGCAATCGCGCGAACGCTCGGTTGCTGGAGCCGCAGATAGTCGGCGAACAATCGATCCCAAACGCCGTCCCAACTGCACGAGGCCGCAAACTCGAGCGCCGAGGTCGCACGCTCATATCGAAGCGCCGGCTCGTCAACGGCCTGCACCAGCGCCGCCGCCATCGCTTCCGCGCTACCCGGCGCCACCAGCCAGCCGCGCGTGTCCCCGAGCAGTTCGCGCGTGGGGCCCACATCAGCACCGATCACCGGCAGTCCTGACGCCATGGCTTCCAACAGCACGTTGCCAAACGTGTCGGTGGTACTTGGAAATAAGAAAAGATCAGACGACGCGTACGCCGTGCTCAAATCAGCGCCGAGCAGTTTACCGGGAATCCAACGAGGCTCAGGGGTGCGCGCACGCATTTCCTGGTCGAACGGCCCATCGCCAATGACGGCAAAGGCAATGCGTCCCGGACGCGCGTCGGCCGCGAGTCGCATGGCTTTGAGCGCGACATCAAGCCCCTTTTCGGCCGCGACACGCCCCACGTAAGTGACCAGCAGCACGTCGTCGGCAATGCCAAGTTGCTCGCGCATCGCGTCTCGACGATGCATCGGCGAAAAGCGTTGCGTGTCCACGCCGCGCGACCAGACGGCACAGTTTCGAAATCCTTGCGTCTGCACTTCGTGCACGATGGACTGCGTTGGGCAATACGTGCGTGCGCCAGCGGAATGAAACCAGCGCAGATACTGCCAGCCCGGGCGCGCGAGCATGCCGAGATTGTAGTACTGCGCGTACGCCGTGAAGTTGGTGTGATAGGACGTGACGAGCGGCAGCTGCAGGCGTTGCGCGGCGGAACGCCCGGCGAGCCCTACACCAAATTCCGTGGCGACATGCACCAGCGTGGGCGAGAACGCGCGCAGCACCTCGCTCACGGTATTGCGCGTGGGCCACGCAAGACGCAACTGCGGATACGCCCAGAACGGCGCACTGGGCGCGCGATACACGTTCGGTTCCGCCTGCGCCTCCGGATCGTCCGCCGTCACCACCAATACATCGCCGCCTCGCGCGATAACGGCATCTCGCAAGCGTTCGAGTGTTCGCGCGACACCATTGACTTGCGGTGTCCACGTTTCGGTGAAGAGTGCGAGCCGCAGTGAATGCTCGTCGGTCATCGAGGGTCTGGAGCGCGTTAACGGCAAACCGCCCACACTCGCCGGCTTGGCAAATGTGGGCGATAACAACCGTTCGCGACGTGAACCGGTAGGTGCGTGCATGGACGGAGTGTACGTGCACGCGGCCTGCCGCTACAGCGATTCGTTGGTGATGTCGTGGAACTGGTATATCCCCGTGACACCACCGTCACGATTCACTGTCAGAACTGCTATTATCGAGCGGAAATCGCGGCGATCGTGCTTTCGGCCGGCGACTCAATCACGAATGACACGCGACGATTCAGTTCAGCACCGGCTTCATCGCGCATAGCACCCGGGCGCACCTGCCGATCACTGCCGTATCCCACGCTGGTCACGAGCGACGGCGCAACACCACGGCCCGCCAGGAACTCACGAACAGAATCTGCACGGCGCTGCGACAGCGCGAGATTGTATGCCTTGGAGCCAGACGGATCCGCGAACCCTTCGACCGTGATAGCGGCGCCGTTGTAATACGTGCGCACGACTTCGGCGAACCGCTCAAGTGCGACGCGATCATTTTCCCGAACGGTGGCGTCGTCAAACGCAAAGTGCACGGGGAATGCAAACTTGACCTTGCCTTCCATGGCCGTGATTTTCGCGCCGAACTCGTCACGAAGCGCCGTAAGGTCCGAGCGCATCGCGACCAGGTCAACTCGAATTGCGCTATCACCGGCAATACGTCCCGCGCGTTCCGCGGAGATGTCCGCCGTGAGTGCGGCACGCTGCTCTTCAAGTCCAGTCCGTACGAAACCCTTCGTTGCACAGGCACCGAGTGACGTCGCTGCCAGCGCCGCCATTCCAAACAGTCGCAGTGTACGCATACAGCCTCCTCTCATGTGAAGGTGCGTGGCACCAGAGCCAGCACACTGCATGTAAGAAAGGTGACACTCCGATCCGCCGCAGTGACCCAGAACACGGGATCTCAGCTTTTTGCGAGCCACTCGCCGCCGTCGATCACAAAAATCGCACCGGTAATCCAATCGCCGCCGGGTGAGGCCAGAAATGCGACCATGTTCGCGACGTCACGCGGTGTACCCCATCGCCCCAGTGGGATGCGATCGCGCGCGTACTGTTCCATGCGCTCCGTCGCGGCCGCGAACACATCGGGTATACCGCTGTCAGGGAGCGGCGTGAATGCTTTACGCACACCCTCGGTTGGAATTGGTCCCGGTGCAATTGCATTGACGCGAATGCGCTCGGGTGCCCACTCCACGGCGAGCGTACGCGTGAGTGCGTCCACACCAGCCTTCGCGGCCGTGGCATGCGCCATTTGCGGCCACCCGCGATAGTGCAACGTCATGGACGTACTCACAATGCGACCACCGCCCTGTTGCTTCATGATCGGATACACGGCCTGCGAACAATGGAACGTGCCGTACAAATCAATCTCGACCACTGCCTTCCATGCGTTCGGTGACAGTGTTGCACTCGGCGCGTAGAAATTTCCCGCGGCGTTGTTCACCAGCAAGTCGAGGCGACCATGTTGCTGCGACACTTGATCAATCACGGTGCGCACACGCTCCTGATCGCGCACATCAAGTGCGATGCTGCTGACAGACAATCCTTGCGCAAGCAGTTGATCGCGCGCGACATCAAAGTGTTCAGGCTTTCGGCTGGCAATCACCACATGCATGCCAAGCGAGGCCAACAGTTCGGAGATGCCGAGCCCGATTCCACTCCCGCCGCCAGTAATGAGCGCTACCTGCCCGGCCAGCAAGTCCGGTCGAAAAATCGTGTCAGATTCGGGCGCCATAGCTCAGAAACTCCGGAGTGGTGCGGGAAGAAGACGGCGACACAACGCGGCGATTGATTCGCTCCGATGTGCGCACCGAACGGGGAAGTCGCGCTGCAAGATCATCACGCACGGCGCGCGCTTCCGCCAGCGGCAGATCCACCATACTGGCCTCGCCCCCCTGTCCGGCTGTGGTCAGGTGTAGTGTTGCAAGTCCGAAGAGACGCTGCAGCGGTCCCTGCTGCACTTCAATCAACTGCAGCTTGTTCTCCGGCATGATGACCGTCGTGCGCGAAAGCCCTCCCTGTCGCACCAGCACGTAGCCGGGAACCAGCGTGAGTCCGCGAGCCCGCCAGCGTGCGCGCGCCAGCAACCAGACCAGCGGGAACAGCCACGCTGCGCTCCACCAGCTGTCGCCGCGCCAGAGTACAAGCACGCCCAGCAGCACCCCCAGTTGTACACTGAGCGTCAACGCGTTGCGCAGCCACGACACGGGTGACGCGCGACGCCACACGGACTCTGATTTTTTCGCGGCCAGCACATCGGCTACGGCGGCGTCCGGAAAGACAACCGCCACCAGCGCGGCGACATGCTCAACGCGCAGGATCGGCATCAGATGCTGCTGTCCTCCCGCCGCATTTTCACGGGAGGCCACCGAACCGGCAGAGACAAGCAATAGCTCGCCGCGACCAAACGGTCGTCGCAGCAGCGACTGCTTGAATCGCAGCGCCTGCGCCCGCGCCATCGGCACACTCGCTTCCACGCGACTGAAGAGTCCGTGTCGCCGACGCAAATCTCGCCCTGCACGTTCAAGCGTGAAGCCGTAATAACGGATCACGGAACCCGCCACCGATACCAACCACGACGCGAACAGAATCGGGATCACGCCCACCAGGACGAGCAGCGCGATCGCCCACGTGTTGCCCATCGCGAGCGAGAGGGCATTCAGGGGCGTGCCAAGGCCGCCCGGCAACAACAGACCTTCTACAAACGACGAACCAAAGCGCTCGCATCCACTGATGAGTAGCGCCAGCAATACGCCGATGTTGTTCGATGTACCACCGGCCACCATCAGTTCTTCCACATCAATGGCGGCGATGAGTTCGGGCGTGAGTGCCGGTTGTGCGGCGAGCGTAGTATCGGAGGTTGCCGCACCGGGCGCCGTGGTCGCGCGCGGCGTGATGGCCGACAGGCGCGCCGCCACCAACTGCTCGCGCAACGCTTGCGCGTCACTCCACCGCAACACACTCAGTACCGCCTCCGCTTCACTGCCCTGCGTCGCCGTTTCCACGCGCAATTCGGCCACACCGAACACGCGCTGCAGTGCCTTCTGTTGCACGTTGACACTTTGAATGCGACTGAACGGGATAATTCTCGACTGCCGCCGCAACACGCCACTGCGCACAAGGAGCGCCACGTCGCTCACGCCGTATCGCGTCGCGAGATACGACGCCACCGACCACAGCGCCGTCAACGCGAGGGCACTCGCGCCCAGGATCGCAATTATGCGCCCCCCTTTGTCCCGCGTTTGCATGTACAACAGCAACAGCGGAATGACCGTGCGCGACAGTGCGGTAATCCACTCCAGCAGTATCGAGAGAATGTGCAGGCGCTTGAGCGCAGGTTCCGCGTGCACTAGAGCGGCTCAACCACACCCGCGAGCGCGGCCAGCCGCTCACGCAACGCGGCCGCATCGGCAGGAGTCAGTCCAGGAATCGACAACGTGCTGCCCGTGCCCGACGCGGTATGTACGATCACGCGCGTCAGTCCAAGCGCTCGTTCAATCGGCCCCTGCTCGGTATCCACATGCTGAATGCGCGTGTACGGCACCACACTCTCCACGCGCACCATGACGCCGCGATCCAGGCGGAGCGCGTCATCTGTTATCTGATAGCGCCACACGGCGTACCGACGCGGCGGCAGGCGGTACGCGAGCACGGCGGCAAGCAGCCACGGCGCGGCCACCGCGCCAACCAGCCACCACACGTGCTCGAGCCGCCAGATAAGCCAGACGCCCACGCCCAGCAGCAGGGAAGGAAACATCGCCTGCGTCATCATGCTGATACGCCAGGACCAGACCACACGCGGCGCAAGCGCACGCGGTTGATTGTCGAGCAACAATGCCGGCACGTGCTCGTGCATCGGCAGTTCAAGCGTGATCGCATTGGCGATCGCGTAGGCTTCGTCAATCGGAGGCGTCACCGGCACCGCGGGTACCTCGGCGTGCAGCTCCAGATCCGCGGCCCCGCGTTCGTCACGATCCGTCACAACAACTCCAGCGAGGTTTGCAACGACAGACAAAAGGAACGACGATGATGTACGGAGAGTCCATGCTGCTCAATCGCCGCACGATGGGCTGCGGTTCCGTAGCCCACGTTGCGCTCCCAGGCATAGCCCTGATATCGAGCCGCCAACCGTTGCATCAACCCGTCGCGCAGCACTTTGGCCACGATGGATGCACACGCGATGGAATAACACGACGCGTCGCCCTTTACGACCGCCGTGTGCTCCACGCCGAGCCAGCGCAGTGGATTCCCGTCGACCAGAATGTGATCGGGCCGCTGACCAAGTCGTCGCTCGCAATGCGTGAGCGCGCGTTGCATGGCCCGCACCGTCGCGTGGAGGATATTGATCCGATCAATCTCGCGCACCGACGCGGCGCCCACCCCGATACTCACGGCGGTGTCCCGGATGCGTGCGGCCAACATCGTGCGTGTGTTGGCATCCAGCTGTTTGGAATCGGCCACGCCCGCAATCGCGCGCATACCGGCGGGCATGACCACCGCACATGCGACGACGGGGCCCGCTAGGGGGCCCCGTCCAACTTCATCAACACCGGCGAGCACCGGGCCGTGTCGCGTACGCAGCGTCGCTTCGAGCCGACTCCAGCGCGCCATCAGACCGAGGCTCGGACTACGTGCGTGTGCACCAGTCGAATCAGCTCGTGGCCGGGCCCTTGGGCGGACGCACCGTCTTGCGCTCCTTGATGCGGGCGGCCTTACCGACCACGTCACGAAGGTAGTAGAGCTTCGCGCGACGCACGACACCACGGCGCACCACGATCAGGCTGCCGATCATCGGGCTGTGGAGCGGGAAAATGCGCTCGACGCCAACGCCGTTCGAGATTTTGCGCACCGTGAACGTCTCGCTCACACCACCACCACGACGGGCGATGCACACCCCTTCAAACGCCTGCAGACGCTCCTTGTCGCCTTCTTTCACGCGCACGTTGACGCGAACAGTATCGCCTGGACGGAACGGCGGAATGTCGTCGCGCAGCCACTCTTTCTGCGTTTCGATGAACGGATGCATATTGCTACTCCCGGACGCCCGGCGCCCGTTTGCGAGGACAGCTGGAGCCACAGATCCGACACGTCGGCCTGTGGTGCGAGAGGCCGCGCTGCCCAGTCGGAGCACTTCTCCGGCGGTGAATCAGCGTGGCATCGCCTCTGCCGGCGGCCCCGAACTCGGCCGGCAGGGTTTCCGGGCGCGAACGCCCAGCCTCGTAAGCTATCCTATTTGGACAAGCTCACGCTAGGGGCGCCGTCTACCTTTCTGGCTCCAACTCGACCATTGGTCCCAAAATCCTTGCCACACGTGCTGGAGCGAACTCACGTTCCGGCGCATTCTATCGCTATGACACAACCCGCCTTTCCTGCCACACCGAAGCTGCCTCTGCCCCCTGCGTATCCGGAGACCGTGCGAGGATCGCAGGTGGATGCATACCACGGCACCAGCGTCGCCGACCCCTACCGCTGGCTGGAGGACGATCGGTCACCGGAAACGGAGGCGTGGGTGCAGGCGCAGAACGCGGTCACCTACGAATGGCTTGATCAGATCCCGTGGCGCTCGCAGCTGCGGGATCGCATCACGCACCTGGTGGACTATCCGCGCATCGGGCAGCCGCACGAGCAGGCGGGATTGGTGTTCTTTGCCAAGAACGACGGGCTGCAAAACCAGAGCGTGTGGTACATCCAGCGGGGACTCCACGGCGACGCGCACGTGTTGATTGATCCCAACACGCTGAGCGAGGACGGGACCACCCGAGTTGGCCTGCTGAGCATGAACAAAGCGGGTACGCACGTGGCGTATACGGTGTCGCACGCCGGCTCAGACTGGCAGGAGATTCGCATTCGCGCGCTTGATACCCGCGAGGATCTGCGCGATGTCGTGCAGTGGGTCAAAGTCTCCGGCATTGCCTGGTGGAACGAAGGCTTCTTCTATTCGCGGTACCCTGCACCGACTGAGTCCGCGTTCAGCGAAATGAATGACCGGCATCAGGTGTGGTACCACACGATGGGAACCGCACAATCCGATGACAAGCTGATCTTCGACGACGATGTGCACCCGCAGCGCTTTCACACCGTCGACACCACGGACGACGAACGCTTCGCGATCCTGTACATCTCCGATCGCGGCCAGGGCAAAGATGGGGACGCGATTTCCGTCATGGATCTGCGAACCGACTCGCCGGTGTTTACGCCGCTGTGGGCGGAGTTTGATGATCAGTTTCGGGTCGTCGACAACGTCGACGACACGCTGCTCGTATTCAGTACGCGCGGTGCGCCGAATGGCTGCGTGTTGCGAGTGCCAGCAACGGCGCGCAGCGAAGCCGAATGGCAAGTGATCGTGCCAGAACGTGCTGAACCGCTGCAAGATGTCTCCACCTGTGGTGAACGCGTGTTTGCCCATTACCTGATGAATGTGACCACCACGGTGCGCGAGTTTACCCTCGACGGGTCCGACGAGCGCGTCGTGGCCCTGCCCGGGCGTGGCACCGCCAGCGGATTCAGCGGCGAACGCGGGAGCACGCGCGCGTTTTACACCTTTACCTCGTTTACCGCGCCGCCTACCGTGTACAGCTACGCGTTGAGCACTCGCGAAAGCACCGTGTTTCAGGCGCCCGAGCTGTCGTTCGATCCCACACAGTTCGAAACGCATCAGGTGTTCGCCACCAGTCGCGACGGTACGCGGGTGCCCATGTTTCTGGTGCATCAGCGCGGACTCAAACGTGACGGACAGAATGCTACGCTGGCCTATGGATACGGCGGATTCAACGTCACCCTGCTTCCGGCCTTCAGTGCCGCGCGCGTGGCGTTCCTCGAGCAGGGCGGCGTGTACGTGCAAATGAATTTGCGGGGCGGCGGGGAATACGGGGAAGCCTGGCACCGCGGCGGTATGAAGCGCGCCAAACAGAATGTGTTCGATGACGCGATTGCGTGCCTCGAGTGGTTGATCACGAACGGTTACACCTCTCCAGCCAAGCTGGCCGTGCAAGGCGGTTCGAACGGTGGCCTCTTGGTGGGTGCCCTGATGACACAACGGCCGGATCTGTTTCGCGTCGCGCTGCCGTCCGTGGGCGTGATGGACATGCTGCGCTTCCACAAGTTCACGATTGGGTGGAATTGGATTGCGGACTACGGATCGAGTGATGACAGCCAGGAGTTCGCCGCGCTGCATGCGTATTCACCGCTGCATCAGCTGAAGGAGGGCACATCGTATCCGGCCACGCTGATTACCACGGGCGACCACGACGATCGTGTCGTACCGGCGCACTCCTTCAAGTTCGCGGCGCAGTTGCAGCATGTGCAGCAGGGCGATGCGCCCGTGCTGATTCGCGTCGAAACGCAGTCGGGGCACGGCAGTTCATCGCTGAGCAAGGGCATCGCCGAGCTGGCCGACGTCTTCTCCTTCCTCTTCGTCAATCTCGGTGTGACGCCTCGGGAATCTGCGTCGACGATGGAACGCGCATCGCAATGATCGTCGCTCACGTCCGACGTGTCGCGCGCGCGGTCAGCGCGCTGCTTGTGATTGCGGTGTGTGTCACGCCATCGCCCCTGCGCGCCATGACGATGCTACAGCCGCCGAACAAGGACTCGATTGACCTGCGCAAGGATCTGAACAAGCGCATTTCGCGGTTTCATAAAACCTGGCGCGATGCGTGGACGCAGTCGTTGATTGATCGCGGGCAGGTGAACATCAACCTCACGCAAACGCAGAACGACTACAACTTCCGCAACTTCACGCCGGAAGTACGGCGCTACCAGGCGCTGCTATGCTACACCGGATGGCTCGGCGAAGCAGACATGGCGAACGCCGAAGCGCGATTGTACGGCAGCAACTTCACGGCACCCACCAATCCAAGAGATCGGGTCAGCATCGTTGATCGGCAGGTTGCGGCCAGCGCGGCCGCAAGTGCACCGACCGGTGAAGACTCACCTTCGGTTTCTGCCAGCACGATTGGCGCGAACTCGTTGTCGTTGGAGAATCCGCGTCGGGTACGCGGTGATCGCAACAAGGGCCAGGTGTGCCCGATGTGGGTGCCAGAAGAAATCGGGATTCCGATGGACGAGGGAGAACGATTGGACCTCGCGCTGCCCATTGGCATTCGGCCAATCGTTCGCCGCGCGCGAGACACCGTCATCACGCGTCTCACACAAGCAGCGCAACGTTATCCAAACGACGGCTGGGTCTCAGGACAGCTCGTTCGTTTTCTCATTGACAACGCAGACTATGACCGCGCGCTGTCCGCGGCGCGCGCGTGCGCCAGTGACGACGCGTGGTGCGCGGCACTTGAAGGCCTCGTCTACGAACAGTCGTGGCAGATGCTTGACGCCGAACGCGCGTTCAGGCGCAGCGTGGAAGCAGAGCGTCGGATGGCGGGCGTACCGTGCGCGGATACAACAGTCATGGTGCTGCTTCCGGCTGGACCGCGACGCGAAGCTCGGCGGCTGCCATGCGAAGTGCAGGCCGAGTTGAGCGAGCGTGTCTGGTGGATGTCGGATCCGCTGTGGTCCGTACCAGGCAATGAACGATTTGTGGCGCACTACGCTCGGCGCACCCACCTGGCATTGCGTTCCGCCTTCGACGAGGATGAGCGCTATGTGTGGCGCGCCATTGCCGCAGGTGAAGCGTTGCAGGAAACGATCATTCGGTACGGGTGGCCCACGCACACTTATTGGGCCGGCTATCAGATGGATTCGGCCATCAATATTGGCCGCGAGAGTGTGATGATGCAGGCTGAGCCACCGTACACGTCCAAAGAATACGCACCCGATCGCGTCACGTTGCTTCCCGACTATCGCGCCATCAACAATCCGTTTGAAGCGAAGGCGACCGATTGGCCATTCGTCCGTCCGGACACGACGCCGCTCGACGATTGGTGGCCATCGGAGCACGTCGCATTTCCGCGACGTATCGCCACCCTTCCGGAGGGACAGATGCTCATGCTGCGTCGCGATACGTCCGTGCTGTTCGGCATTGCCATTGACGATCCCGTGCATCAACTCGATGCACGGGTCGACACGCCGATCGAAGTCGCCGTTGTCGCAAGCACCAGTCCGGTCGATATCCAGACCATTGCGCAGACCACGCTGCCCCCCGGCGTTTCGCTTCGCGCGAACGGGTATCTGAAACCGGCGCCAAGCGTGGTGAGTGTGGAAGTACCCGGTCGCGTGGCCACTGAGATTGACCATCGCAGCCGGTTCGGCATCGCACCGCCCCCGTCGCTTTCTGAAATGCTGCCCAACGAGGTAGGTGTCTCGGATCCGGCGTTTGTGCTTCTGCCGAGCCGCGGCGCGGAGGCCCCGCTCGACCTTGAAACCGTGCTCAAGCAAATGGTCGGCAGTTTGTCCTTCACGCGTCAGGCGCCGGTTGCGCTTTACTGGGAAAGCTACGGGTTTGCGCCCGGTGACACCGTCGACGTTGAGATTCGAATTGCGCGCCGCGACGAGAACAGTCTGTTGCGTTCGCTCGGTGCGGCACTCGGCGTTGCAGACGGCCGACGTGACAGCATCAGCATCAAGTGGCGCGAACCAGATCCCGGTCGGGCTGCGGCAGTTGTTGCCACCAACGTGCCGACCGTTGCACGCACGCTGGCGATTGATCTTCGCAATTTGGCCGCAGGGACCTACGCCTTTATCATTGAAATGGCGCGACCCGATGGCACACGAGCCCGTGGCGAACGGCGTATCGAGATTCTTGAGTAAGCGTCAGGAAAAGCGCGGTGCGGGGAGTTTCGATACCGCAACCTTGTACTTCTCCGCGTTGTGTTCGGCCGAGCGAAACATGTCCACGATTGGCCGTGGATAGTCCGTGCCGAGCACAACACCAAAGCGCGCCTGTTCATCTGAAGTCAGCGTATCCGGACGATACGCTCGCGCGCCACGAAGCGCCGCCAGTTCGGGCAGCCAGTGCCGCGCGTAGTCACCGTTTGGATCGTAGTCCACGGCTTGTTTGTGCACATTGAAAAAGCGAAATCCGCGCGCGTCGTTTCCAACGCCGGCCACGTACGCCCAGTTGGCCCAATTGCTGGCAACGTCGTAGTCAATCAGGCACGACTCGAACCACGATGCACCGAGTCGCCAGTCAATGCCGAGCACTCGGGTGAGAAAGCTGGCAACGTTCTGCCTGGCACGATTACTCGTGAAACCCGTCGCGGCGAGCTCACGCATGGCGGCGTCGACGAGTGGAAAACCGGTACGGCCTTCCTGCCACGCGGCGAACTCATCCTGCGCCTTTTGTGAGGTGAGGCCACGCCATGGAAAGCGCAGATCGTTCAGGCCACCGGCGTGAAACAGTCGATCGCCCCACTTGGCGGCGATGAACCGAAAGTAGTCACGCCAATGCAGCTCGAAGATCAGCCACGCCGTGTCCTCGTTACGAACGCGCACACGTTCGTACCGCTGCACTTCTTCGTACACACGTCGAGGCGAAAGGCAACCGAGCGCCAGCCAGGGTGACAGCTTGCTGGAATCATCGGCGTGCAACATGAAGTTACGCGTGACTTTGTAGGTGCGCAGCCGGTCCGCTTCCCACATCCACGCTGCCAGTCGTGCAAGCGCGGCCTGCTCCCCACCGCGAAAAACCATCGTGGTGCGCGGGTCGAGTGCCGGCTCGTCGAGCCCGAGTGATGCCAGCGTGGGCAGCTCACCCGCCTCGATAGTCACGCAGTGCAGCGAGGCGGGCGCTGGCAGCGCCGAGCGAATGTTGGGCGTCGCTTCCACACGTTTGCGATACTGCGTGAACACATCGGGCAGATTGTTCACACGGAACGGCAGATCATCGCGGTGAACGAGCGTGTGCCCCCAGAAAGCCTGCGTTTGCACCTGCAGCGGTTCGAGCGCGCGCATCACCGCACGCTCCACCCGCTGCTCCTCGCTCGCAACTTCGGCGTGATAGTACACAACGCCTGCGTTCAGTTCGCGAGCGATTGCGGCGAGCACCTGCTCTGGCTCGCCAACTCGCACTACAACATCGCCGCCGAGCGCCCGCGCCGATTGCCTCAGGTCCGCCAGTGACTCGAGCAGGAAACGTGCTCGGAACGCACCGGTTTTGGGCGCGTCGAACTGCAGCGTCGCGAACTGTCTCGGGTCGACGCAGTACACAATGCACGTTGGCGCGCCGGTTGCGACCGCGCGATGCAACGGCTCGTGGTCGTGCAATCGCAGATCGTTCCGGAGCCAGACGATGGTGGGACGCAGTTCAGTCATGACGATATCAACGACTGCGCCCTGCGGTTGTTCCTAACGCGCTCGCTGTTCGATATTCACGTTGATACTGCGCCAGCGCCCCTGCCGGAAACGCGCCGCGCTCAATACGCAGCGGGTCACGTGTCCCACGACAATCGCGGACCAGATATGCGCGGGCTGCAGCGTACCGAAACGCTGGACCAGAAAACAGATGCCAATCGGCAGCAGCACCTGCGACACAATCGAGATGTAGAGTGGGCTGCGGGTATCGCCGGATCCTTGCAGCGCGCCGGTGTAGGTCAAGGCCACGGCAATGAACACACCGGACACACTCAGGTAGCGCAGCAGCTGCACGCCGAGTTCAACCACCACGGGATCGCGCATTCCAAAGGCGCCGAGCAGTGCGCGCGGAATCAGCACGAACATCAAACCGATCAGGAGTGCACCACCAAACGCAAATCGCGCCGCCACATGCGCGGCCTGTTCTGCACGCTCTGGCTTGCCGGCACCAATGTTCTGCCCCGTCACCGCGGCCACCGCGCCCATCAGTCCTACGGACGTCCACGTGATCAGGCTGAACAACTCCGTGTACGCCACCGCGTAGGCAGCCTGTGCCTGCGCACTGAGCGCCAGCGAGCCGATGAAGCCCAGCAGCAACACTCCACCAATGTTCATGGCGATGCCCTGTACTCCTGCGGGCAACCCAAATCTGAACAACGCACGAATCACATCCCAATCCGGGCCCCACGGGCCGCCGCGCGGGAAACTCACCACCCACGAGCCGCGCCACAGTGAGTAGAGCGCGTAGAACGCCGCGGTACCCGTGGCGATCACGGTACCAAGTGCAGCCCCCGTTGTACCGAGCGCCGGAATCGGACCGAGGCCCCGAATAAGAATCACGTTCAGCGTGATGTTCAGCGCGGTTACAAACACGCCAACGCGTAGTGGCGTGCGCGCGTCTCCCGCCGAACGGAGCGCACCGCCAAGCATGAAGAAAATCAACATGCCGAAGCTGAAGCCGAACATGATGCGCAAGTATGGCAACGCTTCTCGCTGTACGTCTGGCGCGGCATTCACCACGTTCAACAGCGCTGGCGCAAAGAGGTACCCGAGCGGCGCCAATACAAACACCGACAGTGACACGGCCGTGAGAAAGGCCTGATACACCGTTCGGTTCACCTTCTCTGTATCACCGCTACCCGCAAAGCGCGCCACGAGAATGCTCATGCCGGTAAACAGCGACGAAATGAACACCACCACCACAAGAAAAATCTGCAGACTCACACCAATCGCGGCGTTGCCGGTGTACCCGACAAAGTGCCCCACCATCGCATGATCAATGACGCCTTGCAGTCCCCCGATAATGTTCTGCAACATCGTAGGCCAGGCCAGTCGCCAGACCGCCGGCAGCAACGGGCCCTCGACGATCGATCGGTCATACTTTTTTGCGGCGGCTGGATCTGCCTTCGTGGTACTGGCGGTGACGGTCATGCCACTAATGTAGGGGAAATCACAAACGGCGGAACGTGCTTCAGCGAGCCCACTGTTGCACCCACTGGCAGAGCGCGTAGCTTCGTCCCAAGCCTCGGTATTGTCGGCTTGCATCTTTCCGATAGTCGTCGCGACATCTTCCGAATCGACTCGGCACATCAGCACCGCGCTGTCCTCACCCGATTGGAGTGGCTCTATGCGCTGGACCCCGGGAAATCGCAGTAGCAATCTCGAAGATCGCCGCGGCGCCAGCGGTGGCGGTGGCGGTGGTGGCATGCGCGTCGGTCTGGGCGGCCTGGTGTTGCTCGCGATCCTGAGCTTTGTCTTCAAGAAAGACTTTCTGAGCTTGGCGGCGCCAGGGGGAGGCGCTCCCGGCATGACCATGGAGTCCGGCGCGGGTGGACCGGTCGCGTCATCACCGGCCGAGGACAGCCTCGTAGACTTCGTCACCTTTGTGCTGAACGACACACAGGACACGTGGACCAAGCTGTTCGCCGCCGATGGAAGCCAGTACCCGCCGAGTACACTGGTGCTGTATCGCGCGGCGACGCCTACGGCGTGTGGTACCGGACAGTCGGCATCGGGCCCGTTCTATTGCCCGGCCGATCAGAAAGTGTATATCGACCTCGACTTCTTTGAAGAACTGCACACGCGCTTTGGTGCCGCCGGGGACTTTGCGCAGGCGTACGTGCTGGCACACGAAATCGGTCATCACATTCAGACCGTGACGGGTACGTCTTCGCAGGTGCGTCAGCTGCAGCAGCGACAGCCCGCGCAGGCGAATCAGCTATCCGTGCGCATGGAGTTGCAGGCGGACTGTTACGCTGGCGTGTGGGCGCATTCGACAGCGCAACGCAATCTGCTCGACGAAGGAGATGTCGACGAAGGTCTCGCCGCGGCCGCGGCCGTTGGTGATGACCGACTGCAACGCATGAGCGGCACGCGCGTATCGCCGGAAGCGTTTACACATGGCACATCGGCGCAGCGCATGGAGTGGTTCCGTCGCGGGTTGCAGAGCGGCGACCCGGATGTGTGCGATACGTTCAGCGCACGGTAGCGCGCTACAACCGCTTTTTCTTGCGCGCCTTCTTCGCGAGTCGCGCCGCTTCCGCCGCTTCACGTTCAGCAATCATCGCTTCACGCGCTGCAATTTCACGTTCGCGCGCGGCCGTAAGTTCACGTTCACGCCGCTCCGACTCGCGCGTTCGCAGGAGCGACTGTTCGTCGCGCCACGCATCCACCTTGGCGTGGTCGCCGCCGATGAGCACCTCCGGCACCGAGAAGCCGCGAAACTCCGCTGGCCGCGTGTAGCTCGGCGCGCTGATGCCACGATCGTAGAACGAATCCGTCCGCGCGCTTTCCAGATCACTCATCGCGCCCGGCAACAGGCGCACCGTTGCATCAACAATCGCCAGCGCGGCGGGCTCACCGCCCGACAATACAAAATCGCCGAGCGACAGTTCTTCAGTCGCGAGATGATCCGCCACACGCTGGTCAACATCCTTGTAGTGACCACAGAGCAACGTGAGTTCTGTACCCGCAGCAAATCGCACCGCGTCCGCGTGCGTAAACTTCCGCCCGCGCGCGGACATCAGTACGATCGGCGACGTGGCACCAGCCGACTCCACCGCTTCGAAAAAGGGACCCGGACGCATGACCATGCCCGGCCCACCACCGAACGGATAATCGTCGACACTGCGGTGTTTGTCGTGCGTAAAGTCGCGCAGATCAATGCAGCGATACGTCACACCACCGGCCGCGGCCGCCCGTGCTGGAATGCTCAAGCCGAGCGGTCCGTCAAAGAAGCCAGGAAAAATCGTGATGATGTTGATCGTCAGCACACGCGCCTCGATCAGTCCAGCAAGCCGGGCAAGTTCACCAGCGTCACTTTGCGTGCGTCCCAGTCGGCGTGTTCAATAAGTTCGTCGCGCCACGGCACCAACTTCTTGCCGTTCTCCGTTTCCACTTCAATCAGGAGTCCCTGTGGCGCTTCGTACACATCAATCACCGGACCAGCCACCGATCCGTCAAACGAATGCACCGTGAGCCCCACGAGCTCATGCATGTACACTTCGTCTTCATCGGGCGGTGGCAGTGTATCTGCATCCGCATGCACGGTGCGCGCCTTCCACGATTCGGCGACGTTGCGATCGCTCACGCCTTCAAGCGACACAATCCACCCCGCGTTTGCTTCACGCGCTTCCGTGATCTGTCGCGGCTGCTCGTCTACGCGCGCGCCATCGGCCGTGCCGATATAAACGACACGGCCGGGCGCAAACACTGCACCCGGCACGTCGGACTTCGGTTCGATCAGCAGCGCGCCACGCACTCCATGTGCGCGACGCACCCGACCGACAAGCAGTCTGTTGCTCAGCCTTCCGCCTCGGCCGAGGCCGTCTCGGAGAGCGGCACTGCGGCCGCGCCAAGCTTGGACGCCAAACGCGCTTCGTGACGCGCCTTGAGCACGCCGGCCTTACGCAGGAGCGAACGCACCGTATCGGTGGGCTGCGCGCCAACGTTCAACCAGTAGTTCACACGATCGATTTTGAGATTGATCGCATTCTCCGCGATGCGCGGCTGGTACTGTCCGATGATTTCCACGAAGCGGCCATCACGCGGAGCGCGCGAATCGGCAACAACGATACGATACATCGGGGTCTTTTTCCGTCCTTCACGACGGAGGCGAATCTTTACGGCCATTGGGTACTGCCTCGCTGCAGAGTGTGAACAGTGCGGTACCGAGCTCCTCGCGACATCGGCGTTTCCGATGCGCACTCGGGTGGTGTATTCGTCGCGTTAATCGTGACGCGTTCGGCTACCGTGGACCGAACATGCCTGGCATTGGCGGGAATCCCATGCGACCTGGCTTACCGCCACCGCCGGCTCCCCCACCAAACTTTTTCATCATCTTTTGCATCTGCTTGAACTGATCCATCAACTTATTCACTTCAGACACCGGACGACCTGATCCCTTCGCAATACGCGCGCGACGTGATCCGTTGAGCAAGTCGGGCTTCTTGCGCTCGGCCTTGGTCATGGACAAGACAATCGCTTCCACGTGCTTGAGACGCTTGGGATCCATCTTGGCATCCTTGAGCGCCTTGGTGTTCACGCCCGGCACGAGCTTGAGGAGATTCTCCATCGGCCCGAGCTTTTGCATCTGGCGCATCGCCGAAAGGAAGTCGTCAAGATCCATCCCCTCTTTGCGCGCCTTCTTTTCGAGCTTCTTTGCTTCAACGGCGTCAAAGCCTTCCTGCGCTTTTTCCACGAGCGACAGAATGTCGCCCATTTGCAGGATGCGTCCGGCCATGCGCTCGGGGTGGAACTCTTCGAGCGCGTCGACCTTCTCACCAACACCGATGTACTTGATCGGTTTCTTGGTCACGCCGTAAATCGAAAGCGCTGCACCGCCACGTGCATCACCATCCAGCTTGGTGAGCGTCACGCCGGTAATGTTCAGCGCCTCGTCAAAGCCCTGCGCAATTTTCACGGCTTCCTGACCCGTCATGCCGTCGACCACCAGCATGATTTCGTCGGGCTTGATCGCGGCTTTGAGACGCTTGAGTTCGTCCATCAACTCCGCGTCAATCTGCAAACGACCGGCGGTATCTACGATGACCACGCGGTCACGATTGCGCGTGCCGGCTTCAATGCCGGCCTTCGCGATCTTGACGACATCATTCGTGGAGCGATCGGAGTAGACCGGCACATCGAGCTGCTTGCCGAGCACTTCGAGCTGATCAATGGCGGCCGGGCGGTACACGTCGGCAGCGACCAGGCGCGTGCTCTTGCCCTCGGCCTTGAGCCGGCGGGCCAGCTTGGCGGCCGTAGTGGTCTTACCGGAACCCTGCAGACCCACCATCATGACAATCGTGGGCGGCACGGTGCTGATTTTCAGCCCTTCGCGCCGCTCGCCGAGCATGCTGGTGAGCTCGTCGTGTACAATCTTGACGAGCTGCTGTTCGGGGCGGACTTGCTTGAGCGCGAGAACGCCGACGGCCTTCTTTTCTACGCGCTCAAGGAACTCGCGCGTGAGGGAAAAGTTGACGTCGGCTTCAAGCAGGACGCGCCGAACTTCGCGCAGCCCTTCCTTGATGTCGCTTTCGGTGAGGACGCCCTTGCCGCGCAGCTTGGCGAAGACGTTGCCGAGTTTGTCTGATAGCTCGTCGAACATAGCCTTGGAACATAGCCGAGGCGGGGTGGGATTGCCAGCGGGGGCGTGGCGCGGGGGGGCGCTCCCGCTCTCGGCGTCGGTCCGGCTGGGGCTGGCGCTCCCACTCTCGGGGTCAGTCCGACTGGGCTGGTGCCCCCTCTCTTCGTGCGTCGCCCACCTGTCCCGGGACGCGATGTCAGGCGGCAGC
The DNA here is from genome assembly GCA_022843265.1 of Gemmatimonadaceae bacterium. GTDB lineage: Bacteria > Gemmatimonadota > Gemmatimonadetes > Gemmatimonadales > Gemmatimonadaceae > JAABRT01. The sequence continues at coordinate 233,051 of JALHNZ010000001.1, forward strand.
CGCCCGACGAACCGCAAACCGCAAACTCTTGCCGTTCTGCTCTCGGCTCATGTCCACCACGTCGACAATGCGCCCGCCATGCGCAGTGACGACCTCCTCCACCTGCTCGCGCGACACAAAATGCATTTCGTAGGGAATGCGTCCGCGCAGGCGCTGCCAGAGCCGCCGCACATGCTCACGTCGCACGCGATACCACCACGCGGCCACCGTGCCCGGCTCGACACGGGCACCAATGCGCACCTGAAAGAGCGCGAGACCGTTCGGCGAGAGCAGTCGGACAAACTCGCCGATGTAACCAAGCGCCGGTTCGGGCGGCACGTGCTGCAACGTGATGTTGCTGTACACAAAATCGAAACTGCCCGTGTCAAACCGCTTAAGGTCGGGCACGTCATTCATGATGTACGAAACACGCTCGCCGGCGGTATTGTGTTGCTCAGCAGCGGCCACCATGGTGCTCGAAATGTCCACACCCGTGACACGCGCAAAGTGTGCGGCGAGCGCCTGTGATAGTCGCCCTACACCGCAACCAAAGTCCAGCGCCTGACCGAACGCCGGCGTGAGCTTCGCGGCGGTCAGGTACTGCATCACACGTGAAATCTCTTCCCGCCCGTGCGCAAAAAAATCGGCCGGATCCCACTTGCCACCGCGCCTGGTGTGGTCAGTGAGCACCGCGTACATGGGATCGGTGCGACCGTAGTGCTCAAACGTTTCTTTAACGTGCTTGAGCCCCACGCTCACGGCCTCCAGTAACGCGTACGGTTGGACTCATTAAAGCTGGTGACTTCGAGCAGCTGCTTGGGTTGCGCTGTCACTTCACGCATCATGGGCACACGCTGCTTCTGGCTCATCATGGCCCGCGCACGTCCTTCCATTTGCGTGCGTTGCTCTGGCGTGAGCGACGACGGATCCGTATCGCCGAGCAGTGCGAGCATGGCTTCTTCCACCGAGTTTGGCGTGACGCGCAGCACGTTGTCGGTGTAGTTCCATGTGATCAGGTTGTCGTCTGTCTCAGGCTCGAGCAGGTAAGAGATCAGACTGCCCTTGGCTTGCGCCGTGCTCACGTAGTACCAACCAGCCGGTACCTGCACCTGCTCGGTCTTCTTCTCGACGCCCGTGACGGACTGCAGGTAGTGTCCCTGAAAGTACTCGTTGCGCTTGATGCCGAGCGCGTCGTACACCTCAAGCTCAAGCGTCGTCGGCTCGGTGAAGCGATGCACACGAATACCGTGCTCCATGAGCAGCGGAACAACTTTCGCGATGGATGCAGGCAACACATAACCGCGTGCGCGCGGAATCGTGCGCGTCACATTGTACTGCAGCCACACGGGCACGTTCTGGAGCGCAAACGTTTGTGATGCCCCCTGCCCGCTCGACATCCACACCGGCTCCGTGCCGCGAGACACGAGCTCATAGTCAACCACGACAGCGTCAGCCGCAGTTGGCGCGGCACCGGCACGGATGTTGCGCATGCGAGAACCGTTTGTCAGCGCACGAATCTCGGCGCGCTTTTCAAACGCATGGCGCAGCACGGTGCGCATGCCAAGCTCCTGACCACGCACCTGATGGAAGTAGCGTTCGGCTTGCGGGATGGCTTCTACGGTACCATTGCGCACGCGATGCGACGACGACGGCGTTTCGAACAGAATGCCGATGGAGTTCACAAGGCCGGTGTACACGTGATGCTTGCGCGGCTCAACAGACGTGGAGCCCCAGCCTCGCACACCGTCACGCATCTGCGCACCGGAGTAGTCAAAACCGTCGTAGCCGTTCGCTTTCAGGTCCGTTCGCATGCGCGGAAAGATTTCGCGGTACGGATACTCACGCAGTGTTTTGTCGACGGCGGGGTTGAGCGTGGCTTGCCAGGTAAGCGTGTACGGCGCCGAGCCACCGTGGTGCGTGTCAATGTGAATGTCGGGCGTCCACTCGTTGAGCACCTGTGTGACCAGCGCGTGAATTTCCTGTGACTCCAGCTTCAAGTAGTCGCGGTTCATATCGAACCCTTCTTCATTCGTGCGACGCCGCACTTCACCGCCGTCGGGATTCACCAGCGGCACGAAGAGCACGATCACACTATCCAACATGCCGCGCAGATCGCCGTACACCAGATCACGCGCCACCAGCTGCGACGCTTCCTTGCCGGCGGGTTCGTTGCCGTGTACCGCGTTGGCAATGAGCACGATCGTTTTGCCCGAGCGCAGCGCGTCTTGCGGATTCGCAATCGGATCACGCGATACCGTAACCAATGTGAAGTCACGTCCGAGCAGCGTGCGCGTAAGCGGCTTGATGCTCACTTCATCGCTGGCGCGATCGAGATGGTACCAGAACTTCATGAGTGAGTCGAACGGCGTAGGGCCGGCCTTGAACTCGTTGACCTCCTGCCACGTGCGAAGCGTGGGTTGCGCGGTAACGCTCTGCGCCGCAACGGAAGTCGCGGAGGCCAGCAGCATGGCCGCGGCGAACGGAAAGGCGCGCAGAGCGCGGAAAGTTAGCGAAGCAGACATGGCGCGCGTGGGGAGGGTAAGAATGGGGGCGCGTGCGGCGCGACGAGCCCGCGCCTGCTCAATCTTAGCCTGCGAACGCGCCGGTTGCACGCGCCTGGCCGCTCGTGCTACGGCACCACCGCCGTCGCCTCGATTTCAATCACCGCACCCGCTTCCATCAACGCCGAGACCTCCACCGCCGACATCGCAGGGAAATGGCGCCCCAGTACCTCCCGGTACACCTCGCCAAGCTCCCGTGCGGCGCTGAGGTACATCGTGCGATCAGTCACGTACCAGGTAAGACGCACGAGATGTTCAGGTCTCGCGTTGTCTTCCGCCAGCACGGCCACAATGTTGCACAATGCCTGTCGTGCCTGACTCACCAGATCGCTCCCCACAAGCTGCTGCTGCGCATCCCACCCGATCTGCCCGGCCACAAAAATCGTCCGACCTGTGGCCGACACACCATTGGCGTAACCGCGCGGCCTCGGCCACTGTTCCGGCTGCAACACACGATGCATCACTGCTCCTCCTTAAGACGAAAGCGCTGCAGTTTGCCAGTATCTGTTTTGGGCAGCGACGAGACGAACTCCACGACGCGCGGATACTTGTACGGCGCGATGGTGGCCTTCACGTGATCCTGCAGCGCTTTGGCCAGCGCCGGAGACGCCGTTGCACCCTCGCGGAGCACAACAAAGGCCTTCACGGCTTGCCCACGATCCTCATCCGGTACGCCAATCACTGCGCACTCCAGAACATCGTGATGCGTAAGCACAGCCGACTCAACTTCCGGGGCACCAATGTTGTGGCCGGAGGAAATAATCAGATCATCGGTACGTGCCTTGAAATACACGTAGCCGTCGTCGTCCATTGACGCCGCATCACCCGTGAGATTCCAGCCTCTCTGCACATAGTCCTGTTGCCTCGCGTCGTTGAGATAGCGGCAGCCGGTTGGGCCGCGTACCGCCAGTCTCCCCACAGTGCCGCTCGGAAGCGGCCTCAATGCATCGTCAAGAATGGCGATCTCGTAGCCGGGAACCGCTCGGCCAATGGCACCGCAGCGCACGTCGGCGCCGGCCGCAGCAATGAAAATGTGAATGAGTTCGGTTGCGCCAATGCCGTCGAGCAACTCGACGCCCGCCTGGTGTCGCCACAGCGAGCGCGTGGCGTCTGGCAATGCTTCACCGGCGGAAACGCACGCGCGTAGCGACGACGTGTCAAAGCGCGTCGGTTCTCGTTGCAAGGCCAGCGCCATCTGCCGATAGAACGTTGGCGCGGTGAAACTCACCGTGGCGCGTGTTGCGGCCACGGCCTCCAGCAGCGTTTCTGGTGTGCACTTTTCAAGCAGCACCGCGGTCGCGCGCGCGGCGAGTGGAAAACAGAGCAGGCCGCCAAGCCCGAAAGTAAACGCCAACGGCGGCGTGCCAATGCATCGGTCCGCGTGCGACGTTGCCAGAACCTGTCGGGAGAATCCATGGCACATCACCATCACATCGCGGTGAAAGTGCATGCACCCTTTGGGATCACCCGTGGTGCCTGAGGTAAACGCGATCAGGCAGACGTCGTCCACACTGGTGGCGTGCGCGGCAAAAGGCTGTGTATGGACGGCGCACAATGTCTCGAGGCTATCCGGAGCAGCGCTCCCCCAGGTGCGTACCGCGCATTCCTGTGACGACAACTGGACGGCCGTAAACAACTCATCGGCAAGCCGAACATCGCAGAGAGCGGCCGCGCACTGCGCCCGTTCAATGATCGTGCGCAGCTCCTTCGCGCGCAGCAGTGGCATCGTGGTGACGGCGACACAACCCGCCTTGACCGTCGCAAGCCAGGCAGCTGCCATCCACAGACCGTTATATCCCCGCAGCAACACACGGTTGCCGGGCACCAGCAACAAATCCTGGCGTAGCACGTGCGCAATCGAATCCACCAGCGCGGCGAGCTCTGCGTACGTTGTCTCCCGATAGCGGCCGTCATCACCACGCGCAATCAGCGCGACGTGCGTACCAAAGTCCTCAGCGATCGCCGCGTCGAGCAGCTCCGCCGCGACATTCAGGTTCGCCGGATAGTCGTAGAACGGTGCAAGGTGAAAAACCGGCCACTGCTCAATGGGCGGCAGCTGCTGGCGCGGCCAGCAATCATCGTGCGCACTGGGGAGGAGTGGTTGCATCGATGTTCCGCTTGTTCAGAACTGCGCGCGCAGTGTTTCACGACCCACCAACAAACGCTGCACTTCACTGGCACCTTCATATATGCGAAGTGCGCGGATTTCCCGGTACAATCGCTCGACCGTTTCACCCGTGCGCACTCCTTTGCCGCCGTGAAGCTGCACCGCGCGATCGATGATACGCTGCGCGAGCTCTGTTGCCGCGAGTTTGGCCATCGCGGCCACGGTGGTCACACGCCCTTCCTGCGTGTCGCGAAACCACGCGGCGCGATAGGTAAGCAGCGCGGCGCTGTCGAGTTCCGTGGCCATATCGCCGATCATGGCCTGCGCGAGCGGCTGTGCACCGAGCGAGCTGCCGAACATTGCACGCGAGTTGGCTTGGCTCAGCGTTTCCCGAAGCGCACGCCGCGCAAACCCTGTGGCGGCCGCCGCCACTGACATGCGGAAGATATCGAGCGTGCGCATGGCCAGCTTGAAGCCGTCGCCCTCTTCTCCGAGCATGAATGTTTCAGGCACGGTGCACCTGTCGAAACGCAAGGTTGCGAGCGGGTGCGGAGCCATGACGTTCAACCGCTCGACGACAGTCAGCCCAGGCGTATTGGCGGGCACGAAGAACGCGCTGACACCCTTCGCACCACGCGACGCGGCGTCAGAGCGCGCAAATACGCAATAGAAATCCGCAATGCCGCCGTTGGAGATCCACGTTTTCGTGCCAGAGATCTCCCATCCGTTATGAACGCGCGTGGCACTACTCGAAATAGCGGCAGCGTCGGAGCCAGCATCCGGTTCGGTAAGCGCAAACGCGGCGATTGCCTGGCCATTGGCGACTTTGGGGAGCCACTCATGGCGCAGCGCATCGGAACCAGCGAGCGTGAGCGGCCCAGAGCCAATGCCTTGCATGGCGAGGGAAAAGTCGGCCAGCCCGTCCTGCATGGCGAGATGCTCTCGCAAAATGCACACGCTTCGCGAGTCGATCTGTTCCAGTGCGCCGCCCCACATCTTTGGTACGCAGTACTGCAGCAGGCCAGCGTGTCCGAGTCGTTGCACCCACTCGCGACAGGCAGCGTCTGTGTCAGCGTGATCAATCGTCTGGGCCGATGCCCATTCGCTCACGCGGAGTGCCAGCGCACGATGCGACGCATCGAAGAACGGCCACTGCAGGTGCGGTTCTCCGGGCTCCGCGCGTGGGGCGGTTGCGCTCGGTATGTCCACGGCTAGTTGCCCTCGAACACGGGAGGACGCTTGGCGGCAAACGCTTCAAACGCCCGCTGAAAATCCTGCGTGCCCATGCACAGCGCCTGGGCCTGCGCCTCCATTTCGATCGCCTGCTCAACCGACACGTTCCATTCCTGTTGCAACATGGTCTTGGTCATGGCGTGCGCGAAGGTTGGGCCGCTCGCCAGCGCATCGGCGCGCCGGTTCGCTTCCGCCAACAACTCGTCCGGCTCCAGGATCGCGTTGTGAAAACCCCAACGCTCACCTTCCTCGGCGGACATGGTTCGACCGGAATACAGCAGTTCGGCCGCGCGCCCCTGCCCGATGATGCGCGGCAGCAACGAACACGCACCCATATCGCATCCAGCAAGTCCAACACGCGTGAAAAGGAATGCAGTTTTCGTGCGCGGTGTGGCGATTCGAATATCGGACGCCATGGCAAGGATCGCACCGGCGCCGGCCGTCACCCCGTCCAGTGCCGCAATGATTGGTTGTGGACATGCGCGCATCGCCTTGACGAGATCACCCGTCATTCGCGTAAACGCGAGCAACTCCGGCACTGCCATCTTCGTGAGCGGCTCAATGATTTCGAAGACATCGCCGCCAGAGCAGAAGTTGCCGCCGGCGCCAGTGAGGATCACCGCGCGAATATCCGACGCGTACTGCAGTGCGCGAAAGAACTCGCGCAACTCGGCGTAGGAATCGAATGTGAGCGGATTCTTACGCTCCGGTCGGTTCAGCGTGATGGTGGCAACCTGTCCGTTGTCACTCACGGTGAGCTGTACGTGCTGCAGCTGCCGCTGCGCCACTGGGCGCGTCATCGCCTGCATTGCATTCTCAGCCATCAGGTAGTCTCCACCAGCGCAACAGAAGAAACGCGCCGCTTCACCGTGCCGAGCAGCGCATAGAGGGTGCGACGGTCATCCGAGCACAGCGATCCGAATCGCTCGGCAATCAGTGATTCGTGCACCGAGGCCATCCGATGAAAGTGTCGTCGACCGGCTGCGGTCAGCTTTACCTGTACCGCTCGCTTATCCGTGGCGGAGACACGGCGGGTAACAAAGCCATCGCTCTCCAGAGCGGCGACCAGCCACGTGACGTTGCCGCCGGTACTCAGCGTGCGCGCAGACAGCTCGCCCATGCGCAGGCCGCCAGCTGCGCGGTCAAGCTGCGCCAGCACATCAAACCTCGGAAGCGACGAGCCAAACTCGCGCTTCAACACACTGTCGATATCGCGTTCGATGAGTTTGGTGCAGGTGAACAACCGGAGCCACAGCCTGAGCGAGTCTTGCTCCGCACCATTGAGGCGCGTTTCAGGATCGAGCACGCGCGACTGCGCGCTCGCACTCATGATGTGGCCTCGCCCATGAGCACGATGCACGCGCCCGTGGTTTCACTTGCTGTCGGGAGACACAACTGCAAAATCGCCTGTGCAACTTCGTGGACCGTAACAAGGCAACTCTGGCCGGCGTCGGCGAGCATCGCCTGCAGCGCTTCTTCTGCGGAACGTCCCGTCTTGCTCACAATGCGTTGCACGGAGTCGCTCACCAGGTCGGTGCGCGTATATCCGGGGCACACCGCGTTGACGGTCACGCTCTTGCTCGCATACTCCGTAGCAAGCGCGCGCGTGAGACCAACCAGTGCGTGTTTGGCTGTCACATAGTGCGCGACGTACGCCGCCCCTTCGAGGCCGGCCACGCTGGCCACGTTCACGATGCGCCCAAATCTGCGATTTACCATTGCCGGGAGAACGGCCTGCGACGTAACGACCGCGCCGAGTACATGCACGGCGAACATCTCTTGAAAGAGCGCGGACGTGGCACGCAAGAACGGCGTTGCCTGCACCGATCCCGCATTGTTCACCAGAATGTCCACCGGGCCAAAAGCGGTCTCGGCCTCCTGGCACGCGGCGCGCACCGCCTCGTGATCAGTGACATCAGCCAGCACAATGTGCGTTCGGCCCTTGAGCGTCCGCGCGAGCGCCTCGCCACCGCTGCGGTCACGCACCATGAGCGTGACATCTGCGCCGGCGCTGGAAAGCACGCGCACCGTCTCCGCACCAATGCCACGGTTCGCACCAGTCACAAGCGCGTGGCGCCCTGACAACGGACGCTCAGCGGCAACGTCATCGATCACGTGAGTTCTCCGCGTGGCGGCTGATCCAGCGCAGCAGTTCGCTCAGCACGCTCGCGCGCCAGCAGGCGATCAAGCTGCGCTTTGCCGGCAAGATACTGTGGCGGCCAGAGCGCCTCCGTACCGTGGTATCCAGCGCGCAACGATTCGGTGAGCGTCCACGCGGGATTGACCAGGTGCGGACGACCAATCGCAACGAGATCGGCACGCCCGGATGCGATGATACCCGTAGCCTGATCGGCGTCGGTGATGGCACCAACTGCTATCGTAGCGATGCCTGCTTCCTGTCGCACGCAATCAGAAAACGGTGTTTGCCACATGCGTCCGAACACTGGTCGTTCGTTCTTCACCACCTGCCCTGCGGAGACGTCGATCATATCCGCGCCGACGTTTCTGAACAGCCGCGCAATGTGCACCGCGTCGTCGGCGGTATTTCCGCCGTCGGCCCAGTCATGCGCGGAGATGCGCACGGACATTGGCCGATCCGCAGGCCATACTGCTCGCATGGCACGAAATACTTCGAGTGGATACTTCGCGCGTGCTTCAAGACCACCGCCGTACGCGTCAGTCCGGCGATTCGTGAGCGGCGACAAAAACGCGGATAGCAAATACCCGTGCGCACAGTGCAGCTCAAGCCAGTCAAAGCCTGCAGCGGCGGCGCGCCGAGTGCTGTCCACGAACTGGGCCAACACGCGGGTCATGTCATCCGCCACCATTTCACGAGCGATTTGCGAAACGCCCGCGAGATATTGCGTTTGCGATGGCGCAATCAGCGGCCACTCGCCCTCGGGCAGCGGCTCGTCGACACCCTCCCACATCTTCTTCGTGGCGCCTTTTGATCCGGCATGGCCAAGCTGCAGCCCAATGCGCGCAGGCGTGTAGTCGTGCACATAACGAACGATTCGTGTCCACTCCTGCTGCTGGGCCTCGTTCCACAATCCAGGACACCACGGCGTAATGCGCGCGTCTGGCGCCACACAGGTCATCTCGGTCATCACAAGCCCCGCACCACCGCTTGCGCGCGCGCCGAGATGCACGAAGTGCCAATCGCTCGGCCGACCATCCGTATGCGCGGTGTACTGCGCCATTGGTGACACCACAACACGGTTGGGCAGCGTCAGCCCTCGAACCGTCAAGGGCGTGAGCAACGCCGGCGGGGTGTCGGCGCTCGCGTTCAGCCCGGCGCGCTCAGCAAACCAACGCTCGAACGCCGCTACGTAGCCAGCATCGCGCTTACGCAGGTTCTCATGCGAAATGCGCTGCGAACGCGTGAGCAGTGAGTACGCAAACTGCTCAGGCGCGAGCGATGCATAACGGTCTACGTGCTCGAACCACTCAGTGGAGTTGCGCGCTGCGTTCTGCAACTTGAGTACATCGACACTGCGATCCGCCTGGTACTTAGCGAGTGCGGCGGGCAACGTGTCATCGATGCCGGAGATCGCAGCGTCGAGTGCGATGGCATCCTCCAGCGCGAGCTTGGTACCCGAGCCGATGGAGAAGTGCGCAGTGTGCGCCGCGTCCCCAAGTAATATCACAGGTACCTGACGACTGCCAGCCTCAACCCAATGCACCCATTCGGCGCACGTCACGCGGGGAAAACGAATCCACTGCGCGGAGCCACGCAAATGCGTCGCATTGCTGATGAGGGGTGCCCCGCCAAGCTGATCGGCGAAGAGCGTTTCGCAGAATGCGATGGCACTGGCGGCATCCATGGTATCAAGACCTGCCGCTTCCCATACCTTCTGCGGCGTCTCAACAATGAACGTGCTCATGCCCTGATCAAACTGATACGCATGTGCCTGAAACCAGCCATGCTCGGTTTCGGCAAAGGCGAACGTGAAGGCATCGAACTGACGAGGCGTGCCAAGCCACACGTATCGGCAATCGCGCACGTCCACGTTTGAGCGGTAGGTGCTGTTGAAGCGTTCGCGAATCTGGCTATTGATGCCGTCAGCCGCGATCACCAGATCAATCGCGTCTGTCGCGATCAGCGCTTCGAGATCGGGGGATGTTTCTGTTTCGAACGCAAGCGTAACTCCCAGTGCCGCACAGCGTTCTTGCAGGATCCGCAGGAGCTCCAGGCGACCCACACCGCTGAAGCCGTGACCACCGGAGCGAACGGTTCGCCCGCCAAAGTGAATCTCGATGTCGTCCCACCGGTGCAGCGCCTCCGCCACGCGTGCACCACTCTCCGGATCTGCCGCCTGCAGATTCGCAACCGTCTGATCTGAGAGCACCACACCCCAGCCGAAGGTGCTGTGGGCCTGATTGCGCTCGCTGACGGTAATGTGCGCCTGCGGGTGACGGCGCTTGAGGAGCAGCGCCGCGTACAAACCACCAGGACCGCCGCCAACGACAAGGATGCGCACGCGAGCACTCCGGAAGGGACACCGACGCTATTCCTTTAAATATAAAGAAATATCATCGGGCCCGCGCGCCTCACGATTGCACAGGACGGTGGGAGCCCGCGCGGGCCGCTACGGCGCCCGATGTCGTGGACCGGCGAGCCCGTCCAATCAGCCTGCGAGGATCGAATCGCCTGCGTGCCCGGCCTGCGGTGTCTCCTCACCAAAATCAAACGGACTGACTTTGATCGCGTACCAGTCCGCAACCCGCGCCGCCTCCATCACGTGCGCACGCTCCACGAGGACTGTGAGTCGGGCCGCGATGGCATCGCGTTCAGCGATCGCAACGGAGACGCACTCCTGCAGACGCGCGCGCACCGAATCCGTGGCGGCGGCGCTGGCATCGAGTCGCGCGGTGTTGTCCGCAACTCGCCACTCGGCCACACGCAAGCGATTCCGATACTCTGTCATGCGGGCCGCGAGCGCGTCGGCATGGTAGTGACTCCAGATGGCCATCGGCTTTTCGTCGTCAAACGCCAGCGCGCCAAGCACGCCGTCATACACGTTGAAGTACGACTCATTCGGAAACAGCATGGAAGGCTCCTTGAGAGGTCATCGCCACGACCGCCGCAGCGTACGGGCAGGTAACGCTTTTCGGGCGCTCCCCGTTCCGCCGAACGTCCGGTCGGGATTCCCCCGACGCCGCTGCTTGGCGCAACCGCATGACACGACCACATTCTGAGGTATGAAGAAACCCGCCGCGTCGGCAGCTCGCGTCACAACGCGTGCCGAGTATGCCACCTTGATGTTTGCGTCACAGGCGTTGTGGCTGGCGTGGCTGCACGAGCACCACAACGCGGAACGCGGCGTGTGGATGCGATTTGCCAAAAAGTCCGCCCCGTTCACCACCGTGACATATGCGGAGGCGCTCGACGTTGCGTTGTGCTACGGCTGGATCGATGGCCAGCTTAAGCGCTTTGATGACGAGTCATACCTCGTGAAATTCACACCACGCGGACCGCGCAGCATCTGGTCCAAGGTGAATGTCGGGCACGTGGAGCGTTTAATCACAAATGGCGTCATGCAGCCATCAGGGTTGGCCGCGGTAGAGGCCGCCAAAGCGGACGGCCGCTGGGATCGCGCTTATTCGTCGTCGAGCAAAAGCACGGTCCCAGACGATCTGCAGCAGGCGCTCAACCAAAACGCGGCAGCCCTCGCGGCCTTCAGCGGCCTCAAGCGTGACAATCGTTACGCGATTCTGTTTCGGGTGGAGACAGCAAACTCGCCCGAAACGCGCGCCCGCAAAATCGCTGAGTTAGTGGCCATGCTTGCACGCGGCGAGACCATTCATCCGGCGAAAACGAAAGGCGGTTGATGTACCGCTGCAACCTACGCCGAGACCTGCACGCCCTTCCAGAAAGCGACCCGATCCGAAACCTGTTCCGCACCGGCTTTCGGCGTTGGGTAGTACCACACGGCATCACGATTCTCCGAGCCGTTCACATTCAGACTGTAATACGACGCTGTGCCTTTCCACGGGCACGTCGTATGAT
>JALHNZ010000002.1 GCA_022843265.1 Gemmatimonadaceae bacterium
GTCGCCTGCTGCAGATCCTTTTCGAACACAAACGTCGTGACGACCTGCGCAAAACCATCACGAGCTTCACTGGTGATCTTGTCGACACCCGAGATGCCCTGAATGGCTTCTTCAATCGGCTCAAGAATCTCGCGCTCGACCTGATCCGGCGACGCGCCCGGATAGATGATCGTGGTCAGCACAACGGGTGGCTGCACATCGGGGAATTCGTCGGTCTGCAGCAGGAGCAGCGACACACCGCCCGCCGCGACCAGCGCGAGCATGGCCACAACAGTGAGCAGTGGTCGTTTGATAGCGTAATCAGAAATGAACATCGATCCGGTGCCTCGAGGCAGATGTGCGGTGCGGCGCGAAGCCGGAAATCAACGAATGGAGGAGTCGGCGGGTGCCGGCGTTGCTGCCGTCGGCGCCGCGGGCGACGCCGGTGCACGCGTGGCATCACTCGGCTCATTCACTTTCACAGACGTCCCAACGGAAATCGCACGCGCGGCGCCGAGCAACAGCGTATCGCCGAGACTGACGCCAGTGAGAATTTCCAGGCGCTCATTGGCAGCGTCGCGCACACCGAGCGTGACGTCAACGCGCTCGACCTGCCCATTGCGCAAGCGCACCGCGAAGGGATTCACACCACGCTGGTCAATGGCCGACTCAGGCACCACAACGCCTTCGTGCGTTTCAGTGGCCACACGACCTTCGGCGAACAGTCCTCCCACAAGCGTGCCCGTCAGATTGGGAAGCGTGGCGATAATGCGCACCTGACGCGTGACCGGATCAGCAACCGGATTAACCTGTGATACACGACCGGCAAACACGCGCCCCGGGTATCCATTCAGCGAGAAATCCACCGTCGCACCAACCGCTACTCGCCCAGCCGCTTCCGCGGGCACCGAGCCTTCAAGACGCAAGCTCGACGGATCAACAATCGTGAACATCGCCGCACCCGGTGTCACAATGTCACCGGCATTGACCGAACGCTCACTCACGACGCCGGCAAACGGCGCGCGCAATACCGTGTTGCCGAGCGCTTTCGCGCGCGCTGCAACACGCGCCTTGGCATCATCAAGTCCGGCCTTGGCCTGCAGTGCTGCGCGTTCCGCGCTTTCCACGTCACGCACCGCAATTGCACCCGCTTTGGCCAGTGTGCGCGCACGCTCCAACTCACGTTCGGCCTGCGTGTACGTGAGTTCCGCCGTGGTGAGTCCCGAGCGCGCCGACAGCGCATCATCAGCCAGCGACGCATCATCGATGCGCGCGAGCACGGTGCCCGCTGAGACGCGTTGTCCGGCTTCGATGGACGTACTCAATACACGCCCCGCAACCTCGGCGCGAATCCGTGCCTCACGCGACGGCACAAGCGCACCGGTGAGCAGCGGACCACCCACAATGTTGTCAGACGTCGCGACAACAATATTTTCGCTGCCGATTTGCTGTGTCACAGGTGCGGTGTCAACCGGCGCCGCGTCCGAACCCCCGCAGGCCGCGACCGCACTCAGCATCAACACACCCATCATATTCTGAAGCGGCGCTACAACGCGCCGAGTACGCGTACTCATTCGAAAAAGCCTCCGCTCGGCGTGCCGGGCTGGGTGGAACCGCCGGGGGCGCCGGCGGGCTGGGACTGACGTGATGGAGTGGGAGACTGCTGCGGCATGCTGGCGGCACCCGCTTGTGACAACGGCAAATCGCGCAGCAGCGTCAAACGAACACGCGCCACCTGCAGATCTCGAGCGGCCTGCGCGCGATTTGCGAGTGCCTGCTGTAACTGCACGCGCGTTTCGGAGAGTTCCACCTGGGTGGAGATGCCTTCGCGATAGCGCACTTCTGCAATGTCGTAACCACGCTGGGCCTGATCCGCCGTGCCCACGCTGGCCTGCCACGCCGACTGCGCCTGCTCGAGCTGCATCACGCTTTGCTGCGCGTCGAACAGAGCGGCTTCCCGCGCTTGCTGCAAACGTATCCGTGCTTCTTCGATACCGGCTTCCGCCGCCATGATTTCACCCTTCACCCGGCCACCGGTAAAGAGCGGCACCGATGCGCCAACGCTCACCGACCAGTTTGGAAAGAAGTCGGCCAGTGATCGCGGCACTCCGTCATCCGGATAAGCAAAGCGCTGGTAGTTGGTGCTGACCGAAAGCTGCGGCCACCGCTGCGCCTTCGTGGACTTGAGCTGTTGCTGCGCCACGTTCACACCAAGCTCAGCCTGTTTGACGGGCAGGCGAACATTCACACTGGTATCGACGCTCTGCAGGACGCTGTTTACCGCTTCACGAATGCGGGGATCGGTCCCGATCACTTCATCTCGTGTCACGTTGAGTGAGGTGGGCTCCGCCGCGGCCGCGATCGCGCGCTCTGGTGCCTCCTGAATGGGGCTCGTGAGCGTGAGCGGCTGATCGAGCGGCAAGTCGAGCAACTGCTTGAGGCGCAGGTGTGCAAGATCGCGCTGCGTGCGCGTTTGCAAATACTGTGGCCGCTGATTGTCGCGTGTCACGCGCGCGCGAATCAGTTCAAACTCTGAGGTGTTACCCACGTTGAATGTGAGTTGCACCTGACGCAGTGTGCGCTCCGACTGTACCAGCGATGACTCGGCAATGGCTACGAGCCGCTCCGCAAGCACCGCGTCGTAATAGGACTGCGTAATGTCGAGCCTGACCTGCGCTTCCGCGCTGGTGAGGCCGAGCTCCGATGAAGTGCGTCCGAGGCGCGCGGCTTCGATATTGGCGCGGGCCCGTCCACCGGTGAAAATCGGTTGTGTAGCCTGCAACGTGAACGTGGTGGTGTACGGCGACGCAAAAATTCGCGTGATCGGATTGTCGGCGAGATCGCCACCACCGCTCGAATCACTGCCGCCGCCAGTATTGCCACTGGCAAAGCGCCTCGTGATGGCTTCGAACTGATTCTGCAGCTGCTTCTGATAGTTCACCGAGGTCGACACCTGCGGCAGGATCTGCGAACGCGCCTGAAACTGCTGTCCGCGCGAACGTGTGATACCGGCGCGCGCGAGGCCGAGCGTTTCACTGCTGCCGCCGGCGAGCGAAAGCGCCTCTTCGATCGACAGTGAACGAGGCGCCGCAGACTGTGCGTCTGCATTCTGCGAAACCATCAGCATGATCGCGCCGAGCCAGACGGGCGAGATGCGCATACGAAAGGACATAAGAAAACTCAGAGGGATGATGAAGCGGACGCACCGTTCCGTACGGTACGTGCGGGTGCTTCATCGGGAGACGGGTCGGATGTCCCATTTTCCTGCGCGCGATAGCCGATAGCACGCAGAAAAACACGGACGTATGCAGCCGCGGCTTTGTCGGCCGGCGAGGGGAACATGTCGGGCATCATCTGGCGACTCATGGCGTCACCGAAGTAGGCGTTCATGAGCATGGCCACGGCGGCGTTGACTTCGAGCGGCTTGAGCCCCACGCCGGGGCGCGTATCAAGCAGTCCGTGTCGGCGCAGGCGTACCACATAGTCGCGCAGCTGGTTGGCCGCATCGACAGGTCCGTGCCCAACACACGGTCCCATATCTGGCCGCTCCTGCAGTTCGCTCATGGCCTGCAGGATCAGCAAACGAATGGCCCGCGTATGATCCATCCGGGCCTGAATCCAGGCGGTCAGCTCGGCCTGCGGATCAACCGGTTTCGTGGGGAGCGGCGGTGCTTTGTCAGCGATGCCGCACTCCTGCACCACGGAATCGAGCAGTGCGCCCTTGCTGCCGAAATGGCGAAAGACCGTGATCTCGTTGACCCCAGCCTCGTCGGCGATGCGGCGTGTTGTTGCTCCGCGGTAGCCATGTTGGGCGTAGACGCGGGCAGCGGCCTCAATGATTCGGTCTCGGTTTCCTTGCATGGGGGGACTTTAATGCAAGCACCTGCTTGCATGCAAGTAACAACTTGCATACAGCTGAGGCCGCTTGGGCGGGAGCCCGCGGCGGTGCGATCTTCCGTGATGCCTTCTTCCCTGCCCTCCTCCATGCGCGCCGCCGTGATCACCCAGCCGGGTGGCCCCGATGTACTCTCGGTGCAAATGCGGCCGCTGCCGCCGCTGACCGACAACCACGTACTCGTTCGTGTGATCGCGTCGGCTCTGAATCGGGCCGATCTGGTCCAGCGTGCGGGGCACTATCCCGCGCCTCCGGGTGCGCCACCCGACATTCCGGGGCTTGAGTTCGCCGGCGAGATCGCGGCGCTTGGGCCCGGCGTGTCGGGCTGGTCGTTGGGTGACCGGGTGTTCGGACTGGTGCCCGGTGGCGCGCACGCGGAGTATCTGGCCACGCATGCGGATACAATTGCCCGCGTGCCGGACGCACTGTCGTTTGACGATGCAGGCGCGCTCCCGGAAGCCTGCATCACGGCCCACGACGCGTTACGACAAGCGGCGTTCGTGGCTGGCGAAACGGTCCTGATTCACGCGGTCGGCAGCGGCGTCGGACTGGCGGCGGTGCAGATCGTGCGCGCGCTCGGCGGCATTCCCTACGGCACGGCGCGATCCGAGCGTAAACTCGACGCGGCCCGCGCATGGGGGCTTGAGGATGGTGTGGTACCGGTGATGACTGAGGCGAAGCTCCCGCAGTTTGCCGCGGAGATCATGCAGTGCACGACGGGTCGCGGTGTTGATGTGATTCTCGATCTCGTGGGTGGCGCGTACGTGGGCGAAGGCGTGCGCGCCCTCGCGCCGCGTGGCCGGCTCATTCTGATTGGGCTGCTTGCGGGACGGGACACGACGGTCGATCTCAGTCGCGTGCTATCTCGCAGGCTTTCCGTGCGGGGCACCGTGCTGCGTGCACGAGAGGTCGCAGAGCGCATCGCGTTTACGCAAGCGTTTGCGGAGGAGATTGTGCCGTTGCTCGCTGACGGGCGGGTGAAGCCGGTGATCGAACGCAGCTATTCGTTGGAGGAGATCGCGGAGGCGCATGCGATGCTCGGCGGCAATGACGTGATTGGTAAAGTGGCGGTGCGTATCGGTCTCTGAGCGGTGCTCGGCGTACGAGCGATCGTTGAAGCGATCCGCGTTGCCTGGCAGGCATCGTGAACTGCATGGAACGCAGAGACGCAGAGACGCAGAGACGCAGAGACTGCCTGCTCGCGCGGCATCGCGGCTCAACACATTCAAAAAAATGAAAATGTCGCGGTGCAGTGACGCCGTCTGACGGTGCATGCTGTCTCCGCGTCTCTGCGTCTCTGTGTTCATGCCGTTCCGATCCCAGCCCACGCACTCGTCTCGCGGATGAGCAAACTGCATTGACCACGGAGACACGGAGGCACGGAGAACAGCACGCAGTTCCCCGACCTAATCCGGGAACTCCCGCATCACCAACCCATCACTCTCCCGCTCCGCCCAGCGCATCGCAAACTGATTCGCGAACAGCAACACGATCTGCCCCTTGGCGTCATACAACACCATGCGATCCCGCATGGACGTCGCCTTCTGAATCGCCGCCGGCGTGCCACTGATCCACCGCGCGTGCGACATGCCAAGGCTCACCAGCTTGGCCGGCACGCCGTATTCATGCTCAAGCCGGTGAATCAACACATCAAACTGCAGCTGACCAACGGCTCCAACGATGTCGGGAACACTCGCCTGCGGATCACCGCGAAAGAGCTGCACCGCGCCTTCTTCGGCGAGCTGACGCAGCCCCGTGTCGAGATGCGGACGACGCAGCGGATCCCTCACGCTGATGCGCGAAAAATGTTCGGGCGGAAAGCGCGGAATGTCATCGAAGACCACCGGCTTGCCGGTAAAGAGCGCGTCGCCAATTCGCAGATTGCCACGATCGTGCACACCAATGACGTCACCCGCCCACGCGTCTTCCACGTGAATGCGTTCCTGCGCCAGAAAGGACTGCGGCAAGTTCAATCGCAGCATTTTGTTCGTGCGTCCGTGCGTCACCTGCAGGCCGGCTTCAAAATGGCCGGAGCAGACCCGCACAAACGCAATTCGATCGCGATGTTTCGGATCCATATTCGCCTGGATCTTGAATACAAAACCCGTGAACGCATCATCGCCCGGATACACCATGCCATCTTCTACTTTGCGCGGGGCTGGCACCGGTGCGAGGCGCAGGAAGTCATCGAGAAACGGCTCAATACCAAAGTTCGTGAGCGCGCTGCCAAAATAGAGCGGAATCAACTCGCCCGCGGTGATCTTCGCGTCGTCGAGCTGATTGCCCGCTTCTTCGAGCAGTGTCAGTTCATCGAACGTGCGATCGGACACGCTCTGACTGGTATGTTTGGCAATGTCTTCACGCGAAAGCGGACTGGTTTCCACCGCGACGCGCGACGCACCGTGGTCCGTGCCGCGCTGAAACCAGTGCACAATCTTGCGGCGGCGATCCACCACGCCTTGTAGCGTGTCGTTCTCCATGACCGGCCACATGGCTGCCGCGACCGGCAATCCGAGCTCTTCTTCGAGCAGGCCAAGCAGTTCGAGCGGATCACGTCCTACACGGTCACACTTGTTGACGAACGCAAAAATCGGCAACCGGCGGCGGCGACACACCGCATACAGCTGACGGGTGCGCTCTTCCACGCCTTTGCGATTGTCGACGAGCATGATCGCGCAGTCTGCGGCCACGAGCGTGCGGTACGTGTCTTCCGAGAAGTCTTCGTGACCCGGCGTATCAAGCAGATTGACGCGAAAGCCGTGGTAGTCGAACTGCATCACGGAGGTCGTGACCGAGATACCGCGCTCTTTTTCCATCGCCAGCCAGTCGGACGTCGCGTGCCGGTCGGCTCGGCGCGCCTTGACGGTGCCAGCCATGTGCAGCGCACCACCGTAGAGCAACAGCTTCTCGGTGAGCGTGGTTTTTCCGGCGTCCGGGTGCGAAATGATCGCAAACGTGCGTCGGCGCGCGATCTCTGGATGGAGCGCGGCGTACGGGCTGTGTTCGGAAATCGTAGCTTCTGGCTGACTTTGGGACATCCCCTGAAGATAATCACCCACACGGGCGTGACGCGGGGTTCCTGATGCTGTAGGCTTCATGTGTAGAAGGCCAAATCCCACCTCTGGAGCCCCTCTCATGCTGCGACGGCCGCTGACCTCGCCTCGATACTGTGCGTTTCTCCTGTCCACCACGCGCGCCGCAGTGGCCGTGGCCGCCCTGAGCACCGTGGCCGCAGCGCAGAGCGGATACCAACAGCCGCCGCCGGCGATTGCCAGCGTGCTCGATGCGCCGCTCACGCCACTTGTCAGCCCAAGCCCGTCTCGCACGCGTCTGTTGCTCTCCGAGCGCGCGGGGTACCCGTCCATCGCCGAAGTGGCCGCCCCGGAGTTCAAGCTGGCGGGGCTGCGCTTTGATCCGCGTTCGAATGGACCGTCGCGCGGTTCCGGCATGCGGGCATTGTCGATCATGCCCATCACTGGCGGTGAATCCAAGCGCATCACGGTGCCGTGGCCCGCAGGCACGGATACCACGGGCGGACCGATCAGCAACGTGAGCTGGTCTCCCTCTGGTGATCATACGTTTTTTACCGTGACATCTGAGACGGGCATCTATCCGTTTGTGGTTGCACATCCGGCCACCACCGCGCGACAGCTGAGCACCCGTCCGCTCAATGCCGTGCTGGGTGCACCGTGCACGTGGCTCAGTAGCGAGCCAGCGCTTGTGTGTCGTTTTGTGCCGTCTGGACGAGGTGCTGCGCCGCAAGCACCCACCACGCCCGATGGCCCGATCGTTCAGGAAACAGGTGGTGGTTCCGCCGATCGTGTCGCCACCTACCAGGACTTGCTGAAGTCGCCGCATGACGAAGCCGTGTTTCAGCATTACGCCACGAGTCAGTTGGCGCGCGTGGCGCTTGACGGGACCGTCACTGATATCGGCGCGGTTGGCATTCACAGCGGCGTGAGCCCAAGCCCGGACGCGCGTTATCTGTTGGTCACCACGATGTCACGTCCGTTTTCGTATGTGGTGCCGCTCAACTTCTTTCCCACGGTAACGGCGGTGTGGGATATGAACGGACGGGAAGTGAAACGCGTGCACACGCTGCCATTGCGCGAAAGTGTGCCGTGGGGTGGCGACGTGGTGGCGGAAGGCCCGCGCGCCATTCGCTGGCGTTCCGATAGCGACGCCACATTGGTGTGGTCGGAAGCACCGCGCACTGACACGATTGCCGTCAACGGAATTCGTGATCGTGTGATGATGCTTCCCGCGCCGTTCACCGGTACAGCCAGCGCGCTGGTTTCCGTGGGCTGGCGCGCGAGCACGGTGCTCTGGGCGAAGCCTGATCTCGCGATTGTGCGCGAAGGATGGCAGCGCACGCGCACCGAAAAATACTGGGCGGTGAATCCACTCAAGCCTGACGCCGCGCCGCGTTTATTGTGGGAGCGCAGCACGGAAGATCGCTACCAGGATCCGGGCGCTTTTGTCAGCACGACCAATGCCAATGGGCAGTCCGTACTCAAGACAACGCCCGATGGCCGCTACGCATTCCTGCAGGGCAATGGCGCGTCAGACGAAGGCGATCGTCCGTTTGTTGATCGCTACGAACTCGCGACCGGTAAAACGCTGCGCCTCTTTCAGTCATCAAACACCGCGTACGAAAGTGCGGTCGCGCTATTGAATGACAACGGCGACCGGTTGCTCACGCGTCGCGAGAGCAAGACCGAAGTCCCGAACTATTGGCTGCGTGAAACGCGTACGCGCATGGCGCCGCGTCAGCTCACGTTCTTTACCGATCCTGCGCCGGCGTTCGCTGGCGTGACGTCGGAGTTGATTACCTACAAGCGCAAAGACGGTGTGCAGCTCTCGGCCACGTTGTACCTGCCCGCTGGATACAACAAGGAACGCGATGGGGCGTTGCCGTTCTTCCTTTGGGCGTATCCGCAGGAGTTCCGTTCCGCAGCGGCCGCGGCGCAGGTGCAGGGTTCGCCGAACCGATTTGTGCGGCCGTCAGGCTCAAGCCATCTGTTTCTGTTGGCGCAAGGCTACGGTGTGCTCGACGGACCAGCCATGCCGATTATTGGCGAGGGCACAGCGGAGCCAAACGATACGTATCGGCAGCAGCTGGTGAGCAGTGCCGAAGCGGCGGTCGACGCGATTGTATCACGCGGCGTGGCGGATCGTGATCGCATTGGTGTGGGCGGACATTCGTATGGCGCATTCATGACGGCCAATCTGCTGGCGCACTCACGACTGTTCCGCGCCGGCATCGCGCGCAGCGGCGCGTACAATCGCACGCTCACACCGTTTGGATTTCAGGCGGAAGAACGCACGTACTGGCAGGCGCAGGAGATCTACACCACGATGTCGCCGTTCACGTACGCCAATCAGATCAAGGATCCGATTCTGCTGGTGCACGGCATGGCGGACAACAACACCGGCACCTTCCCGGTGCAGAGTGAGCGCATGTACGCGGCACTCAAGGGCAACGGAGCGACGGTGCGCTACGTGCAGTTGCCGGCCGAATCACATGGATACTCGGCGCGAGAAAGCATCGGTCACACCTTGTACGAAATGGTGGCGTGGATGGACAAACACGTAAAGCCAAAGAAGCCACTCACCACCATGAATCAGTAGCACGTGACGCACACCGAACTCGTCGCACTGATTCAGGCAGCGCGCTCTGCGGTGACGGCGCGCCCTGGCGTGCCACTCGCGTTGGCTACGCTGGTTGCGGTTGACGGATCGTCGTACCGTCAGCCCGGGGCACGCATGCTGTGCGACGGCGAGGGACGTGTGCTTGCGGGTGCGATCAGCGGTGGTTGTCTCGAAGGGGATGTCGCGCTGCGTGCCGGAGAGGTGTGCACGCGCGGCGCAGCATCACTGATTGCGTACGATCTGCGCGAAGATCTCGAAACCATCTGGGGATTTGGCTCTGGCTGCGAAGGGGTGGCGCATATCATGCTCGCGCCACTCGCTGACCTGCGTGAACTCGAAGCGGCGTGCGGCAGCGCCGAGTTGCGACAGAGCGGCGTCTTGCTCACCACCATTGAGTCATCAGACGTTTCGTGCGTTGGTCGCACATTGTTTGTACGCGATGCGGCGCCCGCGCTCGCCCTGCGTTCGGAAATGAACGCGCGAGTGCAGGATACGGTGCGTCATACGGATCAGCCGTTTCTCGGACAGCAGACCACACCAAACGGAACGGAACGCACGTTTGGCGCGCCTGTGCGACCGCCGGTGCACGTAGTCGTGGTTGGCGCGTCGCGGGGCGCGGAATCGTTTGCTCGTCTTGCCGTCGCGACCGGCTGGCGTGTCACGGTGATTGATGATCGCCCCACGTTGCTCGATGCTCTCGAGCTGCCAGCAGGTGTTCAGCGGATGCAGATCGCACCCACGAATGCGTTTGATGCCATGAAGGCGCACGTATGTCCGGTAGACGCGCGCACCACGTTTGCGCTGTGCACGCATCGTTTCGACGCCGATCTTGCGTGGCTGCAAGCCGCGTTGGCCACGGAGTCGCCGTATGTCGGCGTGTTGGGTTCCCGTCAGAGAGCCGCTCGACTCGTACGCTCACTCGTTGACGCGAAACCAGACATGCGCGCGCGAGATCGGGCCCGTCTCTTTGCACCCATCGGTCTCGATCTGGGCGGCGACTCACCAGACGAAGTCGCGTTGGCGGCGCTCGCGGAAATGCAGGCGGTGCTGCAGTCGCGTCCTGGAGGTTCGTTACGAGAACGTCAGACACCGCTGCACACGCGAAGCGAAACACCGAAGCTGGCCGGCGAACAGATCGCAGCGACCTGCACAACACCAACAGTCACGCCGCGCGAGCGTCGGTAGCGTGCGCACGCGCCAGGTGGCGGCCGTGCTGCTTGCGGCTGGTGCGTCTCGCCGGATGGGATCCGCGAAACAACTGTTGCGCGATGCGAACGGCGAGGCGTTGCTGGTTCGCCTTGTGCGAGACGCACGCGAGGGTGGGTGCACGCCCGTGGTGGTGGTGCTCGGCGCGTACGCCGAGAGTGTGCGCGACGTGCTGCGCGATGCGCTGCACGATGAGATTCGCAATGTGACGCCGGATAAGACAGGCGCTGCCGAGTCGATTGTGTGTGTGGAGAACGCCGATTGGGCCGATGGCATGTCGGGTTCGATCCGTGCGGGGTTGCAGGCGCTTGAACCGGGTACCGCCACCGCCATGATGTTGCTGACCTGCGACCAGCCGTCGGTTGATGTCGCGCATATACGCGCCCTGCTGGCCGCGCATGAACACGATGGCGGGCGCGTGGTGTCGCAGTATGATGAGGTGTGTGGAGTTCCCGCGATCTGGCCGCGCGCGGAATGGCCGTTGCTCGCATCACTTGAGGGAGATCGGGGTGCCCGATCGTTGCTCCGCGGCGAGGAATCCGCCGTCCCACTCCCGGGCGGTGCGATGGATCTTGATACTCCCGAAGATGTGTATCGCTGGCGACGCACTGAACCGCGCATTGATTGACCTCGCGACTGCCCGTTCGATTGACCGCTCGATTGACCGATCGATTTGCACCGCACGCAGCGGGAATTCTCCGGCATCCAGCGAACTACGTCTGAACGTATGACTCACATGCCCGGAACCCCCTTGATGCTTCCAGATGATGTGCACAATCGTGCCCTCATCGCGCACGTTCATCCGCCAGACTGGAAGAACCCCACGGCGGCCGCTCGATATCAGCTGGTCGTGATCGGTGGCGGCACCGCAGGACTGGTGAGCGCGGCAATTGCAGCGGGCCTTGGCGCAAAAGTGGCGCTGATCGAACGGCACCTGCTTGGTGGCGACTGCCTCAATGTGGGGTGTGTTCCGTCCAAGGCGGTGTTGCGCGCTTCGCGAGCATGGCATCAGGCACGTTCGGCGCAGGCCGAGTTTGGCGGTCCTGCGGCTGTTGGCGAGGGCGACTTTGCGGCGGTTATGGAGCGACTGCGCAAACTTCGCGCGGGTATTGCGCCGATTGATGGTGCGCCACGCTTTGCCTCATTGGGTGTGGATGTTTTTCTCGGGGACGCACGGTTTACTGGTCATGAGACCATTGAAGTGGCCGGCCAAACGCTTCGCTTCCGGCGGGCGATGATTGCCACCGGTGCGCGCGCGGCGCTGCCGCCCATTCCCGGCCTCGCGGACGCGAATCCGCTCACGAACGAAACCGTGTTCTCGCTGACGGCACGACCGAAACGGCTGGCCATCATCGGTGCCGGGCCGATTGGGTTGGAAATGGCGCAGTCATTTGCCCGGTTCGGAAGCCACGTCACCGTGCTGAACGCCGATGCGCGGGCCATGCCGCGTGATGACGCGGATGCGGCCAGAGTGGTAGAAGCGTCATTGACGCGAGACGGCGTGGTGTTTCACCACGACGTGACCATCACACAGGTTGCACGCGAAGGTAACGTCACCACCTTGCAGGCTACGCACGACGGGCAGCGCATTGCGCTTGCGGTGGACGCGCTCCTGGTGGCGGCCGGTCGCACGCCCAACACCGATAGTCTCGGTCTCGACGCGGCTGGTGTACAGTTCACAAAAACCGGCGTCACGGTTAACGAGAAATTTCGCACCAGTAATTCGCGTGTCTACGCCATCGGTGATGTTTCGTCGCGTTTTCAGTTCACACACGCCGCCGACGCGCAGGCGCGTCTGGCCGTGCCCAACGCGTTGTTCTTTGGATTGGGTGGTGGAAAGTCGTCCTCACTGGTGATTCCATGGACGACCTACACGTCGCCGGAAGTGGCGCACGTGGGGCACACAAGCGAAGCGCTCGAGCGCGCGGGCACACCGTTCGATACGATTACCATGCCAATGCACGACAACGATCGTGCCATCCTCGAAAGTGATACCGAAGGATTCTTTCGCGTGCATCTGGCACGCGGAACCGATCAGATGCTGGGCGCCACACTCGTATGCGAAGGTGCGGGCGACATGATCGGTGAAGTGGTGAGCGCGATGAAACGCGGCGATGGATTGCGCTCGTTCAGCGGCGTCATTCGACCGTATCCAACGCGCGCTGCGATTCTGGGTCGCGCAGCTGACCAGTACAACCGTGGTCGACTCACACCCACCGCCAAACGTGTGTTCGCCGCGTTTTTTCGAGCAACCACATGAATGATCGTTCAGGTGAGTTGCCACAGCGCAGAGTTCCAGACGTGCCGCCGGCTGACGCCGCGAAATCCTCGCGCTCATCCGCCCTGTTGCGACTTGGCATTCTGGCGCTTGTGCTCGTAGCAGCCGGTTACGGCGCCTCGCGCGCCGGCCTGCTTGATTTGCGCGACTCGGCCGCGTTGCTTGCCGCCATTGAGCGGGCGCGCGAGGTGCCATACATCCACGTGGTGTTCGTGTTGGTCTACATCGTTGTTGCGACGTTTGGTCTACCGGCCACCCCGTTCACACTCGCGGGCGGCATCCTGTTTGGTACGGCACTTGGATCTGGCCTCAACTGGCTCGGCGCGACGGTGGGGGCCACGGGCACCTACCTGCTCGCGAGAACGTTGGGTGGAGACGCTTTGCGAAAGCTGCTCGGCGGTCAGGCAGCGCGGCTCGACCTGCTCGCGGGCGAGCGTGGATTCAGCACGCTTTTTCGCTTGCGATTGTTACCGGTGATCCCGTTCAACGCGCTCAGCTTCACCGCCGCGCTCTCAGGAATTCCGATTCGTCCGTACGTGGCGGCCACGGGACTTGGGATTCTGCCTGGCACCATCATCTATACGTATTTTGCCGGCAGTCTGGTCGGCGGTGTGAGTGGTGCGTCGTCTACGGCGCGCACCAATCTGATCATTGCGTCTGTACTGCTGTTGGCCTTGTCATTTCTTCCATCCATGGTGCAACGGATACGGCGTGGAAATACCAGTTGACAAACACGTTGCGTTTCACGACCTCGCGTTACGTTGGCTTCCCGACGTCACGCGTTTCGCACACTCGCTAACGCGGAACGAATCCGACGCGGAAGATCTTGTGCAGGAGACGTATTTGCGCGCCTGGCGACATTGGGATTCGTTCAGAGTGGGGAGCGAAGCGCGGGCCTGGCTCTTTACCATTGCGCGCAACGCGTGGCGTAAACGTGCGCCACGCGATGCACGGCTTGTTGCGGTCGAAGACGATACGCTGCAAGCGCTGGCCGACGAACACTTCCCGCTCGGCGCGCCCAACGACGTGCTGCAGCGACTCAGTGACGCCGATTTGCGGCCAGCAATTCATCAGGCAATCGCCGCATTACCCGAAGCCTTCCGCGAAGTGGTGGAGCTTGTGGAGCTCCAGGAACTACCGTACGCCGAAGCCGCGGCGGTTTTGGAAATCCCGGTTGGTACCGTAAGATCGCGGCTGTTTCGCGCCCGTCGGTTACTGCAGACGTCGTTGCTTGAATACGCGAGAGACGCTGGCCTCGCGCCGGTCCACGCTGAGAAGGAGTCATCACAATGATCACAGACACCGATCGCAAGACGCCTGACATGCCATCGCTCGACTGCGGCGCGGCCGTTCGCATGTTATGGGACTATCTGGACGGGAACCTGGATTCGGTCAACGAAGCGGAGGTCCGCGCGCACGTGACACGATGCTCGCATTGTTTTCCGCACGCCAACTTCGGACAGATTGTGATCGACGCGATGGCGCAGGTGCGCAATACACCCGACAACGAGGCGACGGTGCGCGCGGGTGTGCTGTCGCGGCTTCGTGCGGAAGGCTACGAGGGGTCCTGAGCGCTGGAGATCCGCGTTCAACCTTTGGATCGTACATCCTCCACGCCACTCCATTGATCCGGCGACCTGTCATGCCGCCGAACCTTTTCGAATGAACACTCCATGATGTTGCCAAGGCATGCATTGTTTTGGGCTGCGCTGTGCGCGCCGCTCCCTCTCACCGCGCAGGATGCGGGTACGGTCACTGGCGTCGTTCGTTCGGCGGCGGGACTGCCAATCCGCGGCGCGCAGGTCACCTTGAATGCCGGCTCGGCGAGCACAGACTCGTCCGGACGCTTTGCACTCGCCGTCACGAGCGAAGCAACGGGATACGTGGTCGTGCGTGCGCTTGGTTTCCTTCCGGATTCCGTCCGCATCGAGTCGATAGCACGCGGTTCCGCGCGCACCATTGCGCTCACGCTGCGTCCC
Organism: Gemmatimonadaceae bacterium; assembly: GCA_022843265.1. Lineage (GTDB taxonomy): Bacteria > Gemmatimonadota > Gemmatimonadetes > Gemmatimonadales > Gemmatimonadaceae > JAABRT01. Next base: position 14,990 of record JALHNZ010000002.1, read on the forward strand.
CTCGCCTCGCTCGGTGTGGTGTCGGTCGTCGCACCGTTGCCTCGTCCACTGCTCAATACACAGGATGCCGCCACTGGCGGCACGGTAGAGCGCGCGGAGCTTGAGCGACTTCCCACAGACTCGCGCGACCCGATCGCACTTGCCTACACAATTCCGGGCGTTTCAACCGCGACGGGATTCTTTGGCGATGCGCCACGCCTGTCGATCAACGGTTCGAACGCGCTCTACACACAATATTCGTTGGACGGTCTGGAAAACAACGAAGGCTTTCTCGGCGGCGCACGCGTAGAAGTACCGCTGTCGGCGTTGCAACGCTTTGGCGTATTGGCCAACACGTATGGTGCGGAGTTCGGTCGCAGCTCGAACGGTGTTGTGAATATGGAAACGCGCGCCGGCGGTGCGAAATGGCAAGGGGAGGCGTTTGTCTACAATCGCCCCGGGCTGCCGGTAGACGCGCGTTCCGCAATCGTGCCGTCCGGCCAGAACCCTGAAGATTTCCGTCGTGCGCAGGAGGGCTTTCGGCGTTCGCAGATTGGCGCGGCCGGGGGTGGTCCGCTGCGCGCTGATCGCACTTTTGTCTTTGGTGCGCTTGAATACACCAACGAGAACGAAGATCGCATTGCGTCCACAGCAAATACCACATTCACGGGACGTGAAGTGCGCGGCACGGTGAAAGGATTCGGGCGCATTGATCACGGGTGGTCGCCGAACCAGACGTCAACACTGCGCATGGCCGCGAGCCGCGTCGATCGCGAAGGACGCGGCAGCGGTATTGTTGCGCCGGAGGCCGACATTGTCACGCAACGCATCGGAACGGTCACCGCACTCATGCATCGTTCTGCACTGCGTGAGGGCCGCGCCAGCAATGTGTTTGCCGCGCAGCTTGGTACGTTCCGCTGGAATTTTCCGCCGGCGCAAAGCAGCTTCGATATTCCGCAGGTGACCATCCGCCGCGTGCAGGGTATCGACACCGTCTCCGTAGGCGTTGTTGGCTCCAGCAACTTCGTCTTTGATGAAGCGGAAACGCAGGTGCAGCTGCGCAATGTGTTTGAGACGTTTGTCGGCGACAAGCATCAGCTGCGCATTGGCGCCGACGGCTGGCGCTCCAACTTTACGCTCTCCGGTTCGCAGACCAACCCGTCGGGGTCATACGTTGTGCTGGATGAAGGCAACATTCCGCAGCGCGGCAATCGTTTTGCGTTTGCCGATGTGCCGCAGAACGTGCGTGTACTCAGCTACACGGTGGACGCGGCACAGAAGCAGGTTGATTTATCCCAGACACTCATCGGTGCGTTCATTGAAGACGCGTGGCGCTTGTCCCCTGCCTTCACGCTCACACTCGGATTGCGCTGGGACTACGACGATCTCACGTCGCGCGGTCAGAGCTCGCCGGATCTCGACAACTGGCAGCCACGCGCATCGATCAACTGGCTTGTTGGTCCATCATCCGTACTGCGCGCCGGCGCCGGTTTGTACGCCGGCAAGTTCCCGTACGCGGTGTACTCTGACGCTGTGCAGTTCGGGCCCGATGGCAATCAGACCGTGACCTTTGCCGGCGCCGATGTGCCGACGTATTTGCAAGGTCCGCGCACCGCGGCGCTGGATCGCTCGCAGCTGCCACCGGGCGAAGTGCGCGAGCTGTTTGCACTGGGACTTGAGCAGCCAATGAGCCGTCAGTTCTCCGCTGGTTGGCAGCAGCAGATCGGCACACGTATCGCGATTGGCATGGACGCCGTGTACATGGACACGCGCAACCTGCCGCGTTCGTGGGATTTGAATGCCAATACGCGTGGCGTTGGTCCGGCCGACACCATCAGCCTGTCCGTGACAACGGGCGACGCATTTCGCCCGGTCGCGCCGGTCACTGGGGGGTTCCGCCGTCGTACCACCACCGAAAGTGGTGGTCGCTCCACGTACGCTGGTCTGTACACCACCGCACGCTGGATCGCCGATAACGCATGGTTGATTGATGCGAACTGGATCTGGTCGCGCGCACGCACGAACACTGAAGACATCAACTTCAACGCGACCCAGGGCAACAACTTTGACGCCGAGTGGGCTGACGCGATCAACGATCGTCGTCATCGCGTGGCCATGCGTGCCACGTACACCGGCTTCCGACATCTGGCGCTCTCTGGAGTTGCCGATTGGCAGACGGGGCAGCCGATCAATCGCATTGCGTTCTTCCGCGATCTTGATGGTTCGGGTGACACCTTCGGTAACGGATTCCTCGGCAATCAGGATCGATTTTTTGGCGTGTCGCGCAATAGCGAACGTCTGCCGAGTGCGCTGTTCACCAGCGCGAGTGTGTCGTACGAGTTGCGGGTGCGCAATCAGGGCGTAGAGCTGCGCGCTGATGCGTTCAATCTGCTTAACAGTACCAATGCGGGCGGTTACGCCAATGGCCTGCCGGGCGGTGGGACGCGCACGCAGGTGGGACGCCCTGGAGATCCGATCGTGACGTCGGCCGTGGCGCCGCCGCGTCAGCTACAGTTTTCGGCGCGTTGGTTGTTTTGAGACGGATGCGCACGTCAATGATCGGTTGTGCACACCGCCGAGTGCTGGTGCGAGCACTGCGGTCCGTTGTGCTCGCACTCGGTGTGACGGTATTCGTCGCCTGTGCGGGCGAAACATCACAGCAGTCGGCCCAGCTGGAAGTTGCAGCTCTGGTGGCGCTACCGTGGGACAGCGTTGAAGCACGCGCCCGCGGCACAACGGTCACATGGCGCAAGTGGCGCGGCGATCCGGCGATTAACGCCTATGTGGACGGCTGGCTCGCGCCACGTTTACGCAGCCTGTACGACATCACGCTTGAAGCGGTTGAAGGACAGGGACCAGAGATTGTGAACCAGCTCGTGCTCGAACGCGAGGCTGGTCGCGGGCGAGGCACGGCGAGCCTTGTCTGGATCAACGGCGAAACATTCTCCAATCTGCGCGCTGAGTCGCTGCTCGCAGGACCGTGGGCCGGTGTGTTGCCGAACGCTGCGTTTGTCGACTCCGCATCACCCATCATTTCGCGCGACTTTGAGCAGGATCCGAGCGGCTTCGAAAGCCCGTGGGGCTCGGTGCAGTTCGCACTCATCTACGACACGGTGCGCACGCCCAAGCCGCCCCGGTCATTCGATGAGTTGTCTGCGTGGATTCGAGCCAACCCTGGTCGGTTCACCCATGATCAGGGGTTTTCCGGCATCACGTTCCTGAAGATGCTGATGTACGCTCGCGGTGGTGGTGTGAACGCTTTTGCGAATGGGTTCACCGAGGAGCGCTACGCCGCCGGCCAACAGGTGGTGTTTGCGTGGCTCGATTCCACGAGCAGCAGCTTCTGGCGAAACGGCAGTACGTATCCGCCAGATGTCGCGGCCATGCACCGGCTGTTTGCCAACGCCGAGATCGATTTCTCCATGTCGAACAATCAGCACGATGTGGTGAACAAGGTGCGACAGGGTGTGTTGCCACCGACCGCGCGTGCGCTGGTGTTGCGTGACGGCACCATTGCGAATTCGCATTACGTGGGCATTCCGTTCAACGCGCCCAATCCGGCTGGCGCGATGGTTGTCGCAAACCTGCTGCTGTCGCCCGAAGCGCAGTTCGAAAAACAGAAGCCCAGCGTGTGGGCCGATGGAACCGTGCTGAATGTTCGTATCGTCCCTGAACCGTGGCGCGCTCGTTTCGCAAACGCGGAAGCCGATCCGCAGGCGATCCCCCGGGACACGCTCAGCCGCTACGCCGTTCCCGAGGTATCGCCGCGCTATCACGAGCGACTCAACGCCGACTGGCGCGACTGGGCGCGTGCCGCAACGTCGTCTCGCGAGCCGTGAGCTCGTTCATGGCGTAAGTTCGAACATGCTTCGGCGTGTTCCTTTTCCCGTGTTGCTTGCGATGTTGGTGGCCACGCCTGTGCTCTTCGGCGTGGCCTACTCTGCATTGGCGGTGTTGGGGATCGCAGGCGCGGGCGCGTCAGCGGTTGCCGATTCCGACCGGTTGTTTTCAGTGCTCACCGATCGCACCACGTGGCGCGCCACGGGGTGGTCTCTGTACGTGGCGTTCAGCAGCACCGCGATTGCCGCGACCGCCGCGGGAGCCGTTGCGCTGCTCTTCCCAACACACAAGCGCAGCGATCGTTTCGCCCGTTCGTTAGCAACGCTGCCACTTCCCGTACCGCACCTTGTCGCCGCTGCCACCGCGCTCTTTGTCTTGAGTCAAAGCGGACTGCTTGCCCGCGTGCTGCACGCGCTGGGCCTGATCGACGCGCCCGCCAACATGCCGGCCTTAGTCTACGATGCCGGTGGCATCGCACTGATCCTCGCGCTGGCGTGGAAAGAACTGCCGTTTCTGGCCGTTGTGGCCATCGCACTGCGCGCAGGCATTGCGCGCGACTTGGAAGACGCGGCTCGAACGCTGGGCGCATCACCACGAACCGTGGCGCGAACAGTTACCTGGCCGTTGTTATGGCGCGGTCTTTTTCCCGCGGTGATTGCCACGTTTGTGTTTGCCTTCGGAAGCTTCGAATCGGCGGTGTTATTGGCCCCGATTGATCCTGCGGCGCTTCCAGTGCTCACGATGGAGCGTTTTGCCGATCCGCTGCTCGCTCGCCGCGGCGAAGCCTACGGACTGGCGTTGATCGCACTCGGTGTTGCGGCAGTGGCTGTTGCAGCACACGAAGTCACGCGTGCGCGATGGGGATCACTCGTCAGATGATGCCCCCCGCGCTGGTACCGCAGTCAAGAGTGCTGACATCACCGTGGCGTGCGATGGCGATTGCCGCGCTGGCCATCTCCACTGTTCTGCCATTTGTGATTCTCCTGTTGCAATCCTTCGGAGAAAGTTGGCGGTGGCCGGATGTCTTGCCGAGTGGCCTGACCGGGTCGGCTTGGAGAGCCGTTGCAGGCGGTTCGCTCGGGCGCGCGGCGGTAAACAGCGCCGCGCTGGGCGTTGCGACCGCAGTCGCCGCCGTGTGCGTCGCACTGCCCGTTGGTCGATCACTCGCGCAACTGCAGGGGGCGTGGCGACATGTTGCAGCCGCACTCGTGTTTCTTCCGGTCGCTGCACCGCCCATTGCGCTCGGTGCGGGCCTGCAGATTGTCACGCTGTGGCTCGGTATCGCCAGCACGTCGGTGGGGGTATGGTTTTCGCACACCGTGCCCGCGATTGGTTATGTCTCGTTGCTCTTTCTCGGCGTATTTACCTCGCGCGGTACCGAAGCTGAAGAAGCGGCGCGCACGCTTGGTGCATCAACGTGGCATACGTGGACGATGGTGGTGATTCCCTCGTTGCGCGCACCCATCACCGAAGCACTCGCGATCGCATTCCTTATATCATGGACTCAAGTGGCGCTGACACTTGTGGTAGGCGGCGGTGCATTGCGCACCTTGCCGCTTGAAGTGCTGACGCTCGTACGCGCTGGACAGGATCGACCGGCTGCTGTTGGTGCATTGTTGCTCATTGTGCCGGCGATTGCAGCGCTGGCCGCCTTGCGCCTTGGCGCGCGACGTACAGACGCGCTGCCAACATGACGCGCGCTGCCAATGCACTATCAGTGGAAGGGCTTGCAGTGCCGTTTGCGACGCCCGCTTCACTCAGCAGCACGGCCGGCCCGCAGGGGCTGCACCTTATATCGCTCGAAGTAGCACGAGGCGAGCGTGTTGTTCTGCTCGGACCGTCCGGTGAGGGCAAAACATCATTGCTACGTGCCATCGCAGGCCTCACACCAGTCAGTGCCGGCCGCATTCAGGTTGGCGATCTTGATGTCACGCACATGTCCGCTGAATCACGCGGCACGGTGTACCTGCATCAAACGCCGGTCCTGTTCCCGCATTTGAGCGTTGAGGCGAACGTTGCGTTCCCGCTCACCATACGCCGCGTGCCAGCCGCTGAACGCACGCGCACGGTGCACACGCTGCTTGAACGGCTCCACCTCGGTGAGCTTGCCAAGCGTGCCCCACACACGCTGAGCGGCGGTCAAAAACACCGGGTGGCGTTGGCCCGTGCACTGGCAGCGAAGCCGAACGTATTGTTGCTCGACGAGCCGCTCTCTGCACTCGACCCTGTCTTGCGCCGCGATGTACGCGACGCGATTCGAGAGGCGCATGCCGAGAGTGATGCCGGCTTGTTGCTCGTGACACACGATCTTGATGACGCTACTTCGCTCGGTGACAGGCTGGCCATCATGCTCGATCGCACGATTGCGCAGGTGGCAACGGCCGAGGTGCTGTTCGCGTCTCCTGTGTCAGTAGCGGTGATGCGATTCGTGGGATTGCATCAGGAGTTCGCGGGCGTGGTTCGTGACGCGCAGTCTGTTGACACGCCGCTGGGCGCAGTGCCTATGCCACGCGGTGCAACGGCTTCACGTGACGCGTTGTCCGACCCGCACGTTTCCAGCCTTTCGAGTGGCCAGCGCGTGGTACTCGGTATTCGGAGCGACGCAATACGTTGCCAATCAAGTGCACCGCGCAGCAGCGCTGATCGCCGTGAGCTCACCAACACTCTCACGCTTCCCAGTGCGCGCGTGCTGAGCATCAGTCACCGTTCGGGTGGTACGACCGCGGCGGTGCAGCTGTCAGACGTTGTCATGCATGCGCTCGTCGACCCGATGTCCCTGCCGCCGATCGACTCACTGGTGACCGTGCACATTGATGTGCGTGGCCTGATCGTGTTTCCCGAATGAGACGGTGCCATGTTTGACGAATGGTTCCGCATTCGAAAGGAGCGTTGGTTCGGGCCACTTGCGCAGTGGCTGGGTACCTGGTGCTCGCCGTTGGCGCTGACGCTGCTCGCGTTGCTCGTTGGCATTGCCGCAGCAGTAGCGGCGAGCCAATCCGCGTGGCGGCTCGCGTTCGCGCTTTGGATTACCAACCGACTGCTCGACGGAATCGACGGCACCGTTGCCCGTCTGCACAATCGTCAGACGGACATGGGCGGTTACCTCGACATCCTGCTCGACTTCATAGTCTACGCGCTGATGCCCATTGGTATCGCGCTCGCCTTCGACGTGCGCACCAGCTGGCTCGCAAGCAGCGTGCTGCTGGCCTCATGGTTCGTAAATGCCGCGTCGTGGATGTACCTCTCAGCCGTTCTCGAACGCCGCGGTGCTGGCGCCAGCTCACGTGGTGAACTCACCACGGTGACCATGCCGCGCGGTCTCGTAGCCGGAACCGAAACCGTCATCTTCTTTTCGCTCTTCCTGCTCTTGCCTGAATACTACGTGACGCTCGCGTGGATCATGACAGTCGGTGTGATGATCGGTGTGTTGCAGCGTCTCGTCTGGGCTTCACGGCATCTTCGGTGACATCCAGCCCGGGGCGGGCATGCTCCTGATGCTGCGGGAACTGCGGGCGGGAAGGGCACGAAAACACGAAGGACACCAAAACAGCAAGTGATTCTGAGGGGAAGTCCACTCGATCATTTGCTGTTTTCCAATGCAGCTGTTGCCGTTGCTCTTCTTCGTGCCCTTCGTGCCCTTCGTGCTTTCGTGTCCTTCCCGCCCGCAGTTCCCTCAGCATTAGACGCAACTCAGCGCCGAGCTAATCGCCAGCCACGGGGACAGGCATTTCAGAAGTGTTAGAGCTCCGGCCCGTGCGACGCAGTTTTGAAAGCACCCATGCACCGAGGTCGTCGAGGTAGGTGTAGGCAACCGGAACCACGAGCAGCGTAAGGGCGGTACTCGTGATCAGTCCACCGATGACCGCGCGCGCCATTGGTGCACGAAAGCCGCCGCCCTGGCCCATGGCGAGTGCGATGGGCAACATGCCGAAGATCATGGCCAGCGTGGTCATCATGATGGGACGCAATCGCACGGCGCCCGCTTCAATCAGCGCTTCAAAACGGGGCATGCCGTCGCGACGCCGCTCATTAGCGTTGTCAACCAGAAGAATCGCGTTCTTGGTGACCAGACCAAAGAGCATGATCACGCCAATCATGGACATGATGTTGATCGTATCACCCGTGAGCAGCAGTGCGATCAACACACCAATCAACGACAGCGGGAGCGACAACATGATCGCGATCGGCTGTGTAAACGACTCGAACTGCGAGGCAAGGATCAGGAAAATCAGGACCACGGCCAGCAAGATCGCTTCGATTACGTAGCCGCCGGTTTCCTCGAGCTCTTTCGTTTCACCACCGAGCTGAAAACGATAGCCCTCAGGGAGCGTGAGCGTATTGAGCGCCTCGTTCAGTTTGGCACTCGCCACCGAGATGGACACGCCAGGCGCGGGACTGCCTTCCACGATCACCGTGCGCTGCAAATCCTGGCGACGGATTTCAGCAGGTGCAAACCCGTCTTCAAGCCGAGCGATATCACCGAGTGGAACGCTAGCGATACCGTTCGCATTGCCGGTGGCCGTGGGCACGGGGATCTGCGCGAGATCGGTGCGTGACACGCGTGATTCCGGGGCGAGTTGCACGCGCACATCGCGCTCTTCACCTGTGGGATCTTCCCAACGCGTTGCCACTTCACCGGCAAAGAGCGGGCGAATCGTCGCGGCGAGCGAACCCACATCCAGCCCAACACGATTGGCAACATCACGATCAAGATCGACGCGCACTTCGGGACGCGGCGCCCCGAGTGTGGTGCGTGAGTCCACGACCTCTGGTAGTGCACGCACCGCAGCCAGCGCCTGTGCCGAGATCATGGTGAGTGTATCGAGGTCGCGCCCCCGCAGTTCGACTTGCAGCGGTGCCACCGGTCCACCAAGACCACCACTTAACAACACCTGTGACTGCACGCCTGCCACGTCCTGCATGGCCGTACGCGCCTCGGCAATCATTTCGAGTTGAGAGCGCGTGCGCTCGTTGCCAGGCACCAGCTTGACATACGCTTCACCGGTGGTGACGGTACCAATCGCACCGGCACCAACTGTGGTATATACGTACGACACTTCCGGCATGGCGGTGAGCATTGCGTCAATCTGCTCAGCCTTGGCCTGCGTGTACGGCAGGCTTGCCCCCTGCGGCGTTTCAAATTTTACAATGAATTCGCCGTCATCACTGTCTGGCGAGAACGAGCCGCCAACAAGCGGGAACAGCGCCATCGCACCAACAAACGCCACCACGGCCATGAGTACCGTGCTGCGCCGGTGTCCAAGCGCCCAGCGAAGCAGCCCGCGATAGCGTAGCGCCTGCTGATCGAACCAGCGATTGAAACGGCTGATCGTCCGGGTGATCACATTGCCGCCTTCGCCCGTGTGCGGCGAGACGCCCCACCACGCGCTGAGCATGGGCGTAAGTGTGAACGACACGAACAGCGACACGAGCACGGCCCACGCCACGGTGAGACCGAACTCAAAGAAGAATCGACCAATGATGCCTTTCATAAAGGCCACCGGTACGAACACAGCTACAATCGACAGCGTGGTCGCCAGCACGGCGAGTACGATTTCGCGTGTGCCTTCGCGCGCCGCAGTGAACACGTCATCGCCCAGCTGTCGTCGACGCACAATGTTTTCTACCACAACAATCGCGTCGTCAATCAGAATACCAATTGAGATCGAGAGGGCGAGCAGCGTGAGCACGTTAAGCGTAAAACCCAGAATGCCCATCAGCACGAATGCGGAGATCACCGACACCGGCAAGGCCAGCGCGGTAATAGCCGTGGCCTTGATGTCGTTGAGGAACAGCATCACGATCAACACCGTGAGAATCGCGCCGAGCACCAGCTCGTGAATCACGTCGTCTACCGACTGACGGATCATGGTGGAATTGTCGCGCACCACTTGCAGCGTCGCACCTTGCGGCAGCAACGCCCGCGCTTCGTCGAGCGCTTCGGCGACGCCATCGGCCACTTCCACCGTGTTGGCGCCTGACACTTTCAGCAGGTCGAGCGCGACCGCCACTTCGCCGTTCACCAGTGCCACGGAGCGCTTTTCTTCCACGCCGTCTTCTACGCGGGCGACATCACGCAGGCGAACGGGGTTCGTACCGCGCGTCGCAATGATCACATCTTCAAAGCCGGCCGGATCCTCAATGCGGCCAGTGACGCGAACGAGTTGTTCGGCCAAACCGCGCTCAAGCCGACCTGCAGGTACCTCAAGGTTCTGTCGTTGCAACGCACCCATTACTTCGGGCACCGTGATGCCGAGCGCGCGCATGCGCTCCGGCTGCAGATACACGTTGACCTGACGGCGCACACCGCCTGACACACGCACTTCACCCACGCCCGCGACTGCTTCCATGCGCCGACGCAGCGGCTCGTCGGCGATTGTGGTCAGCTCGCTCAGCGGCACCGTTTTGGAACGCAGCGCGAGCGAAATGATCGGCAGATCCGACGCGTTGAACTTCTGGACGATGGGTGGATCGATGTCCGTTGGCAGATCGCGTCGAATGAGCTCGAGCTTGGACCGCAGGTCCTGCGACGCCGCGTCGGCGTCACGTCCGAGATCAAACTCCACCGTAACCTGCGACACGCCTTCAAGCGAAATCGACGTGAGTTTCTTCACGCCTTGCACAGGATTAAATGCTTCTTCAAGTCGCCGTGTGACCTCGCGCTCTACGGTTTCCGCGCTCGCACCCGGGTACGTGGTTTGCACCGATACGACGGGAATGCTCACATCCGGAAACTGATCGATCGGCAGTCCGCGATAGGCGAACAGGCCGAGCACCACCAGCCCGAGCATGATCATGGTAGTGAACACCGGACGGCGAATGGCGACGCCGCTCAGTCCTCCACCCTGCTCCACCGCACGCTTCTCGCCGCCCTCACCGGCGGCGCGTCCTTCCTCGTGCTGAGACATCAGTTCTTCTCTCCGACTGGCGCTACCGGTGGACGACCACTGTCATTCGGTGTGCTGGTATTGACCACGCGGACCTGCGTGCCATGATCAAGGCCACTGCCGGGCATCACGAGAATTCGCGCACCGGCTTCGAGGCCGCTGGACAGGCCAACAAGACCGCGCGCTTCATCACGCGTTACGATCGTCACGTCCTGCAGGCGAATTTGACCGTCAGCAACAACCGCGACCATCGACTTGCCATCGCGCATGCGCACGGCGACGTTCGGCACAACAACAAGCGCACGTGGCGCGCCGAGCAAGACGCGCCCGGTTGCATACTGTCCGGCCGTGAGTTCGCGCGACGCATTGGGCAACTGCACGTACACACCAACCTGACGCGTGCCCGGATCCGCCTCCGGATCAATGCGCGCCACGCGCCCGCGGTATGACTGATCCGGACGCGATTCCACCGTAAACTCTACGCTCATGCCAGTGTTGAGCTGCGACGCCACATCCACGCCAACCTGACCGGCGAGTTCGAGCGTTCGCACATCGACCACCGTCAACAGTTGTCCACCATTGCTCACGGGCTCACCCACCTGCACCTGTCGTTCGCTGATGACGCCATCAATCGGCGATGTGACGCGAGTGCGGGATGCGGATTCCTGTGCACTTGTGGCGCCGGCTTGCACAGCCACCAGATCGGCGACTGCGGCTTCGTACTGTGCTTCCGCGGCGCGAAGATCCAGTTCCGAGATCGCGCCCTTGGCGTACAACGCGCGTGAACCGTCGCGACGTTGCTCCGCGACGGCAACACCGGCTTTCGCAGCGGCAATGGCTGATGCTGAGCTCGCGGCCTGATCTCTGATGCCTTCCGCATTGATGGTGAGCAGCAGTTGTCCTTGGCGCACCGCAGAGCCACGATCAACGAGCAGCGAACCAACCGTGCCATCGATTTGTGCCTTTAACATGACACGACGCGCTGGCTCGAGCGCGCCACTGAGCAGCACACCTCCGGCAATGGTATCAAGTCGGGCTTCGCCAATGTCGGCGGGGGTCAGTGCAATGACGGAGGGCGTAGCGGCACCGGTGCCAGGAGCGGCATCACTGTCGCCACCGCACGCGAAGACGCTCGCGGCGAGCGCAAGCAGCGTGATGGAGCGAGCGCGGTGCGACGTGCGCGCCGGAGTTCTGGACATGGTAGCGGGAACGAGGAGAGCAGTCATATGATCTATCGGTTGCGTCCAGTCGTACCCGCGAGCGCACGCGCGACATCAGCGTCGGCGAGCAGCAGGTCGGCGACAGACTGGGCGTAGTTGGTTCGGGCCTGCAGAAGCGCGAGACGCGCGTCGGACACTTCGAGTTGCGTGGACAACCCGCGCTCGAATCGCAGCACGGTGAGGGAATACACACGATCCGCCTGATCCACAGTGCGAGCACGGGCAGAAATCGCCGATGCCGCACGCTGTCGTTCGCCGATCGCCTGTTCGAATTGCAATCGCAGTGACTCGCCGAGCTGCGACAGTCGCAGTCGCTCCTGATCAAGAGTGATCTGCGCCTGCGCCTTTTCGGAGTTGCGACGGAAACCATCAAAGATCGGGACCGTCAGCGCGAGTGTTGCCGTCCAGTCGGTTCGCCACGGCGTGCTGTTAAAGCCAAACACCGTCGACGGGAAAAGCTGTCTGCCATACGCCATGCGAAAATCGAGTGACGGCAACCACGCTTTGCTCGCGATATCCAGCTGCGCTTCACGAATTTTCACTGTTCGTTCCGCGGCGCGCATCGCGGCACGATCCATGAGCAGTCCCGCGTTTCCGCCACGAGCGGCCGCCGCGAGCTGCGCTTCTGAGACCGCGAGTGATGTGGTGAGCTGCAGCGGGGTGTCAACGCTCAGATTCACCAGTCGCTTGAGTTCGAGCACTGCGAGGGAGGCACTGTTCCGGGCTTCGATGAGTTGCGGCTGGATGTTTTCCAGCGATACGTCAGCGCGCAGCAGATCGAGCTCTGAGGCCTGTCCGGCGTCGAGTTGTAGTCGCACGACGTCACGAAACTTTGTGGCCTGTGAGAGCGACGTGTCGGCAATGCGTTCGAGCTCCTGCGCGAGCAACGCGGTGAAGTACGCGCGTCGCACATTTCGTTCGGCTTCGGCCAGCTGTTCGGCGAGTTCGTATTCAGTGGCAGCCTTGTACTCGCGCGCAATCTTGAGCGCGGCGCCCACCCGTCCCGCGGTGTAGAGTGGCTGCGAAAGCGACAACGACGCGATATAAGTATTGGCCTGACCGAATGGCAGGTTGCCGAAAAGCGCGCCGAGTCCCCCGAGCCCGGCCAGGTCGGCGTTCTGCTCGAGGTACGCCACACGGTCCGGAAGCGGCAGCGTGGGATCGGGATTGAATCGAAGTGAATCAGGGGTCGGCGCGGCGCGCACCGCAAACGGCGTGGCAAACGTGCGGGTGTACGTCGCGTTGCCGTCGAGTTGGGGTAAGGCGGACGCGACGGCAGCCTTCACCTGTGCATTCGCCATTTGAACGCCGCTTCGTGCGAGGCGTACTTCTTCCGACTCACCGGTCACGCGTTCAAGGGCGAGCTCGATTGAGAGACGAATTGTATCGGTGGATTGCGCGCGCGGTGCACCTTGTGCGAACAGCGTGGCCGGCGCGATCACGCTGCAGAGCAGCGCAATCGTGATGCGAAAAGGCATTGGTAATGAGTTTCAGGAGGAGTGTCGTTTCTTCTTGTCCGGCTGCTTGCCTGATTCCATGGCTTCGAGGTCCCGCTCCAGGGAGTCGATCCCCTTTTCAAAGACGGCTTCGAAGTCGCGCAATCGTTTCTGAATGCGCATCGGCGCAATCAGTCCCGCCTGCGCATCGTGCATGGCGTCGCGCAGCTTGCGAATTCGTTCGACCTGACGGCGCATGGAGCGGAGCATGAAGTCCGCCGCCAGCTCGTAGTAATCCCGGCGATCACCGGGGCGGCTCACGCGCACCAGAAATCCCATGTGCTCTAGTCGTCTGGCATCGGTACTGATCGACGCTTTAGATACCCCGAGTTTCGCGGCCATGTCATCGAGTGACAGCGAGTCTTCGCTGATGAGCATGAGGCCGAAAATGCGGCCCATGATGCGCGACATGCCTTCGGCTTCGGTCAGCAGCCCCATCGTTTCGACAATGCGGGCGCGTTTTTCCTGCTGTTCGTCTGGAAGAGTCATTTAGAATGATTAGTACGTTCAGTACGTTCAGTCAATACTGAACGACGTGGTGAGCCAATTCCCGCGGATCCAGCGCGTCTCAGGAAGACTGAGTTGCACCGACCATTCTCACACCGGGATTCGGATCATGAGTTTTCATAGACAGCTACGACGCAGCCGGGTGCTACTCGCGCTCGTCATCGCGCCTATCGTCCTGGCCTGCTCGGGCAGCACGGAGCCAGACGCCGGCTGTACGAACTGCGGCACGGGAGCCGTTCAAATCGCGTCCGCCACTGTGAGCCCACGAACCGCCACCATCGCGCGCGGCGGTACAGCAACCGCGACGGTTACTTATACCGCCTCACCGAATCTGAGAATCACGGCCTTTCATCAACAGCGTCAACCGACCGGGATCACCATTACGCAAAGCAGCACGCAGGGCACGGGTAACACCATTGTGCGATCGTACGCCATCAGGGCTGACGCGACGGTACCACTCGGCACGCACCTGATCACGCTCTGGATCACGGTGGACGGCGCCACGAGCACTGTGCAGACAACGCGCGCCGAGTTCAGCCTGACGGTCACGCAATAAAAGCAGGAGCTACGCGGTCAGGCCGGCTCCGCCGAGCCGTTCAGCGACGCGTTCGGCCAGCAGCTGATGCGCCCGTTCGGCGATTGCATCGAGCGAGGGAGTGTTCGGCAACATCGCCTGCGCCCGCGCCCGGAGGTCATCGCGCGTGGGGAACGTGGGCCAATGCACGTGAGACATGGCGTCGGTCATCTGCCCGCGCATGTGCGCGAGTGCGTCTCCAGCCTGCGCCCGCGCGTCGGTCACGAGCTGCTCCACGTTGAACGACGCGGCGAGCTGGCGCGCGACCTTTTCGAGCACTGCTTTGCCTACGGGGCGCTCGTTGCGTACCACCTCAGCTGGTGGGGCGCCCAGTTCCCACACGAGTCCGACCCAGGACATGGCACGCAAGACATAAAACGTGGGATCGAATTCGTACCAACGAAATCCCTGGCGCGTGGAGCGCTGATACGCGTGATGATTGTTGTGCCAGCCTTCACCAAGCGTGATGATGGCCAGCCACCAATTGTTGCGCGAGTCGTCGCCGGTCACGTAGCGCTGCTTGCCACTCACGTGCGCGAGCGAGTTGATCATGAACGTGCCGTGCCACGTTGCCACGGTGCTCCACACAAAACCCACCACGAGTCCGGTCCAACTCTCAATCCAGAAGCAGAGCGCCATCAGGGCAACGGTCGGCACATGCTCGTACTTGTTCAGCCACACGAGCTCTGGATACGCCGTGAGGTCGGGCACCGCGTCAAAGTTTGTTTTGTCCCACCGCGGTTCAAAGATCCAGCCAAGGTGCGAGTGCCAGAAACCGCCGTGCAGTGGCGAATGCACATCGTTCTCGGTGTCGCTGTGGCGATGATGATGTCGATGATGTGATGCCCACCAGAGCGTTCCCTTCTGCGCCGTTGATTGCGCGAGAAACGCCAGCAGGAACTGCATCACACGACTCGTTTTGAACGTGCGGTGCGAAAAGTATCGGTGGTATCCGGCCGTGACGCCGAACATGCGCACCACATACAGGGTGAGTGCGAGTGCCACAGCCGACGCCGTGACTCCGGTCCAGATCGCGGCGAAACACGCCACGTGCATGACAATGAACAGCGCCTTGCCCGGGTACACGGTGTCGTCGTGCGCGTGTTCGGCGTGGTTATCGTGCACCGAAGGCGAGGATGATGTTACGGCGACAGTGTTCGCCGAATTTGTGTGATGAGTCGAACTGGACAACGGCACTCCGGTCAGCCCTTGGGCATGGGTGAAATAGTCATGACACGACCGCTGCTGGCGGCAACACCAACGCCTGCAGTGTCGCCATGGCGCGCACAGCATCGAAGCGCGTAGGATCAAGAATTGTTTGTGTAGCGCAGCCCTCAATGAACGCGGCGCACACACCGGCCAGATCATCGGCAGAAACACCGCGATACCGCTCGGGATATGCCGCGATGATGGCGTGAGCAGCTGGACGAAACGCGTCGCGGTACCGATGCAGCGCGCGACGAATCAAACGACGAATCACCGGGTGCCTGGTGCCAAGTACCCAGTAGTCATAGAAGAGCTCCACCCGCTCGCGTTGTTTCAGCAAGTGTGCGAGATCGCGTTCCACGACCGCGAGCAACCACTGCACGGGTTGTGCGTCGGACGGTGGACGACGATGGAGTTCGCCGGCGACGATCGTGTGGGCGAGCATCCAGTCCAGCAGATCGACCAGCAGTCCGTCTTTCGATTCAAAGTGAAAGAGCAGCAGACCAGAGCTTACGCCTGCTTCTGTTGCAACGGCGCGGATGGTGAGCCCGCCCAACCGATCCCGCGCCGCCACGCGATACGCGGCGCGCAGGATTTCATCTCGTCGGATGGCTTCGGGGGCTTTGTGACCGGGCATCGAATCGGGGACAGGAGCGCGACCGACCGGAGCATTCGGCCTGTCCCTGAACTCTCATTGAACGTGTGTTCAATGTCAACGCCGTTTGGTCGAGAAAGGTGCCTGTAGGGCCTTTTGGGTATCGAACTCGAGCCCGACCGGTCGAATGACTCCACGGGGCGGAAACCGAGGCTTGGGCCCGGCGTAGTTGAGGGACCGGCTCGCGTCCGTCCGCCTCCTTTCGCCTCATCCCTGGCCGCCATGTTGACCACCGCCACTGCCCCGCGCTCCCTCGACGAACAACGCGCCGAATATCAGCGCCGTCGATTGCTGGCCATGCCCCTCGCCGGCACGATTGCCTGGGCCGTCATCGGTGTTGCCGGCGCGACGCTTCCCCCGCAAGGCGCGGTGTGGGCCGTCTGGATTGGCACCGGCATGATTGCCTACCTGGGCATGTTCATTTCGAAGTTCACGGGCGAAAACTTTCTTGATCGCTCGCGACCCAAGAACACCTTTGACGCGTTGTTCATGTACACCGTGGGCATGTCGCTGCTCGTGTACGCGATTGCAATTCCGTTTTTCCTGGCCGATTACACATCACTGCCGCTGACCGTAGGCATTCTGAGCGGGCTGATGTGGTTGCCGATTTCCTGGGTGCTGCAACACTGGATTGGCGTTGCGCACGGTGTCGCGAGAACGGTACTGATTCTGGCGGCGTGGTACCTTTTCCCCGATCACCGCTTTGTCGTCATTCCAGCGGTGATCGTAGCGCTATATCTGGGTGCGATCGCAGTACTCGAAGCCCGTTGGCGGCACGTAATTCGCCTGCCGTTCGAATCAACTACTTCGTCACCATCGCCTGCAAAGCCTGCTGCACGCGCGGCTCCTCTCGGCGCGACAGCAGACTGATCGCACGACGACGGATCTGCACGTCGGTGTCACGCGAGGCGATCTCCAGCAGTTTGGTGGTGCCGGTTTCTGTGCCACCCGATGCCAACACGGTGAGCAGTGCTTCACGCAACTCGCGCGCTTCAAGCTTGTCGTAGAGTTGCGCGAGATCGCGCACCGGCACGCCGGCACGATCACTCATCGTGATGGCCTGGCGACGCTGTGCAGTAGACAGCGACGAATTCGACGCGACACCAAGCAACCATGCTGCGTTCGTGCGACCGCCCATCGAAGCCAGTGCGCTGACCGCGGCGGCGCGCGACTTCTCGCCCGTCATGCTCGCGAAGCGTGCACGCAACAGTTCAGCGTCCGCAGCGGTTGCGAAGTTTTGCATGCTCGCCGTGACCGCTGCCGCGCGAATACCATCCGAGAGCTCGGCGCGCGCAATCAGTACACGAATCGCGTTCCGTGCCTGCGGCTCGCTCATGCGACCCAGCGCTTCGATCGCCTGCTGCGCGGCCCACGGATCGGCTTCGTTTTGGGCCAGCTGCACCAGCGGGGAAATGGCTCGCGTTGCGTCAACCCTCGCCACGGCGCTGATCGCCGCACCGCGCACGATTTGTTGCTCGTCTGCATCGCGGGCGATCGCTAGTAGCGCATCACCCACCGCGCCGCTGTTCTCCTCGCGTGCCAGCCAGGAAATAGCGGATCGACGCGTTTCACGCGGCCGATCGCGATCGCGTGCAATAGACAGCAGCGCGTTTGTGGGTTGCGCACCATCGGCTAACATCGCCGGCAACAACGCCGCACGAGATGGTTTGCCATCGCTTCGCGCCACCAGCTGCAGCAAGTACGCGGAGGCGTCCGCTCCGCTCACGCTGCCGAGATCGTGCGCTCGGGAATCCGGAGACAGCGGGCCCACCTGCACCGCGACATCCACCACTTCGCGATCCATGCGAACCAGCGTGACCCGCACGGGTCCGCTCTGACAGTCGACACGCGAGCCTGATTCATTCATGTTCGCGTTGATGAACTGCGAGCTCCCGCTGCTGCCGTACCAACTGCCGCTGCCTGTGCTGAACCAAGTGCGCCCATCACCGCACGCGCCCGCACGGGCCGCGTAGTTGAACTGCAGTGAGCCCGCAGGTGCTGCGGCGATTCGGTCGCTGAGTGTCTGCGCTTCAAGTGTACGATGCGCGGGCAGCAGCACGCCGAACAGCAGCGTCGCCTTCATGAAGTACCGCGCATGGTGGGTCATTTGTTGATGATCTCCAGAAGCAGACGCGTGGTGCGCGGATCGTTCTTGCGCGAGAGGGCGGAGATGGCCATGCGACGCAGGTTCGGATCGGTGCCGGAGCGTGCGATGTCCAGCAGCTTATCCGTTGCTTCTGGTTCCGTTCGACGGCCCATGGAGCCCACCAACTGTTCGCGCAGGGAACGCTCTGACAGCGAATCGTAGAGCGCCGCTAGCGTAGCGATCGGTGTTTTTGACGTGTTAATCGCGCCGAGTGCCGCGTTGCGAACATCGATCGGTTCCGACGGGTTGCGCACCATCGCGGCCAGCCACTGCTGGTTTTCTTCGCCGCCCACACGTACAAGCGAGCTGACGATAACGCTTTTCAGGCGCACGTCGCCAATCACGCCGTGCAGCTGGCGAAGCCACGCACTCTCCTCCGCGGTCACCCGCGAGGAGCTTGTGAAACTACTGATTGCGGCTCGACGCACACTGTAAGGCGTGTTACCGCGCTCGATAATCGAACGCAGTGCCAGCCGACTGCGTGGTAAGTCACTCGTGGACAGCGCCATGACGGCGGAGACTTGCGTCTTTTCGTCAGACGATGTTCGGACGAGCTCTTCAAGCATCGGAATCGCCTGCTCGGGGAGCTGCCGCGCCAACGTGCTCATCGCCGCAGCGCGCACTTCGTAGCGGGGATCGTTTCGGATCACATCGATCAGCAGATTCTCGTGCGCTTTGTCCTTGGTCGCCGCGAGCAACGAGACCGCACGCAGGCGGAGTTGTGCCGAACACTCGTCACGGCGCTGCAGGACAGCCTGCAGCGTTGGCAGCGACTGTTCGGGATTTGCTTTCACCACCGCACTGAGCGCTTCGCCGCGCACCGACTGATCTTCCGCATCACACGAGCTACCCGTGGCCGTTGGTCGTGCACGCAGCGCCTGCTGCGCGTCCGCATCACCACGAGTCGCCAGCGCACCAAGTATGCGTGTACTCAGCGCTTCGGCATCAGTCTGCGTGCGTGCATTCGGGTATTTGGATGTCTGCGATTGCAGCACGGCGCGCGCAGCACGCAGCTCCTCAGTGCCACCAATGCGATACAGCGCGAAGGCCTGCCAATACAGTGCATCTGATGCGTAGCGTGACGACGCAAAGCGTACCGGAATGTCGCGAAATGCATCTGATGCACGGCGATATTCGCCGCGATTGAGTGCCTCACGCGCCACGCGATACAACGAATCCGCCGGATCATCCTGTACCCACGGTGCCGGCGGCGCGAGCGTTGGCTGCCCGCTCATGCTGTGTGCGAATCCTGCCACATTCACGGCGTGCGCTGCAGCTTCTGCGGCGTAGAGAGAGTTGAGAGCTTCGGCGCGGGCCTGTCCGGCAATCGACAGACTGGTACGCACCTCGTCGTTCATTCGCATTTCGAGCGCGAGGTCGCGTCCAAACTCCTGATTAAACCGCCACCCTAAACCATCGACCGCCAACGGAGCACCAGCCACACCATATGGCTGCTGCATGGGACGCGCTGCCGGTGTTGGTGCTGCCGCCTCCGCGGGGCGCTCGGGCGGGCGAGGCCGTGGAGCACTGCCGCCAGTCTGCTGCGCGGACAACGCCACCGGTGCAAACGCGAGCAGAGCCAGCGCGCTGCAGTACACGGTGCGATCGATTCGCGTGTTGAGAATATTCATGGTCAACTCCTCAGTTGCCTTGTGGGGCGTAGTCAATCGCCGCGAGACGCAGGCGCGGCACAACATCGCGTGCCAGAATCGCTTCGTTAATGAACTCGAGTTCTTCGTTGTCGCGCCGAGCGGGCAGCCGTGCGATTTGCGCCAGCACCAGTTCCAGATCGCTCAGGAGGGCGCGGAGTTCCGGATCCCCGGCCGCTGGTGCATCAATCAACAAGCGCGTGGTCGAAAGCAGCGATGACGCATCGGACGCAAAGCGGGCGCTCACCGCGCCATCATGTGCATCGCGTTCAAGTGACGCGAGCAGTGCCGATGTTTCGCCGAGATATTCCGACGTGGTCAGCGACAGTGGATTGTCGCGGCGATCGCGTGATGCTTCGGGAACGTTCGATTCCACGACAACGGGGCCTGGCACCGTCGGGGCGGAGTAGCGGCCAATGCCGGCACCCACGGCCAGTGCTGCGGCAGCCACCCACGTGAGCGTGCGCCAGCCAGGAGCCGCGCGTCCGGGTTGTACCGCAGGCGTGTCGAACGCCTCGTGCTCAATGCGGGACCAAAGTGCATCGTGATCCGGGGCGTCTGACACGCGCCACGAGTCACGTGCTTTGGCCAGCAGTTGATCCAGTTGTTCGTCGTTCAGTTCAGGTGTTGTCATACGTTACCACGCCATGCGTTGAAGCGAGTGTGACCGCTAGTGTTGAACATCAGGAGCGAGATCAGCGAGGGTGCGGCGAAGGGCGTTGCGTGCCATGAACAGTCGTGACTTGCTGGTGCCTTCGGCGACGCCAAGCGTGGTTGCGATTTCCTGATGCGTATAGCCTTCAAGGTCGTGCAAAATCAGTGTTGATCTTTGAGACTCCGGCAGTGCTTCCAGCGCCGCGTGTAACCGTTGTTTGAGTGCGTGGTCTGTGCCGTGCTCCCACGCCCCCATTTCTCCGGCGTGCTCCAGCGCAACCTCGCGGTCCCGAATGCGTTTGACCTTTCGCAGTCCGTTCATTGCGGTGGTCACGGCCACCCGATGTAACCACGTTGCAAACGACGATTCCCCGCGAAACTTGGCCAGCTGCTGAAACGCGCGGACAAACGTGTCCTGCGTGAACTCACCCGCCAGCTCGGCGTCTCCACACAACCGGAAGACCACGCGGTGCACACGACTCACGTGCGCATCGTAGAGCGCACGTGCCGCTGATCGGTCGCCGAGCAGCACCCGCGCGATCAAGTCGCGCTCGTCTGCCCGGTCCGGTGATTCGAGGGGAGTTGCCGGGATGGTCATCTGGTTCGCAGGGTTTGACACCGCCTGTTACGAAGGCGTTCATTCGAGGGTATGTCAGGCCGGTGGCCTGTTGTGTAATGCGTCTCGCCTCGAGGGCCGGACGTCCCTTCCTCCTCAGAACCGAGGCGCTTCATGTCGTTTGTTCGCTCATCGTCTGCCCACTGGGGCACCCTTGTTGTGTTGACTGTCCTGAGCACAGCGATCGTGTCCTGCAGCGGTGAAGAGAGTGGAGGCACCGACCGTGGAACGGCCTGGACCACCACCATGAGCACCAGTGGCGATACGACCGTGGCCCGCACCACGGGTGTGATTCCAGACAGCGGCACGCATATTCTGGAGGAGATCTGGCGTGTGGGAGACGCGGACGCGCTCGACTCAACCATTACGTTCGGTCGCGTGAGTGCATTCGCGGTCCACACCGATAACACGATTGCGGTATTCGACCCGAGCGCGCCGACGCTGCGAATGTTCGACGCCAATGGCGCGTACATTCGAACACTCGGTCGCAAAGGCTCAGGGCCCGGCGAATATGGATCCGCGAATGGCCTCGCTTTCCTTCCTGACGGTCGACTGGCCATCTGGGATTCACCCACGTCACGCGTCACGGTGTTTACGCCAACGGGTGACGTTGACCGGGAGTGGCGACCACCGGTGATGGGTTGGGGCGTGAGCAATGCAGTATCGACAAGCCGCCGGTATGCACTCGCCATTCGCGCGGGCATTCGGGATTCATCGAGCGGTTCAAGCACCGGACCATCACCGATGCGCGGCGCGCACTTTTTCTACGATACCGCGGGACGCATTGTCGACACGGTGGCGGAACCGGCGCGCCAAAAGGAGCCCGCAATGCTTGTGTCGCAAACCAATGGCGGCATCGCCATGTACAGCGTGCCGTACACGCCGGGGCGGCCCGGTGTGATGCTGACGGACGACCGGCTGGCCATTGGCGAGGGTGACACGTATCGCATTCACGTGTCGGGAGGCAGCGCACCGCTGCGCATTGAGCGCGAGGCAGTTGCCGTAGCGGTGCGCAGTGAAGAGCGAGACCAGCAACGCGCTGTGGTGGAGCGCGCCATGATGCGTAACGATCCCAAGTGGAGCTGGAACGGACCACAGATTCCCTCGGTTAAACCTTTGGTTAACACGCTGTTGTCCGGCGCTGACGGTCGGTTGTGGGTTCGTGTCTCTGCACCGGGTGAACTGATTCCTGAAGCGGAGCGCGATGAACCACGCGCCGCGCAACCCAACGAACCAGCACCGATTGTTATCGCGTGGCGCGAACCGACATGGTACGATGTGTTTGAAACAGACGGTCGGTTTCTTGGTCGCATTGTGATGCCTGCACGTTCCACGTGGCTGGGTGCACGCGGCAATTTGGTGTGGGGTGTCACGCGCGATGAAAACGACGTACCGTTTGTGACGCAGTGGCGAATCTCGCCAAGTTGGAGTAGTCGGTAACCTTTTGCACACGCGGTCCCACGTGACATCTCGCTCGCTACCGATTTTCCCGCTTGGCATGGTGCTGTACCCCGGCACCACGGTGCCGCTGCACCTCTTCGAGCCGCGCTATCGGCAGATGCTGATCGACATTGGCAAAGGTGACAGTCAGTTCGGATTGTTGTGTGCCATCCCCGGAGTGTCGGAACTCGATTTGCCGTCGGGGCGCGTGGGCTGTGTTGCGGAAGTGACGGAAACCGAAACGCTTGAGGACGGCCGCTCCAACATTCTCATCGTGGGACGCGAGCGATTTGTACTCGATCGGTTTGTGGAGCAGGAGGCGCCGTATCACGTTGCCGAGGTCACGTTGATTTCGGACAGCGCGGCCGCATCGCCGGTGGCGCTGGCCGTGCTCAGTGACGACGTGATCTCAAATTTTCGGCGGATTGTGCGTGCCGTACAAACGCTGAACGACGAAAGTGATCCACCGCCCACGTTGCCCGACGACGGCGCGCAGCTGAGTTTTGCGATTGCCTCCATGATCGATTTTGATCTTGAAGAGCGTCAGGCGGTGCTCTCGGAGCGTTCGGCATTGGCGCGACTGGAGCGGGTCGACGCGGTTTTGCGTCGGGTGCTGCCGGATCTTGAACTGCAGGCGGCGATGCACGAGGCGCGGAAGTCGCAGTAGATTTGGGCGCAGATCGCGGTTGTGTACCGTCGCCTGAAACGCGTGTCGCCCTCCGAACCTCCCCAATGCGCACTTCGCTGATCGTTCGTCGCGCCGTTTGCCGTGTTCTGCTCACATCGGCATCCCGGTCGGGCATGTTGTTCACGCTTGCGGCCGCCGCCGTCGTGCTGCTCTCAACGGCAACATCACACGTGCTGCACGCACAGGCTCGCGCGTTGTCGCGGAGCGACTCGGTGCTTGTGGGTCGCATTCTGCTCGCCGAAGACGCGCGCAGCGCGAGTGATGCATCCATTGCAGCGGGCCGGTCGCACACCGACGCGCGTGTCCGCGCGATCGCCGAGCGCGCCGCCGAGCGCATTCGTGATCCGCAGTTTGCACGGCGCGATTCGTTGCCGGCGGTGACGCCGAATCCAGCGCCGGCGGTGTACGCCGATCCCGCGTGGCGCCTGCGGCTTCGCGGGCTTACCGCGCAGCGGAACGACTGCGGTGCACTGCGTACGGCGCTGAATGACAGCGTGTGGCCGGTGCGCTTTCGTGCCCTGGCCCTGCTTTCGGCGCCGTGTGCATCGGACGCGGGTATGACGGCGCTGTTGCAGCGCTGGATTGACGACGTGCCGGCTGATGCATCGCGTCGCTCGGTGGGCAATGTGTCATGGCACGGTGCAGCGCACGCGCTGGTGGCACTGGCGCGTATTGCGCCGAGCGAGGCGCGTTCGCGAGTGAGCAAACTCGCGTCGCATACGCAGCCCGAGCTTCGCGAGTATGTCGCACGTGCGGCCGCGCAGTTGTCGGACACGGCCACGCTGCGATCGCTGCTGCGCGATGCGAACGCCAACGTGCGCGCGCTGGCCATTGAATCGCTGCAGAAGTTGGTTGGGCACACCGATGATGAGCGTTATCTCAATGCGATTGATGACACCGCGGCGCAGGTGGCTCGTGCGGCCGCGTTGGCGCTTGCTGGTTCGCCGCGCGCTGACGTGGCGGCTCGCGCGAATGCGGCGCACGCGCGCTGGGTCGCACGCGCGAATGCATCAGCGCGTGATGTGCGTCTCGCGCTGCTCGCGGCGGCTGGGCGCGATAGCGGCGAGGATATCGCGGCGCCGCGTTTTGCGAGTTTACCGTCGCGCGCGGTGCCGCTCGTGCTCGGCGAAGTGATACACGTTCGTGTGACCATGGACGCCGCGAGCGGCGGTGGTTCGTTTGTTGTGCGCATGCGCGGTGATGCGGCGCCTATGATGGCGTCACGCGTGCTCGATCTCGTCGACGCGAAGTACTACGACGGCCTCAAGTGGCACCGCGTGGAGCATGACTTTGTAGTGCAGGGCGGCGGACCCGGCTCGAACGAATACGTGGGTCTGTCAACGTTCCTGCGCGACGAGCTCGGCACCGTGCCGCACGTGCGCGGCACGGTAGGCATGAGCACGCGCGGTCATGATACGGGTGACGCGCAGTGGTTCTTCAATGTGCGCGACAACCTGCGACTGAATCGCGATTACACGGTGTTCGCGGAAGTGACCGAGGGGATCGAGGTCGTTGACGGGATTCTGGAAGGCGATCGGATTGCGACCATGCGCGTGCAGCGGCGGTAGGGGCGCGTTGCATGTGGGCGCGCGGTCCCCTCCCTCCCCGCGCGCTATCGGGCGGCCAGCGCCGGGCGGGTTCCGCCCGCTCCCGGCGCGCCCGGCCGAACGTCTGCGCGCGGGGTGGGAGGGGATCGGGCGCCCCCACGCCACCGCAGTCTCACCTGCTACTGCTTCGCCGCACCCGCATCACGATCCCGTTTGTCTGGCCCACCCGTTCGCACGCCGCGGCTATCGACATGAATGGAATGCGCGGTGCCCTGCCGTCCGCCCATGCGCACCGTGTGCCCCATAGCCTCGAGCGCACTCACCGTTGACGCGGGCACACCGTCGCCTTCAATGCTCAAGCGGTCCGGCAACCACTGATGATGAATGCGCGCAGCAGCGACTGCGCTGTCGATCGGCATACCAAACTCGGTCACGTTGAGTACGACCTGCAGCACGGTGTTGATGATCGTGCGACCACCAGGACTTCCGGTCACCACCACCAGCTTGCCGTCCTTCGCCACAATGGCTGGTGTCATGCTTGAGACCATGCGTTTGCCCGGGCGCGCCACATTCGCCGCGGTGCCGATCAGACCGGTGCTGTCGGTAAGACCAGGCTTGCCGTTAAAGTCCCCCATCTCGTTGTTCAGCAAGAAGCCCGCGCCCGCGACCACTGCACCGAGTCCGTAACCCGCCTCAAGCGTGTACGTGACAGACACGGCCATACCATTCGCGTCTACCACGGAGTAATGCGTGGTCTCGTCACTTTCGTAGTCCGCGACCAGTTCAGTGGCGCGCGATACTGACGCACGGTTTTCATCAATCGTTTTGCGCAGCTCCGTTGCATAGGCCTTGCTTGTAAGCTTGTCGACCGGCGGCTTCACGAAATCGGGATCACCAATGTGCTGCGCACGATCGCGAAACGCGCGGCGCATGCTTTCGGTGACGAGATGGATATAGCGCGGTGAGTTGTGCCCTGCACTCTTGAGATCGTAGCCTTCAAGAATGTTCAGCATCTGAATCATGGCCACACCGCCTGAACTCGGCGGTGGCATGGAGATGATCTCAAATCCGCGGTACGTGCCGCGCACCGCCGGCCGCTCTTTTGCTTGATAACCCGCCAGATCTTTCGCGGTGATCAAACCACCGCCACGCTCCATCTCGGCAACGATCAAGCGCGCCGTTTCGCCCGTGTAGAATCCATCGCGTCCGTTGTCACGAATGCGCTCCAGCGTGCGCCCAAGATCCGAGAGAATGAGGCGATCACCGGCCGCGTACGGTTCACCATTCTTGTAGTACGCTGCGAGCGACGCCGGATAGCGCGCAAGTTTGTTGCGCGTACCACGCAGTGAACCGGCGAGGCCCTCAGGAATGACAAAGCCGTCAACCGCCAGTCGCACTGCGGGCTCAACCAGCGACTTCCACTCGCGCGAACCATACTTGCTGTGCGCCAATGCAAAACCGGCTACGGTACCCGGCACGCCAACCGCAATGTGCGTGTTGTGATGACGCGACGCGGAATACGCGCCCGTAGAATCCACGAACATGTTCGGCGACGACGCAGCCGGCGCCATTTCGCGGAAATCAAGCGTGGTGGTCCGCCCGTCGGGAAAACGAATCACCATGAATCCGCCGCCACCAATGTTGCCGGCGGTGGGATACGTCACGGCCAATGCGAGGCCCGTGGCAATTGCTGCGTCAACGGCGTTGCCACCCGCCGCGAGTACATCGCGACCGGCGTTGCTGGCGATCGCACTCGCCGACACCACCATGCCGCGTGTGCTCTGCGTTTCGCTGAGCACCACGTTGGCGGGAACTGACGATGCGGGCGGGCGCGAACAGGCAACGCCGAAAGCCAAGGCTGGTACGAGCACAAGCGCTCGAACCAGTGACGAGGACCGAGCGCGCGTCTGAGAGGTGAGCAGAAATGGAGGGAGCAGACCGGCCGTGCTGCTGCGGCGAATTCGGCTTAAGTTCATGGTAGGTCCCCGCGGAACATGCGGATGGTGGGAGCCGTGTGACGTCGTGTACAGACCATCACAACTACTGGTAAGTCCGCCGTTGGCGGCTGGGAGAATTGCATCATGCAGTTCAGCAGCGACGCTCGCAAGCAGGAGCCTGTCAGGCCGTGACCAACACGCCCATGGCTGGGCGTGCGTTTCCGTGTTCGAACTGCGGTGCGTCGCTCACGTTTGCGCCCGGCGTAGGTCGACTCTCGTGCGCCACGTGTGGCACGAGCAACGACCTGCCGGCAGTTGACGACGCGTCGCTCGCCGAAGCGCACGAAGAACTCGATTTCCGCGAGCATCTGCAGCGGCTGGCTGGCAATGAGCCCGCGCTGGTGCAGCAGATTGTGGATTGTCCGCAGTGTGGTGCGCAAACGGTGTTTGATCCGAATGTGGTCGCGTCGCACTGCGCGTTTTGCGCGTCGCCGATGGTGTCGGTAAAGGCGCATGCGGAGCGTCAGATCAAACCGCGTGGTGTGGTGCCGTTTGCGCTTGAGCCGTCGAGTGCGCAGCAGCTGTTTCGCGATTGGATTGCCGGTCGCTGGTTTGCGCCGAACGCACTCAAACACACGGTGAAGTCCGCGCAGGGTGTGCGTGGTGTGTATGTGCCATGCTGGACGTTTGATGCGGAAACCACGAGCGACTACACGGGGCAGCGTGGCATCAATCGCACGGTCACTGATACGCGTCGCAACTCGCAGGGACAGATGGAGCAGTACACGCGCATTGAAACCGACTGGTACCCTGCGCAGGGGCGTGTGTACGTCACGTTTGACGACGAACTCGTGCTTGCGTCGCACAGCATTCCGAAACATCTCGCCGGCGTGCTGGAGGGGTGGGACACGTCAAAGTTGGTGCCACCCGCGGATGATTACATGGCGGGGTTTACGGTCGAGGCGTATCAGGTGGGGCTGGAGGCGGGATTCGCTGAAGCGCAGGAGCGGTTCGCGAGCGCGATTGACGGTGCGGTGCGCGCGGATATTGGCGGGCATCAGCAGCGTGTGTTCAACATTGACACGCACTACGGGGCGATTCAGTTCAAGCACCTGTTGCTGCCCGTGTGGATCGCGTCGTACAAGTTTGGCGAGAAATCGTACCGCGTGGTGGTGAACGGTCAGACGGGCAAGGTGCAAGGCGACCGCCCGTGGTCAGTGTGGAAGATTGCGGGGGCGGTGATTGCGGTCGCGATTGTCGCAGCGGTAGTGTTTGCGATGCTGCAGCGGTAACCCTGCGCCACGCTTCGCGACAGCATCAGAACCTGACCTCAGCGATCTCGATCGGGTCGCGTTTCTCCTGAAGCACCACCAGCACATCACCGAGCGATTCCGTCAGTACTCGCTTGGTCACACTTCCGAGCAGTAAACGCTCGGCGAACATGGGATTGTGACGACCCATCACGATCAGGTCGCACTCGTATCCCGTTTCGTGCTCGAGGATCTGCGTAGCGGGATCGCCGAACGTGACCAGTGTGGTCGCTTCACCCACCGCAAGTCCAAGGTCCGACGTCAGCTCGCGAAGTCGCTGCTCGGCGCGTTCGCGGGCCCTCACGCGCAACTCGTACCTCGTTTCGTCCGTTACTCCGGCAACGTGCAGCTTGCCTTCAAAGGGCACTTCACACGTATGCAACAGCACGATCGAAGCGCCTGGTGCAACACGCCGAGCCGCGTGAACCAGAGCGCTGCCGTCGGGGGAAAAGTCCACGGCAATCAGTGCACGCTGGTACGCACCAAACACGGGTTTCTTGACCGTCAGCACGGGACACAGGCTGGTTCGTTGCAACTGCGAAGCCGTGGAGCCCATAATGGCGCGAAACGCCATATCGGCGCTGGATCCTCCGAGCAGTAGCAAGTCTGCGTTTCGTTCTGCTGCAATTCTGGATACGAATGTACTGGCTTTGCCCGTGTCTACTTCGACGGCAGCTTTCGCAGCAAATCGTCGCGCGCCCTCGTCAGCCTGCTCATTGATTCTCTGCGTCGCTTCGTTGATCAACGACGCGGTAACGTCTGGCAACTTGTCCGCGAGCAGCCCCTGCAACAGCGTCAGGTCATCAATTCCGACTCCATGCGCGATGGTGTAGCCGGCACCTGTGCTCGCGGCAAGCTGAAAACCGCGTTCAATCGCGGCCCGTGAGCCGTCGGAACAGTCGGTGGCGGTGACAATCTGTCGGAGTTTGTTCATGCGGGCTGCCTCGTTCGCTGCATGGCGTGGCTCAGCGTATCAATGGTGCGGTCCACGGCATCGCTGACCGGCTCCAGTATGAGATCTACATCAAGCGACTGCAGTTCGATATCATCGCCAGGCTCACGCGCCACGATCGCGATGGAACCACGAAATCCGTGCTCTCGCAACGCTTCAACCAGCGAGCGCGTGGAGGCCACGTCTGGCAGAGCAGAGACGACCCAGTGCGCGCCCGCGAGCGGCAGCTCGTCGAGAAACGCGCGCTCGGTCACATCTCCATATCGTACCGACAAGCCATCGCGCCGAAGGCTGCGCGTGCGATCCGGATCGAAATCGGCCCCGAGCACAGAAAATCCTGCTCTCTCCAACCCACGGAGCAGTCTGATCCCGTAGCGGCCAAGCCCCAGCACCACCACCTCGGGTGCGCCACTCGTGATTGACATGCCATCTGTCCCTGCCAGTTCACGGTGCGGCACCTTTCGTTGAAAGCGCTGCAGCCAGGGCGCAAGCCGATCGTACAGCGGATGCGAGAACAGAATGAGATAGGTGGACAGCGCAATCGTTATCAGTCCGACCAGCGTGACAAGACCGAGCGTATCGCTGCCCACGTGACCAAACGACACGCCCATGGCAATGAAGATGATCGAGAACTCGCTGATTTGTGCCACCGTGAGGCCCGCGAGAAATCCCGTGCGCGAGCGGTAGCCCATGAAGCCCATGATCGCCATCACGATGAGCGGATTGCCGATGAGTACAAACACGGCGAGCACTATTGAAGGCATCACTTCACCGCTCAGTGCCGACAAATCAAGCTTGGCGCCGAGGTCAAGAAAGAAAAAGAGCAACAGGAAATCGCGCAGTCCAGAAAGTCGCGCACCTATTCCATCACGATACGCGGTGGATGCCAGCGAAAACCCGGCCAGAAACGCGCCGGCCTCTCTGGAAAAGCCGGCCCACTCGCCGAGCGCGGCGAGTCCCGTGCCCCAGGCCACGGCGAAGACGAGCAGCAGTTCCTGTGAGCGCGCCATCGCGGCGACCAGCGGCGGAAGCACCCAACGCATGAGTACAAACATGCCCACAGCGGCCACGGCGATGCGCCAGCCGAGTGAAAGAAAAATCTGGGTAAGGCCCTGATCTGCATTCCCGCCGGTGGCACTCATGACCATCATGGCCAGCACCACCGCGAGGTCCTGCACGATGAGAAATCCGACCGCTATTCGGCCGTGCAGACTTTCGAGTTCGCGTTTGTCCGAGAGCAGTTTGACAATGATGATCGTGCTCGAAAACGTCAGCGCGATCGCGATGTAGAGTGCTTCGAGCGGCGGGCGGCCAAGCACGCGGGTCAGCACAAACCCAAAGACAATCGTGAAGGCGAGCTGACCGAGCCCGGTGGCGAGCGCTACGGGGCCGAGATGCTTGATTTCCTTGATGTCGAGCTTGAGGCCGACCAGGAACAACAGCACCGCTACACCCACCTGGGCGAGCAGGTCGACTTCGCCTTGTGCGCTGACCAGGCCGAGCACGGCCGGTCCGGCCACAATGCCCACCACGATGTACGCGATCAGCACCGGCTGACGCAGGCGAAGCGCAATGGCGCCCGCCGCCGCAGAAATCAGCAGCAGTATCGCGAATTCAGTGAATGCTTCGTGCATGTCCCTGAAGCGGGGGTGAACGGTCGAGTCGCAGCCACAACGCAACGAGTCGTTCGAACGCGAAAGTCACTCACAGAATAACCCAAAGGCAGGTTGGTCGCCCGAGCGTACGTCAACGACTCATCCAGCGAATACTGCAGCGGCCTGCCGCCAGTCTTAGCTGATGCATCGGCCCCAGCTCCGATTTCTCTCACCTGACCATCGCCGAGCGGTTACAGTTGGTTTCGGAATCGAAGGTGTCAGGCGCGTCGTCAATTCGCGCGTGTAGTGCACGATCGGCACTGATCGCCCGCAAAAAAATGCGATCGCAAGCGGCGCCCATGAATCGCGCTCGGCGAAGACGCCCCAACCTTTGCGCCATGAGCACAAACCAACGGCGTCGGTTTATCCAGGTCGTCGCCGGCCCGCTCTTGACAGTCCGGCCGGAGCATGACAGTATCTCCGAAATCTTTCGGAGATCGAAATGGCAGCTGGTTTTACGGAACGCGAGCTCGACATCATGGCGGTGCTCTGGGCGCGGGGGCCATCCACTGCGGCTGAGGTGCGGGGCGCCCTAAATGACGTCGTCACGCACAATACCGTGCAGAAGATGCTCACGATCCTTGAGGACAAAGGGTGCGTGGCGCACACGGAAGAAGGCCGCATGCATCGCTTTCATGCGCTCGTGGCGCGCGAGCAGGCCGGTTCCAGCGCGTTCGGACGATTGATTGACAAAATGTTTGCGGGCTCCGCCGAGGCGCTGCTCACACACTTCGTGCGCGACAAACGATTGACCCGCGCAGAGCTTGAGCGCGTGCGCGATTTGCTGGATGCGCAAATCGACGAGGAAGCCGAGGCGCCAAAGACACACACGTCTGGCAAGTCGCGAGCCCTCGTGTCGCACCAGCGGAAGCGTGCGGGAGGACGCGACGAATGATGATCAACTGGCTGCTGTATACGGCGTTGTCGTCGATGCTGCTCCTGCTCGCCGGTTATTGCGCAACATACGCTGCCCGCTCGCTCCGTCTTCCCACGCGCCATGTGTGGGCGGTTGTGCTGTTGTTCAGCGTCGTGCTCTCGGGGTTGTCACTTTGGTCGCGCACGCACGACGCTCGCGCACAACGCACCGCGGCGAAT
Organism: Gemmatimonadaceae bacterium; assembly: GCA_022843265.1. GTDB lineage: Bacteria > Gemmatimonadota > Gemmatimonadetes > Gemmatimonadales > Gemmatimonadaceae > JAABRT01. The sequence continues at coordinate 47,043 of JALHNZ010000002.1, forward strand.
GCTGCGCCCGAGGCATCGGGTACGCCAGGTGTTGCTTCGCTCAGCTCACCGCGCACCACTCCGCCGAGTGATGAAGCTCAGCTGAACCCTTCACCAGTCGCGACAGCGCTTGCCCTGCCCTTCGGCGTTGACGAACTGACTACACAACGGTTCGACGGCCCGTTGCGGCTGGCCTGCGCTGGTGCGGCACTGCTTGCACTCGGCATGCTCGGATTCTCGATGACGCGATTGCGCCGCAAAACGGCGGCGTTCGAACGCGCTCGTGCATTGGACACGCCGGTGCTCGTGTCGCCGGACATTGGTCCCGCATTAACCGGTGTGTTCAGATACACAGTGGTGCTCCCGCGCTGGTCACTTGAACTGCCGCCGTCTGAGCTGCGAACCATTCTCGCACATGAACAGCAGCACGCGCAGGCGCGGGATCCCGCGCTGTTACTGTTCGGTTTGCTGATGGTGGCGCTGCAGCCGTGGAACATCGTGTTGTGGGCTGCGTGGTCACGTCTTCGTCTCGCGATAGAAGTTGATTGTGATGCGCGCGTGTTGGCGATGCATGGCGATCCGCGGGCGTACGGTCACTTGCTCGTCCGCGTGCACGAACGCTCAATGCGACGCATGCTGCCGCTGTCCTCGCTTGTGTCGAGACAGTCAGACCTGGAAACGCGCATTCGGCGCATGATGCAGGGCCCACGGCCAGCCTCAGCGCTTCGTGCGGTGAGCGCACTTGTAAGCGCGCTGATCGCAGGCACCGCAGCGGCTTCGTGCGACGTGGCGCCGCAAGCATCACGTTCCATCCAAGACGCGAGCGCAAGAATAGCAACGGCGGACCCGAGTCACCCCGACAGCATCCTGCAGTTTTTTGTCGACGGTGAAAGAGCGAAACCCGAGCGCGTCGCGCGGCTCGCGCTAGAGGATATGGCGACGATAGAACCAGTTGTCGAGAATGGCCGTGTGAAGTTCCATATCGGCACGATGATCGCGGCGACGTTGGACAGCGGCGGCGTCACACCTCGCATTATAGGAGATTCGACGGAGGTGTTTGTGATGGGCTTCCGCCTCAAGTTCTACGCGCGTCGCCACATGCCGACTGTACGACTGCCTGGTGAAGGGGAGTTCCTGCAGCGGTTGTCACCATGATGCCCACGTTGAAAGTTGCTGCGTGTGCAGCGGCGATGTCGGCGTTGAGTATCAGGGCGCTCGCAGCGCAATCAAGCGTACCCGCGCGCACACTCGTCGCCGAGTTTCGCATTGACGGCAATCAGGAAGAGCTGAGTCTGGTCATGGGCACGTTGCCACTGTCAGACGGCGATCTGCTCGTAATGACCGCCGACGATCCGATGGTTCGCGTGTACGCGCGCAGTGGCGCACTCAAGACGCGTTTTCTCCGAAAGGGCGCCGGCCCCGGCGAGGCCCGAAACATTGGCTCGTTCGGTCTGCTGCGCGATACACTCTGGACGTACGACTACACGCTCAAGCGGCTGAGCTTCTTTGCGCCGGACGGGTCGCTGCTTCGCAGCCTTCAGAACACAGGCGCAGGACCGTGGAGAGACACCACGCCGGCGCACAACGTCTTTCTGTCGACCGTCACACCCATTGCCGTGCTCGCGGGCAACGTAGCCATTGGGCAGGTCTCAGCGGCGAGCCGAGCCCAAGCCAGCGGCGACGTGCGCTCGCAGCCGATGGTGCGCATGACGTGGAATGGCACTGTGACAACAATGATCGACCCACAACCGCAGGCCGCGCGGGCCCTGATGGTGCGAGTCGGTGACAGCAAACGCGGTACCGATTTGTATGGCCAGCAACCGTTTGACAACAGTCCGGTGTATGGCGTCTCGGAAGACGGTAAGCGCATCGCAATTGTGGACATGACACGCGCGGGAAACGAGCCGATCGTGCACGTCACGCAGATTTCGCCGCGCGGCGATACACTGCTGCGCGCGACGGTACCGTTTACGCCGGTTCCAGTCACGAATCGGATGCTCGACAGCACCGCGAAGGTGACAGCGGCGCGTTGGTCGCGGCCGGATCTTGAGCGAGACGTCCGCGCTGCGACGTACGCACCGCGGTTCATTCCACCAGTGCAGCGTATCGTCTCGGCGAACGACGGCACCATGTGGCTCCGCATGTTCGTGCCCGATGGCACGCGCAGATGGCTCGTGCTCTCTCCGCAAGGCCGACCGACAATGACGATCGATGCGCCGAAGAACTTTGAGTTGATGAGCGTCGAGCGTGGTGTATGGGGCGTAGAACGCGACGACGATGATGTACCGAGTGTGGTTCGCTACCGGATCGGACCGTCAGGGGCCAGGTAGGCGCTTCGAGCCTTCACGAACGAGGTGATTTGCTCAGAGCATTGAGCATTTTTACTCAATACGCTGAGCAAACGGTCATTTGTTCCGCCCCGATGATGAAATGGTATGGTGGGTGAATCTTGATCCCTTGCCTGGCAGGCGACAGGTTTAGACCATGAGCTCGCGCCCCGCACCCGATTTCTCGCACCTGACCATTGCCGAGCGACTGCAGTTGGTTGAGGAGCTATGGGACAGCATCGCCGTTGACGCAGACGTCGAAGCGTTGCCGCTGTCAGAAAGCGAGCGCGCGCTCGTTGACGAGCGCCTTGATGAGCTGCGCGAGAATCCCGACGCTGGACGCCTCTGGTCAGATGTGCGAGCCGACATTCTCGGGAAGCATCGCGGGTGATCAGACTCATCGTCCGTCCGCTCGCTGAAGCGGATATCGACGAAGCGTTTGCATGGTATGAGAGCAGATCGGTGGGACTTGGCGTGGACTTCCCGCGCGCCGTGGACGATTGCTTGGCCTCCATTGAAGCCAGCCCGCTCGCATATCCGATAGTCCATCGAAACGTGCGCAGAACTCTGCTTCGGCGATTCCCCTACGCGATGCTTTTCGTTGTGGACGCGGATCGCGTGCAGGTCATTGCGTGCGTTCACACGAAGCGACATCAGAGGCGTTGGCGACAGCGCGTGTGATGGGCGAGCGGCCACCGCCGTGCCCCATTACCAAGGCAACAGGTGCTTCCGGATCGATTTGAGATCATCGTCATCCGTGTGCACCACGTACACGTGACGCGCGCCGAAACCGATGATCTGCTCGTTCGGCCCCAACAGAATGATGCGTTTGATTCTCGCCTGCCGATCGACAACATCGTATCGTCGAGTCGGTGATTCAACGGTTCGAAGTCGCTCGATGAGCACGTTGCCTTCCGTGTCGGCTTGCAGCGTGGGAATTCTGCTACTGGCCAGCTGAACAAACGGGGGAACAACGCTCGGCCAGTCGTTGAACGCGTCGGTTTCACAGGAGAACCTGTCCACCATCACTTGAATCGTGAAGCATTTGTCGCGCGCGGTAGTCGCCCTGGGTACGTACGTGGGAAGTGCAGTCCCGCGAATCCATTGACCATTCGGTTGTCGCCAGTCTACGCGGTACGGTCGAAGTCTTGCCACCGCGATCCATCCATCGGGGAGCAACAATCCCTTTTCTGCCACAGCAAGTGGATTGGTTGGGAACACATGGTTGAGCCGCGTCGGCGTCGCCGGGACCCAGGAGCCGGGCGACGGTATCGATAGCGACTGCTCGCCAGTTTGCACGAATCAGCACGAACGTATCCGCAGTTGATGGAAATCGTCGCGCTCCCTTGGCGTAGATGTGAGCCTGTGTGGAAACTACGTGGCCGTCGCGGCTGGCGCCGTCAAGCCTGCCACGCAACAGCAGGTTTGCAGGCTCCTGCTCGGCGAACGTTTTCGTAATCTTTGTCCCGACAAGTACGAACCAACGGCCGGTATACGCATCGGTAAGCAGCGAGGAATCAGCGCCGAGCGCGAAGAGCCACCCGACTGTCCGATATTCGCCGGGCCCGCTGCCGGTACGCCCGATGTTCGTGGAAGCACCGGTGGCGAAGTTGTAGTGCAGCAGTCGATTTTCGCTCTGATCTGCGATCAGCGCTGTACCGTCTGGAAGCTCGCGTATAGCGATGGGCCGGACAAATTCGTACGGCGTTGCTGCGACGGGTGTGGCGAAGCGTACGGTGGGTTGCGTGTGCGCAGGATGAATCGCTGCGATACCCGCGAATAGTACTTGGGTCTGTAGACGCAAGCAGAAACGAGTCGGCACGGCGCTACCTCGGAAAGGGTTCGCGGTTCCGCAGCAGGTCTCGTATTGCACGACTGATTGAACCACGATGCGGCGGTGCGGTGTAGCGCCAACCATTAACCAACACGGTGGGCGTTACGCGAACACCCCGACTGCGTGCGAACTCACGTGCAGACTCCGCGCTCCGCGATGGGTCATTCCGCTGATGGCAATCAACAATTTCCTCCGAGCGAGGTATGTGCGCTTCACTCAGCATGCTCAGCCACTCTGTCTGTCCGAGAATAGCCTGATTCGCATACAGCATCGAATCTACGGCGCTAAACTGACCGACCGTCTCGGCGCAGTCCGCGATGCTGGCGGCATCAGCAGCAAAAGGGTGCGTAGGAAGAGGAAAATCGATATGCGTGACCGCGAGCATACCCGGAAACTCTCGCCGTAGCTGAGCTGCATCTTCATGAAAGCTCCTGCAGAACGGGCACTGGTAGTCAGCGAAGACTACGGGGTGCACCTTCGCCGATTGCGCACCGAGTTGCTTTCCTCGTGGCAGAAGCGTGCTCCAGTCTTCCTCGTACGTGGCTACTTGATTTGCAACAGGCGGATCAACTAGCACTAATCGATACACTGCAACGGCTGCCAAGGTAATGGCACTCAAGGCGACGGCAACCGAGAGTACACTTTCAACTTTCTCTTTTAGCATCTTGGACTCCCATTTGCTGCCGTGGCACCGAGCCCTAACGACCGCCGATTGAAGCGCAACCGCGATTGTCCGCGCTGATCAAGTATCTATTGAACGTTCCCTGCGCACACAAAGAAGTACGCTTCGCCGGAGCACTGACCGTTGTCCCCGCAGGCCCCTCCCGTCGTTTGAGGGCAAAGCTCGGAACATACTCTGGTGATGTCGGCTATTTCACAGCCGCCTGAAACGACGCAACCCGAGAAACAGTCGCAGGGTTGTAGTAGAACACTGGTCCGCCGCTGTCGCCGCCAGAGCCGACCGCCCAGAGGGAGTACGCGCATCGCAGCGCTCTGCCGTTGTTGAAAAATGTGTAGCACGTTCGCAGAACCTCTCCATAGGTCCATCCGGAAGTCGCGCCGATTTTGTCCATGGTACTGCCTTGCACAATCGAGGATGTCTGGTCGGCTACTGCAATGTAGGTGCCCTTGACGATTGTCGTGTCAAAGCTTGGTAGTAAGGCTGATCGCGTATTTGGTTTCGCGAGATAGCCCACCTTCACATCTCGCCCCGTCACAACGTAGAAATTCGCGTCGCTGTAGCGGTAAGTTCCGCACGGCCAGAATAGCGGGCAGGTGCCTGGACTAGGATCGTACAGTTCATATCCTGTCGGACTTGTCGCAAACCCAGGCTGCCCAAAAACGCCCCCAGTGGCATTGGTTGCCCACATATTGGGTGAGCAATGCGCTGCTGAAACGAAGCCTTTCATTCCACCAGCGGCCTGAGCCGTAAATCCAATCGTGCAAATGCCGCCAGACGACGGATTCGGCACGTGCCATACGTATCGGAATCCCCCCACGAGCGTATCTGCGTACACACCAAGATTTGTTGCGCTTTGCGTGCGAGAAACTGGCAGACTTCTGTCCTGCGCTAGGCTCATCTCAATCGCCCGGACGGCGGCGAAAGGCACGTTCAGTCGGGCGAGTTGCGCCGCGAATGTAGAAGTAGGCGAATAATCGCCACTGGTACTCGGAGCCGCTTCTGTGTCGAGAGTGCGAAGGTCGGTTCAGCAAAACCGAAGCGTATTTCACGGATGTTTGGCAGCATCCAACCAAGCGAATTCGCCCTGAGACAATCGAGGAAGGCACGTGCAACGACATCGCTGGCCCGCCTTCGTTCACAACCATTTGTTATGAATGGCTGCAGCCGAGCGCAGCGTTAGGCACCGCGCCAACTTTTGGTGTATACTGAAGGAGACCGCTTCTCGAGGACATGCCCATGGACCTTTCTCACGCGATTCACAGCGATCCCGATACACTCGGCGGCACTCCGGTATTTGTCGGAACCCGAGTCCCTGTGCAGTCGCTCTTCGATTATCTCGAAGGAGGCGACACGCTGGACGAGTTTCTGCGGCAATTCCCCGCGGTGTCAAAGGAGCAAGCGGTGACAGCGTTGGACGCCGCCCGCGATTCGTTGCTCGCCGGTGCGCGTTCTTCTTGACGAGAACCTGCCGCTCGAGTTTGCGGCAGAGATCGTGGGATTTTCCGTTGCGACGGTGCGCGGCTTGGGGTGGTCTGGCACGAAGAATGGAGAATTGATGCGCCGCGCCGCGCCCATCTGCGACGTATTTGTCACGATGGATCGCAATCTCCCGTATCAACAGAATATTCCCGCACTGTCGTTCGGCGTCGTTATTGTCTACGCCCATTCGAATCGGCTCGCCGACCTCCGACCGATCGTGCCGGCATTGTTGGACGCCATTCCCACTGCAGCTCCGGGGACTTCAGTGCGCGTCGGTGTCTAACGAGCTTTCCCCCTTCATAGCTTAGCGTAGGGAGCAACGTCGTCCGTTCGCCGGTATTCGTGGTACCGCGCACCGAACCCCCCGTGCGTGCGAACGTACGAAACAGCCGAGGATGGCGGGTATAATCTCACAACATGACAGCCGAAATGTGGCTCACCATCAGCGCAGTTGCCGTAGTCCTGCTCGCGGCCGCCGTGCCGCTGCTCGATCGGCTCACTGACGCACCAATCATGCGTCGTGATGTCAACGCTGGCACCAAGTCGTGGCGGTTGCGAGCAGCACTGCGGCGGCGTGAAGATCCACCGCTCTCGATGGGCGCGGGTCTCGACGAGGCGCGCGTGGGTGACGTTGTTGCCACACCGCGCGCACGCGACAATCGATAGTAGTGCGCCGTAGATCCCAGCGCGCGACGTTTGTTTTGCCTACTGCGTGTACACCGCCAACACCGTACACGCCGTCGAGTACACAAACGGACGCCATGCATCAGGCAGCGGATTGCCCGGCGTGCGCACCATTACGAGCTTGAGATTCTGTACCGGAATCTGACTCACCGACACATTGCCCTGCGGGAAATCATTCAGTAGCACCTGAGCGCAACGCGACGCCGTGCGCAAAGGCTCACGCGGAAACCCAGGCAACAGATTCAGTAAATCACCTGTGAACGATGTTTTCGCGAGCTCAAAGTCAGCGGGCAGCAGCACACCACTCGGCACTGAAACGTTCATCGCACGATCATACAACTCGAGGTCGCGGCGCCAGCTCTGCTCCACTTTCCGCTCCTGCTCTTCATCATCCACATGCGCGAGCGTCAGATCGAGCGCCCCGTTTGGCACCGCGCGGAGCAACCGCGCAACCGGTGCAAAACCGGTCTGGCGCGCGCCAATCGCAAAGAGTGCATCTGGCACCTTCGTGAGCTGATAGCGACCTGATGCATCAGTTGTCACGATGCTGACTTCACCAGTCTTGTCGCGCAACGTCACTTCGACGCCCGCAATCGGACGGCCGGCGTCATCAGTGATGGTACCATACAGTTGACGCACATCCTGTGCGCTGCTGTACGCGACAGTTCTCAGCGCCGGCGTCTGCGCGAGCAGCGTGCCCGCGAGCAGTGTGCCCACCGTGAGCGCGGCAATCACCACCAGACGGCGCACAGAGGCCTCGCGGGCCGCGGTCTCCGTCTCTTCAATCGCCTCGGCTTTGGCTGTCGGCTTCATTGGCTGATTCCTCAGGCATCATGTGAACGTGAGACGCACTCGTCTCGCAATTCTTTATACCTGTTCTACCCTCAGCGTCGGTCTGCGATCCGCGCCCTTAGCGCGTGAGCACCAACCCCAGCTCGGCGCGCGTGGTACGCCGCACTTCACCAGCAAACATGGCGTGCGATCGAATTGTGAGACGCGGACCAATACCGCGGCGCACTCCCGCACTCACCGCGCCGCCCACTCCGGCAGTCGAAGCGCCAAACGTCGTGTAGGCCACGCTTGGTCCGACAAAAACGCCCCACGCTTCATCAGGCGACGTCACGAGCCAGAGCGCGGACACATCCAGCGCGACTCCCGCGTCAGGACAACTGCCCGCGCAGCCGCCAGGCAACGCGCCAGCGGCGGCCGACGACGCCACGCTCAGCCTCGGTGTGAGCGCGTACTCCGCACTCACACCGACCACCGGCATCGTGTACCTCGACTGCCCCGTCTCGATGTTGGCACCGGTAACAAGTGAGCCAATCCCGATAAACGGGGCCCACAACAAAAACCGATTCACTACGCCATCTTCGCTTGCAACCGGCGATCAAGTGCGTCAAGGAAATCTTCCGTGTTCAGATACGGCGCGTCCTTCGAAATCAGCAGCGACAGATCCTTTGTCATCTCGCCCGATTCCACCGCGTCAATGCACACCGCTTCAAGAGCTTCCGCAAACGCGACGACATCAGGCGTGCCATCAAGCCGCCCGCGATGCGCGAGTCCACGCGTCCACGCAAAGATGGACGCAATCGGATTCGTGGACGTCTTGTTGCCCTTCTGATGCTCGCGGAAATGACGCGTCACCGTGCCGTGCGCCGCTTCGGCTTCCATTGTTTTGCCGTCGGGCGTAAGCAGCACACTCGTCATGAGTCCGAGTGAACCAAAGCCCTGCGCCACAATGTCCGACTGCACGTCACCGTCGTAGTTCTTGCACGCCCACACGTAGCCGCCTTCCCACTTGAGTGCGGCGGCCACCATGTCGTCAATCAAGCGGTGTTCGTACGTGAGCCCCTTGCTATCGAAATCCGCTTTGAACTCCTGCTCAAACACGTGCGCAAAAATGTCCTTGAACGCACCGTCGTACGCCTTGAGAATGGTGTTCTTGGTGCTCAGGTACACCGGATAGTTGCGCTGCAAACCATACGTAAAGCTGGCGCGCGCAAAATCACGAATCGAATCGTTGTAGTTGTACATGCCCATGGCCACACCACCGTCGGCGCCAAACTTGGCGACTTCAAACTCCATGGGCGCGCTGCCATCCTGCGGCGTATACGTCATGGTGAGCGTGCCCGGACCGGCCACCTTGAAATCAGTGGCCTTGTACTGATCACCGTGCGCGTGACGTCCGACAACAATCGGCTTGGTCCACCCCGGCACGAGCTTGGGAATGTTCTTCATGATGATTGGCTCGCGGAAAATCACGCCGCCGAGGATGTTGCGAATGGTGCCGTTCGGACTGCGCCACATCTTTTTCAGCTTGAACTCTTCCACGCGCGCCTCGTCGGGCGTGATGGTCGCGCACTTGACCGCCACACCGTGTTTCTTCGTGGCTTCGGCCGAATCAATCGTGACCTGATCGTTCGTGGCGTCGCGATGTTCAATGCCGAGATCGTAGTAGTCGATCTCAAGATCGAGGTACGGCAGGACGAGTTTGTCCTTGATGAACTTCCAGATGATGCGCGTCATCTCGTCGCCGTCCATCTCGACGATGGGATTCGCAACCTTGATCTTGGCCATGATGCGGTGTGTGGGAACTGGGGAGGGTCGTGGCGCGGGGGCGCGCCGTTTCAGCGAATAGTCCGACTATCCCCTGAAAATGCACAGGCGCAGCGAAAGGGGCCACCGGCCGGCGCACAATGAGTGCGGTCCAGTGACCCCGTCGCTCTGAGGAACTTCATCCGAGCGGCACCAAGGCGGGATTATCCCCGCCCTCGTTCTGCGCCAGACGCCCTACATCAGGTTGATCGCCTCCATCTTGATTTTCTGGGCTTCGAGCTGTGCTTTGGTGGATGCCGGGTTACTGCGCACCAGTTCCGCTTCGGCGATCGCCGCGGCAAACGGTGTGTCCGGGATTTTGTCGCCGTTTGTGTCGACAAGATCGTTCCAGCCGTACGCGCCATTGGCAAAGTTGATCCACGCCGCCAGCAGCTGCTGGTCGAGGATGAAGCGCATATCTCCGCCGCCGCCACTGTTCTGCAGTATCGCGCCTGCTTTGGAGAGCGTTGAGGCGTCGCGAATCTCGTTGTACACCGAGGAGAGCTGCGCCGCAATCTGCAGATAGCAGAGCAAAGCGCCTTCACCGACGGCGCTGCTGCGCACGTTCCGGTACTGCGTTTGCCAATACCCCGAGCTGCGTGCACGTCCTGAGTTACCGGCAATCACGACGTTTGCCGTTTGCGTTGTTACCCCGCCGTCGTCATCGGTGGCACGGAGCGAAATCTGCCTGAAGCAGGCCTGCGAGAAACTCTTGCTCTGCGCGTTGTTGAACGAGCGAGGGTTTACCGACGGGCTCAACGCGGGGTCCGGGTTCGGCGCAAGATTCAGTGACACTGCGGACGCCGTAGTGCCGTCCTTCCAGTCCCAAAGCAGTGACAGATCGTCGCTTCCGGGGTCTGTTGTGACTGAGCTGAATGCGGTCGGCGTATTGATCGACGTGAAGACCGTGGGCACACCGTTCACGAGCGTGGTGTTGTCTCCGCCCATGGTGACCGTTGGCTTCACATTGCTGATGTCCACTTCACGCTGCGCTGATCCTTTCGCACCGTCTTTGTCAGTGACCGACAGCTCCAAGGTGTACTTGCCATTGTCCCCGTACTGGCAACCCGAGGACGACAGACTTCCTGTCACCTTTCCATTCACCACAGACAGGCTTCCCACCGTCACGGAGACAATTCGTTGCTCCCCACCGGCCAGTGTGTAGCACGTGGCATTCGCGGTGAACAGACCGTCATTCACGCCGGGGTCGGAAAGCGTGGCGTTGATGGCAATCGTTCCACCTTCATTCACCGTTGACATCTGGCCGGCGGCAAATGTCACCGTTGGCGCGACGTTCTTGACGTCGAGCTGAAAGGTTTTTGTGGACGACGCGCCGTAGTTGCTCGCGACGGTGATTGTGACCGTCTGGCTTTGCGCGGGGCCGTCCGATGTGACAAAGCTCCAGTTCCACGTGCCTGATGCGCCGAGACTGACCGTGCCCACAGACGCGCTAATCGACGCGACGACTCCCTGGGCGGCACTCGCGGTCCCGGAGTTTGTGGCCGTTGCACCTTCGTTCACGGTAACGGTGCCTGCGCCCACGCTGATGCTCGGTGGTGATTGCCCCGCCGCGAGCGCGGCCGCGAGATCAAGCCTCGGCGTGGTGACGGTCGCGCCGCCACTCTGATAGCTGATATCCACGCCTGTTGTTGTCATGCGTGCGAGCAGATCACCAACCCCCTCCGTTGGATACGCACTGCGAAGTACGGCAAAAGCGCCCGCGACATGCGGAGCGGCCATGGACGTACCATTAAAGCTCGCATACGTGTCGTTGTTGATGGACGAGATCACATCCGTACCGATCGCGAACAAGTCCAACAAGACGCCGCGATCTGTACGATTTGCAAGTTGATCGGTGTCCGTCGTGTTGCCGACGGCCACCACGTTGCTGAGGCACGCAGGTAGCGACACGCCGTTCGTGTTGCTGTTGTTACCAGCGGCCGCAACGGGCATGATGTTGGCTGACAACAACGTCGACATGGCCACCACCAGCGACAAGTTGTTCGCATCGCATGCGACCGCGCTGGCGCCTCCTCCCAGACTCATGTTCAAACTGGCAATATTGTAGCTGTTGCGAAGCCCGTAGACGTAGTCGATACCAGCGATCACATCGCTCCAGCTGGTGAGGGTGCACGGCGCCGGACGCATGCCGCATGCGGAGTTCTCGCGATGAAACACCTGCACGAGAATCAGATTCGCGTCGGGTGCGACGCCCGCGGATGGAGCGCCAGTAATGCCGGCGCCATTGCCCGCGGCAATGCCTGCGACATGCGAGCCGTGCGTGCACAGGTTATTCGCGCCGTTTGTACACGGTGTCACCTCGAGCGACGCGGAGTTTGGACCGGTCAATGATGTGACCTCACTGGGGCAGAGCGAGACCCTGGTGCCGCCGGTCGGTTGCGAAAAACACGCTTCTTCAACAACGCGTCCGGCGAGAAACGGATGATCCCGATCGAATCCGTTATCGAGGACGGCAATCGTCTGGCCCGCTCCGCGAAAACCAAGTGCGTGCACAGTGTTGATGCGCATCACCGCGAGGCTCTCATCGAGATCAATACCGAAAACCCCATCCTCATCGATGCTTCGTACACCTTCAAGGGCCGCAATGCGGGCGCGCAGATCAGGAGAATCGGGGATGCGGAACGCCAACACGGGAAAGTTCCGATATTCCCGCGTGATCGAGCCGCCGGCATCGACAATGGTCTGGATCAGCTGGGACTTGTTGTCACCGCGATCGAAGAACGTGACGAGAAGTGTTGCATTCGTCTGAGGGGTGACATCGGCGCGCACGGCGTTCTCGGGCTCCGTGGCAATCGGGCGGCGTTCAGTATCCTGACAGGCAGCCAGTAAAATCGCGCCTGTCACAAGCAGCAAAGAGCGGGTGTGACGCATGGTGAGAACTCCGGAGAGGCGAAGGAAGGCAGGCTCCGGAGCAGCAGCACTGCTGCCACTCCGGACGCTTCAATCGCGCAATCCGGGCGCGAAAGCGGACATGAGTCCGCGAACGCACGCGCTCAAACGCTTTCCTACACCGTGAAAATCGCGATCACGCCGCAGTTGGGGTTTCCGTCAATCAGCTGCAGTTGCGCCGGAATCGTGCTCGCGCTGCGATAGGCAATCAGCAACTTGATAAACTGCGGCGACATGTCGTTGATATTGAATCCGCGCGCGACTTGGCCATCGAGGAAGATCGTTGGCAAACAACGCCCTCGGCTGCCCACTACACGACTCCCGTTGCCGCTGCCGACGACCGTAAACCCCGGTTGCGTGAGAAACAGATCGCTCACGAACAGCGGCGACCGATTGATGATATCTTCTTCCGTAATCACGTTGCCGAACCGAGACGCTTCAATGGCCAGCGCAAAACGCCGTAGCTCGCGCTCCAGCATGGCGTCTGATCGCTTCTGAATCTTGACGCTGTCCTTGTCGGCGCCGATTTCTTCAAGCAGCACGCCGAGCGTGGAACCGAGTTTGAAGCGCAACAGATCAGCGCTGCCGCGATAGCCGTGTTTACGCACGCCGTAGTAGTACAGGCCGTACGACACGTCGGGCACGGTGAACATGCCGTCGCTGTCTGTAAACACCCCGTCCGAAAACTTGTTGACCAGCACCTCGGCGCCGGCGACCGGTGCGCCTGACTCGTCGGTCACGCGCCCCGTAAGCGGCGCCTGCGCCGCCAAGAGCGACGGCGCCACGGCGAGCGCCGCACTCACCAGAATCGTCAGGGCACGAAGACGGACGCGAGACTGCCCCACGGTGACACCGAGCCGGCCTGCCAATGCGGCCATCCGTTGCATGACCATCTCCCGCGTTGCGAACGCGCCTCGAGCCTGCAGTGAGTGCCAGCGGAGAGCGTGGAGATGCCCTCGAACGGGCGGATCGCACAGCACTCGTTGTTGAGTGCGTGCGGTGACGCTCATTACACGGGTGGGCCGTCGGAGTGCCTTGGTGTCAGGAAGGTGGGCACTCAAGCTTCGGGCGTTAGGTTTCAGGTAAATAGTACAACTGGCTTTATTGTGTCGCTTTTTTGCACCGTAACTGTCTTTAAATATTGACCACCTGTGTCGAATTCCTCTCGTCCGGTCCAAAGCCAATGCGGCACCGGATGGCCCGTCGGCCCTCCGATGGCACATTCTTTTGGCCTGCGCCCTTAACGTTGCAGGTACTCGGCGGTCTGGACTATCACCACGTGTGAGTCCCTCCTGCCGCTCCGTCACACGCCCCGGTGTCTGGTCCCATCGTGCCGCACAATCCGGTTCGCGTGCGGTACGTTCTCATGTGTGGTGCCTGTCGACGGGCTCCTGCGCGCTGCCAGACGGCGCACCCGGTGCCAGCGCGATTGCCACGCAGTACGTAATGAAACGCCGTGCCCTCCTTCCTCGAATCCTTCCTTACCTTCCTGTTCAAGTACTCGCCCCGCGTTTACGAACGCGGTGAGTTTGTACTGACCCCGGTCCTGCCAGTCGCGCTGATTCTCGCCGGCGCCGTGGCGGTGCTGGTCATGGTGGGACTGCTCTACTCGCGCCTGCAATCCGTGCGGCCGGTAGATCGGGCCGTGCTGGGCACGCTGCGGGCGGTGGCCTTGCTCGTGGTGCTGGCGTGCCTGCTGCGGCCGGCGCTTGTCGTGGCGTCTGCAGTGCCGCAGCGCAATGTGCTCGCGATTTTGCTCGACGATTCACGCAGCCAGCGCATTGCCGATATGGACGGCCGCACGCGTTTGGCCGCGATGCAATCCACCTTTGCTGATTCAAGCGCGCTGGTGCGCGCGCTGGCACAAAAGTTTGCGCTACGGTTCATTCGTTTTGGCGCCGATACACGCAGCATCGATAGTGTCACTGGGCTGCAGGCCACGAGTTCGCGCACCGATATCGCCCACGCACTAGACGCCACGCGCCAGGAACTCACGGGCGTGCCCTTGGCGGGCATTGTGGTGGTATCAGACGGCGCCGACAATGGTGGCGGCGATCTTGATGCCGCGCTGCTTGGACTGCGCGCGCGCAAGGTGCCTGTGTACACCGTGGGCGTTGGGCAGGAACGCTTTGAGCGCGATGTGGCCGTTGAACGCGTGACCGCTTCTTCAAATGCGCTCGCTGGCGGCACCGTGCTCGTAGATGCATCGGTACGTTTGCGCGGCACCGGAAGCGACGCAATCACCGTGACGGCTGAAGCGGACGGACGCATCGTTGCGACGGAAAATGTGCGCGCGCCCAAGAATGGCGATGTGGTTGCCGTCCGGCTTCGTGTACCACCGCTTCCGGCCGGCACGTATCGCCTCTCGGTTCGCGCGACACCCATGGCCAACGAGTTGGTGCCCGAGAACAATGTGGCCCACACGGTGCTGCAAGTGCGCCGCGGTCCGGATCGTGTTCTTTATATAGAAGGCGAACCGCGTCCTGAGTTTGCGTTTCTTCGCCGAGCGATTGCCGCCGACAGCGGACTGCAGCTGGTGGGCTTGCTGCGCAGTGCAGAAGGCAAGTTCCTTCGGCTTGGCGTGAAGGACAGTCTTGAG
Organism: Gemmatimonadaceae bacterium; assembly: GCA_022843265.1. Classification (GTDB taxonomy): domain Bacteria; phylum Gemmatimonadota; class Gemmatimonadetes; order Gemmatimonadales; family Gemmatimonadaceae; genus JAABRT01. The sequence goes on from JALHNZ010000002.1 coordinate 62,132, forward strand.
CTGCTCACCGGATTTCCATCCACGCGCGAAGAGCTCTTCGGCTATCGCGCGCTCGTGATTGGTAGCATTGAAGCGTCGTTCTTCACCGGCGATCAGCTCCGCATGCTGGCCGACTTTGTGAATGTACGCGGTGGTGGATTGTTGGCGCTTGGTGGACGCAGTTCGCTCACCGAAGGCGGATATCGCGGCACACCATTCGCTGATGTACTGCCGATTTCGCTTGACCGCGCGCCGAGGAATGTTGACGTAGCGCCTGTTGCGTACACGTTGCGGCCCACCGCTGCTGGTCGATCACACGCTGCACTGCAAATCGCCGACAACGACGCAGCATCCACAGAGAAGTGGACCAAACTGCCACCGCTCACGGCCGTCAACGCACTCGGTGCACTGCGACCTGGCGCCACGTCACTGCTGAGCGGCCGTGCAGGTGAAGGTACGAGCGAACAACCACTATTGGCGTATCATCGGTATGGACGTGGTATCGGGGCGATTTTTGGGGTGCAGGATTCGTGGCTGTGGCGTATGCACGCCGATATGGCGGTGGAAGACCAGACGCATCTCACACTCTGGCGCCAGTTGCTGCGCTGGTTGGTGGACGGCGTGCCCGACCGGATTGCTGTGGCAGCGTCTCCAGATCGCGTTGGCACATCCGAACCCGTAGCCATTCGCGCGCAAATCGCCGACGAATCGTTTCTGGATGTCAACGACGCCACAGTGAGCACCACCGTGATTTCGCCCACTGGCGTGGCGACAGATGTTGGACTCGACTGGTCGGTACGCGCTGACGGTGTGTACAGTGGCCGTTTCGTGCCCACCGAAACCGGAGTGCACACACTTGCGACGCAGGTGGTGCGTGGACGCGATACGTTGCGCACCACCAACGGTACGCTGCTGGTAGACGATGCGGACGCCGACGTGACACAAGCCGAGCAGCGTGTTGCACTGCTGCGTCGCGTGGCGCAGGAAACGGGTGGGCGCTACGTGCCGCTCGCTGACGCCGCGCGCCTTGAGGACGATGTGTCGTACACAGAAGCGGGTGTTGTAGTACGTGATACGAAGGACCTCTGGGACATGCCAGCGGTATTCCTGTTGCTAGCGCTGTGCCTCGGCGCGGAGTGGACCTGGCGTCGCTGGCGGGGGTTGGCATGACACGGATTTCAGTGGTTCGCGCAACGGTGTTTGCGGCGATTGTGTGCGTGGCGAATGCGTTTGCACCGACGGCGCACGCGCAGCAGCAACACGCCATCATCATTACTGGCCTGGGTGGTGAACCCGCGTATCGCGATGCGTTCTTTGGCGCGGCGGTGCTGCTTCACGATGTCGCCAAAACCAAATGGAATGTGGCCGACTCCAGTTTGATCGTGCTCACAGAAGATGCAACGCGTGACAGCAAGCGCTTTCGTGGCAAGTCTACCAAGGAAGCAGTGGCGGCCGCGTTTGCCACGATCGGTCGACGTGCAAAGCCTGGCGATGTGGTCTTTGTCTTTCTGCACGGCCACGGCAGTGGTCAGGGTGCGGAATCGCGCGTGAATTTGCCCGGACCCGATCCGAGCGCTGCCGACTACAACATGTGGCTCGCCGGCTTTGCGCAGCAGACCGTGGTGTTTGTGAATGCGGCCAGCGCCAGCGGTGATTTTGTCCGCGTGCTCGCAGGCCCGCGTCGCGTGATTCTGACCGCCACCAAGAGCAGTGTGGAGCGCAACGACACCCGCTTTGCCACGTATTTTGTGCGAGGCCTTAACTCGGGTGAGGCAGACGCGAACAAAGACGGCCGTATCTCCGTACTTGAGTCGTTCGCGTTTGCGCAGCGCGAAGTTGCCCGCGAGTACGAAACAGACAGTCGCATGCTCACCGAGCACGCCATACTGAGTGATTCCACACTCGCGGCGACCGTTGCGTTTGGAGGACGCGCCGTATCAAGTGATCCGCGCGTTGCCGCGCTCGTTGCGGAACGCCAGGCGCTGGAGTCGCAGGTAGCGTCGTTGCGTACGCGGAAGGACAGCATGACGGCCGATGCGTACGACAAGGAGTTGGAGCGCTTGCTCGTTGCCATTGCGGAAAAGACGCAGGCGATTCGTGCCGCGGGGGGAACGCCGTGAACATTCGCTCGCATTTCTCACGAGTTGCCATTATTCCGTCGTGCGCGTTTCTGCTCGGCGCGTGTCAGGCCGACGCGCAGGATCGCTCGTCCATTCTCGCGCTCGCCAACGAAGGCAAGCTGGAGCAGGCCGAGTCGGCGGCGCGCGCCGCCGGACCAACGCTCGCCACCACGCTCGGCGACATTCTCGTGATGCGTGGCCAGCTGCGCGCCGCTGATTCAGTCTACGCGAGCGCCGGCGAAGCGCCGCTGGCTCGCGTGGCCGAAGTGGGTCGCGCAGAGTTGAGCGCGCGTCGCGGCGATATTGCTGATGCACTGGCACGTGCGGAACGCATCGCAGCGGCGTATGAACGTGGTGGGGCCCAGTGGGCACCGGAAGAACGTGTGGCCGCAGGCCGCGCATACGTGCTGCTCGGCCTGCGTGATTCGCGCACCGCGCGTCAGGCGCTGGCGGCGTTTGATGCCGCGTGGGCAGCCGATCCTTCATTGTTCGACGCGCGAGTTCGCGCTGGCGAGTTGTTGCTCGACAAGTACAATGCGCCTGACGCAAAGTCGTCGTTCGCCGACGTCCTGAATGTTGAGCCCGCGTATCCACGCGCACTGCTTGGTATGGCGCGTGTGCAGGAGTTCGAAGGCGAAGCCGCCGCCATGGAAACGGTTCGCAAGAGCTTGGCGTCGAACCCGTCGCTAACCGCCGCGCACACCATGCTGGCGCGGTTGCATCTGGAAGCGGAAGCGTACGATTCCGCATCTATCGCCGCCGATCGTGCGCTCGCAATTGATTCCACGGCCATGGAGGCGTGGGCGCTTCGCGGAGCGGTGGCGTGGTTTGCGGGGAATCCCACCGCGCTTCTTGCCGCGCAGAAGCGCGCGGAGGCACTGAATCCGCGTCCTGCTGGCTTCTTCGCAACGCTCGCGGAAACAGCAGTACGGCACCGCCGATACGCCGACGGCGTGCGGTGGGCTGAGCAGGCCGTGGCGCTTGATTCAAACTCGGTACGTGCGCTCGGAGTGCTTGGCACCAATCAGTTGCGCACCGGCGCGATGGAACGAGGCCGCGCCACGCTCGAGCGTGCGTTCGCGATTGATCCGTTCAACCTGTGGCACAAGAACACGCTGGATTTGCTCGATGAGATGAAGAAGTTCACCGTCATCGAACGCGAGCGCTTCCAGCTGGTGGTGTCGCCGGAAGATGCGGCGCTGATGGAGTTGTATCTGCTGCCCATGCTCGAACAGGCCTACGATACGCTTGCGAAGCGCTATGCGTGGAAGCCCGATCGACCCGTTCGGTTCGAGATTTTCCGGCGTCACGCGGATTTCTCGGTGCGTTCCGTTGGACTCACAGGGCTCGGCGCACTTGGCGTGAGTTTTGGCGATGTGTTGGCGATGGATGCACCGTCCGCGCGCGAACCGGGGTCATTTAACTGGGGCTCAACCGCCTGGCATGAACTGGCGCACACGTTCACGCTCGGCTCGAGCAACAACCAGGTGCCGCGCTGGTTGTCCGAAGGGCTGTCTGTACTTGAAGAGCGTCGTGCACGCGACGGGTGGGGCGCCAAAGCTTCTGTAGAGTTTCTGGCGGCGTACAAGGCGAATATGCTGCGGCCCGTGAGTTCACTGAACGATGGGTTTGTAAGACCGCGATATCCCGCCGAGGTACAGTTCAGCTACTATCTCGCGTCGCTGGTGTGCGAGATGATTGAGCAGGAGTTTGGTGCGGCGGTATTGCCGGCCATGATGAAAGCGTATCGCGAGGGGCTGGAATCGCCTGAAGTGTTTGCACGCACGCTCAAGGTGTCTGGCGACTCACTCGACAATCGCTTTCGCGCGTTCATGACCAAGCGGTTTGCGAAACCGCTCGCCGCGGTGGTGCCTGGTGATGGCCCCGGCATGGTGAATGGCGAGTTTGTGGATGCCATGCGCGAGGGGGTGGGCCATCTCGACGCACAGCGTACGCGCGAGGCGCAGCGTGCATTCGAGAAGGCGCAGGCGCTCTGGCCCGATTTGCACTCCGCTACTGGACCCGATTGGTACCTCGCGCGCCTCGCGCTTGAGCGTGCGGACACGACGGCGGCCTTGACGCTGTTAGGCAACATTACGCGCGCGCAGGAAACCGCGATGGCGGCGAACGTGCTCGAAGCAGATCTGCTTGAAGCCCGCGGCAATGATGCAGCGCTGGTGAAGACGCTGGAGCGTATTATCTGGATGGCACCGTACAGCGCGAGTTTGCACGAACGGCTGGCCGGCGCCGCAACACGCACCGGTTTGCATGCCGTTGCGGTGCGCGAGCGTCGCGCGGCCCTCGCGATTGGAGCGTCTGATCCGCTCGAAGCACGATACCAGCTGGCCGATGCGTTGCGACGCGCCGGAGACATTCCTGCGGCGCGACGTGAAGTGATCGGCATGCTGGAGACAGCGCCAGGGTTTGAAAAGGCACAAGCGTTGTTGCTACAGCTGCGCTCAACCACACCGCCCGGAGGCGCGCGATGACTCGCGGAAAGACGCTCGCGGTCACGTGTGCGTTGTTGTTGGGCGCCACGGCGCTGGCGTTTGGGCAAGGAGGCCGCGAGCGTCGCGGGATCGAAGATTTTCCCAATGCCGAGTATGACGGGCGATTCGTGTTTGCCCGCATCAGCTACAGCCAACAAGACTTTTCTTTTCGTCGTGGCGGTGGATCTGCATGGGCACACGACTATCCGCGAGCCGAACGCAACTTTCTCAAAATTCTCGGCGAGTTATCAACCGTACGAGTGCGCGGCGACGCCAGCACGATTCTCTCGCTCGACAATCCAGAGCTCTTTCGTTTTCCCGTGATCTATATGGCGGAGCCGGGCTTCTGGCTTCCCAATCCGGCTGAGGTGCTCGCACTGCGCGCGTATCTGCAGAAGGGTGGATTCATGATATTTGACGATTTCGCGGGACGCGATTGGTTCAACTTTGTGGCGCAAGTAGAAAAAGTATTGCCCGGCGCCGTTCCCGTTCGACTCGACACGTCGCATCCGGTATTCGATTCGTTTTACCGCATTACCTCGCTCGACTATTACCACCCGCTACAGCAGGTGCCGTCCGAGTTTTACGGCGTGTTCGAGAACAACGATCCATCACAACGCATGCTGATGATGGTGAACTTCAACAACGACATCGCCGAGTACTGGGAGTTCTCCGACGAGGGGTACTTCCCGATTGACTTGTCGAACGAAGCTTACAAGCTCGGCATCAACTACATCGTGTACGCTCTCAGCCGCTGACCCCGAGGCCCTCGCGTGACCGTGACCAACACCCAGATGGATTCCGAGCTGCTTACGCTCGACGACGCCGCCCTCGCTGACCGGCTGCACGCCGCCGGCACGCGCATCACCACCGAGCTCCGCAAGGTGATCGTGGGTCAGGATGCCGTCGTGGAACAAGCGCTGATTGCGCTGTTCGCGGGCGGCAATTGCTTGCTCGTGGGTGTGCCCGGTCTCGCGAAAACGCTGCTCGTGTCGTCGCTCGCACGCGCGCTCGATCTCAAGTTCAATCGTATTCAGTTCACGCCTGACCTCATGCCGTCTGACGTCACCGGCACCGACGTGATTCAGGATGATCCGCAAACGGGTCAGCGCAAACTGGCGTTCATGGCGGGTCCGGTGTTTACGAACGTGTTGCTGGCTGACGAAATCAACCGAACGCCGCCCAAGACTCAAGCGGCATTGCTCGAAGCCATGCAGGAAAAGCGCGTGACGGTGCAAGGGCGCACGTACGAACTTGATCCGCCGTTCTTTGTGTTTGCCACGCAGAACCCGATTGAGCTCGAAGGCACGTATCCTCTGCCCGAAGCGCAGCTTGACCGCTTCATGCTCGAAGTCATGCTCGACTATTTGCCGGAAGACGACGAGGTAAACGTCGTGCGCTCAACGACCAGCGTATCGCCCAAAGCGATCACGCCGGTGGTGAGCAAAGCGGAAATTCTCGCGTTCCAGCAGGTGGTGCGACGTGTGCCAGTGTCCGACATGGTCACGCGCTGGGCCGTGCGTCTGGTGCGTATGTCTCGGCCAAGCGATGTGCACGCGCCGGATTTTGTGAAACAGTACATCTCGTACGGTGCCAGCGTGCGTGCCGCGCAGGCGCTCGTGCTCGGTGGCAAGGCGCGCGCGTTGCTGCAAGGGCGCACGCACGTGAGCCTTGATGATATCACGGCACTCGCGCGTCCCGTGCTGCGTCACCGTATCCTGGCCAACTTCCAGGCGCAGTCGGAAAAAGTCACCACTGACAAACTCGTTGAGCAGCTGGTGCAGGCCAACCCCGTGCCCCGCTCGGAGCGCTGAACGTGGCCACCGCACCCGCGGCCTTTCTGGATCCAGCCTTGCTGGCCCGCATCTCGGATCTCGAGTTGCTGGCGCGGACCGTAGTTGATGGTTTCATGCATGGTGTGCACCGTTCGGCGCGAAAGGGTTCATCGCTTGATTTTGCGGAACATCGTGCGTATCAGCCAGGTGATGATTTGCGTCGCGTGGATTGGCGTTTGTTTGCGCGCACCGACCGGTATTACGTCAAGCAGTATGAGGCCGATACGAATGTGAGTGTATGGTTTGCACTCGATACGTCGGCTTCCATGGATTTTGCGACCGGTCCGGTTACCAAGTTTGACTACGCGCGATTTCTTGTCGCGTCACTGGCCTGGCTGTCCAAGAATCAGGGTGACCGAGTGGGGCTGGTCACCATGGGCGATGACCTTGGCGAAGTGATTCCGCCGTCGGCCCGTCACCTGCAGCGAATGCTGCACACGTTGGGTCGCACCAAAGCCAGCGGTCGCGGGCGATTGCTTGAAACGCTGGAGCGCGTGGCGCATGTGACCACTCGTGCTGGTGTTGTTGTGATCGTATCAGATTGTTATGAGCCGGCCGACAAGTTGGGTCGAGCGCTCGATACGATGCGCGCGCGTGGACACGATGTGATTCTCTTTCATCCGATTGATCCCGGAGAACGTGAGTTGTCGTTCGACGCACCGCTCACGATTGAAGATGCCGAGAGTGGTGTGCGCTTGCCGCTTCGGCCTGATGAGCTGCGCAAGCAGTACAAGGAAGCCTTTGCCTCGCATCGTGATGCATTGACGAAGCGACTGGCGGCGGGCCGCGTGGATTACGTGCCGATCGAAACGGACAAGCCGCTTGATCTGGCGCTGCACGCCTACCTCGACATGCGCGCCATGCGCCATCCGGGGCGCTGATGAACTTTCTTGTTCCCGCCTTCCTCGCCGGACTCGCGGCGCTAGCCATCCCGATTGTGATGCACCTGCGGCATCGCGAAAAGGGCACGCCGGTGCTGTTTCCGTCGCTCATGTTTCTTGAGCAGCTGGCGATTCGTACGAGCAAGCGTCAACGCATTACCGATTGGCCGTTGCTGGCGCTGCGTGCCCTCGCGTTGGCGCTGCTGGTGCTCGCATTCGCGCGTCCGTTCGCCGCCGACAGTGCAGAAGCCGCAGCGGCCGATGCACCAAAAGTCTCCGTGATTCTGCTCGATCGTTCCATGAGCATGGGACACAGCGAAGTATGGCCCGCGGCGATTGACTCGGCGCGTCGTATAGTGCGTGAGGCGGGTGCGCAGGATCGTGTCGCGCTGATCCTGTTTGATGATGAAGCGGAAGTGGCGCATACACTGACCACGGATCGCGCCGCGATTGATGCGGTATTGCAGACGGCGAAACCCACGGCGCGTGGCACTCGCTACGTGAGTGCTTTACGCGCCGCGCGCAGTGTGTTGCTTGAGGCCCCGGCGGTGCCCGCCGAGCTAGTGGTGATTACCGACTTGCAGCGTGGTGGTGTGGCGGGGCTCGCTGGTCTTGAGTTACCGTCGCGTGCGACGGTGCGGTCGGTCGCGATTGCCTCTGCAAGCAAAGCCAATAGTTCGGTGACGGGTGTCGATGTTCGTCGGGTCGCTGACGCCGATCGCACGCGACTCTCGGTACAGGCGCGTGTCATGGCACGCAGCCTCGAATCGCCGCGTACGGTGCGCGCACAGTTGCAGATTGACGGTCGGCCGAGTGGTGAGCAAACGGTCACGCTGCCGGTGGACGGGGAGCGTGTGGTGGCGTTTGATGCGGTACCGCTGCCATCTGGCCGCGTGCGCGGCATGATCACCATGGAAAACGACCTGCTCGCTGCAGACGATACGTTCTTCTTTGCGTTGGCGGGTGAGGACGCCTTGCCGGTCGTGTTGCTCGCGGGCGGCGACGCACTCGAAACCGAAACGTTGTTTACGGAACGTGCACTGGCGATTGGTCGCGCACCAACGGTGCGAATCACGCGGCAGAATCCGGGTACGCTTTCCGCAGCAACCCTGCGCAACGCTGGGCTCGCGATTGTGTGGGACACGCCGCTCTCGGCCAGTGAAACCACGGCGCTCGATGCCTTTGTGCAAGCGGGCGGCGGCGCCGTGGTAGTGGTGGGTCGTCGCCTGAGTGCGCGTGGTGCCAATATCCCGCTCGGTGTGGTCACTGTTGATGGTTCGGCGGATCGTTTCGCCGATCGTGGCGGCACATTCGGCGAAGTGCAGAACGAACATCCGCTATTTTCAGCCTTCCGTGATTCACCGGGTGCGTTGTCATCCGCACGATTCCTGCGGTACGCGCGCGTCACACCGGCTACCGGTAGCGAAGTGCTCGCGCGTTTTGACGATGGACTGCCTGCGGTCATCGAACGTCGCAGTGGTGCGGGACGCGTGATCACGCTCGCCGTGCCTATGGATACGCGCACTGGTGATCTGCCTTTGCAGCCGGCCTTCCTGCCGTTTCTTCGCCGCTTGGCGTTGCACAGTTCGGGGCATGCCGCATCGCCGCTCTGGCAGCTCACAAGCGAAGCGTGGGCCCTGCCCAAGCGCATGCAGGATCCTGTGGTGAGCTCCCCCTCGGGCGAATTGCAGCGACCCACGGCGTCTGATTCGCTGGCGGCGGCAGTGCCTCTGGCGGAACGCGGCGTCTACGCTGCCTATTCGAAAGAAGTGTCCGGTGATCCGGTCACCACGGTCGCGGCCAACGTGTCGCCACTCGAATCAGACCTCTCGGCCGTGGACGCGCGGGAACTTCTGGTTGGTGTGTCGGTGTCCGAACAAGAGGACGCGGCTGGCGCTGGGCCGGCCGGATCGATTGAAGTGGAGAAGCGTCAGGGGTTCTGGCGTTGGTTGTTGATCATCGCAGCCCTGTTGCTGGTAGCAGAAACGCTGCTCGCTAACCGGGGATGGCGCGGCAAGGCCGCGCGTCTCACTGTTGCTGGACCGGAGCGGAGTGCCCCATGACCCCCGACGTGCAACTTCTCGCCGCGCTGCATACGCTGCGCCGTCAGTGGCGGCAACGCCAACTGCTCGAAGCTCTCGCTGCCGTTGTACTCGGCGTAGTCGCAGCCGTCGCGATCGGGTGGGTGCTCTTCCAGATGCTGGGGCCCGGCGAAAACACCGTGCGCACCGTGCGATTCACCGCGTGGTTTGTGGTAATTGCGGTGCTCGGTCGTTTCCTCGTGGTTCCGTTTGTTCGTCGCACTAGTGATGAACGGTTTGCGCTGTATGTCGAGGAGCGCGCGCCAGAACTCAAGCAGTCGCTGGTGTCCGCGGTGAGTGAAGTGCAGCGTGCGCCCGAAGAGCGCGCATCAAGCGCGCTCACGGCACGACTCGCGGCGCAGGTGGTGGCATCGCTCGCTCCGATTCAGCGGGAGCGCCGACTTGAGAAGCGTCCTACCCGTCGTGCCGTGCAGGTGCTCGGTGTGGTGAGCGCTGCGTCAGTGGCGCTGCTGGTGTTTGGTCCCGCGAGCATTCGGGACATGACGCGTTTGCTCTTTGTGCCGTGGACAACAGCTGAAGCCGCGTCGATTGTGCGCAGCGTGACGGTTGAGCCGGGTGATATCACCGTGCCGCGCGGCGGTTCGCTCGACGTGCGCGCTGACCTCGTGAACTTCATGGCGGACGGTGCCGAACTGGTGTTCCGCGCCGATTCGTCAAGCGAGTGGATTCGCCTGCCCATGCAGCGCGAAGGCGGCGTGGACACCACACAAACGGGAGACAACGCGTTTGCCTCGCGGTTGTTCGACATCACCGCACAGACGCAGTATTTCGTGGAGTCGGATGGGGTGCGTTCACCCGTGTACACGCTGAAGGTATCCGACCTGCCGGCGGTACGGTCCATCACACTCGAGCTGCGCTATCCGGCCTACACCGGGCTCGCGCCAGAGCGCATTGAAAGTAGTGGTGATGTTGTGGCCGTGGTTGGTACCACGGTGCGTGTTATTCCGGAGATCACGCGCGCAGTGAAGAGTGGTGCACTGCGGTTCGACGAAGGCGCCGAGGTGCCCTTTGTGGCCGACAGCGCCGGCGCGCTCAGCGGAAGCTTCAAAGTGACCAAGACGGGTTTCTATCGCGTTGACCTTGTGGCACCTGACGGCCGCGAGGTGCCCGGTGGTGTGCAGTACGCGATTGACGCGATTCCTGATCGTGCGCCAACCGTGCGCATTGAAGAGCCCGGTCGTGATACCAAGGTGACGTCGCTTGAAGAAGTCACCATCTCGGCCAAAAGTGACGATGACTACGGCGTGACCGCCATGGAGCTGCGCTACCGTGTGAACGGCGGCGAAGAGAAGCGTGTGTCGATCATGCAAACCGCAAGACGCGACGCGCGTGAAATCAGCGCGGCGCACACGCTCTTTCTTGAAGAGCAAACGCTCGAAGCGGGTGACCTGATTGCGTACAACGTGGTCGCTCGCGACGGTGCGGGCAATGAAGGCACGAGCGATGTGTACTTCCTGGAAGTGCGTCCCTTCTCCAAGAACTATCGTCAGGCGGAACAGCAGGGCGGCGGTGGTGGTGGTGGAGGAGGCGGTGGTGGAGAGGCGGCTGACGGGTTTGTTGCTCGTCAGCGCGAGATTGTAGCCGGCACGTTCAACTGGCAGCGCGACAGTGCCAAGCGTACACCGCGGCAGCGCAGCACCGACCTCACCACACTCACAATTTCGCAAGCAAAAGTTCGCGAAGATGTGAACACACTCATACAGCAGCTGCAGCAGCGCGGAGTGAGTGCAAGGGATACCACGTTCGCAAAGATTCAGGCGGAGCTTACTGCGTCTGCCAAGGCGATGCAGGAAGCTGAGGGATTACTTGGTACCGGAAAGGGTGGCGCAGCATTGCCCGCGGAGCAGCGCGCCCTGCAGCACGCACAGCGTGCGCAGGCGCTCTACCGTGATGTGCAGGTGCAGATTGGTGGGCAGCAACAACAGGGTGGCGGTGGCGGCGGTGGTGGTGGTGCCAACGCTGAAGACCTGGCCGATCTGTTCGAGCTGCAAACAGACAAACTGCGCAATCAATACGAAGCGGTGCAGCAGTCGGCACAGCAAAGTGCACAGCAGGAAGTGGACGAAACGTTGGAGCGTCTGAAGCAGCTGGCGAGTCGTCAACAGCAGGAAAACGAACGTCTGCAGCGTATGCAGCAGGAGCTCTCCGAACGACTTGGTCAGCAGTCGGGCGGCGGTGGCGGCGGCAATGCACAGCGCGAAATGGCGCGTCAGGCAGAAGAAGAAGCGCGCAGGCTTGAGCGTTTGGCTCGTGAACAGAACTCGCCCGAACTTGCTGATGCCGCGCAGCGCATGCAGCAAGCAGCGGACGCAATGCGTCGCGCCGCCGCTGGTTCGTCAGCGCAAGGCAACGCCGCACTTGAAGAGTTGTCACGCGCGGCGCGCGAACTGGAGAACTCACGCACGGATGGTCTCAATCAGGGCGTGAAGCAGCTCGCCGATCGAGCAAAGGAACTCGAAGAGCGTCAGAAGAGCATGTCGGATGCGGTGCGCGAACTGCCGAGTGCCGGGTCGGCGTCGGAGCGCGCGGAGCAGATTCGTCGCCTTGATGAACGCAAACAGACGCTGGCGAGCGATGTGGCGCGCTTGCAGGCGGAGACGGAGCGTCTGGCACGTGAAGCGCGTCGCGAGCAGCCTGCAGCGGCACGTGAGCTGTCGGAAGCGTCGGAAACCATGCGCGAAGAGCGCTTGCGTGATCTGATCGATTACACGCGCGGCACAATTCGTGGAAACTCGGGTGAGTACGCGAACTCGTTTGAAGACAAAATCAGTGAAGCGCTTGGTGCGGTGTCGGAACAGTTGGGCGAGGCGCAGTCGGCGTTGTCGTCGGAGTCGGCAAGCCGTCAGCAGGAGCGCGCGCTGGAGCGGGCGCGGGATCTGGTGCGTGGGCTGGAATCATTGCGCGACCGGTTGGCAGAGCAGCAAGGGCGGCAGGGACCGCAGGACACCTCGCGTAACGCGGCGCGCGGCCAGCAGGGCCAGCAGGGCCAGCAGGGCCAGCAGGGCCAGCAGGGTCAGCAGGGTCAGCAGGGTCAGCAGGGCCAGCAGGGTCAACAGGGCCAGCAAGGTCAACAGGGTCAACAGGGCCAGCAGGGTCAACAGGGTCAACAGGGTCAACAGGGTCAACAGGGCCAGCAAGGCCAACAAGGCCAGCAAGGACAACAGGGCCAGGGCCAGCAGGGTCAACAAGGCCAGCAGGGCCAACAGGGCCAACAGGGCCAACAGGGCCAACAGGGCCAACAGGGCCAACAGGGCCAACAGGGCCAACAGGGCGGCGAAGGACGCGGCGATGCGGGCACGCGCGGCGGACGCGATGGCGCAATCGGTGGCGCACCGAATGGCCCGCGAACCGACGGACGTCCGAGCGGCGACGCGTCACAGGCGCGTGGAGAGTTCCGCTTGCGTCGTCAGGCGGCAGAAGAGCTGCGTCGCGAACTTGCCGGACAAGGACTCGATGTGCGCGAACTGGATCGTGCGATCTCGGATCTGCGTCAGCTTGAAAGCGGACGTGCATTGAACGGCGACCCCAAGGGGCTCGCCGAGTTGCAGGCCAATGTGATTGAAGGCCTCAAGACGTTTGAGTTCGCGCTGTTCCGCAGCTACGGCCTGGGTGCGGACAATCGACCGGCGCTCGGTGCGCGCGCTCCGGTGCCGCCGGAATATCGCGCGTTGGTTGAGGAGTATTATCGCTCACTCGCCGATCCGAAACGTCGTCCGTAAATACGGAGCGAACCACAAACGAGAACCGCGGCGTGTGCTTATGTGGCACACGCCGCGGTTTTGTTTAGCGCTTGATCAGTATCAGTTCCTGCTGTGGCGGCACCAGATACTCCGCACCGCGTTCGGTGATCACTGCCATCTCTTCCACAGAAATGGTCTTGCTGCCTTCGCCCCACTTGCCGGTGCCACCGGGCAGCGTCCACGCAAAAAACCCGTCGAATGCAAAGACGTGTCCCACTTCGAGTGGACGCTTGTTGAAGCGATTGAGCGATGGACCTACATCGTGCGCCCAATAACCCACCGAGTGCCCTGTGCCCCACGGCACACTCGCTGACCCTTCGCGGTTCATGATCACACGTTGCGCTGAATCCACTTCGCTGCCAGTGACACCCGGGCGCATCATGGCAAATGCCGCTTCACCACCACGTCGCGCAGCAAGCCATTTGCGCTGCACATCAGGCGGTGGCACTGATTCTCCGGGACGCAGCGCATAGGCAAAACGCTGGATGTCCGTACCCCAGACGCCGAACACCTTGATACCGAAGTCGATCTGAATGACGTCGCCGTATTCGATCACACGATTCGACGCGTGTGAGTGACCACGGTCCGGGCCAGAGTTCACACTTGGGTTCTGCGCCGGCGACCAGCCGTCTTCGACGGCCAATTCACGCATGCGTTTTTTCAAAAACTGCGCGAGATCGCTGTCGCGGGTCTTGCCTGGCACGACCGTGGCATACGCTTCGTGCTCGAGTTGCTCCGTGAGCGACGCGGCTTTTCGCATGATGTCGATCTCGGCGGGCAGCTTGCGGTCGAGCCAATAGCTTACAAGTTCGGCCGACGACACGAGTCGCGCACTCATTTCTGGTCCAATCGCCCGTTCGAGCGCGATGCGCTGCGATGCGGAGAGCCCGTCGGCCATGGCCAGATTGCCGCTATTGATTGCGATGCGCGCGGGATTGGCCGTCTTCAATCGCGCCGCCACTTCACCAAGCGGGCCGCCGGATTCCGCGGTGTATGCTACGACCGAATCATGTACGGCAAGTTCACGCAACGCGATCACTTCACCGAAGCCGGCGAAGATGTATGACTGCACCGATGTGCCGCGTCTGAGAAAGAGAATGGAGGAGGGCGCGCCGGTATTTTCACCGCCCACGTGCAGGGCCAGCGGATCATTCGCATTTTCGCGTACCATGACAATCCACGCATCCACGTTGGCCTTCTGCATCGCCACAGGCAGCAGGGTGCGCAGTCGTTCCTGTCGGATGGTGTGCCACGGGGACGGGCCCGCAAACTCTGCGGTGGCCGCCGGCTGCGCGAGGAGTGGGAGCGCAACGAATGGTATTGCGGCCAGCGCTGAACACAGCGTGGCCGCACGAGCGATTGGCGTGAACGAGAATGTCATGAACGCCTGGCAGAGGTGCGGAATCGAGAGAAACGCGTTTGCCCTGACGCTACGTTCGCACCCGAAAGGGCTCGCAGGCGCGTCAGCGCTGACGCAGGGTACGCCCCACGATGATACTCACATTGTCCGTTCCGCCGCCATCCAGCGCGTCCTGCAGCAACTGTTCGCACACCTGCTGCGCCGAGGTCATTGAGGCCAGCCGATCTCGGATCTGATCATCGGTCACGTGCTTGGTCAGTCCGTCGCTGCAAAGCAGGTGCACGGTGTGCCAGTCGTTGGGCAAGCGTGTGACCACGGGCAAGGCGTGCTGTCCGCCGATCGCGCTGGAGAGCACGTGCGAATAGCGGGATTTTTCGGCCATGGCGCGCGTGAACACGCCTTCGTCCACGAGATCCTGCGCCATGGTCTGATCACGCGTCACCTGTTGCAACCGACCCTCGCGATACGAGTAGTACCGTGAATCGCCAACCTGCAGCAGGTAATACCATGGCCACACACCCATAAACATGGTCAGCGTCGTGGCCATGGTGCGCCCGTGCCCTTCCTGTTTCGCGCGATCGAGCACCGCCTCATGACATTTAAGCGCGGCGTCCTGCAACACGTGAATAAACTCTTCGTCGTTGCTCGACGCGCGGTAGTAACACTCGGTGCTCATCGTGAAGTATTGCGTCGCCACTTCGAGTGCGGTGGCGGACGCACGTTCGCCTCCTTCGCCACCGCCCACACCGTCAGCGATCATGGCCAGAAACGCCAGGCGCTCATCAGCCAATGGCAAGCGCTGTTGCTCATTCAGGCTGGTTTGCAGCACGTGAACCCGTTTGCTGATCGACGCGAGCAGGAAATGATCCTGATTTTCCTTACGCACCGAACCGGTGTGCGTGAGCCCGAACACATCAATCTGGTCATCACGCGGTTTTGTGTCACCGGAAGATGATGCCTCGACCGCGAGGGAATCCGACATGGTACGACGTGCCTCCAGACTTCGTGAGCGTTGCCCAGGCAACGGTTGCAGAGATATTGAAGCTGGCGTCCGGGCTCACGAACGTCCAGTATCCGTCAACATTCTTCAGGCGTATTCGCGTTCGTACTTCTCCTTCCAGTGTGCCTCAATATGAGTACACCATCGGTATCGCTTTCGGTCACGGCGCTGCTGGTCGCCTCCGTATCCCTTGGGCTGACCAGCGCGAAGGCTGTGGGTGCGCAGGCGACGTCATCTGTGCCGAATGCCGCGAGTCCCGTGCCTATCCTGCTCGTACCGGATCGTGTGTTTGATGGCACCGCACAACGAGAAGGCGTGGTCGTGCTCGTTGACAGCGGCCGAGTGACGGCGATCGGACCCCGTGCTTCAGTCACGGTTCCCGGAAACACGCGCGTGGTTGCACTGCCCGGCACCACGCTGATGCCGGGGCTGATTGATCTGCACTCACACGTGCTGCTTCATCCGTACAACGAAGTCGCCTGGGATGATCAGGTGCTGCGGGAAGCGTGGGGCGAACGTGTTGCGCGTGCGACGGTGCACCTGTCGCGCACCCTCGATGCCGGATTCACCACGCTTCGCGATCTGGGCACCGAAGGCGCCGGCAGCGGTGACGTGGGGTTGCGCAGTGCACTGGAGAAAGGTGTGATCCGCGGACCACGCTTGATCGTGGCTGAACAAGCAATCGTGATGCGCGGCAGTTACGCGCCGCGAGGATTCGCGCCAGAAGTGCGCGTTCCCGTTGCGGCTGAAGAAGCGGGCAACACCAGCGAGCTCGTCGCCGCGGTGCGGGGACAGATTGCGCGCGGCGCGGATGTGATCAAAGTGTACGCCGACTATCGTTGGGGTCCAAACGGTTCGGCGGCACCGGCGTTCACCATTGAAGAGCTGCAGGCTGCCGTCGCTATTACGAACTCGAGCGGGCGCCCGGTGATTGCGCACGCGTCGACGGCCGAAGGGATGCGCCGCGCCACGCTGGCTGGTGTGCAAACGATTGAGCACGGCGACGGCGGCACCGCGGAAGTCTTCGCGTTAATGAAAGAACGTGGTGTGGTGTTGGTACCGACCGTGGCGGCCGGTCACGCGATCGCGCAATACGGTGGGTGGCAGCCAGGCGTGACCGCGGAACCGGCGCGTGTTCGGGCCAAACGCGCATCGCTTCGTGCGGCGCTCGACGCTGGCGTCACCATTGCGAACGGCAGCGACGTGGGCGTGTTCGCGCACGGCGACAACGCGCGGGAGCTGGAGATTCTGGTGGAGTACGGCATGACGCCGCTTCAGGCACTCACGGCGGCCACATCGATCGCCGCGCGCGTGCTCGGTCTTGAACGCACCATCGGCACCGTGACCCCAGGTGCCGCTGCAGACCTTGTGCTCGTGCAAGGAAATCCGAGCACGGATATTTCAGCGATTCGAAATGTGCAACTCGTGCTGCAGCGCGGTGCCGTGGTGTATACGGCACCGCGCTGAGGTTGAGCGTTAAGCGTTAGTCGTTACGCCGAGGCGAACGCGGTGGCGCTGCAGCGCCGCCTCGCTGCGGCCCACGAGCCCCGCGAACCTGCGCACCACGCGCCTTCCCGTTGCGGGCCTGCATGGCCCGTCCTGTGCGCGCCTGGCGCTGTCCGTGATCGAGCTTCGCGCGCTGCTCCGTTGTCAGTACGGCGCGCACCTTTTCACGGGCTTCCATCGCGGCAACGCGCTGCGCATTGCGGAGTGCACTGGCCTTGTCGAGACTGGCGCGCATGGCAGCCGTATTGCCGCTGGCCCGGGCGTCCATCAGATCGGCTCGCAGTCGAAGGCGTTCCGAAGGCGCGACTCCTGTGGCGCCCCTCGGTGATTCCGAACGCTGCGCGCTCGCGAGTTGCGTGAGCTGCTGCACCTGCGCATCGGTGAGACCAAGCCGCTCGCGCTGGCGAAGCAGCGCCGCGACTGGTGACATATTTGCGCGCCCGACTTCGCC
This sequence comes from Gemmatimonadaceae bacterium, assembly GCA_022843265.1. Classification (GTDB taxonomy): domain Bacteria; phylum Gemmatimonadota; class Gemmatimonadetes; order Gemmatimonadales; family Gemmatimonadaceae; genus JAABRT01. The sequence goes on from JALHNZ010000002.1 coordinate 79,595, forward strand.
GCCGACTGCGCGGCCACGATGCTGTGCATCGCGCGGCGAACGCTGGGCTGACAATGTGGTTGCACTCGCAGTGAGTGCCAGCATGAGTGCCGCAATCGTATGTGTACGCATGATATCCTCGACGGTGAATCGTATAAACGCTCGCAGTCTGTTGTGCTGCGCTTCGTTCTGGTAGACGCCGTGCGGGCGGACACGTTAAGCGGCGCGCAACTCCGTGGAGAGTTGCGCGCCGCCTTGTGTTGCGAAAGCACGCGCGTTTGACGCGTTGCTATGGGAACTGCGCTGATAAAACCGACATGTTCAGAGTTCTTCGGAGCGGCAAGGTCGAGCTGCCCCCTGACGCTGCGCGCTGGCCTACGTCGCGACAAGACCACCCGAGAGTGCGCGTGCGGCGTTGTGAATAGCCGCCCGCACTCGTTCATACGAACCACACGGACACAAGTGTCCCCGCAACGCGTCCTCAATGTCGCGGTCGCTGGGCGCGGCGACGGTACTCAGCAGTGCGACGGCTGCCATCACAAAACCAGATTGGCAGTATCCACACTGCGCGACACTGTGCGCTGTCCACGCAGCTTGTATCGCCGCTGCGATGCGGGCGCGATCCGCCGGTGCGTTGATGTCTCGGAGTCCTTCGATCGTGGTGATTTCGCGTGACTTTGCCTGCGCAACGGGCGTGACACAACTGCGTGCGGGCACACCGTCCAGTAACACCGTGCATGCCCCGCAGCGCGAAATGCCGCACCCGAACTTGGTGCCGGTCAGGGCGCAATCCTCACGCAGCGCCCACAGCAGAGGCGAATCAGCGTCGGCATTAATCGAAATCTCCTGTCCATTCACCCGGAGTGTGATCACGTGCGCTCCTGCGGAACCATGGTCGGCTTCAGCGGCAACGATCGCAGCCGCTCACCAGTGAGTGCGAAAAGCGCGTTCGCAATGGCGGGCGCGACAGGCGGAAGACCCACCTCACCCACGCCTCCCGGCGACTCGCTACTCGGTACGATGTGCGTTTCCACGATCGGCGTTTCGTGCAGCCGCAGCAGCCGGTAGCCGTCAAAGTTTTGTTGCTGCACGCGTCCGTTCACGATGGTAATCTCACCAAACAGTGCGGCACTGAGTCCATGCACCACCGCGCTCTGCATTTGCTGCGCCACACCTTCCGGGTGTATGGCCACTCCGCAGTCAATCGCGCAGGTGACACGATGCACGCGCACCTCACGCTCTGAACCGAGCGACACCTCTGCCACCATCGCTGCGATGGAACCGAAGGAACGATGCAGCGCAATGCCGCGTGCAACGGGCGCACCGTCACTGGAGACCAACGCTTGCCCGCTCCAACCGGCTCGCTCGGCAGCAAGCGTCAACACTCGATGCGCCCGCGGATGATCACGCAGCAGGCCGAGACGAAACGCGACCGGATCCGTGCCGGCAGCATGTGCCAACTCATCGACAAAACTCTCAATGAAGAATGCCTGATGCGAATGTCCGACTGCTCGCCAGTATCCAACTGGCACCGGCAACTCAACATCATGATGCGTCACCTGCAGTGCAGGAAACGCATACGGCTGATCGAACATGCCCTCGACGGCCGACTTGTTGATATCAAACCGCGCCAGCCAGACTCCGTTGCGCGCGCCGTACGACTGCACGATGGATTGATTGGCGCTCGTCGCGCGCAACGCCGTGACCTTGCCCGCGCTGTTCAATCCGCCGTGCATCACTGACGCCGTGGCCGGTCGATAGAAATCGTGTTGCACATCATCTTCACGACTCCAGATCACTTGCACAGGCGTATCTGGCAGCGCTCTCGCGATTTCTGCCGCTTGCACAATGAAATCGATGTCGAGCCGACGTCCGAACCCACCACCAAGCAACTGCACATGCATGTGCACGGCATCGTCGCTCAGCCCGAGCAGCGAGGCGACAGCGGACCGCGCCTGTGTAGGCACCTGTGTGCCCACCCACACATCTGCCCGATCTGCCTTCACACGCACTGTGCAGTTGGGAGGCTCCAGTGTTGTATGCGTCAGGTACGGCACGGTGTACGTGGCCGTCACGCGTGTCGCGGCGCTCTGGAGCGCATCGTCTACGTTGCCTACGCGACGAAAGGTTCGACCGCCCGCTTCGGCGGCGCGTGACCGCAGCGTGGACAATACGTCTTCGCTTGAGAGCATGTGATTCGGGCCATCTTCCCACTGCACCGCCAGCGCGGCCAACGCCTTGCGCGCGCGTGGCCAGCGATCGGCAATCACCGCCACACCGCGCGCACTACCGCTCACACCCGAAAGTGGCACCACCGCACGAACGCCGGGTGATTGCTTCGCGGCGACTTCATCATAGCTGCGCACACTGCCGCCGAGCACTGGAGACATCGTGACGGCGGCAAACACAAGTCCCTCGGGTCGCACATCAATGCCAAACACCGCCGATCCGTTGCTCTTGCTGGCGGCATCGAGGCGCACGCGTGCGCTACCGATCACCCGATAGGCACTGGGCTCTTTTCGGGCCCAGCGTGTGGCGGGAGTGAGCGACGCGCCGCTCGCGATCAGTGCGCCGTAGGACATCGCATTCGAACCCGAGCGAATCACTCCGTCTTCGACCTCACATGACTGCGAACTCACAGACCACGTGCGTGCGGCCGCATCAACCAGCGTCGCCCGTGCCAGCGCCCCCGCATCGCGCACCGGATCCCACAAATCGCGAATGCTCGTCGAGCCACCCGTGATCATCAATCCGGCCGCGCGCAAGAACTTGTCGCTATACCACTGCATGGTGCGCACGAGCACGCCGTTGTTGTCGGGCGGAAATGGCAGTGCGTCACGACCCACCGTGAGATTCGCGTAAATCGCGTCGACCGGACTGTGTTCGGTGCGAACCGTGGACCAGTCGCAGTCGAGCTCCTCCGCGAGCATCATGGCGACGGCCGTATGCACACCCTGCCCCATCTCGGCTTTCGGCACAATCACCGTGACCGTTTGATCGGGAGCGATGGTGAGCCAGCCGTTGAGTGCCACGCGCCCGCCGTCGCCTGGGAGAGGCGCGCCGCCATGCATCCGTTGTCGAGGCGGCATCAGGCTCCAACCCAGCATGAGAGCCCCGCCTGCGCCCACACCGGCCAGTAGAAACGCGCGGCGTTTCACCGGTTGGAGGACTGATAGAAAGCGAACATCTCTGAATATCGATAGCGTGCGGTCCGTTGCACAGCGCGAGCACTCGACACGATCCGTGCGCATATTCACGGAGGTCCAATACCGCACCTCCTACCACCCGACTCATGAAAACTCTTTCGTCGCTTTCGCTCGCGTTCCTCTGGGCGGCCACCACCGGTACGGCTGAAGCGCAAACTTCGCGTCTTCACGCCGAAGTCGATCAACGCACCAACGCGGTGCGCGACAAAGTCGTGGCCTGGCGACGCGACATTCATGAACATCCCGAACTCTCCGGCATGGAGACACGCACCGCGGCCCTCGTTGCCGAACACCTCCGCGCACTCGGCATGGACGTCACGACGGGTGTTGGTGGCACCGGCGTTGTGGGTGTCCTCAAAGGCGCGCGCGACGGACCAGTGGTCGCCCTGCGTGCGGACATGGACGCGCTTCCGGTCACGGAGATCAATGACCTCCCGTTCCGCTCGCGCGTGCGCAGTACGTACAACGGACAGGAAGTGGGCGTGATGCACGCCTGCGGGCACGACAATCATGTCGCGATTCTCATGGGTGCGGCTGAAGTGCTCGCGGGCATGCGCAGTCAGCTGGCGGGTTCGGTGAAGTTCATTTTTCAGCCCGCCGAAGAGGGTTATCCAGAGGGTGGTGGCGGAGCGGAGCGCATGATCAAAGCCGGCGCGCTCGACTCGCCAAAAGTTGACGCGATTTTTGGTCTGCACGTGCGTCCGGGCCCGCTCGGCCGTGTCGCATACCGACCCGGCCCCACAATGGCCGCGGAAAACTCGTTCCAGATCATCGTGCACGGCAAACAGACCCATGGTGCACGCCCGTGGAACGGTGTGGATCCGATCGTGGTGAGTTCACAAATCGTGCTCGGTTTGCAAACCGTGATCAGCCGCCAGACCGACATCACGTCGGTGCCGGCAATTGTGACTGTCGGCGCGTTCAACGGTGGCGTTCGCTCAAACATTATTCCTGACAGCGTGATCCTGATTGGTACCATTCGTACGTTTGAACGCGAGCAGCGTGCGTCGATCATTTCACGTGTCACGCGGACAGCTGAACAGATTGCGTTGAGCGCCGGTGCGCGCGCCGCAGTGCGAGTGGACTCGGGCTATCCGGTCACGCGCAACGACAGCACGCTCACTCTGCGCATGCTGCCCACGCTTGTGCGAGCGGCCGGCGCGGCTGGCGTCAGCATTGAACCGCTGGCCACCGGCGCGGAAGACTTTTCGTACTTTCAGGAGCGTGTGCCGGGCGTGTTTGTCTTTCTCGGCGTAACGCCGGCGAATCAGGATTGGAAAACTGCGCCGGTCAATCATTCACCATTGTTCTTTGCCGATGAAGGCGCGTTGCCCACGGGCGTGCGCACGCTGGCGTCACTCGCGGTGGACTATCTCGCCGCGCCTCGGCGCTAAGACATGAGCGTTGCAGATATGCGGGTCTCGGGCCTCTTCGTGCACCCACTCAAAGGCGCGCGCCCTCTGGCCGTGTCGTCACTTGAGCTCGACGAACTGGGCGCAATCGGTGACCGGCGCTGCATGCTTGTTGACGATGATGGTGTAGTCATCACGCCGCGAGACACGCCGCGACTCGCGCAAATCACCGCGCTCTTTCCGGTGGAGAACGGCGTGATTGTTTCCGAAGCGCCGCTGCAACTCTCGATAGAAGGTGCGGCGGATATTGAGATCTGGCCGCACACGCACTCACCAGCGGTGCGCATGGTTCGCTGCTGGAACGACACGCTGGAGATGGCCGACTTTGGTGATAGCGCCGCGCGGTGGTGCAGCGACGCGATTGGCCGGTCGTGCCGTGTGATGCACATGCTGCCAACCTCGCTTCGCCCGCTGCAGGCAAAATACGCGGGCCCTGTAAACACCACAGAACGATTTGTTTCAGTAACCGACGGTGCGCCGCTGCTATTGCTCGGCGAACAAAGTGTGGCCGCACTGAACCAGCGCCTCGTACAAGGTGGCGCTCCGGCAATTCCAGCCTCGAGATTCCGCCCGAATATTCTACTCGGCGGAGGTTCAGCGCACGACGAAGACACGTGGAGTCGCGTGCGCATTGGCAACGTAGAACTCGGTGTGGGTTCGCAGTGCGTGCGCTGCGTCGTGACCACACTTGATGTGGAATCACTGACGCAGAGCCGCGAGCCGCTTCGCACGTTCGCCGAGTATCGCCGAGGGAGTGATGGTGGAGTGGTGTTTGGCATGAACGCCACGCATGTGCATCCGGGCAAGATCAGGCTCCACGATACGGTGACGGTACTCGCGACAAAGGCCGCGAGTTCGTAAGCGCGCGCGTCAGTCGAAACAGCGAGAAGAGCGAAAGTCGACCGGCAAGCAAGAAGCGAATCCACGCGCCCACAATCCGCGTTGTTCCGCGCGGGCCCGCGCGACGGCCGAACGCACCGCCGATGCAATCGCGGTGTTGGGTGCAATCACCAGATCGGTGACCCAGCCGTCTTCGGCGAGCCACACGTTCAAGTTGCTGCGACTGGGCGTTTCGATCCAGGCCAGCGTGCGGCCGAAGTTGTCGAGTGAATCGACATCGAATCGAAGGCCGATGCGTTGACCGATTGGCAGCTCAAATCGCAGAATCGCGGTGGAGAAGGTGCCGAGTCGTTGCGCTGTTTCCGGGGCGTCGATGGCCAGCATGCGTACAACCACGGTATCGGTGCGCGCGGTGGGAATGCACGCGAACGTATCACCATCGTAGATGCGAGTGACGAGACACGCGTTGGAGAACACCGGCGGCGCAGGCACTTGAGGCGGTGGTGGCGCTGCCGGTGACGTGACGCGTTCACTCGCGGTACATCCTGTGGTCGCCAGCGCCAGAGCCATCAGCCAGGCGCGGCCTGCGCTGCCAAGTTGCGCGCTGCGATAGTCGGCGCGGCGACGGCCGGCGTTCGCCTGATCTGCATCACGCACGCGATATGCCTGCCGCAAAGTCGCCAATCGCGCGCGAGACAATTTCCGGGCGCTCATCCTGGAGGAAATGTGATGCCGTCTCCAGGGTGGCCAGCTCCGCTTCAGGAAAGATGGTGCGCCATCGTCTGACGTATACATGACCAAACGCTGTGTCCTGCATGCCCCACAACAGCAAAATCGGTAGGTGCTTGAGTTTTGCCAGTCGTTCCTGGAGCTGCGCGTACCATGCTGACGAGTCAATCAGGTCTCGGGCCAGTTGCCAGAGTGGCAAGCGCGATGACGGTGTGGGGAACGGCGCCAGATAGTGCGCGTGTAGGTGCGGTGTGAGTTTCGTGCGATCGGCGAAGCCGGCCGGAATCAGCCAGCGCGGTGACGCGTTCAGTCGCGTGTACAGCCAGCGTCCAAAGGAACCGCTGAGTAGTCTGCTTGCGCGCGCGATGCGTGCGTCATTGGTAAGTGGCCAGCACCATGTGTTCATGATCACCAGCCCCGCAATGCGATCCACGTTGTCGAGCGCAAAGTGCAAACCGATCGGTCCGCCAAAATCGTGGACAACGAGTGTGATATCACAAACATTGAGTGATAGCAACAGCGCTTCAAGTCGACGTGCGTGATCTTGAGGACTATACCCCGCGTCTGGTGCCTTTTCCGATCGACCAAAGCCCAGATGATCGGGCGCAATCACGCGGAACCCTCGCTCAACGACAGCGGCTATCTGCGCACGATAGACGAACGACCACACCGGCGTGCCGTGCACCAGCACAACCAAAGGCCCCGAACCTTCGTCTACGTAGTGCATAGTGCCATCGGCACTTTCGAACGCGTGCTCCGCAAACGGATAGAGTGATGCGTCCACAGGAAAGCTGCGATCTATCGGCACGCGCTCACTCCACGATCTTGAGAGGTTGTGTCAGTCCGGTAAAGAGCGTCACGACCTCGTGTGCAACTGCGGTGAGCGGATATCGGTCACTCTCCATGGCGTAGTGCTGCGCCACACCATCGATGGTGGCGAAGAGTAAACGTGCGCGCACCGCGGGCATCGGGTCGTTCAACGCGACGAGATGAGCTTCGAGTGTTGCTCGCACCTGCGCGGTGAACTCAAATAGCTCAACAGAAAGTACGCCGAGCACGTCTGGCTGCTGCCGCACGCCGTAGAGCAGCTGCCAGAACTCGAGATGCTCCGGCACTAATCGAAACGCGGCGTGAATCAGGTGTGCCAACTGCTCGGCCGGCGACGCGTTGATCTGAGCGGCGGCGAACGATTCCGCGACATCAGCCATCGCGCGTCGCATGATTGCGGCGAGCAGTTCGGATTTCCCGGCGTAGTAGTTGTACAGCAGCCCCTGCGCCACACCCGCCTCGCGCGCCACGTCGCGCACGCTTGATCCGGCGTAGCCTGATCGCGCGAACACCCGCAGCGCGGCCCGCTCAATACGGTCGCGCGCGTCGGCTCGAAGGGCGTCGTTCTGGGCGGCTGAGCGTGGGGACATGGTGGAGACTGACGGTTGACTGAATGTTCGTTCATTGTAAAATCAAACCACCAGTCTCGCAAGCGGGCTTTACCCGCCTCGCGCGGCCACACACTCTACGGCATGCCTGTCCCAACTCGTCGGACCATCTCGACTCTGCTCCTCACCGGGCTCACGTTCGCGGGCGCTGCCTGCCTCGATCCTCCAGACACCGTGCTCGCACAACACGAGCTGTTCGTGCTGGCGGCCCACGATTCGGCCCATGTTCGCACGCTGGCCATTGAGGCCGGTCCAAATTCCGCCATTGACGCGCGGGTTCAACCGCAGTTGCTCCTTGAGTCGGGCGAACGCATCTCGTTCTCGGCCAAGGGCACCTCGGCCGACGGCACCCGCTACGTGGAGGCGCCGTCAGCGCGGGTACTGCTCACCTCACCCGTCAACGGCGTGCTGCGTCTTTCGGTGTGCAAAGACGGCGAAACACAGTGCCAAGCGGTGGCCCTGAGCGTGCAAACACGCGGCCGCAAAGCCCGCACGCGCACCTGACGGGCCCCCGGCGAAACTCAGACCGAGCCGTCACTCGAGAAACTGGACACCAACGCGCGCAATGCCGTGCTCGATTTCTCGCACCCACTGCACCTGCGCCTGCAGTGGCGCCAGGCGTCCCACCTGCACGCGAAACCGCGTGCCCACCGGGCAACGCTCGGGATTCAGGAGCAGCAGTCCGCAGCCGCTCATGGGCGCCTCTTCCACGATTAACGCCGGATGCAGCGGAGCGAACGGCACGTCAAAGGTGCCGTAGTCGATCCAGGCGAGGTCGCCCTCGTCGGCGGGAAAACGAATATGACGACGTTTGACGGGCGAGGAATCGGCTGACATGTGGGGTCTCAAGCAAGAGAGTCGAAGATGACGCTGGACGTACCGTTCGTCCGGCGCGTCTCTAGTGTTTGAGTGTCGGCCGCAGTCCGGCATATTTCACAAGGCGACGCAACACAACGAACGCCGCACCGATCATTTGCTGGGGGCACCCACGCCGGACCTGCCTGAAATCGACGACGCACTCAACGCCAGACTCGACGCGCTCTGCGAAGAGGGCTGGACGCTATTTGAGCGCTTTGACACGACGGTGCGTGACCGCGGCTTTCACCCATTTGTGAATGCCGATTACGACATCGTGCGTCGTGCGCTGGTGCTGTACCGACGTCCCGGACTTCGATTTCTCGAATGGGGATCCGCCACAGGCGTAATCACCATCATGGCTGACATGCTCGGCTTTGAGGCGTTCGGCATTGAGCTCGACGCATCGCTGGTCAAAACAGCGCGTGCGTTGGCGGAGCGGCACAACTCGCGCGCGAAGTTCGCGGCGGGCAGTTTTTTACCCACCGGCTATCGCTGGACGACCAGCGATGGCGACGCGCGAACTGGCACACTCGGCTCCGGACCATCCGGCTACTTACAGCTCGGACACGCGCTCGACGAGTTTGATATTGTGTTCGGATATCCGTGGGGCGGCGAAGGCCCGATGATGCTGGATCTGATGAAGCAGTACGGGCAACCCGGCACCCTTCTCTTGCTGAACGATACCAACGCGGGCGTACGTGCCTACCGCGACGGACGCGAGGTCACCCCTTCGGGCAACCCCGCGCCATCGCAGCGCATACCGGGCGCGTAGCGTCAGGATACCGCGCGCGTGATCAACGACGTGCGCGCGCCATGAACGGCGCCGCAGCAATCGTTCCGCACGGCATTGACGCACTGCGGATTGCAAAACCACCGGTCTGATTGTCATCGGCCCAAAACGCGGGCTTGAGTCCGTTCACGCACTCGGCCTGCGTACCAAACGCAAAACCTTCGTTGTTGAAGTTGCCGAGTGATGCCGGGCGCGCAAATCGACGCGGGGCCTGAAAACGTCCGCGGGTTGGCGAACCTGTCGCCACGTCGATCTCGAGCACACCCATGGTGGTGCCGCATCCGTCATCACAGATGGCCCACAGGTACTTGGTGGTGGGATCATACTCAAGTCCCATCACGCCCGGATAACCAGTGGTGATCGTGGCCACGCGCGTGAAACTGCTGTTGGCGTGATTCAATGCAAACGCGTAGATGACGCCGTTCGCTTCGAGCCCGACGAAGAAAATACCGGTGCCATGATCGGCGTAGTCAGCCGGGTTATACGCACGATTCTTTGATTCATCGAAGAACGCACGGTTCACCAACACGCTGTCGGGAATCCATGTGATTGCCTCAGCGCCGAGGTTGGCGCCGACTACGGGCAGATCGCTGGTCAGATTCCACTCATGCGTTGGCGTGAGCGACGTACCAGGCTGCGACACATCATAACGAAGCACACTGTTGCGACTGACGCCGCTCACGGCGTTGTTGCGCTCTGCGGATATGTACATGCCACCGGCAGACCCACCTGCTGCGAATGTCACACCTTCGGCGTCAACATCACCCGTGCCGTCGAGATAGCGCAGCAGTTTACCAGTTGCCCAGTTGTTGGCTGGGTCAGGCGTCCAGAGACCACCGCTGAAGATCAAGCGGTACAGGCTGCCGGGACCATTCTTTGACGCCCACAGCACAGACGGATTGCCACCGGTGGCGCTTTCGAAGGTAAGGCCACTCATGTTCGTTCCGAACACGTTGGCACCAACCACCGCCTGCGTGTTGTCGCTTCCCGGCCATGGCGCACTCGGCGCGACAACGGGCGTGCAGATGTTCGCCGCACCTTTCGTCGAGACCGTAGTGCTGGCGAATGCGCCAAAACCATCCGGGCAGCGACCATACGTAATGGCGGCGTGGACCGTCCATTCATACGAGTCCACGAGTGCACCGTTGGCGTCGAACAAGCGGGCCGCATCAGCGCCACCGAGTCCGAAACCGAGTGCCGTTTCTTCGATCACGTAAAACGCGCCCGGCGCGAGCGTTGTACCTGCCGGAATGCGTGTGGTGCGTGTGTCGTCGTTGTCCTTGACCAGATAGTTCGAGATATCAACCGGACTACCACCGGCATTGTACAACTCGATCCAATCGCCCGGCGTGCCGCCGTTTGATTCCACTTCATTCACCTTTACGGAACCAACGCAGTTATTTGCGGCGCCCTTGGTCGATGTGGTGGACGTGGAGAAGCCGCCCGTACCATCCGGACACCGTGCGTATGTGGTCGTTGCATGCGACGTCCACGCGTACTCATCGATCAGTACGCCGGTCGCGTCAAAGATTCGCGCAGCGTCGGCCGAGCCCAATCCGAAACCCAACGTCGTTTCTTCGATCACAAAGAACGCGCCGGGCGCAATCATAGAACCGGCGGGCAGTCGTGTAGTCCGAGCGTCATCGTTGTCCTTCACGATGAAGCCGGAGAGATCCACCGTGGTCGTGCCTACGTTATAGAGCTCGATCCAATCACCCGGCGTGCCACCGTTCGACTCCACTTCGTTCACTTTAATCTGCGGTCGGCAGTCATTCGCTGCGCCCTTGGTCACGCTCGACATCGTGACGAACGGGCCGCTGCCGTTGGGGCAACGGCCGTAGGTGGTGCTGGCATGCGCGGTCCATCCGTACGAATCAACGCGCGCACCAAACTGGTTGGACAACCGTACGGAATCGGCGGCGCCAAGTCCGTAGTTGAACGTGGCTTCTTCAACCACAAGATGTGCGCCCGCGGCAATCGTGGTGCCAGTTGCAAAGCGGAAGGTGCGCGAGTCGTCGTTGTCCTTGAGCGCCCACCCGGACAGATCAACCGTTGTGTTCGTGGCGTTGAATAACTCGACCCAGTCGCCGGGCGTACCGCCGCTTGATTCGACTTCGTTAATGCGAATGCCCGGCGGTGCATTCACCGTAACGGTGAGTGTGCCCGTTCGGCCGCCGGCGGCGGCAGTGAGCTGCGTGGTGCCGGGCGCTACCGCTGTGACCACGCCCGCAGTGGAGACCGTGGCCACGGTCGTTGTGGCTGACGTCCACGTAACAGTACCCGTCGGAAACGCCGCTCCAAACTGATCACGACCGGTGGCCGTGGCCAGCGACGATTCACCGAGCGCGAGGCTCGCACTGGGCAGAGCGACCACGATTGTGGTCAGCGCTGGCGGTGGCGGCGTCACGGTGAGCGCCTGCGTTCCCGAAATGCTTCCGGATGTCGCGGTGATCTGTGTGGTACCAGCGGCCACCGCGGTAATCACACCGAACTCGTTGATCGTGGCCACCGTGCTGGCAGAGGACGACCACACAATCTTGCCCGTTGCCGTCGCCGATCCGTCACTGGCACGTCCCTGTGCAGAGGCTGAGGTGCTACGCCCGGCCTGCACCGATGTGGACGCCAGCGCAACGTCAATGGCCGAGAGGCCGGCGGGCGCCGTGGAGGTGTCAGCGCACGCCGCGACGCCCAGCGCCACCAGAAGCATGAACAGAGTACGGCGCGTGGTGGCGGCGTAACGAGTTGTCGGGATCACGGACGGTCCGGAAAGGCAGCGCGCCTGCGCTGATGACCAATGGCGGGCGGTTCGCGTCTGTTCAGAGACCGAACCGCCGAGGAGCGCCAAACGTCGGTGCCTTCTGAAACAACATCACCTCGCAGTGGTCACGGACGCGTAACGCGCCCGGCTGAGGTCGCTACTCCACGCAGCTCACCCGTCGCAGGGGAACATCAGTCCTCGCGACGTAGTCTGCTCAAAGCGAACGACACTGCTCTTCTTTCTCGCCGGCGGTATTCGATCCGCCAGTCGGCGCCGGCGAATTTTCTTTGCACTGGAGCGACTGTGCAATCCGGTTTGATGTGAGACGTACACCACCAATGTTCTTGAAGACCTGGAAGTCGCTGCCGACGTCGTTGCCATTGGCGACGAGCGCGCCGCGATTTTCTTCCAGCTGCAGGTTGCCACGCACGAAGCTGTTGGAAATCTCTACTGCGTTGCCCTGCTTCACCTGCAGATCGCCATGCACGCGAATGCCCGTTGCAACGAGCGACACGCCAGACTCTTCGAGCTGCAGGTTGCCGTCGATGATGGCATTCTCCACGCGAACGGAGGCGCGACGCTTGACCTGTACATCACCGTCAACGAACGCACCGTTTCGCACCGACACGCTCAGTGCGTCTTCGGCCTGAATGTTTCCGTCAACACGCGCGGCGTCGACAATGAGCGTGGCACCAGAGGCGACTTTCACATCCCCCCGCACTCGCGTGCCATTGAGCGTGCACGAGGCGCCGTTCGGTACCGACACTTGTTCCACCGAGATGGCTCCCAACGTGCCGTTGCAGCGTGAGGCCGAGGTGCCGTTGCTGCCTGTGGGTCCGGTGTTTCCGCTGGTGGTGCCGCTTCCGCCACGCGAGTTGGTGGCCGCGAAACCGGCGTCGGGTTCCGAGGGCGTATCCGAACCGCACGCTGCTGCGGACATGACCAGGAACGACGCACAGACGTTGCGAACAACAGTAGCAGAACGGCGGAATGTCTTGGCCAACATGAGACGGGTACTCCGTGCGTGGAAGGATGCGTCAGTCGCCACTAACGTCGCACCGCCTCGCCAACGCCCGCCGTGGCCCGCATCACCAGCTAGTTGGTAACACGGATCACAGTGCCCTCAGGCAGTAGTCTGCACCGAGTGTGGGACCACGTCGCCACTGAACATCACACCCCCAATCGTGACATAGAGCGTGCCGTCCGTGACCGTCACATCGATCTTCATGCGACGATCCAATTGCTCGACCAACGCCGCAATAAGGTCGCGATCGATCGCGAAGAGTGTGATCTGCTCGGCACGATGAATGCGCTCGCCCACGTAGCCACGCAACACGATGAGCGGATCGCGATGTGTATAGATCGCAACACGCGCCGCCGCCTTGCTTGCCTTGTGCAACCGCGCGGCATCTGGTGCACCAATCTCGATCCACGCTTGCAAGGCGCCCGTGAGATCACGTACGGCAATCGTAGGGTCTTCCGGATCGGACACGCCGCGTGAGAACGTGATGCCATCTGTGTATTCAAGACAGTAGGCGAGCACGCGAGCCACGAAGTACTCAGGTGACTCAGACGGGTGCATGGGCACCCGTAGCGCCAGCGTTTCGTACACATGCCGGTCCACGTGCGACAGCGCGATATCGAGCGTGTACAATGTTGAGGTGAGCGCCACTCGCTACTCCGCTGCCGTATCTGTGGGTGTTGTTTCGCGAGCGGCGGCCATTCCCGCCGAACGACCGGTCGACCACGCCCACAAAAAGTTGTATCCACCGATCGGCCCAAAGGCGTCGAGCACCTCACCACACAAATACAGTCCGGGGTGTCTACGGCTCTCCATGGTGCGTGGATGCACTTCGCTCAGCGCCACACCACCGCCGGTGACCTCGGCCTTCTTGTAGCCTTCGTCGCCGTTCCACGGCAGTTCGCCGCGCACGAGCGTGTCAATCAGTCGTCGACGCTCCTCGCGGCGCAGCTCGGACAGTACGCGTGTGGCATCGACACCCGCGTCTGCCAGTAGCACGGTAGCCAGCCGATCCGGCAGCATGGCACGCAACGCGCCTGTCACGGTGCGTGCACCCTGCGGTTTGAGCGCAGCTTCCCACTCCGTATCACCCCACGGTGTCCACTGCACATGCACGCGCGCGGCCGAACTGTGACCGGCGCGCGCGCGTACGGCCACGTGCGAAACGTTGAGCACCGACGGTCCACTATACCCATGATGCGTAAACAGAAATCCTCCGCTGGCCTGCGCGGCGTGCGCATCACTTCGCGCCGTCATGGACACAGAGAGCGAAATGCCCGCCAGCGCGTTGAACGCCGGCGAGTTGGTGCTCAGCGGTGTGAGCGCCGCGTAGGTGGGGTGCATCGTGTGTCCGAGCCGAGCGAGCATGTTGAGCCCTGCACCGTCGCTGCCCGTGTTGGGCACCGAGAGTCCGCCGGTGGCCACGATCACCGCGTCGGCCAGAATCGGTTCGCCATTGTCCACCAGCACTTCCCACCGACCGTCTACCGGTGAGATGCCAGTCACTCGTGTTTCCATGCGCGTGCGCACGCCGCATTCGCGTGCGTAGTGCAGCAACCCATCGCGCACATCACGCGCTCTGTGCGACGCGGGGAACAGTTTCGCTGACTCCACCTCTTCCTCGAGCGGAATGCCAAGCGTGTCTTCGAAGAACGCACGCTGTTCCGCGAGCGGCCAGGCTCGTACGATTTTGCGCAAGAGATTGGGCGACGAATCGGTCACAAAGCGCGATTCATCCACGCGTGCGGGCAGCACATTGCAGCGGCCGCCGCCGCTGATCAGAATTTTTCGCCCGCCGTCTCGCGTGCGCTCTATCAACCACGTTTCCGCACCAGCAAGGGCGGCAAAGATGGCCGCCATTGAGCCGGCTGCGCCGGCTCCGATCACCACGACTCGCTTCATGGCTGAAACATAGACCACTACCGCGAGCAACGCGTACGGTCGCTCGACGCCGCCTCACCAAGCGGCGTGACGCGCGGTGCTACATGCTGTGCCGGTTTACCGTCAGCAGCATTTCACTCTCGGCGAGCGCGCGCACGCTGTGCGCCACGCCGGGTGCCAAGGCCAACAACTGCCCGGCCGTAAGCTCGTGTCGTTGCTCATCCACCCCAACTTCCAGACGCCCGGCGAGTACATGAATCGTGACCTGGCCCTCCGTGCGATGCTCTTTGAGGTGCCCGTCGGCGTCGAACAGAAAGAAAATCACCGTTACAGGCCCTTCTCGCACCACCGCGATCTGCCGATGTCCGGAGACGGGTGCGTGGGGTTCGGCGCGCAGATCTGCGGCAAGCGATGCGAGATCAATATGCTGAACGGGCGCGGCGAGTCGTTCTTTCGGGTGCTGGCGAAGTCGATCGATCGAATCCATGGCGGCACGATCCTCGTTGGCGGGAGATCCCAGTGATACTGCGGAGAATGCCTCCGGTTCCGGGTGGTGTCCAGCGTGCTCGGAACATCGCTCGGCCTCCAACGCGTACTTTGGAGGGAAGTCTGTCTACCTTTCAGCAGTCTCACGCGTGTTCAGCTTGCCTGACGCGCCGCATTCTCCGCACCTCTTTACTGCGGTTCGCGCATGTCCCATCTGTTCACGCCCCTGACGCTGCGCTCGCTCACACTGCGTAACCGCATTGCGGTGTCGCCGATGTGCCAATACTCCAGCTCGGAGGGGCTCGCGAATGAGTGGCACTTCGTGCACCTCGGCGCATTCGCCACCGGTGGTGCCGGCCTGATCCTCACCGAAGCGGCCGCGGTCTCGCCCGAAGGGCGCATCAGTCCCCAGGATCTTGGCATCTGGAATGACGAGCAGATTCCGTATCTGCAGCGCATCAACGATTTTGTGCGCACGCATGGCGCGGCCACTGGTATCCAGCTCGCCCACGCCGGTCGCAAGGCGAGCACGATGCGCCCCTGGGATGGTCACGGTGCGCTCTTGCCTGCTCACGGTGGATGGAGCGATGTGTTGGCGCCGAGTGATGTTGCCTACAGCGACAAGTACCCGCAGCCACGCGCGATGACGCTCAGTGATATCGCGCGCATTCGTGAAGCGTTTGCAAAGGCCGCCGTGCGTGCGGTCACGGCCGGCTTCCAAACATGCGAGATTCACGCAGCGCACGGGTATTTGTTGCACGAGTTCATGTCGCCACTTTCGAACAGGCGCGACGATGCCTACGGCGGATCATTTGAGAATCGCGTGCGACTCACGCTTGAAATCGCCGCTGATGTGCGCGCAGTCTGGCCGCAGGATCTACCTGTGATCGTGCGCATCTCCGCCACCGACTGGGCGGACGGCGGATGGACGCTGGACGAATCGGTGCAACTCGCCATGCAGCTTCGCCAGATCGGCATTGACTTGATCGATTGTTCATCGGGCGGACTGGTGCCGCACCAACAGATCACGGTTGGTCCGGGCTATCAAGTGCCGTTTGCGCGTCGCATCAAACACGACGCCAACATTGCGACGGGTGCCGTAGGACTGATTACCGAACCCGCGCAGGCCGAAAAAATCGTCGCTGACGCTGACGCCGATCTGGTGCTGCTGGCGCGCGAAATGCTACGCAATCCACACTGGCCGCTCCTGGCGGCCCACGCTCTCGGAGCAGAGGCCGCTCCCTGGCCACCGCAGTACGTGCGGGCAGCGCCTCGCTAGCGCTGCACGTAGACTCAGGCAGATTGCAGCTGTCTCTCTTCAAGGAAAAATCATGGTGCGTGTTTCAGCCGCCGCGCTCGCGGCAATCGTGATGTTCAGCGCCGTTGCGGTGGCGCAGCAACCACCGGCCGGCGGTGGGGGCGGGTTTCGTGGCGGCACCGCGATCAAGCCCGGCGAAGCCTGTCCACCGGGCACCACGGAAATCAGGCCGCTCAACTGCATGGCGCCCGAAGGGCCAATTCCGAGCATTGTGGACTATCGCCCGCGCAACACGCTCATTGTGCCCGAACACAAAATTCCGCGCGCCAAGTTTCCCGTCATCGACTTTCACGGTCATCCGGGCGGCAATCTCGCCTCAGTGGAGAGCATTGAGCGCATGGGACGTCAGCTCGACAGTCTCAACATTCGCATGATGATTGCGGCTGAGAACATGTCGGGCGAGCGATTGCAGCGTGCGATGTCGGTAATTCAGGCGTCACCGACGATGAAAGATCGTGTGCGCGTGCTCACAGGGATCAACTTTTCAAACGTGGGTCCGGGATGGGCCGCGCGTGCGGTTGCCCAGCTCGAAGCCGATGTGGCAGCGGGCGCCGTTGGTGTTGGCGAGATTGGAAAGGGATTTGGTCTGAGCACCAGAAAGGCCGACGGCACGCGCCTGCGCATTGACGATCCGGAGCTCGATCCGATCTGGGAAGCATGCGCGCGCTTGCAGTTGCCCGTGTTCATTCACACGGCCGACCCGCAGGAGTTCTGGAACGAGATTGATTTCAACAACGAGCGCTGGCTGGAGCTTGCCCTCTTCCCCAATCGCCGTTATCCGGCCGAAACGAACCCAAGCTTTGAACAGCTCGCGACGGAACGTGATAACCTGTTCAAGAAACACAGGAACACCACGTTCGTCACGGCGCATCTCGGTTGGCACGCCAATGATCTGGGACGACTTGCAAAACTGATGACCGAAGCGCCGAACGTGCATGCTGAAGTTGGTGCCGTGCTGTACGACATCGGCCGTCAACCACGTGCGGCGCGCGAGTTTTTTATCAAGTTCCAGGATCGCATCCTGTTTGGCAAAGACTCCTACCAGCCGGTGGAGTACCCGTATTACTGGCGTGTATTTGAAACGGCGGACGACTACTTCGACTACTATCGCGACTACCACGCGTTCTGGAAGTTGTATGGCATTGACCTTCCAGATGATGTGCTCAAGAAGGTGTACTTCCAGAACGCGCTGCGTATCATGCCCAAGGTGTCAACCGCAGGCTTTCCGCAGTAACACTCAGTAGCGGTACGTCGCGGCCAGTCCGCTTTTGCCGGGCATCCGCGCGGCGGGGACTACAATCACTTCACCATGTTTTCTCAACACGTGCTCGGCGATATCGTCGAGCACGTCGTCAATTGCGGGACCCACATCCTCGCTGAGCGTGACGCGACCTGTTGGATCGAGTCGACCCGGAATCACGCGATCCGCTTCTACCAGCAACGTGGCCACACGACCGGATACCGCAGCTTCCGCCACCTGCCAGATATCATCAGACCCACGTTCGCGCGCGCGCGACGCTTCAAACTCATCAATGAGTGCGCCGAGCCGCGTGAGATACAGCGGCTCCACATGCTTCCACGCTTCCTTGCGCAGTTCATCAAGGTCGAGCGCGTCGGCATTCATCGCGATGCCGTGTTCCATCAGAAATGGGTTGTGACTCACTTCACGAAACGGCGCGTGGTGCTCAGGCAATGCCGCCAGCATGAGCGGAAGTCCCGACGGGCGCGAGTGATGTTCAAGTACGCCTCGGTCGATCACTCGAAAAAACCGCGAGGTGTCGACCTCAACTTCGTCTTTGCGCGATCCGTGACCATGATGCATGGCACCGCCGGCATGCCCCGAGGCGCCACCCGCGTTCCCGGCGTACGACGCATTGCTCAGGCTCTTCTCGGTGAGCTCGTCACCGAGCGCATCGGTAATCGTGGTTGGCACGTGCGCCATGGCGACCTGATCGAGCGAGTCGCGATTGCCTTCAAACAGTTTCGCTTCGTGTCGATTGAGCGCGAGCACCTGAAAACGATCGGCGGACTGCATCACGCGCAGCAACGGCTTGGTGTGATACGAATCAGCCACGACCAGCAACTCGGAGACCGGTCGTTGCAGATCAATCACGTCAAACGACGATGCTGAACTGAGGATCGCCAGCCCTTCGGTGCGGTATTTCCAGAACTCCGCGTCGTCGGCAAGCTTCTCAAAGGGTGCAAGTCGCGCGGCAACATCAACGGACGGATACGCTTCGTGAAGCGACGTCGCAATTGTTTTGAGCAGATTCCGAAAACGAATCGGATCCTGCGCGTTGTCCGGATGCCGTCTGTGCGTCGGCTGATAGAGCGAGATGCAAGGCGGCTCATGAGCCGCGAGCCAGTGCTGAAGCTGCGCGGTGGAGACTTGGCGCATGGGCACTCCTGGGTGTGAAGGGACAGTCACCGGGCGTCTGCATTGACGAACCCGAGTGACGACGGATCAAATCCGCCTCCCTGATACCCCAGAGTGCCCCGCAAGCGCCCTTGGTGCGACTACTTTTTCGCCGACGCGCTGGCCTTGAAACGCGCGCGCATCAGCAACAGCTCTTCGCTGATATCGACGTTCTTCTTGATGATGTCTTCGAGTAGCTGAAGGATTGAGACGTTGTCTTCCACGTTCGTGGGTTCGCCGCTCAACCGCACGCCAAAGCCGAAATGCGTGCCGGGCACGAGCACTACTTCATTCTGCAGCACGACATCGGCCATATCGTCAGCCACCCGCACGGCCACGAACTTTTTGCCCGCCTTCTCCATGTAACCAATGCGAAGCCCGTTGGCGCTCGACGGCCACTCCGGATACGCATGTGACTGTCCGTCACTTCCTTCAAAGGTCGAAGTCGTTGGCGTCAGATTCGCGAAATTCCGTTCGAAGCCACCGATGTACATGAGCGCGTGTCGCATCGTCACCATTGTCGAGTAAGGTCCACACCGAGAGCCAGGCCGAGCGCCTGCTATAGGCCAAGGTACCTCTTTTCACGGAATCCCGTGAGGGGTCAGGCGAGGGTTCGGAGCACCCGTCGCATCGCGTCCACGATCGACTCGATTTGCGCCTCGCTCACGATCAGTGGGGGCGAAAGCGCGATGGTATCACGAGTTACGCGAATCAGCGTGTTCTCACGCCAGAAGCTGGCCTGCATGACATCGGCCCCGCGGGCGCCGATCTCGCTTCCCCGACCGGCCAGCTCAATGGCCCCAACAAGGCCGAGCGTTCGCACATCGATCACGTGCGGTTCCGTGGCCAGCGAATGTACGGACTCGGCCCAGAAGGCAGACAAGTGGTGCGCTCGTTCGAAAAGCCCTTCATCACGGTAGAGCTTGAGGGTGGCGAGCCCCGCCGCACTGGCTACCGGATGCCCCGAATACGTATAACCGTGAAACAGCTCGATACCCATCCCTGCTGACTCAACAACGGTATCGTGGATCTCCCGACGCACGGCTGTGGCACCCATGGGAATGAGTCCGTTCGTGAGCCCCTTGGCCATGGTGATGATGTCGGGTATGACGCCAAATCGCTGCGCTGCAAAGGCTGCGCCAAGACGACCGAACCCGGTGATCACTTCGTCAAAAATGAGCAAGATGTCGTGCGCTGAGCAGATGCTGCGCAAACGCTCCAGGTAGCCGACGGGTGGTACCAGCACGCCGGTCGATGCGGCAACGGGCTCTACGATCACCGCACCGATGCGGTCGGCACCAACCTGTGCGATGAGATCCAGCAATGCGTCCGCCCGCTCGGCCCCGTGTTGTGGCTGGCCGCAACTGAATGCGTTCCGTGTCAGATCGTGCGTGTCTGGCAAGTGATGCACGTGTGGCAATAGCTGCGCCGCATACGAATCACGATTGGGCGCGATCCCGCCAACAGAAATGCCACCGAATCCCACACCATGATAGCCGCGCAGTCGCCCCACGAAATGCGACCGTTCCGGTTGGCCGCGCGCACGCCAATACGCCAGCACAATCTTGAGCGCCGTGTCGACGGCCTCGGATCCGGAGTTGGAGAAGAAAATGCGATCAAGTCCGGGCGGCGTGACCTTTGCCAGCGCCGACGCAAGCTCGAAGCTCGACGGATGACCCATTTGAAACGCCGGCGCAAAGTCGAGCGTGCTTGCAGCCTCTTGCACCGCACGAACAATGGGCTCGCGACAGTGTCCTGCGTTCACGCACCAGAGACCCGCCGCCGCGTCAAGAATTTGTCGGCCATCAGAGGCGACGTAGTGCATATCGCGAGCGGACACGAGCATTCGCGGATGCTGCTTGAACGTGCGGTTCGCCGTAAACGGCATCCACAGGGCGTCGAGGGAAAGCTCGTGTTCGAGGGATGCCGTCATGAATAGCTCGGGTTAGTCCGGCCCGTACGCCACGCCATCTGGTGCGGTGCCTGCCGATACGGGTCGAATCTTCTGTTGCACCCTCACGTCCACAAGGATCGTACCGGAAATTCAAAGCGGCTGTGGGAACGGATGCGACGCGATAGCATTCAGGATGACCGAACCGCGACGAATTGATCCGCTACACGGCGTGACACTGCAGGCCATGATCGAACATCTGGTGGAGCGCTACAGCTGGGAAGGACTCGGCGAGCGCATTGATATTCGATGCTTTACGCACGACCCCAGTGTTCCGTCATCGCTCAAGTTTCTGCGGAAGACACCGTGGGCGCGCGCCAAAGTGGAGTCACTGTACGTGCACTCGGCAACGCACCCTCGCAAGACAAAAGCCGCGAACGCCGCGTTAACCGAGCGCGAACGACACGCCAATGCCGAGCAGACCAACGAGGACCACGAGTAACGAGCCTGGTATCGCGTAGCGAAGCCACCGCGTGTACGGCACGCCACCCGCAACCAGCATCGCGAGCAGGGCACCGTTGGTCGGCACCAGCAAATCCATGGTGGGGCCTCCAGTCAGAAACGCGAGCACCGCAATTTCGCGCGAGAAACCCAGCAGATCGGCGAGCGGTGCCATAATCGGCATCACGAGCGCCGCCTGGCCGCTGTTCGACATCACGGGCACGTGCAGTATTGCGTGGACCGGCACCATCAGACCCGCCGCCAACACGCCCGGCACATGCTCCAGCGGCTGCGACAATCCGTACACGATCGTATCAATCACACGGCCATCGGTGAGCACCACCGAAATCGCGCGTGCGACGCCGACAAACAGTGCGGCGGAGAGTAACGCGTCCATGCCCTTGAGATATTCGACTACAGTCCCGCGCACGCCGAGACGAGCGGTCAGCCCCACCGCAAACGCAGCCACCAGAAACACGGCCGAGAGCTCGTTAAATCCCCAGTCGCGCCAGATCACGCCCGCGACGTACGGCACGAAGGGGATCAAGAGCAGCGCGAGCAACACACCGTCGCGTGCAGATGGCGGAGACATTGCCTCAACGTTGACGTTGGGCGTGACGACATCATCGCGCTTTGCCTGCCACAGCACGTAGAGAATCCACACACTCACGGCCACCACAGTGATCGCGCTTCGAACACCGAAACCCGCACCAAGTGGCAAGTCGGAGAATCGATTGGCAATGCCTGATGCGAATGGATTGGTTGGACCAAACGCCGCGCCAGTCACTGCGGCGCCCACGCTCATACCAAGCGCAGTAAGCGCCCCGAAGCCAAGCCCTCGACTCAGCACCACGAGCACTGGCACCAGGGCAATGATTTCCTCATGAACGTTCACGAGCGCGCCCAGCGTGGCGAACAGCAGCGAAACAAAGACAATCACGAGTCGCGGGCGCGTCGTGCGGCCGACCAGTCCTCCCACCAGTCGACCGAGCGCGCCGGTTCGCTCGAGCATCGCGAACGCGCCGCCTACGAAAAGGATCACCACCAACACGTCCGCGCCGGCGACAATTCCTCGGGGCACCGCGAGCACCGCGGCAGCCGGACCAACAGGCGACGCGTCAACGCGGTGATACGTGCCGGGCACTACGACTTCGCGCCCGGTAGCCGCTTGCACCACGCGCTCGTATTCGCCGGCGGGCAGCACCCACGTCGCAATGGCCGCGACGAATACCGCACCAAGCAACAGCACCATGGGGTGCGGGAAACGCGAGCCGGTCGGTGATGACAATGGGGCTCCTGCAGTAAGGAGGGCGGGGTTGGCCCTGTTGATTCGAGCGCACCACAGGTAACGTCTAGCCGTGGATTTTCACTCCGATTCTAACAGCGAACGCTTTGAGCTGCTGCTCGAAGCCACCGGCGCGGGCTATTGGGAGCTGCGCCGCGACGGCGGCGCGTCGATTGTCTCGACGCGCTCGCTTGAAATTTTTGGCGTGGAGGTTCCGGCAGGCGCCAACGCGGTTGCCGCGATGCGCGCCTGCGTGGACTCAGCGGATCTGCTGCGACTCGATACGGCAGCGCGCGCGGCGGAGCACTCGAGCACGTCGTACGAAGAAGTGATTCGCGTGACGCGACCAAGAGACGGTGCGCGGCGCTGGATGCGCGTTCGCGGTCGCAGCTTCATTGGTGAGAATGCGTCGCGTCGACTGCTCGGCACAGTCGTGGATATCACCGACGAGTACACGCTCGAGCAGCGCATGGAGCGCCTGCGGTTGCAGCTTGAGGACGCCGAACGGTTGGCCGGCATCGGAAGCTGGTCGTGGAGCATTATCACGGGAGAGGTGCGATGGTCCAGCGAGACCTACCGACTCCTGCGTTTGCCGCCGGACGCGCCCCCGTCGTTTGAGCTCGTGCTGAGCCTCGCGGTTGACGACGCGCACCGGGAAAAATTTCTGCAGCATGTGACGGCGGCCCTCCAGAGCGGCGAGCCGTATGATCTCGAGATCCCCGCGCGACTTGGTGACGGCTCGCTGGCTGTGCTGCACTCGCGTGGTCGCGTGGAGCACGATGCAACCGGCGCACCAGCGCGCATGATCGGCACGATGCAGGACGTCACCGCTGTACGCTCAGCTGAGCGAGCGCTGATTGAACGCGAAGCCCGATTCAGAACGCTCGCCGAGTCGTCGCCCACCGGTGTGTTTCTCACCGATCGCGCGGGCATGCCCACGTACGTGAACCAGCGTCTGCTCGACTGGTTTGATCAGACGCTGGAGCAGTTCGTGGCGCTGCAGTGGTTGAAGCGCGTGCATCCGGAAGACCTGCCGCAGGTGATCGCTGCCAACGAGCGATCCGTCGGCACAGCGGATCCGTTCGACGCGGAGTACCGCATTCTTGTGCGCGGCGAAACGCACTGGATGCGCGTGCGCACGCAGCCACTCATTTCCGCTGACGGGATCGTCATGGGACATGTCGGCTCAGTCCTGGATACGACTGAGCAGCATCAAGCAGATGAGGAGCGCGCGCAGCTGCAGGCGCGTCTGCGTCAGGCGCAGAAGCTCGAATCCATCGGGTTGTTGGCGGGTGGCGTCGCGCACGACTTCAACAATCTGCTGGTTGGCGTACTCGCGAACGCTTCGCTTGCGCGCACTGAAGCACCGCTCGGCGGCAGTCTCGCCGAAATGCTCGGCGACATCGAGGTCGCGGCCCAGCGAGCTGCTGACCTGACGCAGCAACTGATGGCCTATGGTGGTCGCATCGACAGTGACACACAAACAGTAGATCTCGTCGATCTGGCCAAACAACTTCCCGGTTTGCTTCGTTCGCAGCCCACGGCAGACGTGACCATTGACACGAGCACTGAAGCTGATCAGCTGCCCGTTGATGGCGACCAAACGCAGTTGCGCCGCGTGGTGATGAATCTGCTCACCAACGCGCTCGACGCGGTCACGGCGCACCCGACGTCGAATGGCGGCCGTGTTTCAATTCACACGCGCCAGGAATACCTGACGAGCGAACAACTGTCCCGCTGCATTCTGGGCCATGATCGCGCGGCCGGGGAATACGCAAGCGTGACCGTGAGCGACAGTGGTGCGGGTATGAGCAGCGACGTCCTGGAACGCATGTTTGATCCCTTCTTCACAACAAAGAGCTCAGGCCGCGGTCTGGGTCTTTCTGCAACGCTCGGCATTCTGAACATGCACCGCGGCGTGATCGACGTGCGCTCCGCGCCCGGATTCGGTACCACGATTCGTGTGTTGCTGCCGTTATCGCGCGCAGCCGCACCGGTGCGCAAAACGATCGAGCTTCCGGATCAGGAATGGCGCGGTGTGGGAACCGTACTCGTCGTCGACGATGAAGCGACCGTGCGCACAGCCGCGCGTCGCACACTCGAACGCGCTGGCTTCGCCGTAATTGAGGCGTGCGATGGCGAGGACGCGCTCAAGAAACTCGCATCATTTCAGGACGCAGTGGCCTGCATCCTGCTCGATTTGTCAATGCCGGTGATGAGCGGCGATCGTTGTCTTGAAGCCCTTCGCGCACGCGGCATTCACACGCCGGTGCTGATGTCGAGTGGCTTCGATGCCGCCGGTGTGATTCACGAAATCGTGGCCCGCGGCGACGCTCGGTTCCTGAAAAAACCTTACAGTACCTCGGACCTGCAGCGCGCCATACGCGAGACCATGCTCACGCAACAGCGCGCTGCCGTCACGCCGCGCTAGCGCACCAGCTTCTTGTACTTGATGCGGTGTGGCTGATCAGCGTCGGCACCCTTGCGACGCTTCAGATCCTCGATATACGCCTGATAGTTGCCCTCAAACCACACCGTCTCGGAATCGCCTTCGAACGCGAGAATGTGTGTGGCCACACGGTCAAGGAACCACCGATCATGTGAAATGATGACGGCGCAGCCGCTGAAGTCGAGCACGGCGTCTTCCAGTGCGCGCAACGTATCCACGTCAAGATCATTCGTGGGTTCGTCAAGCAGCAGCAAGTTGCCGCCTTGCATGAGCGTCTTCGCGAGATGCAGGCGATTGCGCTCACCACCTGACATGTTGGCCACAAGCTTTTGCTGATCAGCGCCGCGGAATCCGAAGCTCGCGGCGTACGCGCGTGAGTTGAGTTCGCGCTTGCCAACGGGAATCATTTCGCGTCCACCCGAAATTTCTTCCCATAGGGTGCGCTTGCCTTCGAGCGTGCGCTGCTGATCTTGATACGAGACCTGCACCGTATCGCCAACCTTGAGCGTGCCATCGTCTGGCTGCTCAAGGCCGTTGATCATGCGGAAGAGCGTGGTTTTGCCGGCGCCGTTCGGGCCAATGATGCCAACAATGCCAGCGCGCGGCAGATCGACCGACAAGTTGTCGAAGAGCAGCTTGTCGCCAAACGCTTTGCGCAACTTCTTCGCGATCACGACATCGTTGCCCAGACGCGGCGCCGGTGGAATCACGATTTCGTTCTGCATGATGCGATCGTTCTGAGCTTCGCTCGCCAAATCCTCGTAGGCTTGCAAGCGTGCCTTGTTCTTGGCCTGACGCGCCTTGGGCGACATACGCACCCACTCGAGTTCCTTCTCAAGGGTCTTCTGACGCGCGCTGGCGTGCTTTTCTTCAAGCTTGAGTCGTTCCTGCTTCTGCTCCAGCCAGCCGCTGTAGTTGCCTTCGTACGGCACGCCCTTGCCGCGATCCAGCTCAAGAATCCACTTGGCCACGTTGTCGAGGAAGTAGCGATCATGGGTGATGGCCACCACCGTTCCCGGAAACTTCTCAAGGTAATGCTCCAGCCACGCGACGCTTTCGGCGTCGAGATGGTTGGTGGGTTCGTCGAGCAACAGCATGTCCGGCTCTTCCAGCAGAATGCGGCACAGTGCCACGCGGCGCTTTTCGCCACCTGACAAATGCGTGACGGCCGCATCGCCCGGAGGCAAACGCAACGCATCCATGGCCACTTCAATCTTGTTGTCAAGATTCCAGAGGTCATGCTGATCGATGTACTCCTGCAGCTTGCCCTGCTTTTCCATGAGCGCGTCAAAGTCCGCATCGGGCTCAGCAAACTTCATGGAGATGTCATTGAACTGGTTCATCGCGTCACGATACGGCTTGACGGCCAGCTCGACATTGCCGCGCACATCGAGCGAGGCATCCAGCTCCGGCTCCTGCGACAGATAGCCGATGCGCGTGCCTTTGTGCGCCCAGGCTTCACCCTGAAACTCGTTGTCCACACCCGCCATGATGCGCAGCAGTGACGACTTACCGGCGCCGTTGGGGCCGAGAACGCCGATTTTTGCGCCAGGATAGAACGAGAGCCAGATGTCGTCGAGAATGATGCGCGAGGGCGGAACAACCTTGCGCAATCCTTTCATCACGTAGATGAACTGCGGAGCCATGCGGAACCTGTGCGTCGGGGACGTGAGCGGGGCAACCCCGCGTTAGCCTCGAAAACTAACGGCGGGGGGAACGTTCGTCCCAGCGCGGCCATATGTTTGGTCTTATGCAGATCGACGTCGCCGCCCAACTCTCTGGCTCTCCGCTCACCGCCATCCCGCTGCTCTTCGCGGCTGGCGTGCTCACCAGCCTCACCCCCTGCGTCTACCCGATGATTCCGATCACGGCTGCGATTGTGGGAGGGCAGAATCTGGGCGGGCCGCCGGACGCGGTGGCACCCAAACCGCCGCGTTGGCGAACCGCCGCGCTGACCGGCGCGTACGTACTCGGTCTGGCCGCCGTCTACGCTGGCCTGGGACTTCTGGCCGGCCTCACGGGTACGATGTTCGGTGCGGTGAGCAGCAATCCGTGGGCCTACTTTGCCATGGCGAACCTGCTCATGCTCGCCGCCTTGTCGATGTTCGACGTGATTCCGGTGCGCCTGCCGTCATTTCTGGTGCAGCGCGCGGCCACGGCGGGTACCGGCGGGCGGGCGGCGGGTGCCTTCATCATGGGCGCGGCGTCCGGGTTGGTCGCGGCGCCCTGTTCGGCGCCGGTGATGGCCGCGGTGCTCACGTGGGTGAGCGCAACGCAGAGCGCGGGTCTTGGCTTTGTGTATCTGTTCGCCTTTTCGCTTGGTATGTGTGCACTGCTGGTGATCGTTGGTCTGTCCGCCGGCACGGTGTCACGATTGCCGCGCGCCGGCATGTGGATGGTGTACGTAAAAAAAGGCTTTGGCATCGTGATGCTCGCGATGGCCGAGTATTACCTCATCAAGATGGGACAGGTTTACTTCTGATGCGCTTCGCCCTTCCGGTAGTCCGCCTCTCGCGCTTCGTCATGCGAACCGCGCTGATCACATTTGCTGCGCTGAGCACTGCCGCGGCCACGCCGATGATCTCCAATACGCTCTACGCGCAGGACCTCGGCATCAAGGTGGGCGCAACGGCACCTGACGCACCACTCGAAACGCTCGATGGCAAGACCGTGCAGCTCAGCACGCTGATGGCCGGCAAGCCTACGCTGCTCGAGTTCTGGGCCACCTGGTGCGGCAACTGCAAGCAGCTGGAGCCGGCCATGCTCGCAGCGCACGCGAAGTACAAGGATCGGGTGCAGTTCATCGCCGTCGCGGTTTCGCTCAATCAGAGCGTCGAGCGCGTGAAGGCGTATCAGGCTCGCTTCAAAGTACCACTCACGTTTCTCTACGATCGACGTGGCGACGCGTCAGAGGCGTATGACGCGCCGGCCACATCGTACGTGGTCCTGATCGACAAGGCCGGGAAAGTGGTGTACACCGGGGTGGGTGGCACCCAGAATCTCGACGCCGCGATCGCTAAGGCTTTGGGCGGGCTGTAGCGTTCGACGGTGCGGCGTTTGCGCTCGCAGACGCCGCATCACGTAGCACCATTTGCTTCCCCTCGTAGTCTACGCGCAGATTCGCGGCGCGACTGAGTGCATCGAGCGCCTCGCCGGATGATTCAAGCGTCAGCCGCGCGTTCACCACACGCGTGCCGAGCGAGTCGTGGCTCAGCTGAGCGTCGACATCGTGCCAGCGCCGCAGCTGCGTCAGTGCCCGCGCCACCGACACGTTCTCGAGGACGAGTTCGCCGTCAACCCACGAGAAGGCCAAGGGCAGTTCCTCCCGCGCCGGCGTGCGCATGCTGCCGCTACGGGCGATCGCCACGCTCTCGCCTGCCTTCAGCGTGCGTGTTTCAGAAGCACCGGCCGCTACGCGTACGGTACCTTCGCGCACCGTCACCAGCACATCCGCTTCGTCGTCGTACGCGCGCACCGTAAACGCCGTTCCGGTTGCCACGATGGAGGTGCCGTGCGCCCGCACTTCAAAGTTGGGTGACTTGTCCGGTGCGACCACAAAGTGTGCGGCGCCGTCCAGCGAGAGTCCACGGATATCGTTTCCAAATCCGCGCGGCACCCGGAGTGTGCTGCCGGCGGCGAGCTGCGCCGTGCTTTCGTCGAGCAGCGTAATCGTGCCGCGTTGTCCTGGTGCGGCGCGTAGCACGCGCACGTCTTCTGAATCGAGTGCGCGCGTCAGCGCCAGTTCCGCACTGCCGCGATCCATCATGCGCATCGCCACGACAACCGCAATCAGCAGCACGACACCAGTCACGATCATGCCCATCGACAGCTTCTGACCGGCGACGCTGTTCACGTGCTCGCGCGCGTGTCGCTTGGCCAGCGCGCGCGATTCTTCGCGGTGTTCTTCGCGCTCCGCGTCGGACACATGCAAACGCGTACTGATGGCGTCCCACGCCTGCGTGGCGGACATACCCTGTTTGGCCGAGGGTGTTGTCACCTGCACGCCTTCGTGCACTTCGAAACGGTGCAACGCCGCACGACGACGCAGCTCATCGGCGCTACGATGCGGCACTGCCTCTTCGAGATAGTCGTCAAGCGACATGGGCGTCGTGAACGCCGCGCGATCAGTCCACGCACTCAGCAACACACTCATGGCCACGCGCGGTGCGGCGCTCGAATGTGTGCCGAGATGCTGCTCGGTTTTTTCTACCAGTGGATCGAATCGCGCGAGGACAAGTTGCTCGAACGCGTGTTCGTCGCCGTTACGAAATGATGCGACGAGTTCCTGCGGCAACGCGGTGATGATCGCGGGCATGGCGGGCCTCCCGGCATGGAGATGCCGATCGCGTGGCGCGCGCGTTGGAGTCCTGAAGTACGGTCTCCCCGGTTGACGTGGGACGCGCACGTGGTTCACCATGTGCTCTGCGGCGCGAATGCGCCAGTGGCGGCGACACGTTGTCGCCATTGTCGGGATTTGCTCGTCAGCATATCCCCGTCAGTGATTTCCCTACTCGGATAGTGAACATGTCGCTGCTCATCTATGGCGTGACCGGTTATACCGGCCGATTGATCGTGCAGCGTGCCGTCGACGCTGGACTTCGTCCAATTCTGTCTGGTCGCGATATCGAAAGCGTGCGAGCCGTTGCAGAACCACTCGGCTTGCCGTTTCGCATTGCCTCCTTGAACGATCGTGTGGCCGTTGACGCGCTCTTTCACGACGTGCGTGTGGTGTTGCACTGTGCGGGACCCTTTTCGCAAACGTACGCGCCAATGGTTGACGCATGTCTGCGCCATCGCGTGCACTATCTCGACATCACCGGTGAACTCCCGGTATTCGAAGCACTCGCGGCTCGCACGCACGAGGCGCAACGCGCCAACATCATGCTCATGCCGGGCACGGGCTTCGATGTCGTACCGAGTGATTGTCTCGCGGCGCATTTACACGCGCGTTTGCCCGATGCCACGTCGCTCGCGCTTGGCTTTCGTGCGCTCGGTGGCGTTTCGCGCGGCACCGCGCTCACCATGATTGAGAATCTCGGGAAGCCCGGGTGCATCAGAGTGCGTGGCCAGCTCGTGCCCGTTCCGCCGGCGTATCATACCCGCACAATTGATTTCGGCGACGGACCCAAGCTGGCGGTGACAATTCCATGGGGAGATGTCAGTACGGCGTATCACAGCACGGGGATTGGTGATGTGCGTGTGTACATGAGCGTGCATCCCAAGCAGCTCTCCATGCTGAAGCGTTCACGTCATCTCGGGTGGTTGTTGCGCACGTCGTTCGTGCAGCGACGACTGGCGGCTAAAGTGCGCGCCGCACCCGCCGGGCCGAACGAGCAAGCACGGGCCAAGGGTGCGAGCTTGCTGTGGGGTGAAGCAACGGCGCCAGACGGTCGCATGGTGACCTCGCGATTGCGCGGTCCCGAAGGTTATACGCTGACCGCCGACACGGCCGTGCGCATTGCGCAGCGCGTGTTGAACGGAGACGCACCCCCGGGCTTTCAGACGCCATCGCGTGCGTACGGTGCAGACTTCGTCCTGGAAACACCGGGCGTCACGAGAGAGGATCTGTAGCGTCGACGAAAAATCGAAGCGCGCCGGTAAGGTGACAGGCACGAGCGTTCTGAGATAGTTTCCAAAATGCGAGCCAGCGCATGTCGCTGACCCGTTCCATTTCCTGTGCGCGACTCACCCACGCCGATGCCATGACCACACCGCGCGTTCCCGCTCCGTCGAACGAATCCGACGCAGCCACCGGAGTCATTGATCCGGAGCTGCTCGAGGAACTCGAACCGTCGGCGTCAATGGACGTTGGCACGTCCATGTGGGCGGTGGTCTTCGCGGGAGGCATTGGTACACGTTTCTGGCCCATCAGCACGCCGGATCGCCCCAAGCAGGTGCTGCCGCTCGTTGACGCCAGACCGCTCATCGCCGACACACTGGCACGACTCGCGCCACTGGTACCGGCGCAGCGTGTGCTGGTGGTGACCAGCGCAGACATCGCCGATGTACTGCACGCGGCTATCCCCGAGTTACCGCGCGCCAACCTGCTCATTGAACCGCGCCCGCTCGGCACCGCCGCCGCACTCGCGTGGGGCGCTCAGGAGATCAGTCAGCGCGCCGGACCCAAGACCGTCTTTTGCGCACTGCACGCAGATCTCGCGGTGGATTACCGCGATGCGTTTCACGACACGTTGCGCCGAGCAGCGCAAATCGCATCGCGCGATCCATGGTTGGTGACGATTGGCGCGAAACCGTCGCGCTGTGAGCCGTACTTCGGCTATCTCAAGCCTGGCTTACCCCTCGACTCCTTCGTGTCCCTGGCCGACGGCGGGGCGTGTCGGGTTGAACACTTCGTGGAGAAGCCGTCACTGGCGCTGGCGGATACGCTCATTGCCGAGGGCGCACTGTGGAACACCGGCGTGTTTGTCTGGCAGGCGCAGACCGTGCTTGAGCAACTCGCCGCGCGCGTGCCGGAGATTGCGAGTGGATTGCCATATCTCGCGGCGGGCGAAATGCCGCTGTTTATTGAGCAGATCACGCGCAATATCTCGATCGATCGCGGTTTGCTTGAGCGGAGCGACCGCGTGGTGGTGCTCAGCGCCGGATTCGGTTGGGACGATGTCGGAACGTGGGCATCACTCCGTCGTGTGCGCGAACTCGACGATACCGGCAACGGCGTGATGGGCCCGGTGCACTGCGTGGATGCCTCCGGCAACATCGTGCACAGCGAAGACGGCGAAATTGTGGTGTATGGCGTGAGCGGCTTGCTGGTGGTGAGCATTGAAGGCCTCACCTTTGTCACCACGCTGGACCGGGCCACCGAACTCGGCCCCCTAATCGCGCAACTGCCGCCGCATCTCCGCGTTCGCCCCGGAAAAACGCCGCCGCTGAGCTGAACGGCGCCGTTATTTGCCCTGAAACACCGGCGTTCGCTTTTCGCCGAACGCCGCCATCGCTTCTCGCACATCCGCTGTGCCGAAGCACGTTTTGATGTGAGACAGTTCGCTGCGCAGCTGCGCTTCGAGTGTCGCGCTGGCACTCTCCAGCAACAAGCGTTTCGTGAGTGCAAGGGCAATCGGCGGACCGGAGGCAATCATGGCCGCCATCGCGTGCGCGATGGCGAGCGCCTCGCCGTCCGGCGCGACACGAGTGGCCAGACCGATGCGTTCCGCTTCGTCGGCCATCACATCGCGTCCACTGAAAATGATTTCTGCGGCACGCGCGTGCCCGATCAGTCGCGGCAGCATCCAGGTGACGCCTGCATCCGGCGACAGACCGCGTCGCACGTAGCCCGCGGTTAATCGCGCGCCCGCGGCCACCACGCGCATATCGCAAGCCAGTGCCAACCCGAAGCCTGCACCCGCGGCTGGTCCGTTGACCGCCGCGATCACGGGTTTCTCACAGCGCGTAATCGAGAGCACCCACTTGCCCACCCAATAGAGCGGATCGAATCGTTCGCTGCGCGATCCGGCACTCAGCGAGACGGGCTCGCCGAGATCGAGCCCCGCGCAGAATCCGCGTCCGGCACCGGTAATCACCACCACACGCACCGCGTCGTCGTGCGCGGCGTGGTCCACCGCCTGCGGCAGCTCGATCGACAGCTGCGGATTCACCGCGTTCAACCGATCGGGTCGATTCAGCGTGATCGTGCACACGCCGTTCGCCGAGGTCTCGACCTCAAGATGCTGGAATCCACCGGTCGCGGGCGTTGCGTTCGACATGACTCTCTCGGGCAAAGTGGGTGGGAATCGGGCCGTTCCTGTGACAGCCATACCTGAATCGTAGACCATCCAAAGATGGTGCCGTGACCGCGGTTGTGGGCGCCCCCACTACCGTTGGCCCCCTCCCTCTATGTAGATCACAGGTCCAACCACCTGACTCGTGCCGAATCTGAACCGCCACCTGGTTTCTCATTCTCACGAGCTCGCATCGGTCTGCGTTCCATGCCCGGCACTCGAAGCTCCCGTCCGTCCAACACGCAGCAGCTCCACGAAGACGAAGACGTTGCGTTCAACGCGCACCCGACCGCCTGCGCGGATGCCCTTTCGCGCACGGCCGAAGAGTGCGCCCGCCAGCGCGAGCGTCTCTCCCGACTGATCGCGCGCAATGTCGGGCGGGCAGAACTCACGGCCGCCCACGCCATCGTTGATACGTGCGACCTGGCGCTCGAAGAGTGCGTGACGCAGTACGAAGAGGCGTGCAAGACGGACTCGATCCCCGACGAGTCGCTCCGCAAGCTTGGCAACGTGTTGTGGCATGCCGCGCGCGAATATCTGCGACGCCATTCCATCGCCGATCACGCCTCACGTCTGATCAAGCAGCACGACGCGGAAGCTCTGGGTGACCTCCATTTTGAGTACGAGCTTGAAGCGTCGGCCGCGCTCGCGCTGCGCCACGCCTGTACGTCGTACTTCAAGGCACGCCCCGAAGCCGCCTAGCACAGGGCGCACGTGTTTTCGTATGGCTTGCTGCGCCGCTTCGCGCGGACACGCAACCGATTTGCCCTCGCGGCGGGCACTGACAGTGAAGGCACGGCGCAGCGGATTGAAGCGGGCATTGATCTGCGCGGTGAGCGTGCCTGGCTGCTCATTTGTTCGTGCCTGCTGGCCAGTATAGGGCTCGATACCGGGTCGGTGGCCGTCATTATTGGCGCGATGCTCATCTCACCGCTCATGTCGCCGATTCTCGGCGTTGGTTTGAGCACGGCGGTGGCCGATCGGCGGATGCTGCAACACGCGGCTCGCGAACTTTCGCTTGCCACGGGGATCACACTCGGTGTCAGCACGTTGTATTTCGCACTGACGCCGCTCGGCGAACCCACATCCGAACTCATATCGCGCACGCAGCCCACGCTGCTCGATGTCGGCGTTGCGCTCTTTGGCGGCATTGCCGGTATCGTGGCCGGCTCGCGCCGCGAGCAAAGTCTGGCGTTACCGGGCGTGGCCATTGCGACGGCGCTCATGCCGCCGCTGTGCACCGCGGGGTTTGGACTGGCCACGGGACGACCCGCGTTCTTCTTCGGTGCGCTCTACCTGTACGTGATTAATGCGATCTTTATCTCGTTGGCCACGTTCGGCATTGCGCGTTTTCTGCAGTTTCCACTGCGCAGCTTCTCCGACGCGAAAAAACGAAAACGCGAAATTCGATTGGTCTCGTCGATCGCGACCATCGCGATCCTGCCGAGTCTCGGCTTCCTCTATTTCACCGTGCAAGAGGCGCGCGAAACGCGACGCATTGGCCAGTTTCTCACGGGCGAAGTGGAGAAGCGCGGTGGTGAAGTCATGCGGTGGACTCGCGTCACATCCGACGATTCCTCGCGGATCAAGCTGTTTCTGGCCGGCACGGCGTTTGAGCCGGAGACCGTCGATTCACTCACGCAGTCACTCGATTCCTACGGGCTTGATCGATACGGACTTGATCTGGTGCAGAGCGGCATTTCATCGCGTGAACTGCAACGCATGGAAACCGATGTGCAGCGGGGAATTCTTCAGGCGCTCGAGATCGCGCAGCGGGCCACCGACTCTGCCGCTGCGGTAACGAAGGCTCGGAGCGACTCGGCGCAGCGCGGCGCGGTGGACACGGCGAAGGTTCGCGTCGTCGCTCGCGAGCTGGCGCAGGTCTTTCCGGAGCTCGTCATGGTGTCGTACGTCTCCCAGAATGCGCTGCTTGCCGATTCGCTCGCGCCTTCGCGCACCATGCTGGTGGAGTTTGGGGCTGGGGTCAGTGCCGCCAAACAGCGCGAGATTCTCGATCGCGGCCGCTCCCTGCTGCAGGCCCGTCTGGGAAGCGACGCCGTGCGCCTTGTGACACGCCAGGCCGCTGAGCCGCTCTCGCAACGCCGATAGTTCAACTCGCGCGTGTTATCAGTGGACACTCACTGTCCTGCCGGGTGGACGATGGCCCCCCTGGGTTGCGCGGCGCGCGTGATAATCGACTGGCAATTCGCGACTTAGCTTTTTCTCCGCGCTGGCACTGCGCTTGCACTTACCAAAGTCGGTTCTGAAAGGTCGCACATCAACCGACTCCTCAATTCTCGCGAGCGTTTCCCATGCGTCGTCGTATCCTCGCTCAGTTATCATCCCGCAACCTGCCCATGGTCGCGGCACTCGCCCTGCTCGGCGTGAGCGCCCTTCCTCTTGACGCCTTTGCGCAAGACCGCTCGTGGCCGCCGCAGTACCGGCGCGACCGCGCCCAGCTCGCGCTTGAGGCGTCCGGCTCGCTCGCATCGTTGCGAGGCGAGGCGCTCGGCTCGGCAACGGACGGCACCGGTTTTGATGTGATGGGCTCCGTGGGCGTGAGCGTGCTGTCGCTCGGCGGTGGGTATCAGCGCAGTACGCATTCGCTGGGCGGCGACAACGCCGTGGTGCAGGGCGTGTTCTTCGAACCGCGTATTGCGTTGCCCTTAGTCGCGCGCAACTTCACGCCGTTCGTGTACGGACGCGTGGCGCGCCTTCAGCGCTCGTTCGAAACCGGGGTTGGGGAAAGCACGACCAACGGAACCGGCCTTGGCGCTGGACTCGGCACCTATGTGTGGTTGGCGCCGAACGTGCAACTGAATACCACGGTGGGATGGACGGATCTGCGATTCGGCGACGCGGGTGACGTCTCTATTTTTCCGATCACCGGCCGCACAACGGGCTCCAGCTGGGGCGTTCGCGCCGGACTCACGCTCGGCTTTGATCGTTGGGGACGCTAGAGCGAGACCGTGTGCTTCACTCCGAGCCGGTGAGCTCCAGCTCCAGCAGTTTTTTCGCCGGCTGTGGATCGCGTGTGAGATAGACCTGCAACCGATTGACGATCACCGGTGACGTGACACGGAGCGCGAGCAACTCGCGCTCCGTGGTGCGCGTGAGTGTCTTGAAAAAGTTCAGCGTGCAGTGCGGCGTAAACAGAAAGCGCGCCGGCTTGAACGGCAGCCCGCTTGTGGCAATGCGCTCATGCAGTGTGCGCAACGGCCCGTACGGATCGAGTGGCAGCGAAATGATATCCGTCTGCATGAATCGCACTGGCGCGCCGAACGCGAGCGACATCGGCGCGGTAGACGAACAGATAGGCGCCAGCGCGTCCCGAATACGCGCCACCGGTGTGTCGGTGGGGATGGCACCAACGCCAGACGAACCCACGAGGGTCACGTGCGGCGGCGTGAGACGCGCAAGCTTCAGGTCGTACTTCTCTTGAATCTCACGAACCACGCGACCAGCGTCGCCCGGCAACTCCGCGAGAACAAAGATCCCGAATGAGGCCGCCATACTAACGAACCACTCGGGAGAGGCGCATGCAGGGCAAGTGTGACAGGGATTACAGGAAATCGCACAGCAACGCCACGACGACCCTCACGCGGCGCGCGTTGAACCTGTAACTTGACCTCATGGGCGAAGCCATGGCAGTGATCCGCGAATACGCGAGTGAGTCTGAGGCGCATGTCGCGCGCAGCGTGCTGGAAGCGCACGACATTCCAGCGGCTGTCCTGCGCGACAGCGCCGGTGGGATGCTTCCGTCGATGCAGCTGATTTTTCCGGTACGATTGGCGGTTCGGCAGGCCGATATGGCCCGCGCCATTGACGTGCTGGACGCTCCGTTCACCGACAACGACGACTACCTCGGCGACGATTTCGACACGCCTGCCGGCTAGGTTCGTGGCGAGTGCCCCGCTGAGCGATCTGGTTGTCTGCATTACCGGCGCCTCCAGCGGCATCGGCGCGGAGTTGGCGCGGCAGTGTGCACATACGCAGGCTCGACTCGTGCTCGCGGCTCGTGATGTGACACGACTCGACGCGATTGCCGCGGAGTGCCGCACCGTTGGCGCGCAGGTGCTTGTGGTGCCAACGGATGTCGGGCGCGAAGAGGACTGCCGCGCGATGATCGACACAACGATCGCGCATTTTGGGCAGCTTGATGTCTTGATCAACAACGCCGGCCTTGGCGCCAGTGGACTCTTTCGGGAGATCACCGATCGCTCCGTGTTCGAACGCGTTATGCGTGTGAACTTTCTGGGCAGCGTGTGGTGCACGTCGTACGCGTTGCCGCATCTGGAAAAGACGCGCGGGCGGATTGTTGCTGTTTCGTCCCTCGCTGGACTGACCGGCGTTCCTAAACGCACCGCCTACGGCGCCTCAAAACATGCGATGGGCGGTTTTTTTGACTCGCTTCGCATTGAGTTGGCGGACACCGGTGTGAGCGTGACCGTGGTGTATCCGGGGTTTGTGTACTCTGAGATCAACACGCATGCACTCAGTCCCGACGGCACGCCGTGGGGTGACCGGGCGTACAAGCGCCGCGCAGAAGAGGTCATGCGGACCGACGAGTGTGCACGTCTTATTCTCGAAGCCACCGCAAACCGGGATCGCGACCTCGTCATGACATGGCGAGGCAAGATCGGTCGTGTGCTCAAGCTTCTCTCGCCATCGCTCATTGATCGATTGGCCAAACGCGTCATCGAAGGAAAGCAGTAGCCATCGCTATCGTTGCCGTCACACCAGAATCGTTGGCCCAGGCCGCCGCGCTGATTCGCCGCGGTGAACTGGTCGCCTTCCCTACCGAGACTGTGTACGGACTGGGCGCCAACGCGCTCGATCCCGACGCCGTTGCCCGGATCTACGCCGCCAAAGGCCGTCCCGCATGGAATC
This sequence comes from Gemmatimonadaceae bacterium, assembly GCA_022843265.1. Lineage (GTDB taxonomy): Bacteria > Gemmatimonadota > Gemmatimonadetes > Gemmatimonadales > Gemmatimonadaceae > JAABRT01. The sequence goes on from JALHNZ010000002.1 coordinate 117,477, forward strand.
CCGTCATCGTGCATGTGGCGGATGTTGCTGCGGCCAAAACGCTCACTCGTTCCTGGCCCGAGCGTGCGTCGCGTTTAGCCGAGGCGTGCTGGCCGGGCCCGCTCACGCTGGTCCTGCCAAAAAGCGATGCGATTCCGGACATCGTGAGCGCCGGTGGCGATACGGTCGCCATTCGCATTCCGTCTCATCCTGCTGCGCTGTCGCTATTGAGATCGGCTGATGTCCCGATTGCGGCGCCAAGCGCGAATCGATTTACGCAGATCTCACCCACTACCGCCCAACACGTAGCGATGGGTCTGGGGGATCGCGTGTCGATGATTCTCGACGGCGGCCCCTGCGAAATCGGCATTGAGAGCACGGTGGTGGATGTAACCGGAAACGAGGCGGTGATTTTGCGGCCAGGTCAGCTCAGCGCAGACACGCTGTCGCACCTGCTCGGCGAACGTGTGCTGATGCGTTCACATGCACTCGACCACACGCTGGAGCACGCGGCACCGCAACGCTCGCCCGGCAACGCGACGCGCCACTACGCGCCACGGGCCGACGTCTGGTTGACGAGCCCTGACGACCTGCCGGAAGTGCAACGCGCGATCAACGCCGATTCGACGGCGCGCGTTGGCGTGCTGGCAATCGACGGCGGGATCGACGCAACGGGCGCACACCGCACGCTGCACTTGCCCGCCACTCCGGGCGGCTACGCGCGAGGGCTCTATGCCGCCCTGCACACGCTGGACAACGAGGGCTGCACCTTGATTGTGATTCAGCTCCCGCCAGCGGGTGCATCGTGGGACGGCGTGCGGGATCGTATCCTGCGCGCCACGCGCTAGATTGGGCGGATGCTACCGATAGATCTCTCCGGCAAACGCGCCCTCGTGGCGGGCGTTGCAGATGATGGCGGCTTTGGGTTCGCTATCGCCAAAGCGCTCGCCCAGGCGGGCGCCTCCGTATGCGTGGCCACCTGGCCGCCCGCGCTCAACATTTTTCTGACCATGCTCGAGCGCGGCAAGCTTGACGAGTCGCGCACGCTGCCCGACGGTTCGATGTTCTCGTTCGAGAAGATCTACCCGCTCGATGCCGCCTACGACACGCTGGACAGCGTGCCGGCCGACGTGCGCGAATCAAAGCGCTACGCAGATCTGGGCGACTTCACGATCTCGGGGCTGAAAGCGCGGCTGGTTGAAGACTTCGGCGAGCAGCCGCTCGACATTGTCTTCCACTCCCTCGCGAACGGGCCGGAAGTCAAAAAGCCGCTGCTCGAGGTCAGTCGCAAGGGTTACCTCGAAGCGGTCGGTACCAGCGCCTACTCGCTGCTGAGTCTCCTGCAACAGCTTGGCCCGATCATGCGTCCCGGCGGCTCGGTGTGCTCACTTACGTACATGGCCAGCGAGCGCGTGATTCCGGGGTATGGTGGCGGCATGTCGTCGGCCAAGGCGGCGCTTGAAAGCGATACTCGCACGCTCGCGTTTGAAGCCGGCCATAAGTGGGGCCTTCGCGTGAATACCATTTCAGCCGGACCGTATGCATCACGGGCCGCCAAGGCGATTGGGATTATTCAGGCCATGGTGGACTATTGTGCCACCAACGCCGCGCTGCCCGAGACACTTGAGGCCATGGACGTTGGATACACGGCGGCGTTTCTCGCCAGTCCATTGGCGGCCGGCATTACCGGAACCACGCTGTACGTCGACAAGGGATATCACGCGATGGGGATGGCGGTAGATCCGTCATCGCTCGGCGTCGCTGCTGACTCCTGAGTACGAACGCCACGCGCGCCGCCCGATTCGGACTCCCTCATGACTCCGCGATGGTGGCGCAGCGTACGCGTGCAGTTGGCCGCGCTCATGCTGGCGGTCGCATTGCCCATCAGCCTCGCCCATTTGCTGCAATCACGAAAGCAGATGGCGGAAACGCGAAGCGCGGCCGAGGCGCGCGTAGAGCAAGCCGCGCAGTTGATGGCCAATCGCACCGACGACTGGGTTGAGACCGCAAACGCCTCCTTTCTTTCGCTCGCAGATCCCGTTCGGCGCAACTGGGACGATCGCCCCACTCTCGATTCGCTCCTCGCCGTTGCCTCAAATGCGAGCAACGAACGATTCATCAATTTTTTTGTCGTCGATACGCTTGGCCGGAATCGCGGGAGCGGACGCCCAACGCCGGATCGTGACACCATCAATTTTCTTGAGCGTGATTATTTCGGTGCGGCGCTGCGTTCGAACGGACCAGTCGTTGGTGCGCCTCGGCAGTCGTTTATCGCCGATGGGCGACCATGGGTTGTCATCATGGCCCGCGCGCTTCGCGATCCGGACGGTCGTGCGTACGGGGTGATCGCCTCACCCGTACGCATTGATACACTCACGGACTTCATCAACGTCGCATCGTTTCGGCAACGTCCGCTCGTCACGCTGCTCGATACCAGCGGTGTGATTGTCGCGAGATCCGAGTCACCCGAGGAGTACATCGGGCGCAACATGTTCGCGAGCACGGGTCGGCGTCCGCCGTTTCCCGATACCACGATCATGATGAATCTCACGGGCACTGATGGCGTGAATCGCCTCACGGCATCCATGCGGAGTCGCCGCGCGCCGTGGCTGGTGAATGTCGGGTTGCCCGTAGATGAGTTCGAAGCGCCGCTGCTGGCACAGCAGCGCGACGACCTGCTCATGTCACTCGCCGCGCTGCTACTCGCGGCGGCGGGCGCCGTATTTATCGGCGGACGGATTGCCAGACCGCTCGTTTCGCTGGCCACCGATGCGCAGCGCATCGCCGACGGCGCCTCTGATCACCGCGCCGCCGTTGTCGGACCGTCCGAAGTGCAGATGGCGAGCGCCGCGGTCAATCGCATGGCGCAGGCGGCACAGCAGCGAAACGAAGCGCTGGCCGACAATGAACAGCGGTATCGTTTTCTCTTTGAGTCGAATCCACTGCCCATGTGGGCGTGGCACGCCGACTCCATGGATATGCTGGCCGTCAACGATGCCGTGCTCGAAAAGTATGGTTATGGCCGAGATGAGTTGGTGGGTAAACCGATTACCACACTGCTCGATCCGTCGGAGTTGGATCGCTTTTCGAAGCGTCGCCTGCCGTTTAAGGAAGACAAGCAAAGCGCCGGCACATGGAAACATCGTACCGCAGACGGTCGTGTGATGGAAATGGAGATCATCACCACTTCGTCGCGTCGACTCGGCGCCGCGAACTGGTTGTCGATCGGCATTGATGTCACGGCGCGAAAAGAAGCGGAAATCGCGCTCGCTCGCAGCGAGGAACAGCTTCGCCAGTCACAGAAGATGGAAGCCGTGGGCGCGTTTGCCGGCGGTATCGCGCACGATTTCAACAATCTGCTCACGGGCATTGTTGGATTCAGTGAGTTTGCCATGGACCAGTTACCGCCTGAGCATCCCACACGCGCGGACATCGCTGAAGTGCTCACGCTCGCTGAGCGCGGCGCCGAACTCACACGACAGATCCTGGCAGTGAGTCGCAAGCAAGTCCTGCAACCCACCACACTTGATCTCAACGCGGTGGTCGCGGATCTCGAGCGACTCTTCGCACGGTTGGTGGGCGAACACATCACGCTCACCACGCACTGCGATCCGTTGCTCGGCATGATTTCGGCAGACCGGGGTCAGCTGGAACAGGTGATGCTCAATCTCGTCGCCAACGCGCGTGATGCCATGCCTGATGGTGGTACACTGACCATCGAGACGCAGTCGGTCAACGAAGAGGAAGCGGTTCGGTTGGGATTGCGTGAAGGCGCCTGGTGCGTACTGGAAGTACGTGATACCGGGGTCGGCATGACGGACGCGGTCCGCGAGCGCATCTTCGAGCCGTTCTTTACGACCAAAGCGCGAGGCAAAGGTACTGGACTCGGTTTGTCGCTCGCGTACGCCATGCTGGCGCAGATTGGCGGGGTGATTACCTGTACGAGCGCGCCCGGCAAGGGCTCGACGTTTCGGCTGTGCTTTCCCCGTGAGCGGTTTGTCACCGGCGAGCATCGCGTGCCGAAGGAGCAGAGCGGCGAGATGGTCGCGGGTACCGAGACCATCCTGCTGGCTGAAGACGAAGCGTCAGTGCGACAGGTGGCAACGGCAACACTTGAACGGGCCGGATACCTGGTGCTCGCCGCGTCTGATGGTCCCGACGCGCTCGCCATGGCGCGCGCCTACGCGTCACCGATTCATTTGCTGCTGACTGATGTGGTCATGCCAGGCATGCACGGACGCGAGCTGGCAGATGTGCTGCTCGCCGAGCGTCCTGACACACGCGTGCTCTTCATGTCAGGCTACACCGACGACGCGGTGCTGCTGCGTGGTATTCGAATTGACGAAGTCTCGTTTCAGCAAAAGCCATTCACACCGCGTCAGTTGGCGCAGCGCGTCCGCGACGTCCTTGATGCACCCCTTGTTCGTCTGCCCGCGTTGGCTGAGTCCGACGTCGCCGACTAAACCGGAATCGACGCATGGGCATTGTGCTGTTCGTGATGGGCACCATCGTTTCTATTGTGATTGCACTACTCGTCGGCGGCCTCCTGCTTCCGCGCACGCACACCGTAGCTCGCGTGATGCGTTTGCGCGCCGCGCCAGAAACCGTGTGGTCGCTGATCGCCGATCCCGCTGGCTATCCCGCGTGGCGCGATTCCATGTCGTCGGTGGACATGGATGGCACCGCACCGCTGCGCTGGCGCGAATACGGTGATGATGGCGCGCTGGCGTTCGAGGCGGTCACGGTGCACGCGCCAAAGGAGTTCAAAGCGCGTGTGATCGACGACGATGTGGCACGACAGGCCGAACGCTGTTTTTCCCTCACACCCGATGGCGACGGTACCCATGTGCTCTATCAAGAGCAAAGCAGCGTGAACAATCCGATCGCCCGTTTTGTCTTTCGTTACATCATGCGTCGCACGGGCGCGATGGATCGCACGCTGAGCGCGCTTGCAACAGCGCTCAATGAGCGCGCTCAACCTGAAGACGCCTGATACTGAGAATTCCAAGCAGCGGCCCGAGTGCGAGTACGGGAAATGCCCACGCCCACCCGATCCCGCGCGCAATCATCGGCACCACCTGAATCGTGATGGTGGTGAGCAGAAAGCCGATCGATACCTGCAGCATGAGTGCCGTTCCGACCGCGTTGGGCGCCACGCTCTCGGTGACCATCACGCTGAACTGCGCACTGTCGGCGATGACAAAAAAGCCCCAGGTGAGCGCGATCGGTGCAAGCAGCCACCAGCTTCTTCCGAAGGCCACACCGATCAGGAGGGCACACACGCCGCTGATCATCATGGCGCGAATCACGAGGCGCTCTCGACCGATGCGATCGGCAACAAGGCCGCCCCAGATGCAACCGATGCCACCGACGGCGATCACACCAAAGGACACGACGCCCACAATCCACGCCGGTGCATCGGTGGTGTTGGCACGCATCACGCGCGCCGCTTCGCTCGCCGCCACGAACGTGGCGATCCACGTCCAGAAGCTGTACAGCTCCGCCATGTGCCCAAGGTAACCGCCGAGCGCCAGTCGATAGCGACGGTTGGCCATCACATCACGGACCAGTAACCAGCTGAATGGTCGGGCCGGAAATGCGTACGGTCCGTCGCGATACATCGCGAACACGAGCAGCGCGGCGAACAGCGCGCTGATACTCGCGCCAATGGCAATATGAAAAACGGTGGCACCGGGAATCGCTTGCGCGAGATAAGGCGCCGCTTTGCCCACGGTGAGTGCGCCGACAATCGTGCCAACCGCCAATCCGCGACGCGCGCGAAACCACGTGGCCGCCATTTTCATCGCGGGTGGATACACACCGGCGAGACACACGCCAACAGCAAAACGTGACAGCAACGCCACGCCGTATCGGTCCGTGAAAGCCAGCGGCACATTCACCAACGCACCACACACCGCAGCGATTGTAAAAAGTCGCCGCGATGGGATGGTATCGGCCAGATTCAGCAGCGCGCTACACGCCGTACCCACCACAAAGCCGAGCTGTACGGCATTGGTGAGCCAGGCGATTTGCGATCCCGTCAGTGACCACGCGCCCGCGAGCTGCGGCGCTGCGGCGCTCCCTGCGAGCCACAGCGCCATGCCAAACAACTCGGCGGTTGCCAGCAGCGCCAGCAACCGCCATCGGGCGGGATCGGAGTCAGTCTCAAGCAGCACGCCGGCAAGTTATCCTGCGCGCGCCGCTGCCACAGCATTTACCGCAGGCGCGCCGAGCGGAGCGTGATGACACGTCCCTTGCCGGTGGTGTCGTAGTAGCTGATGGCCTGCAGCTTGTACACCGCGTTGCCCTTCTTCACGAGATACACATTGAAGTTTGGCCAGATCTGCAGGTCGGTGCCGGTCACGTTGTACTTGTACCAGGGCCTGGCACCAAATGGCCCGCCGAGCGCGTCCTGACCAAACGACGAGTTGGGAAGCGCGCGCATGGCGGCCAGATCGAGCGTGGCAAAGGACACATCCTGCGGCGGCGCCACCAGATGCCCCGCACCGCCGCTGGCGCCAGAGTTGGCACGAATCAGGAAACCCTCGAAGCGCAGGTCCCAGGTACCCGCCGCAGAGGACACGGCACCCGCGACCAGATCGAAGAAGACCGGCGCGGATCCTACCGTGACCGTTGCGGTTCGCACGGCCGGCAGCGCGCCGTTCGACGTCGCCTGCATGGTGTATTCGAACGTCACGCTACCGGCGGCCGTGGCCGTCGCACCCGTGATGTTCGTGACGCGGAATTTGCCGTATAACGGCACCGGCAGCACGCGGGAGCGGAGCACCACAAAGCTGCGCGCCGAGTTCGCCTGCGCGCTCGCACCGGTTCCCGTAAACCAGCCCGTAATGCGCGGATTGATGGACTCCGCCAGGAACTGGCCGTCCGCCGGGATGCTCGCTGCCGTGATCGCCTGGAAGGCCGGCAACTGTGAAGCCGCCGTCAGCCCCTGAATTGCCGCGTTGCTCACGCCTTCGTTCGCGCACAGGCACACGCCAGACACGCTTCCGGGTCCGGTGGGGCCGCTGTTCAGCGCAATCGTGGTGGAGAAGAGCGAGAGGTCCCACTCTGCCGACGAAGTCGCGTTCGCAACATTAACAGATTTGATAGTGTCTCCTAACTGTACGTATGCTGTCGCTACTGACGCATCGACTTGGATCTGCGAAATACTGCCGTCAAACGCGGGCGGTGTGGGCCCGGAGGGTGAGTCGCTCGTGCACGCGGCCAGAACAGCGGCGCAGCACACGGCCGAAACAACACGAAAAACAGAAACGGACATGAGTCACCAGAAAGTGGTGCAAGGCCGAAGACGCACCGGCCACGCGTAAATGAGAATCGTTCCCGACTGCAATGAATCGCATGGTAAGCGGCGCGCTACCTCGCGCTCAATCAGCAGAAGTACCGATCGGCCCCTCGGTAAATGCGGAGTCTCTCGCCCGCACATCACTCCCGGACCGCTGCCGACACCCTCGCTGAAACCGCCCCCGATTTGCCCCGTAGGATATTGAAGTGATATCATTTTGAACGCACATCCCGACCCTTTCTCTCCACATGAGGAACCCATGACCACGTTCCACGAGACTCAGGCCAAGCCTATGAGCGGCGTTCCCATGGCCCTGCTCCTCTTTGCCGCATTCGCGGTTGGTGTCTGGATGTTCGCGACTGGCGCCCGCGCTGAAGACGGGACGCGCATCGTGTCCGCACTCGTCATTCTCACCATCGCCACGTCGCTCACGCCTGGACTCTTCGTCGTCAACCCGAACGAAGGCAAAGTCCTCACGCTGTTCGGCACCTACAAAGGCACCACCAAATCGCCCGGACTCTGGTTCACCAATCCGTTCATGGCGAAGAAAGCGGTCTCGTTGCGCGTGCGAAACTTTGAGACGGGAAAGCTCAAGGTGAACGATGCGCGCTCGAATCCAGTGGATATCGCGGCCGTTGTGGTCTGGCGTGTTACCGATACCGCGGAAGCGATGTTCGAAGTCAACGACTACGAAGAGTACGTGCACATGCAGAGTGAGTCTGCGTTGCGGGCGTTGGCGAGCACCTATCCATACGACACGCACGGTGAAGCGGACATTTCTCTTTCCACACACACCGACATTGTCTCGCACAGTTTGCTGCAGGCCTTGATTGAACGACTGGCCAAGGCTGGTGTTGAAGTGCTGGAGGCGCGCATCAGTCACCTGGCGTATGCACAGGAAATCGCCGCCGCCATGCTGCAGCGGCAACAAGCCAGTGCAGTAGTCGCCGCACGGCAAACGATTGTGGAGGGCGCCGTGGGCATGGTGCAGATGGCGCTCGAACAACTCTCGGCACAGCGCATTGTGGACTTTGACGATGAGCGGAAAGCAGCAATGGTGAGCAATCTGCTGGTGGTGCTCTGTTCTGATCGCGCCGTGACGCCAGTCGTGAACACCGGCACGATTCACCACTAATCCCAGCACCGCGTGTCGCGCCCGCAGCGCGGCACCGGATGAGGCCCGTGATACAGATGGCTCCCTTCAGGAACTCGCTCCGTGGCTGAACGCAAACCGTTTTTACTGCGCGTGGATCGCAACGTGCTTGACGCCATGCAGCGTTGGGCCGATGACGACCTGCGCAGTCTCAACGGGCAGATTGAGTTCGTGTTGCGCGCTGCGCTCAAGCGCGCCGGACGCGCAACCTCCGCGCGCGCACCAATCGATCAGACCACCGTGGTCGAGCCCGACACTCCCGCTGATTCCACTGACTCCTGACCAGAGCGCCTGTCATGCTGATTCTTCCATTTCGTCACCGGGTTGCACGCCCGATCGCGTTCACCATTGGGGCCCTGTTTCTGCTGGGCGTCGGCGTCGGTCTGTTGTTCGCGCAGCCCCCCGCGCGGACGACACCACTACGATCCGCAGCGGCCGCGTCGTTCACCGTGCTCTACATCGCAGGCTTCGATACCGTCGGCGTGGAACGCATGGTGCACAGCGAAGCGTCGTTGTCGGGTGACCTGCGCATGCGCGGACAGCCACGCATGAAATGGACAGAACAGCTGCGCGAGCCCGCCGGTGTGTACACGGTGCATATCGACGCGTGGCGCCCGGGCGCCGGCGACAGCGACGCACCCATCCAACGCCTTGTGTTGCAGACGCGAGGCGACAGCGCGTACGTCTACGCGGCGCCGGCCGCCGGCGCCGCACTCGGCGCGCCGTTGGCAACGTTGCCCGGTCGCGCGGGAGCGCGATGGTTGGTCAATCAGTCGCTTGCTCACGCCGGTTGGATTGCGCAGCAAACAGCCAGCGATACGGCGTGGATCATGCTCGCCAGCGGTGCACGGCTGCTGCCAGGCGTTGTCAAGCGGAACGGCGCACAACTCTCACTCACGCTCGCTGGTTTGACGAGTGAGTTTGAGTTCCGGGAGAATGGTAGTCCGGCGCGTTTTCTGGTGCCGTCGCAGGGATTGCGTGCCGACGTTGTGTGGGGCGACGCGCCGCTCTCCATGAGCGCGACGAGCTCGGCACCAATCTCGTACGCCGCGCCATCCAACGCACCGTACACTGCAATTGATGCGATCATCAGCACGCCAGCCGGTCATACGCTCGCCGGCACACTCACCACGCCGCGCAATGCGAGCGGGCGTTTGCCAGCAATCATCACCATTTCGGGCAGTGGCGCACAGGAACGCGACGGCGCGATTCCCGGCATTGAAGGCTACCGCATTTTTCGTCAGCTTGCGGACACACTCGGGGCTCGAGGCATCGCCGTGCTGCGACTTGACGATCGTGGTGTTGGGGCAAGCACCGGCAATCACGGCACCGCCACGTCGCGCGACTTTGCCGATGATGTACGAGCGGCCGTGGCGTGGTTGCGTTCGCGCAATGACATTGACGCCGATCGCATTGCACTGGTTGGACATAGCGAGGGCGGAATCATTGCGCCAATGGTTGCGGCCAGCGACTCGCGCCTCGCGGGCATCGTCGTGCTCGCCGGCACGGCGTATCCCGGATCACGCATCGTGGCGTTTCAACAACGCGATGCCATCGCGCAGATGATGGCAGGCGCAACCGACGCGGCGAGAGATTCTGCGTTTCGCGATGCGCAGATGCAGTCGGCAAACATGGCGCGTTCCAATGCGTGGCTGCGCGAGTTTCTGGAATACGACCCGCTGCCTACCGCGCGTCGTGTGACACAGCCCGTGCTCATTCTGCACGGAGAACAGGATCAACAGGTCACGGTAGAGCAAGCCGACACGCTGGCGACCGTTATGCGCGCAGCGGGAAACAGCAACGTCACCGTGCATCGACTACGCAATACGAATCACCTGTTCCAGCGCGATTCGTCAGGCGTTCCCGGCGGCTACGGCACGCTGGCGGATCGCACGGTCACGAGCGAAATGAGGGGGCTGCTGAGCGACTGGCTGGTTCGTACCCTGCGCGTGAACGCGCGCTGAGGTGATCACGCGCAACACCGCGCAACCGCGCAACCGCGCAACCGCGCATCCGCGCATCCGCGAGCGAGCCTATCGCCCTCGCCGCGGACCCGCGTGCGCCAACAACTCAGCCACGGCCTGCTGAAACGCCGGGACCGTAAACGGCTTCTGCAAAAAGCGCGTGCGTCGATCACCGGGCGCACCACGGATCGCCGCGTTGCGCGCGTACCCTGACATGAAGAGCACCGGCAGATCACTGCGTTGCGCACGGACTTTGCCCACCAGTTCGCTACCACCGAGTCGCGGCATCACCACATCGGTGACGAGCACATCAATCTCGTGCTTGTGATCATCGAACAGCGCCAGCGCTTCTACGCCGTCGCGCGCCACAAATACCAGATAGCCCTGCCGTTCCAGCACACGTTGCGTGAGATCACGTACACCGTCTTCATCTTCCACCAATAGTACCGTGCGCGGCCCAGGAACCGCCGCAACAGCAACGGGTGTCGGCCGAGCCACACGTGTTTCGGCTTCAACGCGCGGCAGGCACACATGCACCACAGTCCCACGCAGCGGCGCGCTGTCAATCCACACGTACCCGTCGCTCTGCTTGACAATGCCGTACACCGTGGCGAGACCAAGCCCGGTGCCTTGGCCAACGGCTTTCGTGGTGAAGAAGGGTTCGAACGCCCGTGCGCGCGTGCCTTCATCCATGCCCGCACCGGTGTCGGTCACGGAGAGATAGATGTAGCGACCCGGACGAATGGGCACATCAGGCGGCGCCACCGGACCATCACCGGTCCACCCACCGTGCGCACGTCCCACGCCAAACTCGCCGGTGCGCAGTTCCAGCGCGCCACCTTCGGGCATGGAGTCACGCGCATTGATGACGAGATTCAGAATTACCTGCTCCAGCTGACCACGATCCGCACGCACCAGCCCCACTTCGTGCGCGGGCGTGAGTCGCACGGTGATCGTTTTCGGAATCAGTCGATCGAGCATGCGCGTGAGTTGTGCCACGACTGCATTGAGGTCGAGATCCTGCGGCTGCAATACCTGCTTGCGACCAAACGCCAGCAGCTGGCGCGTGAGATCGCTGGCGCGTGATGCCGCGCGCTCAATCTCCTGCAACTCACCACGCAATTCGCTTTCCGGCGACAACTGTTCAAGCAGCAATGAGGCGTTGCCCCGAATCACCGTGAGCAGGTTGTTGAAGTCGTGCGCTACGCCGCCGGCGAGTCGCCCGACCGCATCCATCTTCTGCGCCTGCCGCAGCTGTTCTTCCAGCGCGTGACGATCTGTGGCGTCGAGCATCACACCAATCACGCGCTCCGGGCGACCGTCGCGGTCACGCACCACGTGAAAGTGATCGTGCACCATAGCCCAGCTGTTGTCGGCGCGACGAAAGCGATACGAATGCGTCGCGTTGCCCACGCGACTCTCATGCACTTCTTCGGCCGTGGCGAGCAACGCGCCAACATCGTCGGGATGAATGCGCTCGTGCCACCAATGCAACGGCAGTGGCCGTCCCGCGACGTCCCATCCAAACCGATCGGCCATGCCATCGAGGAAGGTGATCTGTTCGCGGGCGAGGTCCCATTCCCAGATCGCGCCACCTGCTGCGCGCGTGACCAGTCGGTAGCGCTCTTCCGATGTGCGCAGCGCCGCTTCGGTCGCCTTTTGCGTTCGCAGGTCGAGCGCGAAGCACCACCCGACGCCGCGCACGCGATCCAGCGTGGTGACGACCACGAGCACCGGCACCGTACTGCCATCCTGATGCCGCAACAATGTCTCGTACGGTGGCGCCATGCCGGCTTCCGCAACGAGCGTGCGCATCACGCGCGTTGAGGCCGCAGCCACCGGATCTTCGAGTGCATCCCACGACAACTCGCCGGCGAGCAACGAATCGTGTGTCGCACCGACTAGCGACAGAAACGCGTCATTCGCATCGAGGATACGACCATCCTGACTCCACGCGGCGACCGCGACCGATCGATCATCGGGCGCACGAAGGCCGCCGTCAAAGGGCGAGCGCATTGCAGCGGAGAGTGGAACCGAGGTGGGAAACGCGTTGGGCACGCAGAAGGGGGCGACGGCGGTTCAATCGGCAGGCGTTTAGTTTAGGAAACGTGACAGGTTGGACAACCAATCGCCACTGCCCACCTCGATTTCCCTTTCTCCACACGCACATGCGCGTCTTCGCTCTCTCAGCGGTGACGGCCGTGGTCCTTGTGACCGCGTGTCGCCAGCCCGCGCCCTCTCCTTCGCCGCGACCGAACACCGGTGCACGCCCGGCGAACACCACCAACACCCCGCAGTCGCCCACCACACCCGCTGGTGGTGGTGCTGCGCAACCGCCCGCCCCAACGGGTGGCGCTCCCGGTGGTGCTGGAGGTGATCCCACACCGCGTCCGTACGCCTCGGTCATTACCTCGCAGGCCAAGTCGAAGCAGGGACTCTTTGGCGTGCATGAAATTCGCGGCCGCTGGTTCTTTGAAATTCCGGCCTCGGAACTGAATAAAGACATGATCGTCGTGCGCACCATTCGCGCCACGCCCAATGGTGTGAGCGGTGGTACGACGGCGGGTCAGGCGCTCGTGCGCTTTGAGCGTGTTGGCACGCGCATTCTCATGCGTGAGTCCAATCTGCGGAACGTGTCCACCGACACCGGCTCGATCAACAAGTCGGTCGACATGATTCGCTACAGCACGATTATCGCCGCGTTCAACGTGGAAGCGTTTGGTCGTGACTCGAGCTCGGTCATCGATGTGTCGCGCATGTTTACGGGCCAGATTGATGAGTTCTCGCAGGGCTGTGCACGTCCGGCGCGCGATGCCTCGCGCAGTTTTGTCGAGCGCATGTCGCCATACGCACGCAACGTGGAAGTTGACGCCTCGCTCACCTGCACGGCGACGGCAGCGCCGGGCGGCGGTGGCGGTGGTGGTGCCTCGGCCGGCGGCACCACGTTGTATCACTATTCGCTCGTCAAACTTCCCGATGAGCCGATGAAGCCGCGCCTCGCCGACTCGCGCGTTGGCTTCTTTTCCACCACACAGACGGACTTCGGTGCACCCGAGCAGCGTGTTGTCACGCGCCGTTTTGCCAACCGCTGGCGCCTCGAGTGCTCGGATCAGAAAGTCGGGAATCTGTGCGTCCCGAAGAAGCCGATCACCTACCACGTCGATCCCGGCACACCCGAATGGCTCGTGCCCTATGTGAAGAAGGGCATCGAGGAGTGGCAGTCGGCGTTTGAAGTGGCCGGATTCTCCAAGGGCATCGTCGCGGCGGAAGCGCCCAAGAACAATCCGGATTGGAATCCGGAAGATGCCACGATTGCCGTCGTGCGTTGGCTTGCCAGCCCCACGGAAAACGCGGTGGGACCGAGCACGGTCGATCCACGCTCCGGTGAAATCCTCGACGCCGATGTCATGATGTATCACAACATCATGAACCTGCAGCGCACCTGGTACTTCACGCAGGTTGGACACCTCGACAAGCGCGTCTTGCAGTATCCGTTTCCTGACGAACTCATGGGTCGGCTCGTGCAGTACGTCGTGGCGCACGAAGTCGGACACACACTCGGCTTCCCGCACAACTTCAAGTCGAGCTCCATGTATCCGATCGATTCCATTCGCAACAAGGATTTTGTGAAGCGCATGGGACACGTCGCCAGTCTCATGGACTACGCACGTCTGAACTACGTGGCGCAGCCGGAAGACGGAATCGACGTGGAAGATCTGGTGCCCAAGGTTGGTCCGTACGACAAGTACGCCGTGATGTGGGGCTACACACCGATTCCGGGTGCGCGCACGCCGGAAGACGAAAAGCCCACGCTGGAGAAGTGGGCGCGCATGCAGGACACGATTCCGTGGTACCGCTTTGCAAGTGACGCGGGCGCCGCGGGCTCGGATCCGGGCGAGCAGTCCGAAGCGATTGGTGATGCCGATGCCGTGCGCGCCACCGAGCTTGGTGTGAAGAACATCAAGCGCATCATCAAGATGATTGAACCCGCCTCCAACACACGCGTTGGTGACGACTACAGCGATATGCAGCAGCTGTACACGCGTCTCGTTGGACAGTGGGCCACGGAAATGGCACACGTCGCGCGTGTGGTCGGCGGTGCATACAAGACCGAAAAGCGCGTTGGCCAGCCCGGCGATGTGTATGTGCCAGTCGAAGCGGCCCGTCAGCGTGAGGCGCTCAAATTCCTCGTGGACAATGCGTTCACGACGCCCACGTACTTGCTGGAGCCGAGCATTATCAATCGTCTCGAGCCGTCGGGCAGCCTGGCGCGGATCAGTGGATCGCAGGCGCGTGCGCTTTCGTCGCTCGTGGCGAACGATCGCATGCAGCGCATGCTTGAAATGGAAGCGGCGGCTTCATCGCGCCGCAATGTATATCCGTTGGCGGAAATGCTCACAGATCTCCGTCGTGGACTGTGGAAGGAGATCTACGGTGGTCAGTCCATCGACATTTATCGTCGCCGCCTGCAGCGCACGTATCTCGAAGCCATGGCCTCCAAGATCAATCCGCCGGCGCCAGTCGCTGCACCGGCTGGATTTCCCGCCGGGTTTGGTGGCGCGGGTGCCGTGAGCACCGCCGACGTGCGGCCGTTGCTCAAGGCTGAAATGCGTGATCTGGACCGGGAGCTGGCAGCCGCCATCTCGCGCACCAATGATCGTGCCAGCCGCGCGCATCTGCAGGACTCGCGCGATCAGATCAAGCAGATGCTCGATCCGAAGTAATCGATTGGCAGTGTGTTCTAACGGGGGCGATCGTCAGTCTGACGGTCGCCCCCTTGTAACATCACGGCGTTCCACGTCGTACTATTGGAAACAATGCCCAGCTCAACTACCGGTGAACTCATCTCGCTGCGCGCGGCGCTGCGTGGCCAATACACGATCGAACGCGAACTCGGTCGCGGCGGTATGGGCGTGGTATTCCTCGCGCGCGACGAGCGGCTTGACCGATCGGTGGCGCTCAAGGTGTTGCCACAACATCTGGCCTCGCAGGGTGAAACCCGCGAGCGCTTTCTGCGTGAAGCACGGACCGCCGCGCAGCTCTCGCATCCCAACATCGTGCCGGTCTACCGCGCCGATGAGCTCGATGGCCTCGCGTTTTTTGCCATGGGATTCGTGGAAGGCGAAACACTCGCCGATCGCATCCGTGATCGCGGTCCACTTGGTCCGGCCGAAGTTGTACGCATTCTGCGCGAAGTGGCCTGGGCGCTCGCCTACGCACACGCGCGCGGCATTGTGCATCGTGATGTCAAGCCGGAGAACATCCTGCTTGACCGCGCCACGAATCGCGCCGTGGTCACCGACTTTGGCATTGCGCGCACGGATTTTGACCCGTCGATCACGGCCAACGGCTACGTGCTCGGCACCGTGCACTACATGAGTCCTGAACAGTGCGCGGGCGATACGCTCGATGGGCGCAGCGATCTGTACGCACTGGGTGTTGTGGGATTTCTCGCGTTAAGCGGTCGGTTGCCGTTTGAAGGGGATATTCCGCAAGCGATCATTGTGGCGCATGCGACGCGGAATCCACCACCGCTGCGATCGTACGCACCCGAAGTACCAGCAGCGCTCGCGAGTGTGATTGATTGTTGTTTGCAGAAGAATCCCGCTGATCGGTACGCCAACGGCGAGGCACTGGCCGAAGCGCTGAACAAGGCCATGGAGTCCGTACCGCAGCCCACGTCGGTCGCGGGGAGTATGGTGATGAGCACCGATCAGGCGCATGCCGTATGGCGTCGCGCGGCGCAGTTGCAGGCGGAAGCGGCCATGCGACTCGAACACCGTGTGCGTGATACTGGAATCGGTGCAGAAACACGCGCCTTGCCGGCGGGTGATGCAACGCTGGACACGAGCACCGCCGAACGCGCCGCCCAGACCGACGGCTTTCGCGCGCACGACGTGGAGGTGGCCGCGATTGAAGCCGGAATATCACAACGCTACGTGGCGCTTGCGATCGCCGAACTCAAGAGTGCGCCCGCGTCGCTGCAGCAAACTGCAACGGTTCCCGCGTGGCAGGATCGCATCGCCACACGTTTGCTCGGAACAACGCAGCGTTCGCTGGCCGTCTCTCGACCATTTCGATTTGCGCCTCGCGTTGTGCTCGCGGCGCTGGGTCGTGCGCTGCAGGCGCCGCCGTATGGGCTTGAGCTGGTAGACACCGTGGGCGGTCACCCACTCGACGGTGGTGTGCTGGTCTTCAAGATCCCGGAGATGGTCGGCGCCGACTATCGCTGGACATGGACGCGATACGGCGTCTACGTGCGCGAGCTGCGTGTGACGATTGCGGCACTTCCCGGGGATCCTCGTGGTTGCGAAGTCACGATGCATCTTGATTTGCGTCGCGGCCTCGGCGCAAACATCGCGGGCTACGGCATTGGCATTGGTGGCAGCATGGCAGCGGGTGCAGGTATTGGCGTGGCCGTGGGCATCAAGGTGATGGCGCTCGCCGGAGCCGCGCTTGCGGCGCCGGTGCTCGGCGCTGGCATGGTGCTGGGCATGGGCGCCTACGCGGCGTCGGGAGCTGTGTATCGCTGGGAGATAGGAAAAACGACGACCGAGATCGAGCGCGCGCTGGCCGCGGTCGATGCGTCCATTCGCGCGTTCGACATTTTTGGTGAAGCGCCACCCACGCAGCGATCGGCGCCGGCGCAGTCGTTGATGCCCATGGGCGACGTCTTCATTCCGGTTGACTAGAGGTGCCCGCGTGGCGGCTCTTTTCCCTGCGTCACGGCCGCGCTCGCCTCGCGCTGACGCGATCCAGTAGTTGAGAACGAGTCTCAAAGAGGGCTTGACGTTCGGCGCGCCGGTGAGGTAAACTCGATGGTCCGAGGCGCGCCGCCAACAGGCGTGTTTTTAATCCCGAGTAAATTACTCCCGATAATCCCGCTATGCGTCCTGCGCTCTTCTCACGTTGTGTCATCGCTGCCGGGCTCCTCACGTCGCTCGTCGTGACTGGGCCGTCCAATACCCTCGCCGCTCAGTCCGCGCGTTCCATCGGCACGATCGTTATCGCGCACGGCGGCGAACCGGAGTGGAACGCTGAGGTGGAACGGATTGCCCGCACCGCCAAGACTGGGGGACCGATTGAGCTGGCGTATCTCATGGGTCCGGCCGCAGCGACCCATCGTTTCCAGGATCAGGTCGCCAAGCTGGTCGCGCAGGGCGCGACTGAAGTGGTGATTGTCCCGCTACTCGTGTCCAGCCACAGCGGGCACTACGAACAGCTGCGCTGGCTGGCTGGTCTCACGGACTCGCTTGACGAGATGATGCACCACCATCTCCATATGGGCGGCCTTGAGCGCCCGACGGTATCAGTCCCGCTGCGCGTGGCGCGAGCGCTCGACGATGCGCCGGAGCTGGGATCGGTGCTCGCCGAACGCTCGCTCGCTCTAACACAAAAGCCCGGCGAGCAGGCGCTATTCCTTGTGGCCCACGGGCCCAACTCCGCCGAAGACTACGCCGAATGGATGCGACACCTGCGCGTGGTCGCGGAGCAGGTGAAAAAAGAAACAGGGTTTCGCGATGTGCGCGTAGACATGGTGCGGGATGACGCGCCAGCACCGGTTCGCGCGGAGGCCGTGCTACGTGTTCGTGAACTGATTGGCCTGCAGGGTGAACTCACGCGGCAACCAGTGATCGTGGTCCCGGTGCTCATCTCCAAAGGGCGCGTGAGCAAGGAAAAATTTCGCGCTGATCTGGCTGGGCTCAACGCGGTGTATGAAGGCACGCCGCTGCTGCCGCACGCCCTGTTGGCGCGGTGGATTGAGCGGCGCGTTTCGGAGGTTACGGCACAAGCCGGCGCGGTGGCACCACGGTAACGCCGTCGCCGAATGTGGCGGCAAGCAGCAGCGTGAGCTTGGTGCCCTCAAGCGCGCTGGGCCAATGCGCCCACTCGGTGAGGGTGTGCTGATTGCCGCCGTACGACCGGCCAATGCTGATGCTTGGAATACCACGCACCACCCCAACATTTGCGTCGGTGCTGCCGCTCGCCAGGGCTTCGGATGCACCGGGCATACCAAAGCGCACCCCGAGCTGCTTCTGAATATCAATGGCCGTTTGCACGAGCGGATGTGCACGAGCGCCCTCAAGCATTTTTTCCGTACCGCCCGCGCCATTCTTCTGTTCGACTTCAACACGCAGTCCAACCTTTTCTTCGTCGGCCGCTTCCTGTGCAATGCGGCCAATCACCCGATCAAGCGAATCGAGCAGTGTCGGATTGGGTGACCGCAGATCAATCGTGAAATACAGTTCCTGCGGAATGCCGTTGAAGATCACACCGCCGTGAATTTGTCCCACGTTGATCACCGCGCCGTCGGGCAGTGCGGCGGGTTGGAGCTTGTAAATGCGATCGATCGCGTTGGCGAGCGCTTTCACCGGTGTCGGTCGACCGCGTGAATTGAGCGTGTGTGCGCCAGCTGACGTGTAGACGTAGCGCGTCCAGTAGATGCCAAGGGCACCGTAGCTGATCGGACCGAGGCCGCCGTCCATCGCAATCAGCATATCGGGCTTCGGATTTTTCTGCAGCCAGTACTCCATGCCGCGCAGCCCAAGCTCTTCCTGCACGGTCGCGACAAACACCAGATCGCCTTTGGTGGAGACCTTGGCTGCGTTGAGCGCGCGAATCGTAGCCAGCATGTTCGCAACCGATGCGCTGTTGTCGAAAATGCCTGGCGCATAGAGTGTATCGCCCACGCGCTTCACGGTCAGATCCGTTTCCAGTGCATGCACAATGTCGAGATGCGCCGCAAACACGACCGTAGGTCCACCGCCTGTTCCTTTGCGAATGCCGGTCACATTGCCCATGGAATCCGTGGCAACTCGTAGTCCGGCCTTTTCCATTTCTGCGCGAACGTACGCGCCGCGCTGCGCTTCGTGGCCCGACTTGCCGGGCATCTGCGCAATGCGAATCCATTCGTCCACCTGGGACGGCATGCCGCGCTCGAGATAGGACACCGCGTTCTGTACATCGGCGCGCGCTAACAGATTCGGGTCCCACGACGTGGGAAACGTGGACTGCGCGGCAACTGTGGACGCGAACACGACGGTCGCCACGAGCGCGGAAAGACCACGCGTAATTGAGACCGCCGCAGCAGACGTGGTCGTGCGAAAGAGCATGTGAGTAGGCATGCTTTCAACTTGCACTCGGGGACGCACGTCGCGTGAGGGCCACTGCTGGACGGCGCGCCGGCGTAGGCCAACTGTTTCCCCTGTCGCTCCATGGTGGCAGATTGCGTGTACGATTGGCTCCACCCCCTCCACACCCCGCCATGCGTTTTTCCCTCCCGATTGTTAGCGCGCTGCTCAGCATCGCCGTAGCCTTCCCGGTTTCCGCCCAGATCGTCTGGCCTGATGAAGGGCCTCGCACGTGGAAGCCACGCCCCACAGAGTCCGCCATCACGGCCAACGACTTGCGGACACGGCTGTATCAGTACGCCGACGACTCGATGAAGGGGCGTGAGGCCGGCACCTACGGCAACATCAAAGCCACTGACTACATCGCCGCCGAGTTCAAGCGCCTCGGGCTCGTGCCCGCTGGCGAGAACGGCACATATTTCCAGACGCTCGATTACGGGCGACTGGCGTACGACAAAGACAAAGTCCGTTTACGCGTGGGGCAGACACCGCTCGTGCCAGGTACGGACTGGGCGCCGTTGGTACCCAATGCAAACGCGCAGCTGGCGGGCGTTGCATCGCTGAACGCACTCGGTACGGTGTTCGGTGGACGATACGGCGACACATCAGTTGTCCTGAACCCGGAGGCGGTGCGCGGGAAGATTGTGGTCTTCACGCCGACGCCCGCCACGGCCGGCCGCGGTGGTGCCGTGACTGGCAATATCACCGCCGCGCAGAACGCTGGTGCAGCAGGCGTGTTCATCATCGCACCCGCCATTACCGAAGTCCCGTTTCGTGAACGTGTCGCGGTGCGGCCCACCGTACGCAGCACCACACCGGGCGCGAACATTTCGGAAGCCATCGCAGCGCAAATCTTTGGCAAACCAGTGGCGCAACTCGCCGTGGGTGATGCGGGACAGCCGGTAACGGGCAGCTGGACGTACGAGATGACGCCATCGGAGTATCCGGTGCGCAACGTGCTCGCCGTGCTGCCCGGATCCGATGCAAAACTCAAGGGGCAGTACGTCATCATCGGCGCGCACAGCGATCACGTGGGCATGGTCCGCGGCGCGAATCCTCCGGAACACGATTCGCTCCGTGCCTTCAACACGATCATGCGTCCGCAAGGCGCCAACGATCGTGTTGCCGTGGATTCGGTGAAGCCTGCGCAGTGGGAGCAGATCAACGCCCTCATTGCCAATGCGCGCAAGATTCGCGCACCGCGTATTGATACGGTGAACAATGGCGCGGACGACGACGGCAGTGGCACGGTCGTCATGCTGGAAATCGCAGAGCGCATGGCGACGGTATCGCGCCCTGCACGCTCGGTGCTGTTCAACTCACACGCGGGCGAAGAGAAGGGATTGATTGGCTCCGCCTGGTGGACGGAGCATCCCACCATTCCGCTCGACTCCGTGGTTGTCGCGCACAATATGGACATGCTTGGCAAAGGTCGTGTGACCGATGTGCGGTACGGCGGCCCAAGAACGGTGCAGATGCTGGGATCGCGCCGTGTGTCTGTGGAGTTTGGCGACATGATCGATTCGCTCAACGCCGTGCGGGAAGAGGCCATGACGATCGACTACTCCTGGGATCGCACCAACCTGCTCAATCGCTTCTGTCGCAGTGATCAGGTGAGCTACATCCGCAAGGGAATTCCGACCACGTATTTCTCTACCGGCTATTCACGCGATTACCATCAGGCCACTGACGAGCCGCAGTACATCAACTACGATCTGAGTGCGCGGGTCGCTCGTTTTGTACATGATGTCGCGCTGACCGCAGCGAATCGTCCGGAGCGACTGAAAGTGTTGCCCCGTGAGCAGCAGGATCCGGCGGCGCGGTGTGGCGCGTAGGCACGCGGTGACTCGCCGTCTGCAATACTGACGGTACGTACTCGGCGGTTGCGACGTTCAGTCGCCGAGTACAATTCGCTCCGACGCGATCAACCAACCCATCGGAGTGCGCTCCCACTCAGCGCTGTAGTGACCGCGCTGTTCGTGTACCTGATTCTTCATGCGCCAGCGCCCTGTCCAATGACCACGTTCAGTGGCGCGCTGGCCGCCTGCATCCAACGAGACATGCTCGGTGGTACGCACATAGCCGAGCATGGCCGGATCCTCCAGTTGCTCGGCGAACGCTTTACACCGGACACCGCCATCAGCTCCGTAGGGCGAGTGCCGCGCCAAGGACTACCATCAAGGCGGCAACAACGATGGCAGCAAAACGACCCGCCTGCTTCTGCGCCAGGCCCGCGGCCCCATCACGATACGCCACAAACGCCGATTCATCGAGGAAGTATCCGTCGTAGCGACCGTTGGCTTCGCCATGAACGGCTGGCCGGCCGCGATGGTCAATGCCCCGCACGATGCCCTGTTTCATAAGCGCATCAAGCGCCGTCATGTCGCGGTCGAGTCCGAGTTCGCGCAGCGTGCGTGCACGGTCCGGTGCGGTTGCACCGCGAAGTCGAAAACTGTCCAGAATGTTCTGTCTGGCTTTCGCCGCAGCGGCCGCTGAGGCAGTTGTCGCCGCGATGATGGCTGCGTTCATGACTCAAGGATGTGCAGGACGAGTTGGGCTGCATGGAATGCGCAGCGGCTGACCAGACGGGAATATACGTGAGGATCTGGTGCCGAGGGTTCACCCGCACGGCCCCAGGCGCGGATCATCCGGCCGCAGCGAAGACGGTGCACGCAGCGTACATCTCCTGAACGGAGTGCATCACGACACCTGCACGCACTTCGCGCTCTGGCCCCCCTCCGGTTACCTGCATGCGTTGCTCACAAGTTCTCCTTTCCGCCACCGCGGCCGGTTTGATGCTGCTTCCATCGAGCGCAACCGCGCAGCGACAGGTGCTCGCTGAGCGACCCGTGCCGATCGACAGCACGGACCCTGTGGCCCTGATGGTGTCCCGCCTCGACCTGAATCGGTACAAGGAGACCATCAAGGGTCTCACGCAGTTTGGCGACCGTCGCGCCGGCACCGATCGCAACAAAGCGGCGATCGACTGGATCGAAGCGCAGCTGAAGAGCTACGGGTGCACGAACACCGAACGCATCACGTACGAACATCTGCAGTTCGCACGTCCGCCAGTCGCGCCGCCCGCGGGAGCCACGGGTGACGCGCCACGACCCAACCCCGCGGTGGCTGGCAGTGCTGCGGCAGCACGACGCGCTGGCCCGCCGGTTGCCTCAGGCGGCGGCCGCGCCCGTGGCATTCGCACACGCACCGGCGTCAACAACGATTCAATGGCGCAGCCGGATCAGAAGTTGCGCGAGCTCAACGCGCAGCCTTCCACGCCGGGCGAACGTGAACAGGTGTTCTGCACAAAGATCGGCACCACTCGCCCCGACGAGATGTACATCATTGGTGGACACATGGATGGTATCGGGTGGGGCGAAGCGGCAAACGACGATGGCTCGGGCACCGCGCTGGTAATGGAACTCGCGCGAATTTTTTCAAGCCCAGATGTGCACACCGAACGCTCGATTCGTTTCATTCTGTTCAACAACGAAGAGACGGGATTGAACGGTGCGCGCGCGTACGTGCAACAGCGCGAAGCGATGCAGGGCATCGAGTCACCTGCTGGCTCGGGCAAGTATCCGGAACCGAAGTGGCTGGGCATGATTCAGCATGACATGATGTTGTACGATCATGGTATGCCGCGCGCCGATGGCACGATGAACCCGGAGCAGCGCCCGGAAGCCGATGTGAATGTCGAGTTTCAGATGAACTCGAAGAAAACGCTCGAATCGCAGGCACTGGCGTGGGCGTTTCATGCCGCGAACGCACGATACGCGACGGATTATCCCGCGCAGGTCGGTCCGCATATGACCAACACTGACTCCGGACCGTTTCAGGACATCATTGCGTCCATCAGTCTGCGCGAGAATGAGCGCGGCACGCAAACCGGCAGCGGCTGGAGTCCACATTGGCATCAGCCAACCGATTTGTTCAGCACGTACAGTGACAAGGACTTTCGCCTTGGGCTGAATGCCGCGCAGACCACGCTGGGTGCGGTGGCGAAGCTTGTCGGCGCGGCGCTCAAGTAGGCAGATGCGCGGTCCACTGCAACGGGCCAGTGGAACGAGCAGTAGCTTGCAACGTCACAGGTAACCTGATCATCAAACGGGTGGAGTTTCCGCGTGCGTGGTACGAATGGAGCAATGAAAGGTTTGACGGGGCTTTTTGCGGTGTTGATCGTAGCGCTGCATACGAGCGTGCCGCTGCGTGCCCAGACGGGCGCGCGGACGAGCGAGCCGACGCGCACCGGCGCCGCGCAGGATTCTGTGGTTCGCCCCACCGTGCTGGTCATCGCAACGGGCGGCACCATTGCCGGTGTGCAAAGCGCTCCCGGGACGATGGGCGGATATCGCGCCGGCACGCTCACCGCCGAGCAGGTCATCAGCTCTGTACCGGAACTTGCGCGCCACGCGCGCGTGGAAGCTGAGCAGTTCTCCAATGTGGCGAGTACTCGCATTACGCCGGCGCAGTGGGTGGCGCTCGCACGCCGCATCGAAACTGTGTTGCGTGAGCGCCCAGAGATTGCGGGCGTGGTTGTCACACATGGCACCGATCGGCTTGAAGAGACGGCATTTTTCCTCTACCTCACGGTGCGTTCTGACAAACCCGTCGTGGTTGTTGGATCGCAGCGTCCCGCCACCGGCATCAGCCCGGACGGTCCGATCAACTTGCTGGCCGCCGTTCGCACCGCGGCCTCACCGCACGCGGTTGGAAAAGGCGTGATGGTGGTAATGGACGACCGCATTCTGTCCGCGCGTGAAGTGCGCAAGCAGTATCAGCGCGTTGGGGGATTCACCGTGGGCGAAATGGGCATGCTTGGTGTGATGGCGTCCGATGGTCCGGAGTTCTTCTACACGCCGGCGCGTCGACACGGAGCCAGCAGCGAGTTCGACGTGAGCACCGTTGATTCGCTGCCGCGCGTGGAGCTGCTGTTTTCGTACCCGGGCGGTACGGGCCCACGCTTTGAGACGCTGCCCGCAGGCGTGGTGGTTGCTACAACGGGTTTTGCGCCCGATGAAGGCACACCATTTCGGGTGCTGCGTCAAAAAGGAGTCGTGGTGGTCACCGCCTTTCCCTCGGGCGACAATGTAAACGGAGCGCCGCGTCAGAACGCGCCACAAAATGACTCGACGAGCGTGGACTCAGCCCGCGCTGATTCGGCGCGCGCCGACACTTCTGCGGCGGCCGTTGCCGCGCGTTTGGAGCGCGCGGTGCCGCTGAGCGTGGTCTCACAGCACCTGACGCCGCAGAAGGCTCGCATCCTGCTCATGCTGGCCCTCACCAAGACGCGCGATCCGCGCGAGCTGCAGCGCTACTTCCTGACGTACTAAACGCGGCGTGGGACACCGTCGCCGGGTCTGCCCCGCTGTTAGCTTCAACGGATGAACTACGTCAAGGATTATCTCGCGCAGGAACCCACGCGCGCCGAAATCGACGGCGCGACCGGCGTCACGCTACTTGAGTTTGGTGCGCGCGATTGCGGATTTTGCGTGGCCATTCAGCCGGCGGTCGCATCGGCGCTCGACACGACAGATCCGATCGCCCACATCAAAGTTGAAGATGGCAGCGGACGAGCGCTTGGCCGCACGTTTGGCGTGAAGCTCTGGCCCACGTTTGTGCTGTTGCGCGATGGTCAGGAGGTTGGACGCGTGGTGCGCCCCGGCGCCAAAGACTTCCGCGAGCTCATCGCGCAACGCTAACACAAAACGAACCGCGGCAGGCAGTTCGGAATCCCGAACGACCTGCCGCGGTTCACCCGATCACCGCACGTTACTGCCGCATGCCAGCGGCGGACTTTGGTACTTCGTAGGCCCACGGCTGACGCACAAGCGCTCGCTTGCGCGGATAAAGTTCATCGAGCGAGTCGCCATCGTACAACCGGCCGTTCATCATCACCATACGAATTGAGTTCGTATTGCGAATGTTGGTGAGTGGGTCGCGATCGAGCACGAGCAGGTCGGCAAACTTGCCAGGCTCCAGTGAGCCAACGCTTTCGCCGAGTCCGATCGCTTCGGCGCCAACAATCGTGGCGGCTTTGAGCGCGTCATGCTCCGGCATACCGCCACTCTGCACGAGCCACAGCTCCCAGTGCATGCCCAGACCCTGCAACTGTCCGTGGCTGCCCACGCCAATCTTGCCACCTGCGGCCACAGTTTTTGCGAGATCTTCTGCGTGCTGCCACATCGCGTATTCCTCTTTGACCGCGAATCCAGCGGGGCCAGGTGCATTGCCCGTTCCACGGCGTCGAACTTTGCCGTCAAAATCCACGGGGTGCGTGAAACGGCGCAGTTTGGTGTCGCTCAACAAATCTTCGCTCTGGTAGAACCAGCCTTCGCCAAACGGTCCGCCGTATTCCACGACGAGCGTGGGTGAGTTCACCGTTTTCGTCGCCGTGTACCACGCGTACACATCGTCAAACTTTGGTGTGATTGGCAGCGTGTGTTCAATGCCGGGGTAGCCGTCAATGCCATGCGTGAGATTCAACTTGTGATCAAGACCACCTTCGGTGGTGGGCATGATCCCAAGTTCTTTCGCCGCCATGATAATCCACTGGCGCTGCTGACGATTGCCACTCATGTACATCTTGAGCGTCTTGGTGTCGTAGTACGTGGCATACCGCGACATGATCTCGCGAGCATGATCGAGGTCACGCACCGGTTCAGCGCTGAATACACCAGGACCCGTAGTGTAAATGCGCGGACCGATCATGGCACCGGATTCCACCTGATCACTGTAGCTCAGGAAGTCAGTCGTCGCGGTTTGTGGATCGCGCGTTGTGGTCGTTCCGTACGCGAGCGTCGCCAGATATTGCCACGTTTGCGTGTTGTGAATTTGCGGCGTGAGCCACTGTGGATGGTAGTGTGTATCCACCAGGCCCGGCATGATCACCTTGCCGCTGACATCCATAATCTCCGCGCCATCAGGAATTGTCACGCTGCCGCGTGCGCCGACCGCTACGATGTGGCGATCACGAATCACAATGTCGGCATTCTCAATAATTTCATTGCCCTTCATCGTGATGGTTTTCGCGCCGCGAAGTACCAGCACGCCGCGCGGTTGATCACGTGTGCCAGTCACGGCGATACGGCGTTCGTCAGGCTTGTATCCAGGCTTGTCCTTCTTGGTCGTGTCAGCCTTGGCAATGGAGTCAGCACGCGCCAGGCTGTCCTTCTTGGTGGAATCCGCACGCACCATGGCCACACGACGCGCGTCAACTTTGAGCGAATCGTCAACCACTTTGGCGCGATCGAGATCGTACGTCCACATGGCGTTGCCAAGCGACCACATCACTTTCTTTCCGTCAGCACTCCACGCGGGGAACTCACCACCAACGGTGTTGAGCTTGCGCACCGGCACGGCAGCGGTGGCTGGGGCAATCACCGAGACCGTAGGTGGAGTACTACCGGCAACGGGCACCGTCACGGTGTACAGATCCATCCCCACCATCGCCAGCGCCTGATCACCGTCAGGCGCCATCATCACCAATCCCGCCGGACGCGGACGTGGCGGTGCAGGTTCGTTGTCATCCAGATGCGATGGCGCAAACATGCCAAAGCTGCGCGTGCCTTCGAAATCAATCGGTCGGGCACCACGTCCACCAATCCACTGCTGCGCCGCACGTGCGACCAGATCAGCGTCCAGTCCAATCGCGCCTCCCGCGCCTGGAGGAAGCGGACCAGTGACACGCAAATGCACTTTGAGATCGGTGCCGTCCCATCGGAACGACTGCAATCCATCGCCGTACGCAAAAATGCGATCCGCATCTTTCGTAAAGTGTGGATTGCCCAGCCCGCCCGTTGGCATGATGCGCGTGACGTTACCGCCCGCCGCAGGCACCCACACGAACTCGGCCGATGCAGGACCAAAGAACGCGCCGCCTGCTTCTTGCATTTCGCGCGCCGCAGCGCGCACGGCAACAATACGATCTCCCTTGGGTGACCACGACACATCATTGAACAGCGCACCAGACGTCAGCGTGGTCACCGACCAGCTGGTGGAGCGCGCGCTACGTGCTGCCTTGCGAATGGACCCACCGGTTGCGTCGTGCCACGTCACGTACGCGAGGCTCAAGCCGTCGGGCGACCACGACGGATTAAACTCACCCACCGTGTCGCGAGAGATGCGTGTAGGTGTGCCGCTCGGCAGATCCACCACGTACACACGATCCAGCGACACGAAGGCCAGTTGTTTGCCATCGGGTGACGGCGCGAGATCGCGGATCTGGCGCGCTGTAAACGACGCCGACGTGTCAATCGCGTACTTGAAGTTCACTTCCGGTCCCATCTCCAACTTCACTTCGGCTTCAAATGGAATCTTGGACGGCGCCGACTTGTCCACCGGCACGCGCCAGATCTCTCCACCGTACGACACCACGACCGCGCGCGAATCGGGCGTAAACGAATAACCCGGATACGCATCCAATGGCGCGCGCGACTCCATGTCGTCACGCTGCACTGGGAAGGCCAGCCACTCCTCAGCCTGCGTTTCGAGATTGCGAATGCGCAATCCGGTCTTGGTTTCAAAGCGCGTGCCGTACACCAGATACGTACCATCGGGTGACAGTGCCGGGCGGAAACCAGATCCGAAACGCGTGCTCATCTGAGAGGTGCGACCGGTTTCTTTGTCCCAGACATGCAACTGGTACTGCGGACCAAGTGCGTTGTATTGCCAGTCACCCGTACGCGCAGCAAACCACATGTACCGCGGATCCTTGCCAAACGCCGCACCCATCATTTTCAGCGTGGGTGGAGCGGCGGGCTCGGTGGTGAGTGGAAGTCCACTGCCACCATCAACGTGATACATCCACAGTTTGGCCACGCCGCCAAGTCCGCCGGACTTTGACGCCACGATGTATTTGCCATCGGGCGTGAACTCCGGCGACACGTACAGGTTGTTGTTGCCCGTGGTGAGTTGCACCGTGTCTGTGCCATCTGCTTTCATGTGCCAGACATTGTCTCCACCCGATCGATCGCTCACGAACACAATGCGCGAACCATCGGGTGAAAATCTCGGCTGGACATCGTATGCCATGCCGCTGGTAATACGTGTGGCTTTACCGCCAGTCATGGGCAACGTGTACAAATCGCCGAGCAAGTCGAACACCAGAGTCGTACCATCCGGCGACACATCAAGCGACAGCCACGTCCCCTTGGTCGTGGTAAACGTGTGACTGCGCTCCGCCTTGAGCGGGAGGGACACTGGCTTGGCGGCGGGTGCCTGCGCGTGCAGTGTTGCAGCGCCGAACAGCGCGAGAGCTGAGAGGGCGGCGAGACCGCCGCGCGGGACAATCGATGTAGGGGTCATCAGTTATTCTGGACCCCGGGTCCCCGTTTGCGCCAGAGCTGGTCAGGTGGTGCGCACAAACTGAAGTGTCAGCAAGCGGGGCGGCACCTGTTGCAGCTGAGGCTCCTCCAGCCACTCGCCCATGTGACGAAGCGTAAAGCCGGCGCTGATCGCGCTGTTCACGTATTCGCTGATCGTGTGCGTGAAGGCTGGCACATACACCACGTCACCGGTGCTCACATCGGTGAAATGTGCCTGCGCACCCCGCAGCTGTCGGGCGGGATGCAACTCACTCAGAAACATTTTGCCGCCGCGTCGAAGCACGCGAGCACATTCGCGAAACATCGGCGCAAGATCCTGAATGTGTTCGAGCACCAGATTCCCGACCACCAGATCCATCGCGCCGTCCGTAACCGGCCAGGGGTTCAACAAGTCGTGCCGCACGAACGAGACGTGTGCCGCCGAGACGCGCGCGCCCGCCGCGGCCAGCATGCCCTCGGAAACATCGAGTGCCGTGACCGTGCGACAGTTGGCCGCCAGCCACTCCGTGTTCTTGCCGGTTCCGCAGCCCAGCTCGAGCACCGCGCGACCACGAATGCTTGGACCGTGCGTTCGCAGGATCACCGCGTCGAGATCGCGCGTGTGGTTGTCCTGCGAATCGTACGTCTTGGCCCACCTGTCGTACGCTTGAGCAACGCGTTGTGTCGTTGACGCGTCATGTTCGGCACTGAAAGTGGTGTGCCGAGTTGCGGAGAAGTCATCACGGATGCGCATGATCGGAAGCTATACCCATAATCACGGCGCAAAACTGTCAACGCGTTTTCTTTACCCGATGGTGGCACTCGCGAGTGACGGGGAAACCCGGCCCCCCGCCGCGGCTCGACGCATTGTGCCGCTTTACCGGCTGGCCATTATCTCCCGTCTCTTGCTCGCGCTCGCCTTTATTCCGACGGGTTTGGTGAAGGTGCTGGGACAACGTTTCACCGTGCTGGGCACAGACCACCCGGTCGGCGCTTTCTTTGAGGCCATGTACCAGACGGGACCATATTGGAATTTCCTCGGTTGGGGGCAAGTGGTGTCCGGCGTGCTCATTCTTATTCCGGTCACGTCAACACTGGGCGCGGTGATGTTCTTTCCAATCATTTTGAACATCACCGTGCTTACGTGGGCCATTCAGTTTCAGGGCACCGTCTACGTGACGGCGTTGATGCTGCTCGCCAATGCGTTTCTGCTCTGCTGGGACTACGATCGCTGGCGCAGCATTCTGTTCGCACCGGCTCACCTACCGCGTCCGGTAGCGCCGCCAATGCCGTTGCTTGAGCGTGCGGGATACGCGATCGGCGGCGCGGCCGCCATGGTGATCGTGTTCTCCTCCCGAGGGTTCGCGAGTCGACCCATGGCCGAAGTCATGTTCTTCGTTGGGGTGTTCGCCGCACTGTTGGTGCTGGTGGGCTGGGTGCAGGCCGCTCGGCGGTCCCCGGAGCCCGGGATAATCCCGTGAAAACGTACCATTCGTGCGGCGCTGCAACGCGTGACGCAGCATGACCGAGACGCGAATCAAACGCGCTTAATTGCGCGGCGCGTGGGAGCGGGAGAGATTCTTCCTTGTGACAACTCCCCTGACTCCCCGTCGCGCTCACCTGATCACCGTACGGCGCAGCTCGCCACTCGACGAATCCCGAGAGGCGTCGCTGCGTCAGCTGTTTCAGTTGACGTTGTGGGTCTGGACTCCCGTGCTGGCGGCATCGCTCTTTCTGCGTTGGGACGAATACCGCGTCCAACCGCTCATGTGGCCGATCGTGCCGCTGTCCATTCTGGGCGCCCTCATGCTTCGGGAGTGGCCGCTGCGTTCGCCTCGCGTACGTGCGGCCGCTTATCTGCTCTGCGTTACGCTTGCGATCTCGCTTTCTCTGGTCATGAACGGACCTCTAGCGGTCAACGTGTCAGCACTGGCGGTCACGTTGCTCGTAGCGGTGCTCTTTTTCGGACCGCGTGCGTTGATTGTTGGATTGGTGCTCGCCACCGCGGCGACCGTGAGTGGCTTTTATTTCGCGCACCGCGGAGTGCTGCCACCCACTCAGGTGACGGCAGTGCAGACCACTGGCTACCGTGTACTGGAGCTGTTCTTTGTATTCGGCGGTTTGTGGTTTGCCGGCTTCATCGTGGTGACGACCACCGAGATCTATCGACGCGCGGCGGCGGAGCTCGAAGAGCAGCAAGACGCGCTGCTCGCGATGCAAGCCGAAGCGGAATCGATGCAACGTCGGGAGTTGGTCGCCACGCTCGCGACCGGTGTGGCGCACGATCTCGCGAACATGGTGCAGGTAATGACTGCCAGCGCCGAGTTGCTTGAGGGCACCAGCGATCACCCTGATGCCGCCGATGCGTTGCAAGACATGAAGGAGGTCGGCACGCAGGCCGGCACACTGGTTCGCAGTTTGCTCTCCGTGGGTCGCGGGACCAGCGCCACGCCCTCCGCCGTGGACGTGCGCGCGTTCTTTGCACATCTCGAGACTTTGTTACCACCCATCCTGACGCGTCGCATTCTGATTTCGTTTGATCACCGCGCCTCGCGTCCGATCATGGGCGTGGCGAGCCGACTTGAGCAAGCGATTCTCAATCTTGCGTTTAACGCGCGCGATGCGATGCCAGGCGGCGGGACACTCGTGATCAGCGCCAGTGATCGACAACCGACGCCCACGTCGGGTCAGAGTATCGTGCTGGAGGTCCGCGACTCCGGCGTCGGCATGTCGGAAGAAACGCGTCAGCGAATTTTTGAACCGTTCTTCAGCAGCAAGGAAAACAACCGTGGCTCCGGCGTTGGACTGACCGTTGTGTCACGCATTGTGCAGGATCTCGGCGGCAGCATCGAAGTCGACAGCAAGATTGGCGAGGGTACCGCCGTTCGCCTCATTCTTCCAGCGGCCTGACGTCAAACGCCGCATCAGCCCGGATTGCCGTGGCACTGTCGGGCCCGATCGCTTCAAGCGTGGTGACATTGTCCGCCGCGATTGCCTGGAGTCGGAACGCTGCGGTATCAAAGAGCGGCGACACACCACGAAAGCTGAACGACGTCATGGTGCGTGGTGCGCGCTGCGCACGCTCAGCCTCAGACACCTCGGACGATTGCGCCAGCTGCGAAAGCAACATGGCCGTGAGTGGTCCGTGAACCACGAGGCCGGGATACCCTTCTTCTTCGATCGCATACGCCCGATCGTAGTGAATGCGATGCGCATTGAAGGTGAGCGCCGAGAAACGAAAAAGCAGGCGTGAGTCGGCGTGCACATCGCGTATCACGGCACCAGCGGGCGGAGTGGACCACTCGCGCACATCCGGCGCGGCGACGTGCGCACCAGCTTCGCGATACACGATGTCCTGCTCTTCCTCCACACACAGCGTTCCGTGCTGCATGAAGCGATAGCTCACCGTCACAAACGCCAGCGCGCCACTGCGTCCGCTCTTGAGCGAGACGCTTTTGATGGTCGCTTCACGCTCCGCGGGTGTGCCCAGCACGAGTGGTGCGTGAAAACTCACGCGGCTACCGGCAAACATGCGGCGTGGGAACGTAATCGGCGGAAGAAATCCGCCGCGTGTTGGATGTCCATCGCGATCGAGGCGCGCCTGAGGCGCACGCGGCAAAAAGTAGAACCAGTGCCAGAGTGGCGGCAGCGCCTGACCGGCATGCAGCGCGTCGTCGTTCACATCGAACATGGCGGCCGCCGCCTGCGCCTGCGCTACCGCCAGATCGTCGCGTACGACTTCGCGTCGTCCAACCCAATTCGAAAGTTCAGCTGCGTCGTCGTTCATGATGATGACGTGGGAACGGAGTTTCGCCTCTGTCGCGTTGATGTCGCAAGTGGTTTGGCGACGATCGGCCGGTCACTGCGCGTCACTGACAGATCTCTGCCTCAAACGTGGCGCAATTCGCCGTGATTCGCCATGATTGCGAGGTCCCCGTGACACGTAATTCTGCGCCATGCTAAGGGGTGTTGGTGAGTACTTCTGAAGACACGACCGCGGCCGATCAACTGCCGCTGACTGGTATCCGCGTGCTCGATGTTGGCAACTTTCTCGCCGGTCCCTACGCCGCTTCGATTCTTGGTGAGTTCGGTGCGGAAGTGCTCAAAATCGAGCACCCGATTGCGGGCGATCCGATGCGACGATTCGGCACCCCGTCGCCACGCGCCGACGCCACACTCAAGTGGTTGAGCGAAGGACGCAATCGCAAATCGGTCACGCTTGATTTGCGACAGCCCGAAGGTGTCGAGCTGTTCCTGGCGTTGGTGCGCAAGTCGCACGTGCTGGTGGAGAACTTTCGACCGGGCACCATGGAAGAATGGGGACTGGGTTGGTCGGAAGTTCACGCCGCAAACCCGCGTCTCGTCATGCTGCGTGTGTCAGGATACGGTCAAACGGGACCGTATCGCCGGCGTTCCGGATTCGCGCACATTGCGCAGGCGTTTGGTGGACTGAACTATTTGTCAGGATTCCCGGGAGAAACCCCGGTGCTGCCGGGCACGGTGCCGCTTGGTGACTACATCGCCAGTTTGTTCGGGGCGATCGGCACGCTCATTGCGCTGCGTCATCAGGAGCAGACAGGGCGTGGACAAGTAGTCGACGTTGGAATCTATGAATCCGTATTTCGTGTGCTGGAAGAAATCGCAACCGCGTACGGCACATCGGGCAAGATTCGAGAGCGCGAAGGCTCGGGAAGTTTTGTCGCGGTGCCGCACGGACATTTTCGCACCTCCGACGACAAGTGGATTGCGATTGCCTGCACCACCGACAAAATGTTTGAACGCTTATCGGTGGCCATGGGACAACCGCACCTCTCCTCGAGCAACTTGTATGGCGATCAGCGCAAGCGTCTCGCGGACCGTGATCGTGTCAATGCGATCGTGATTGACTGGGTGGGGTCGCTCACCCGAGACGAGGTGCTCACCAGGTGTCTCGCCGAGGAAGTACCCGTTGGCAAGGTGAATTCCATTGCCGACATTTTCGCCGACGAACAGTTTCAGGCGCGCGAGGATCTGGTGCATATGTCAGAGCCAGGCATTGACGATATCGTGATCCCAGGCGTCGTACCGCGACTTTCCAAAACGCCCGGTCGCATTACCAATCTTGGCCCGACACTCGGCAACGCCACCGACGAAGTCATGCGCGACTTGCTCGGCCTTGCCGCCGCCGAGATCGCCCGTCTGCGTTCGCAGCACATCATCTGAGTCGCCCTCGCATGCATACGAGCAATCCGGATACGAGCGCGCTGCCATTACATGGCATTCGCGTGGTTGATATTGCCACCATTATCGCGGCCCCGTTCTGTGCCACGCTGCTGGGCGAGTTTGGTGCGGATGTGCTCAAGATTGAGCATCCACTGGGCGGTGACGGTCTGCGTCGCTTTGGAACGCCATCTCAACGTGGTGATACACTCACCTGGGTGAGCGAGGCGCGCAACAAACGTTCGGTGACGCTTGATCTGCGTCTTCCCGAAGGGGTGGCGCTATTCAAGGAAATCATCGCCAAGACCGATGTGTTGTGTGAAAACTTTCGCACTGGCACACTGGAAAAGTGGGGGCTTGGCTGGGATGTGTTGCACGCCATCAATCCCCGGCTCGTGATGCTGCGCGTCACTGGCTACGGACAAACCGGCCCATACAAGGATCGACCCGGATTCGCGCGCGTGGCACACGCTGTTGGTGGTATCGCGTATCTCGCGGGCATGCCTAAAGGCACGCCAGTGACACCCGGATCGACAACGCTGGGTGACTACATGACTGGACTGTACGGATGTCTTGGCGTGCTGATGGCGCTCCGTCACCGCGATCAAACCGGTGAGGGGCAATACGTTGATGCCGCGCTGTATGAATCGGTGTTTCGCTGCACCGACGAACTGGCGCCGGCCTACAGTATGTACGGCATGGTGCGCGAGCGTATGGGCTCCTCGCACAACGACTTTGCGTGTCCACATGGTCACTTCGCCACACGTGATGGCAAGTGGGTGGCCATTTCGTGTGCTACCGACAAATTGTTCTCGCGACTGGCCGCCGCGATGGGTCGACCCGAGCTCGCGTCCTCAAGCACATACGGGGAGCAGAAAGTTCGACTCGCACACTGCCACGCCGTGAATGAAATCGTGCGTGACTGGTGCGGTTCACTGACGCGAGAAGAAGTGCTCACCCGCTGTTACGCGACCGACACGCCGGCCGGTCCGCTCAACAACATCGCCGACATTTTTGGTGATCGTCAGTTTCACGCGCGGCGCAACCTCGTGGCGATCGATGATCCCCTCACGGGAGAATCGATGGTGATTCCGTCACCGGTGCCCCTGCTCTCCGAGACGCCGGGCACCATTCGCAGTCTTGGCCCAACCCTCGGTCAGCACACGGACGAAGTGTTGCGCGACGTACTCGGGAAATCTGACGCCGATATTGCCGCGCTCCGTGCGCAGCGGGTGATCTGACACATGACACACGTGGCCAAGCCGGTACTTCGCGGTATGCGCGTGGTGGAAGGATCCGCGTTCGTCGCGGCTCCGCTCGGCGGCATGACACTGGCGCAGTTGGGCGCGGATGTCATTCGGTTTGATCCGATTGGTGGCGGCCTCGATGCGAAACGCTGGCCGCTCACCGCCGATGGTTCGGCGAGCTTGTTCTGGACGGGACTCAACAAGGGCAAACGTTCGATTGCGGTTGATTTGCGTTCGCCGCGTGCGCAGGAGCTGCTGACGCGTGTGATCTGCGCGCCAGGCGCCGATGCCGGAATGTTTTCAACGAATTTTCCGGCACGCGGCTGGCTGGCCTACGAGGCTCTGCGCGCGCATCGTGATGATCTCATCATGGTAAACCTGACGGGCCGACGCGACGGTGGGTCTGAAGTGGATTACACCGTCAACCCACAGCTCGGTTTTCCGCACATCACGGGCCCGATCGACAGTCCGGATCCGGTGAACCATGTCTTTCCCGCGTGGGACGCGATTGCCGGCCATCAAATCGCGATTGCGATTCTGGCGGCCGAGCGTCATCGCACGCGGTCCAAACAAGGCCAGTTTATTTCTCTCGCGCTCAAAGACGCAGGCCTCGCCATGCTGGGCGCGCTTGGATTTATCGCGGAAGCTGAGCTCAGCAACGCGGATCGTCCGCGTTATGGCAATTATCTGTACGGCGCCTTCGGGCGCGATTTTGTCACGAAAGACGGCGAACGTGTTATGGTCATCGGCCTGACCGACGCGCAGTGGATGACGCTGTGCTCTGCCACCGGTAGCGGAAGTGCCATGACCGCGCTCGGCGCGCAGCTCGGACTTGATCTCAAAGATGAGGGCAATCGGTTTCGCGCGCGCGAGGAGATCGCGCGGGAGCTCGAGCCGTGGTTTGCGACGCACACATTAGCGCAGGTGCGCGACGCATTTACAGCGCATCGTGTGACGTGGGCGCCCTACCGAACGGTCCGGGAAACGCTGTCCCAGGATCCCGACTGTTCCGTTGACAACCCAATGTTCTCGCAGCTCGCGCAGCCTGGTGTTGGCCGCGTGTTGACAGCCGGCTCACCCTTGCACTTCGGCGCGATGGATCGACTGCCACCGGCCCCCGCACCGCTGCTCGGTCAGCACACCGATGAAATTTTGCTCGAACTTGCAGGCGTGAGCGAAGCCGAACTTGGCCAACTGCATGACGATGGCATTGTTGCCGGACCTGTTGTTTAACTCCGATCATACGATCTGACATTCCTCAGGAGTCTTAGCACGTGAAGCTTCCGTTCAACTTTTACAAACCGTTGGCCATTGGGGCTCCGGAGCCACTGCGCGCCTTGCCGGTGCGTCCTGAGCGCATGATTCATTTTTTCCCGCCGCATATTGAGAAGATCCGGGCGCGTGTGCCTGAGATGGTGCGTCAGGTGGATGTGCTCTGCGGCAATCTTGAAGACGCCATTCCCGTCGAGGACAAAGCCGCGGCACGTGCGGGATTCATCGAGGTGGCAAACGCCAACGAGTTCGGCACGACCGCGTTGTGGGTGCGCGTGAACTGTCTGAACTCTCCGTGGTTTCTTGATGATCTTGATCAGATTGTGCGCGACGCGGGAAACAAGCTTGACGTGTTCATGATTCCCAAGGTCGAAGGGCCGTGGGACATTCACTTTGTGGATCAGTATCTCGCACTGCTCGAGGCCCGATACAACATTCGCAAGCCGATCCTCATTCACGCACTGCTTGAAACGGCAGAAGGCGTGAAGAATGTGGAGCAGATTGCCGGCGCCAGTCCGCGTATGCACGGCATGAGTCTCGGCCCCGCCGATCTGGCCGCATCACGCGGCATGAAAACCACACGGGTGGGTGGCGGGCATCCATTCTACGGCGTGCTGTCCGATCCTGACGAATCGAATGCTCCGCGAAGTTTCGTGCAACAGGACCTCTGGCACTACACGGTCGCACGCATGGTGGATGCGTGTGTATCGCATGGCATTCGCGCGTTCTACGGTCCGTTTGGCGACATTCGCGACGAAGCCGGCTGTGAAGCGCAGTTCCGCAACGCGTTCGTAATGGGCTGCACCGGTGCGTGGTCGCTGGCGCCCAATCAGATCGCGATTGCACGCCGCGTATTCAGTCCGGATGCGAAGGAGGTGTTGTTCGCGAGGCGTATTCTTGACGCCATGCCCGACGGCAGCGGTGTGGCCATGATCGATGGCAAGATGCAGGACGATGCGACATGGAAGCAGGCGAAGGTAATTGTGGATCTCGCGCGTCTTGTCGCGAGCAACGATCCCGAACTCGCGGCCGCGTACGGATTCTGATCGCATGACCACAAAAACGCAGCACGGAAACTTCTTCGAAGATTTTTATGTGGGTCAGGAGTTGGTGCACGCCACGCCGCGGACGATCACCTTGGGCGACGTGGCGCTGTACACCGCGCTCTTCGGCTCGCGGTTTGCCGTCGTGAGCTCGTCCCCCTTTGCCGCACGTGTCGGCTTGGCGGAGGCACCGATCGACTCGATGCTCGTGTTTCACATGGTGTTCGGCAAGTCGGTGCCGGACATTTCCCTGAACGCAATCGCGAATCTTGGGTACGCTGATGGTCGCTTTGGTGTGCCAGTCTTTTCCGGGGACACGGTGTCCACGGTCAGTACGGTGCTGGGAGTCAAAGCCAACAAAGACGGAACTACGGGCGTGGTGTACGTGCGTTCTCGCGGCGAGAACCAGCGTGCTGAGATGGTGGTGGAATACACCCGGTGGGTCATGGTGCGAAAGCGGGTTGCGTCGTCTGCTGCGCCCGACACGGTTGTGCCGTCGTTGCCTGAGGCCGTGTTGGCGGAGTCGCTCACGGCCCCCTTTCACATCGCCAACGCCGCCTATGACACGCGTCTCTCGGGCAACGCCAACGCGTGGGAAGATTACGCGGTAGGCGAGTGCATTGATCACGTGGACGGCATGACGATCGAAGAAGCCGAGCACATGATGGCGGCGCGGCTCTATCAGAACAGCGCGCGTGTGCACTTTAATCAGCATGTAGAGCGCGAAGGGCGCTTCGGCCGTCGCATTGTGTACGGTGGGCATATTATCAGCCTGGCGCGCGCGCTGTCGTTCAATGGGCTTGGCAACGCGTTTGCACTGCTTGGCATCAATGCGGGGCGGCACGTCAACCCGGTGTTCGCCGGTGACACCATTTATGCGTGGTCCGAAGTCGTGGACAAGCAGCCTTTGGTGGGCCGATCAGATGTAGCCGTTCTCCGGCTGCGTACCGTCGCGCTTAAAGACCTCCCGGCGGCCGGCTTTCCGCTCCGGGATGACGCGGGTGC
Source organism: Gemmatimonadaceae bacterium (assembly GCA_022843265.1). Classification (GTDB taxonomy): domain Bacteria; phylum Gemmatimonadota; class Gemmatimonadetes; order Gemmatimonadales; family Gemmatimonadaceae; genus JAABRT01. Next base: position 156,078 of record JALHNZ010000002.1, read on the forward strand.
CTACCTGCCGAACGTGGTTTTGGAGTTCGACTATTGGGTGGTACTCCCGACCCGACTGGCCTGCCGATAGGGGGCTTTCGCGGGTCGCCCCTCGCGCTCAGCGCCCTCTCGCGGCCATGTTTCACGACCCTCCTGATCCCTAACCGCGATCCTGATGACCTACGCCGCGATTACAGGCTGGGGCGCTTGCATGCCACCGGCCGTTCTTACCAACGACGATCTCAGCACGTTTCTCGACACGTCTGACGAATGGATCTCGTCGCGCACCGGCATGAGAGAGCGACGCGTGTCGCACGTGGGCGCGATTGAGCTCTCCACTATCGCGGCCTCGCGAGCGTTGGCCTGCGCCGGACTCGACGCGTCCGACGTCGATCTGATTATCTACGGCGGCGTCAGCAACGACGAACTCGTGCCGAACAGCGCGTCTGGTGTACAAGTGGCATTAGGGGCCACACGCGCGGCCAGTATCGATCTGAACACCGCCTGCACCAGTTTCTGCTATGGGCTCACCACCGCCACGGCGATGATTCGTACCGGCGTGGTACGCAATGCGATCGTGATTGGTGTGGAGTTGATCAGTCGCTACATGGATTGGTCGAACCGCAACGTCGCCGTGCTCTTTGGTGATGGTGCCGCCGCGGTCGTGCTGCAAGCATCAGAAAACGAAGAGGGCGTGCTCGGGAGCATTCTCGGCTGCGACGCCGAAGGCCGGCAGACGCTCCGCGTGCGTGGCTTCGGCTGCACCTACGCACTGCACGACGTCACGTTCGGCGACACGCTCTGGGATTTTGACGGACAGGCGATTTTCAAGCGAGCCGTGCACGCCATGTCCGACGCATCGAAGCGTGTGTTGGAACAGCAGGGGTTGACGGCGGACCAGGTTGATCTCGTTGTGCCACATCAGGCGAACCTGCGAATTATTGAAGCGGTCGCGAAGTATGCGGGCGTTCCAATGGATCGGGTCGTTGTCACCGTTGAGAAGTACGGCAACATGAGCGCGGCGACTGTCCCCGTCGCGCTTGTGGAAGCGCTGGAAGCGGGTCGTGTAAAGCCTGGGGCTACACTACTGATGCCGGCGTTTGGTGGTGGGCTGACGTACTGCTCATTGCTGGTCAAGTGGGGACAACGGGTCACGCCGCTTGGAACGTCACCCATGACGCTGCCGCCGCTTACGCACACTGCGCTCGAGATGGTCAACACGATCCGTTCGCATCAGGATCCACACGGTCGGTCCCTTGAGGGACTCATGGCCCCAACGTTTGCGGAAAGCTTCGCTGACGCGAACGCGGGCTGAATACAACAATCACGCGTTGTGGCGTGATCATTCGAGTGCTGCGGAGACACTGATCATGTGGTCACGTTTGGCGGGTTTGGCAGCGTTCCTGATAGCGATCAGCGCAATATCTGCGCCTGTGCTTCAGGCGCAGATTATCCTCGGCAGCCTGAAAGACTCGGTCTCAAAAGCGCCAGTGGTTGGTGCTACGATCCTGTTGGTCGACTCTGTTGGCGCCACGGTGGCCGAAGCAAGATCCGCCGAAGACGGTACGTTCACGCTGGATGCCAAACGTGTGTCCAAGCTTCGGTTTTCCGTGCGGAAGATCGGCGTCGCGCCAACGCTGTCCAGCTACTTCGAAATTGCGGGAGATGCCGACTCGCTCAGCGTGGAGTTGCTGGCGCCCCAGACCGGTGTGACGCTGGCAACTGTCACGGTGACCGCGCTCGTCTCAAAACCCAACTTCAATACCGGCCAGCTCGCCGAGGCGCGGCGGTTTGGCTGGCGCGTTATCGAGCCGCATGTGATTGCGCAGGACCGCAGCAAGGCCGTGCAGTTCTCCGATCTGCTTCGCCGGAATCCGATCGCCGGCATTCGAATGCCGCGCCGTGATGGCGAGTGTTTCACGAGCTCCCGCAGCAATCGCTGCCTCGACATCGTGGTTGATGGGCAAGTGCTCGGCCCGGTCGTGTACATCAACCCCGAAGACGTGTACTTCATTGCGTTCATGAATGCGCAGCAGTCGCAGGTCGCATACGGGCCGCGCGCGCCGCAGGGTGCGATCTTCATCGCTACGCGTCGTCGCGGTGACGATGAACGCAAGCCCGTTACGCCCCCGCGTTTCTGAACCGCGCAATAAACGTGCGATCGATGCGGTCTTTCAGCCACATCGCCCACGTTGTACGAATGCTCAGGAAACCATAGCTCGCGATTGCTCGCCCATCGGCCGTGCTCACCAGTGCGAGCCATCGTTTTTGTGGCGTATAGCGCACGCTCGGAGCGCGCCCTTGCAACGCGTCGTGTAGCGCCCGAACCAGCATTGGCCCCATGCGAACCGCGTACACACCCGCCTTTGAAATGTCCGGCGCTGTCTGCAATGTCGCGCAGTCACCCGCGGCGAATACCGCGCTTGATGACACCGACTGCAGCGCGTCGTTCACCAATACGTAGCCCGCGTCGTCCGTGGCCAGATCGCTTGCCGCAAGCCACGGCTGCGCGGCCGGTCCGGTGGCCCAGATGGTGAGCGCGCTCGGGATTTCTACGCCATCATCGAGCAGCAGACTCTGCTCCCGCACCGCGGACAGCGTCGCATTGCTCACCACGCGCACATTGGCTCGAGCACACGCCGTCTCCAGCTGCTCGCGCAGTCGCTCGCCCCGCTTCACAAAGAGTGTGGCGTCTCGTGTCACGATGGTAATCGGAACAGCATCTTCCACGTTGTTTGCGCGAAGACGCGCGCGTGCCGCCAGCGCCATTTCCACTCCCGCCAGTCCACCACCGACCACACACACGCCACGCGTCGCGATCTCACGAGTATCAAGCACACGGATGATACGCTCGACATTCTGGAGCGGTTTCAGTGGAATCGCATACTCCCTGGCGCCCGAGAGTTGCAGCCCGCTGGGCATTGACCCTACGGCGAGTGAGCACACGTCGTACTCCATGTCCTCGCCGTTGGCGAGCGTGACCCTGCGAGCCGCGGCGTTGATCGCGATGACGTTGTGCGGCAACAACGTGGCCCCCGCACGCGCACACAACGCCGCCACATCAATCGACAGGTCCTGCGCCGAGTACAGCCCGCTCAACCAGCCCGGTACCATCCCCGAATACACGTGCTGCAACTCGGCGGTGCAGACCGTTACGCGGCATGCAGACAGCTTACGTTTGATCAGCGCTTCAAGCACAAACAGGTGAGCGTGCCCCAAACCCGCGAGCACCAGATGAGGCGTCAAGGCGCGGTCACGTTTCGCAATCGCACCAAACCCTCCTGCGCGACGGACGCAATCAGTTCACCGGTTTGCGAGTAAATGGATCCACGCGAAAACCCACGAGCGCCGTACGACACCGGGCTATCCATCGCGTACAGCATCCACTCATCCGCGCGAAACGGGCGGTGCAGCCAGAGCGAGTGATCGAGCGATGCCAGTTGCAATCCTGGTTGCCGGTACGACACGCCGTGCGGCAGCAGTGCCGTTGTGAGCAACGCGTAGTCAGACGCATACGCGAGCACCGACTGATGCAACAACAGCTCGTCGGGCATGTTGCCAATCGCGCGAAACCACAAATGTCGAACTGGCGGCCGCACATCGGCTTGAAACGGATCAACGGGATCGACCGGTCGAAAATCAATCGGACGATCCTGTGTCCATACTTCGCGATAGCTCTCAGGAATTCGCTCCGCCATCTCGCGGAGCAGCGTCAGTTCGCTGGGCAGCGACTCAGGCGGCGGCACATCTGGCATGGGCGCCTGATGCACCAATCCGTCTTCGCTCCGGTGAAATGACGCCGACAGATTGAAGATGGCCTGACCATGCTGAATCGCCGTCACGCGGCGTGTGGCGAAGCTCGATCCATCACGCAGCCGATCCACGAAGTACACGATCGGGGCTTTCAGGTCACCAGGCAGAATGAAGTAGCCGTGAACCGAATGGGCCTCGCGTGCTTCGTCTACCGTGCGACGAGCTGCCACCAGCGCCTGCGCAAACACCTGGCCTCCGAACACGCGCGTTGAGCCGATATCACGATTCAAGCCGCGGTAAATATTGACCTCGAGTGGTTCGAGATCGAGCAGCGTGAGCAGATCGTCGAGCGGCGTAGTCATGCGCAAACTCGTTGGCCGGGGCTAGAACCCATGCACGGCGCAGGGTCTCTGTGTAAAATAGCGCATGCGCGCTGTTCTCTTTGATAGCTTCGGTGGTCCGCTTCGCTGCGACACCCTGCCCGACCCAACGCCCTCGCCTCACGGCGTGGTGATTCGAGTGCATGCCACCGGACTCTGCCGGAGCGACTGGCACGGCTGGCAGGGTCACGACCCGGACATTCTCGAGTTTCCGCACGTGCCCGGTCACGAGCTTGCGGGCGAAGTGGCAGCGGTGGGAACGCAGGTTGCTGGCAGCTGGCGCGTGGGCGATCGTGTCACGGTGCCATTCGTTTGTGCCTGCGGTTCGTGTGTGCCGTGCAAACGAGGTGACGGGCAGGTGTGCGACGCGCAAACTCAGCCCGGTTTCACGCACTGGGGTTCGTACGCCCAATACGTGGCGATCCATCACGCTGACGTGAACCTCGTAGCACTCCCTGATGCGATGCCATACGCCACCGCCGCGTCGCTGGGCTGTCGGTTTGCCACTGCGTTTCGCGCGGTGGTCGATCAGGGCCGGGTACGGGACGGCGAATGGGTCGCGGTGTTTGGCTGCGGCGGGGTTGGGCTTTCTGCGGTCATGATCGCGCGCGCATTGGGCGCCCGGGTGATTGCTGTTGATGTTTCTGCGGACGCGCTGACGCTCGCCAGTGCGGCCGGCGCGGAGTTTGTGCTCAACGCTCGTGAGCATGAGGATGTCGCCGAGGTGATTCGTGCGCACACGAACGGCGGCGCAGACAGTGCGTACGATGCGCTGGGATCGGCGATTACAGCCAAACAGGCGCTGTGCTCGCTCCGCAAAAACGGTCGCCACGTACAGATCGGTTTGCTCGCGGGAGATGATGCGGAGCCTCGGCTGCCGTTGCATTTGCTCATTGGCCGCGAGTTGGAGCTGATCGGCAGCCACGGCATGGCGGCTCACGCCTACCCGAGAATGCTCGACATGGTGGCGAGTGGCCAACTCAATCCCGGTCAGCTCATCACGCGCCACATCCCCCTCGAGGAAGCGCCGTTCGCACTGGCTACCATGGTCTCAGAGCCTCGCGCGGGCGTTACGATCATTACTCCCGCGTAGACGCGCGGTACAGCTCATCAGCGGCTTGCAAGACCTTGCCGCGGAGTCGTGGTGGAAGACCCGGGTTTGATTCGAGATACGCGCGCACGAGATCGGCTGCTTCGGGTGATCGATGTCCATCAAGCGTTGCATTCAGCCAGCGTAGCGGAAAAAAGATGTCTCCCGTTCGCTGAATCTCCTCCGTTAACGCCAGACTCGCGGCGACGTGCGCGAGCGCTTCTGTTGCCCGGAGTGGATGGTGCATGGCCCCCATCGCATCGAGCACCCACGATTCGCGGCGACGATTCTCCACGTTCGCAAACGTGCGAAAGAGCGAATCGCGCACGCTGAACTGCGCGCTGAATGCCGGTCGAACGAATGCGAAACGCGCGCGCCGATCGGGGTTGGTGATGCGCTCAGACTGCACGGTGAGAATGGAGTCTGCGTTTGACACATTGCGCAGCGCCAGCGCTTCGGCCAGTGCAATGTACTGCTGTTCGACCAACGGAAGCCCTCGCGGTGTCTCGTCGCGTCGCCAGATGCGCTCAAGTTTTTCAACGCCTTCTGGGGACAGCGTGACACTCATGATCGCATTGAAGTAGGCGCCCTTTCTTCCCGGTGTAGGCGCACGGTCCAAGGCATTCCAAAGCGCGCGTTCCACGTCGGTCGCAACCGAGATACGGACAGCGTCTGAAAGAAAGCGCCAGTACGCACTGCGCAGCAGGCCGAGCACTTGTTGTGCCACCAGTTCGTCTGGCTCACGCTCTACGGCCCGCGTGGCCGCGCGCACAAAGGCGAGCGCGCTGAGCGAATCGTCGAGGACTTCTTCCCACAGTGTTTGCCAGGCGACCGCACGGTGAATGGGATTCGCGAGTGCATCGATGCGCGCAACCAACTGCTCGCGGCTCAAGGAGTCGAGCACAAAGCGGGCGTAACCAAGCCCGTCAGCGCCGGCCAACACGAAATCGCCTGATGCATTCAGCGGAATAAACGCCGAGTCATCGCGAAGGCTCACGCGATACTCCGTCACGACGCCTTCGGTACCAACAGCCAGCACAATCGGTTGTGTCCAGCGCAGCGCGCGAATGGGCGTGTCGTCGAACTGTGTGAGCACCAAACCCGAGTCGCGGCGCGCAACGGTAATGCGTGGCCGCCCCGCTTCGTTCACCCAGACCTGGCTCCACGTGGCCAGATCTTCCGGAGTGCGCGCATCAAGAATCGCAATTAGATCTGGCCACGTTGCATTGCCATAGCGAAAGCGATCCAGGTATTCACGTAGTCCGTCGCGCATGACGTCCTGGCCAATGAGCTCCTCCAGCTGCTGCATGACAACAGGCGCTTTCTGATAAATGATCGCGCCGTACAGCGAGCCGGCGTCGCGCAGGTTCTCCAGTGGTTGGCGAATGGCGTTTGCACCGGCCGTGCGGTCTACCGCGTACGCCGCGGGATGATGAGCCTGAAAAAAGCGCAGCCGAAGATTCAGCTCAGGAAACGACGGGCCAGCAATCTTCGCGGCCATGAAGTTCGCAAACACTTCTTTCATCCAGACATCGTTGAACCATCGCATGGTGACCAGATCGCCGAACCACATGTGCGCCGTTTCATGTGCGATCAGGCTCGCCCGACCAAGCTCCTGCGTGCGGGACGCGGTCGGGTCGAGGAACAGCGACTCCGCGCGGTACCAGATGGCACCTGGGTGTTCCATACCGCCAAACTGAAACGCGGGCACGGCCAGAAACGCAAACTCGTCAAACGGGTACGGGATCTGTGTGTACTCTTCCAACCATGCAATGGACGCCGCATGCAGATCAAAAATTGCGTCGCGGTTGCGTTCCAGTTTGAGCGAATCGGTCTCGCGATGATACATGGTGAGCGTGCGACCATTGCGCACCGCGGTCTCCTCCGAAAACACCCCCGCCGCGAAGGTAAACAAATACGTGCTGATGGGCTTCGTTTCCGTAAATCGCAGCGTGACGGTTGAATCGTTAGCGGGCGCCTCGCCGACCTTCGCGCCGTTGGAAATCCCGCGCCACGTTGCCGGTATCGTCATCGCCAGCGTAAAGCGCGCCTTCAGACTTGGCTGCTCAAACACCGGAAACGCTGTTGAGGCCCGATCGGGCACGAACAACGCGTACAGCAGATTGTCCTGTCGATTCAGTGCGGCATCGGTGCTGCGAAAGGCCACGGTCACCGTCTGCATTCCCACAGACAGCTCGCGTGATGGGATCACGATGTGATCTGGCGGCACGGCGTACGTCACGGAGTCGCCATTGAGCTGCACGCCGAGCACATGATCGGACGGTGCGCGAAAATCGAGGACCAGCGGCTGCGATACATCCGACAGGCTGAACTGCACCTGCACCGTACCGGTCACAGCCTCCGCACGATTTTTCGGCACGTTGAGCGACAGCGTGTAGCGCACATCGGAAAGGCTCGCCTCGCGGTACTCGGCAAGTGCTTGTGCCACACCGGGGTCGGGCACGGGCACGTTGTCGCGATGGCAGGCGCCGGCGCCGAGCAGCAAGAGCCCCATGGTCAGGAGCGAGAGTTTGTGCGTCATGCCACACATATTACGGGACGGAACGAACACGCGCCGCAGGACACTCACTACCATGCTGCTACGCCTGACTGATCGCGGCCTCTGGTGTGAGGCTGCGGACATCTACATCGACCCATGGGCGCCAGTTGACCGCGCCGTGGTGACGCACGCGCATGCAGACCACCTGCGCTGGGGGCACCGACACTATCTCGTCTCCGAGGCCGGGCTCGGTGTCTCACGGCATCGACTTGGCGCCCAGGCCGATCGCGTGAGCGCGGTAGCATACGGCGAAACCACCACGATCAACGGCGTGCGCATCTCGCTGCACCCCGCGGGCCATATTCTCGGCTCGGCGCAGATTCGAGTGGAATACAAGGGTGAGGTGTGGGTGGTATCCGGTGACTATAAAACAGACGCCGACACCACCTGCGCACCGTGGGAGCCGGTGCGATGCCATACGTTCATCACGGAGAGCACCTTCGGGCTCCCCATTTATCGGTGGCCGGCGCAGCAACAGGTGTTCGACGAGATCAATCACTGGTGGCGCGAGAACGCAAACGCCGGGCGCGCTTCACTGCTGTACGGTTATGCGCTAGGCAAAGCGCAGCGACTGTTGTCGGGGCTGGATCCGTCCATTGGTCCGATTCTCACGCATGGCGCGGTAGAAACCATGACGTCGATTTATCGTGACGCTGGCGTTGCCATGCCGCCAACCACCTACGCAACCGTGGACCAGCGCGATCCCGCGTGGTCACGCGCGATGGTTGTTGCGCCGCCAAGTGTTGATGGCAGCACGTGGGTACGCCGCTTTGGCAAACACGCGGCCGCGTTTGCCAGTGGCTGGATGCAGGTGCGCGGGGCGCGCCGCCGACGTGGCGTTGACCGTGGATTCACACTGTCTGATCATGTGGACTGGCCGCAGCTGTTGAGTGCCATTTCAGCCACTGGCGCGGAGCGCGTGTGGGTCACGCACGGATTTACCGGACCCGTTGTGCGTTGGCTGCAGGAACATGGATACGAAGCAAGTGCCATCGCCACGCGATTTGAGGGTGAGCGTGATGACGCGGCCGTGGATGAAGCAGAGAGCACCGAGTCGGAGACAGGTGGAGCTACGTCGTGATCCGTTTCGCCGCGCTCTATGATGCGATCGATGCATCGACAGGTACACAGGCCAAGACCGATGCGCTCGCTGAGTACTTTGCCAATGCGCCTGCGGCCGATGCAGCGTGGGCCGTGGCCTTCCTGACTGGCCGCCGACCCAAGCGGTTGGTACGCGCTCCGGATCTTCGCACATGGGCCGCGGAACTGGCGAACATCCCCGACTGGTTGTTTGAAGAATCGTACGCGCAGGTTGGCGATCTTGCGGAAACGATTGCCTTACTGATTCCAGAAAACACAGCACAGAGTGCACGTGCGACGGATATCAGTCTCGCGGAGTGGGTGGAGCAGCGATTGTTACCGCTGCGAACACTCGCGCCGGCTGAACAGCGCACGCAGTTGTTTGAGGCGTGGAACACGTTGCGCGGGACCGCGCGGTTCGTGTACAACAAGTTGCTCACGGGTGCCTTCCGGGTTGGTGTCAGCGACGGCCTTGTTGTTCGAGCACTTGCGCGAACCAGCGGTGTTGAGGCTGACGTGATTGCGCATCGTCTCATGGGTCACTGGGAACCGTCCGCCGAATGGTTTGAGACGCTTGTAAGTAGTGCCACAAGTGACGCGGACTGGAGTCGCCCTTATCCGTTTTTCCTCGCCTATCCGCTCGAAGCGGCACCGGAAACGCTCGGTGCCCCAGGCGCGTGGCAGATTGAGTACAAGTGGGATGGCATTCGCGCGCAACTTATTGTGCGACGCGGCAAGGTCTTCTTGTGGAGTCGCGGCGAAGAGTTGCTGAACGGACGCTTCCCGGAGGTTGAGGCCGCGCTCGCGCTACTGCCCGATGGCACCGTGCTCGACGGCGAACTGCTCGCGTGGCAAGACGCTCGCCCTATGCCCTTCACCGCGCTGCAGCGAAGGCTCAACCGCAAAACGGTGGGCAAGAAACTGCTGAGCGATGTGCCTGTGCATCTGGTAGCGTACGATTGTCTTGAGCTTGAGGGCCGCGATATTCGCACCGAGCCAATGCGCGAGCGACGAAAGGCGCTGGAACACGTGCACGAACAGTTGATAGCGCGACATGCCGAACGTAGCGCTACTCCGCTCACAGTCAGTCTCTCGCCGCTGATCAACGTGGCGAGTTGGGATGACGTGAGCGAGCGGCGCAGCGAAGCACGCGCGCAGGAAGCTGAGGGATTGATGCTCAAGCGTGCCGATTCACCATACGGCGTGGGCCGGAAAGCCGGCGAGTGGTGGAAGTGGAAAGTGTCGCCGCTCAGCGTGGACGCTGTGCTTGTGTACGCGCAAGCCGGACACGGGCGACGATCGGGTTTATACACCGACTACACATTCGCCGTGTGGCTCGACAACACACTTGTGCCGTTCGCCAAAGCTTACTCCGGGCTCACCGACGCCGAGATTCGCGAGGTGGATCGGTTTGTGCGCGCCAACACGAAGGAAAAGTTCGGGCCCGTGCGCACGGTGGAGCCGCGACTCGTGTTTGAACTCGCGTTTGAAGGCATTCAGGAAAGTACGCGCCACAAGAGCGGATTGGCGGTTCGTTTCCCTCGCATTGCACGCTGGCGTCGTGATAAAGTCGCGACCGATGCCGATTCGCTCGAGACGGTGCGGGCCATGCTGCGCGCACAGCGCAACGAGACGTGAAAAGGAAGCGCGTTGAAGCGTCCGGCACACCGGAAACGCTGATCAACAACTGGTTCGCCTCTCGCGGCTGGGAGCCTTTTGCGTTTCAGCGAGAGGTCTGGCAGGCCTATGCGAATGGCGAGTCTGGCCTCATTCACGCCGCGACGGGCACCGGCAAAACCTACGCCGCCTGGCTGGGGCCGGTGGCAGAAGCGCTCGGCGAGTCGTCGAACGCTTCTGCTGATCTGCGAGTCCTCTGGATCACACCGTTGCGTGCGCTCGCTGCCGATACGGAACGTGCGCTGCGCGATCCGGTGGAAGCGCTTGGGCTCCCGTGGACGATTGAATCACGCACCGGCGACACCAAAGCGTCGGTGCGTCGCAAACAACGCGATCGATTGCCCACCGCCTTGGTGACCACACCAGAATCGCTCACATTGCTGCTCTGCCGCGAAGATCACGCCTCGCTGTTCAGCAATCTTCGCTGCGTTATTGTGGACGAATGGCATGAACTGCTGGCCTCAAAACGCGGTGCGCAAACCGAACTCGCGCTGGCACGATTGCGCGCGATTGTGCCGACCCTTCGCACCTGGGGATTGTCGGCCACCCTTGGCAATCTGCAGGTCGCGTGCGATACGCTTGTCGGTGGGAACGTATCGGGTCAGCCAAACGCTGGCCGGCTGGTTCGCGGCCTTGTGCCCAAAGAGGTGTCTGTCGAATCGCTGGTACCGGAATCCATGGATCGTTTCCCATGGGCTGGCCATCTGAATGTGAAGCTGCTGCCGCAGGTGCTTGAGCGACTCGAACAAGCGGAAAGTGCCATTGTCTTTACCAACACGCGATCACAATGCGAAATCTGGTTCCAGTCCATTTGTACGGCGCGGCCGGATTGGTTTGAGTTCACTGCCCTGCACCATGGTTCACTGGATGTCGCGCAGCGCCGTAGCGTTGAAGACGGATTGCGCAGCGGTCGGTACCGCATTGTGGTATCCACATCGTCACTCGATCTGGGTGTGGACTTTTCGCCGGTTGACGTGGTGTTGCAGATCGGAAGCCCAAAGGGCGTCGCGCGACTGTTGCAGCGCGCTGGCCGTTCCGGACACTCCCCCGGACGTGTGTCGCGCATTGTCTGCGTACCAACAAACGCGCTTGAGCTGGTAGAAGTCTCCGCGGCACGAGATGCCATGCGAGCCATGTCGATTGAGTCACGCGATCCGCTTGACCGACCGCTCGATCTGCTGGTGCAGCATCTGGTCACCTTGGCGCTTGGTGGCAGCTTCACCGTGGCCGGTGCGCTCGCCGAGCTGCGCACCACACGGGCGTACTCGCAGCTAACGGAAGACGAACTCGCGTGGGCCATTGACTTCGCCACACGCGGCGGCAACACGTTGCAGGCGTATCCGGAATATGCACGGCTGATCGAGCGTGACGGAAAGTACTTCGTAAAGGATTCGCAGGTGGCGCGACGACACGTGCTGAATATCGGCACGATCGTCAGTGATGCATCTATTTCCGTGCGTTTTCTCACGGGCGGGCGTATTGGCACAGTAGAAGAGAGTTTCGTCGCCCGGCTGAAGCCTGGCGATGTATTTCACTTCTCGGGTCGCGCGCTTGAGTTTGTGCGCGTTCGCGATCTGATCGCGTGGGTTCGCAAAGCCAAGTCGAGCGCTGGCGCGATTCCACGCTGGATGGGCGCGCGCATGCCGCTCTCCACGGAACTCGCGGCCGCCGTTCGCGAAACGCTGGAGAGCGCGCGTCAAGGCAATTTCAACACACCAGAACTCAAGGCGGTGCAACCACTGCTGAGGTTGCAGGCCGAGCGTTCCGCGATTCCAAGACCCGACGAACTGTTGATCGAACGCTGCGAAACACGGGATGGTCATCACTTGTTCGTGTACCCGTTTGAAGGGCGTCTCGTGCACGAGGGATTGTCGGCCCTCTTCGCCTATCGCATCGCGCAGCTGAGCCCCATCACCTTCAGCTTCGCGTGCAACGACTACGGCTTTGATCTGCTCTCGCCGGAGCGTGCGCCGCTCGAAGAAGCGCTCGATGCAGCGCTGCTCTCCCCCGAACACCTGCTTTACGACATCACGCAGAGTCTCAACGCCGCCGATCTTGCGCGACGCCAGTTTCGGGAGATCGCACGTGTGGCCGGGCTCATTTTCAGTGGCTTCCCGGGGCAGCAGAAATCCATGAAACAGGTGCAGGCGTCGAGTGGCCTGCTGTTCGATGTCTTCACGCGCTACGATCCCGAGAACTTGTTGCTCTTTCAGGCGCAGCGTGAAGTCCTGGAACGACAGCTTGAAGCGAGTCGTATCGGACGCGTGCTCACACGCCTGCACGCCGGCACGGTGCGTCTGGTTGAAGTCGATCGTCCCACACCGCTGGCGTTCCCGCTCCTCGTTGACCGCACGCGAGAAAAACTGACCACCGAAAAACTCGCGGATCGCGTGAAACGCATGACCGCGCAGATGGAGCAGCGTACGCCCGCTGGCCGAGAAACGGTGTGGTCACCGTCGCGCGTCGGGCGCTAAATTGCGGCATGCTTCAGGAATGTGAACCCGCGACCATCATGCTTGGAACACAAAGCGTTGTGCTCCACCCCGAGCGCGCACTAAGTCTTCCCGAGCTGCAGACCCTCGTGATCGCCGACCTGCACTGGGGGAAAGCCACAACATTGCGTGCGTTTGGCGCACCCGTTCCTGCCGGGGGGACATCAGACGACCTTCGGCGGCTTGATGCCGTGCTCACACGAACAGCGGCGAAGGCACTGACGGTCCTCGGCGATCTCGCTCACTCACGACTGGGGTGGGATGAACGCGCAATGCAGCCGGTGTACCGATGGCGCGATCGCTGGCCTGACCTGCGGATCACGCTGGTGCGCGGCAATCATGACGCACACGCCGGTGATCCGCCGGCGTCACTGGGTATTCACTGCGTCGACGCTCCACTCTTTCTCGGCGCACTACGGTGCGCACACGAACCCACAGAAACGGATCGCGCATCGTTCACGTTATGCGGACACCTTCACCCGCATGTGACACTTCGCGGCAAAGGCCGCGATCGTGTGCGCCTACCGTGTTTTGTGCGGAGCGCCTACGCACTGATGTTGCCCGCGTTCTCCAGCTTGACCGGCGGCGGCGCGTGGATACCTCAGCCGGGCGAGCTCGCCTACGCCATCGTTGACGACTCGATTGTGCCCGTTACACCCTGATTGTCAGCGCACACCACACTTTCCACACTTATGCCGACGTCCGACATGTTGTCCGATATTGAGATTGCGCAGCAGGCGCGTTTGCGTCCGATCGTTGACGTCGCCGCCGATCTGGGATTGATCCCGGATGAGCTTGATCCATACGGGCGCTACATGGCCAAGCTCCCGCTTGATATCGCGCAGCAGAAGCCACGCGGCAAGCTGGTACTCGTGACGGCGATCAGCCCCACACCCGCTGGCGAAGGCAAGAGCACCGTAAGCGTTGGCCTCACGCAGGCGTTGCAACTGCTGGCGGGAAACGCAGTCCTTGCCCTGCGTGAGCCCAGTCTTGGCCCCGTGTTCGGCGTGAAAGGTGGAGCGGCGGGCGGTGGCTACAGTCAGGTGTTGCCAATGGAAGAGATCAACCTGCACTTCACTGGTGATTTTCACGCCATTGCTTCGGCGCACAACTTGCTCAGCGCCTTGATCGACAATCATCTCGCGCAAGGAAACGCACTCGGCCTCGACACGCGTCGCATTTTGTGGCCGCGCACCATCGACATGAATGATCGCGCGCTGCGCCATGCCGTGATCGGTCTTGGAGGCGCATCGCACGGTGTGCCGCGTGAAGAACGCTGGGTCATTGTGCCGGCCAGCGAGATCATGGCAATCGTCTCACTCGCCAGCAGTTATACCGATCTGCAGGAGCGTCTCGCGCGCATCATTGTGGGCACGCGCGTTGGCGCGGCCCGTGAACCGGTGCGTGCTGGTGATCTTGGTGCAGCGCCCGCCATGAGTATTCTGCTCAAACACGCCATGCGCCCCAACCTCGTGCAAACGCTCGAAGGGGGACCGGCAATTGTGCACGCCGGTCCGTTTGGCAATATCGCAACGGGGTGCAACAGCCTGGTCGCCACACGCACTGCGTTGGCACTCGGTGACATTGTGGTGACCGAAGCGGGATTCGGCTCTGATCTCGGCGCAGAAAAGTTCTTCGATATCGTATGCCGCGCGGGCGATCTTAAACCGCAGGCGGCAGTCCTTGTTGCCACGGTTCGTTCGCTCAAAATGCAGGGCGGTGTTGCCAAGACTGAACTCGACAGAGAAAACCTCTCAGCACTCGAACTTGGCTTGCCACATCTGACACATCACATCGCCAACGTAAGACAGTTTGGCGTGCCGGTTGTGGTGGCGGTCAATCGTCGTGCAACCGACACGCAAGCCGAGCTTGATCGTGTCATGTCATCCTGTACCGAGCAGGGCGTGCCCGTCGCACTCACCGATGTGTTTGCGAACGGTGGGAAGGGCGGGATTCTGCTCGCACGTGAAGTGGTCAAGTTGCTGGAGGGTGGCGAGGCCGACTTTCGTCCGCTCTACGACACGGCACGTCCGATCCGCGAAAAGATCGAAGCGATTGTGCAGCGTGTGTATGGCGGTGACGGTGTGGACTTCTCGCCGGCGGCCGAACGCAGCATGGCGTGGCTCGAAGCGAACGGCATGGCCGATACACCCGTGTGCATGGCAAAAACGCAGTACTCACTCACCGATGACGCATCCAGACTTGGACGCCCGACCGGCTTCCGAATTACTGTCGAAGACGTGACCGGCAGCGCGGGCGCCGGTTTTGTGGTGGCGCGCTGTGGGGACATTATGACGATGCCGGGGCTGTCCAAGGAGCCCGCGGCTACTCGAATGACGATGGACGTAGATGGGCGCGTGAGTGGACTGTCGTAGCGGCTCCTGCAGTTGCAGTTCCCTGATTCGGTCATTCGGCCCAGTAGCCGGAGCCCACGGCCATTTGGCCTTTCGGCCTCGCAGTTTCGTACAACGGCATTGAGCACAAGCGCTGATTCACAATCTCGACGTGAAACAACGACCAACGATCCAGCGCTATCGTTCCGTGCGACCTTTCGAAACTGCGAGGCCGAAAGGCCAAATGGCCGTGGGCTCCGGCTACTGGGCCGAATGACCGAATCATTAGCTGCAACTGCGTGCTACGCCGCGATCCGCGACC
>JALHNZ010000003.1 GCA_022843265.1 Gemmatimonadaceae bacterium
CACGAAAATGGGATTCGATGTGGCGACCGCGTGCGACGGACGCGAGGCCGTACAAATATTTCGGCAGATGCAGGACACGAATCCGCTCGTACTGCTCGACCTCACCATGCCACATCTCGATGGCGCGGCGGCGTTCGCGCAGCTGAAGCGGATTCGCCCTGATGTGCGCGTGATCCTGATGAGCGGCTACAACGAACACTCGATTGCCGGGCAGTTCGCGGGGAAGGGACCACTTGGCTTCATTCAGAAACCGTTTCGGCTCAGCGAGTTGCGGCAGCTGATTCAGTCAAAGTTGGAGCCGGTGTAAGCTCTCGCTTGATCGCTCGAAACTTGCGGAGCACCGTTGGTCGGGAAACCGACTAGGTGCTTCGCAGCGCGTCGAGCGCGGCAATCGCATCGGGCATGTGCTGTTGCAGTGTAAAGTACCCGGGCCATGGATCGTAGCCGGACTGCGCAAGTTGGGCCGCCGAGTGCACGGAGAACTGACCCGCGCTCTCATACGAGTTAAGCAGGCTCCACGTGACGGGAACCGCTACGGTTGCGCCGGCTCTCGCGCGCGTTGACCATGGCGCGATGGCGGTAGCGCCGCGTTCATTACGCAGATAGTCAACGAAAATCCTGCCTTTGCGACGCGCTTTGGACATCGAGGCCACAAAACGCGCTGGCTCGCGGCCTGCCAGTTCGTCTGCAATATCTCGACAGAACTGTTTGATCACCGGCCAGTCAGCGCCTGCAACGATGGGTACAATCACGTGCACACCCTTGCCGCCGCTCAACAACGGGAAGCTCAAAAGCCCGACATCCTCAAGCAGCGATGCCACCGTGCGTGCGGCGTCGCGTACGTCGGCGAAACCAAGCGCCTCATCGGGATCCAGATCAAACACAAGGCGCTCGGGATATTCCACCGCATCAACGCACGAGCCCCACAGGTGCCATTCGAGCACGTTCATATGCACGCCCGCGAGCAGCCCCGCGAGATCGTGCACAAAAAAATACTGTTCGATGTCGCCGTCCTTCTCCGCAATGGCGACGCGCTCCATCGCCTCGGGAAATCCGCCGCTGTCGTGCTTCTGAAAGAAGCAGTGTTTGGCCCGACCTTGTGGACAGCGCAACAAGCTGAGCGGACGATTGGCAACGAACGGCAGCATGAGATCAGCGACCGCGTCGTAGTAGCCGGCCAGGTCGGCTTTGGAAACACCCTGTTCCGGAAACACAACGCGCTCCGGGCTGGTGAGCCGTTGACCCACACGCGCCGCTGCGTCGATACCTCGCGCTGCGAGATCTGGCGTGTCGAAAGACACAGCGCTCGCGGGCTTGTCATGGCGGAGTGCAATGAACGACGGGTGACGTAACCGACCGTCGGGCGTTTGCTCGGTGAACGCAATTTCCGCCACGAGATCGGGCGCCACCCATCGTGCGCCTCGCGCAATTTCTCGAGGCACGTCAACAAACGGACTTGTTTTCCGCGCGCGCGCGTCGAGTTGCTGTTGCATGGCGTGCGACTCGTCAACCGTGAAGCCAGTTCCAACACGCCCGCGGTACACCAGCTGTTCCGCTTCCCACGTGCCAAGCAGCAGCGACGCGAACGTGTGCTTGCGTGACGACGGTGTCCACCCGGCGATGACGAACTCTTGCCGCTTCCCGCACTTGATCTTGAGCCAACTTCTGGTGCGTGTGTGCCGATATCGATCGGTGGTGCGCTTGGCGATCACCCCTTCATGTCCGTCCTTGCATACGGCGTCAAACACCGCCTGTCCATTGCCGAGCACATGGCTGGAGAATCGGATGGGCGCGGAGTCCGAGATGTCACCGAGCAGTGCTTCCAGTCGTTCTTTGCGATCAACCAGCGGCAGCCCGGTAAGATCTTCACCGTCTGCTTCAAGCAGATCGAAGGCGAAGAACACCAGCGGCGCACCGGTCTTCAATGCGCTGGTGAGCGTAGAAAAATCAGCCCGGCCATCAGCCGTGAGCGCACACACTTCACCGTCAATCAGCGCGGTACCCTCGGTGAGCGCCGCAAGCGGGGCGACGAGCGACACAAACGTGTCTGTCCAATCGTGACCGTTGCGCGTGTAGAACCGCACGTCGCTTCCGCTTACCGACGCAATACAGCGATAGCCGTCGTACTTCATCTCAAAGATCCATTCCGAGCCGGTGGGAATGGAATCAGCGAGCGTCGCGAGTTGCGGGGCGCGAAACGCTGGCAAAGAGCCTGGCATATCAGCCGACCTTTCGAGCCGCACTTGCCTTGCGCGCCGTTTTCTTCGCCGGCTTCGCTATGGTCTTCGCGGACGAT
This sequence comes from Gemmatimonadaceae bacterium, assembly GCA_022843265.1. GTDB lineage: Bacteria > Gemmatimonadota > Gemmatimonadetes > Gemmatimonadales > Gemmatimonadaceae > JAABRT01. The sequence continues at coordinate 2,297 of JALHNZ010000003.1, forward strand.
TTCCGGGCGGACTTCGGGGCGCCGGTCTCCAGACTTTGTTTGAGCGCCGCCATGAGATCCAGCACCTTCGTCTCACCACGCGGCTGGGCCGCTTCGCCGCCAGATACGCTCACGCGGTTCTCCTTGGACGCCAGCTTCTCGTCGATCAGTTCGCGCAAAGCCGTCTGGTAGTTGTCCTTGAACGCCGCCGCATCAAAGGGCGCAGTCTTCTTCTTGATGAGGGCCGTCGCCACGTCAATCATGTCCTCATCGGCCTTCGCCGATGAAATCTGCGCAAAAAACGGATCTGCCTTTCGTATCTCCGATTCGTAATGCAGTGTCTCGAGCATGATACCCGTACCCGTGGGCTTGAGCGCCACGAGATACTCCTTGCCGCGCAATGCGAGCTGTCCGAGTCCGACCTTCTCCGACTCGCGCAGCGCATCACGGATCACGCGGAACGCGTCTTCAGCCAGATCATCGGACGGTACCACAAAATACGATTTGTCATAGTAAATAGGGTCGATCTCGCAGGCCCCCACAAACTGCGTCAGCTCCAGCGTTTTGCGTGTCTCAAGCTTCACCGCATTGATTTCTTCTTCGGTGAGCAGCACGTAGTCGCCCTTTTCGTACTCAAAGCCCTTCATGATTTCATCCCGATCAACGGGCCCGATACCTGCCACTACTTTTTCGTAGTTGATGGGCTTGCCGGACGGTTCGTGGATCTGACGAAACGAGGGCTTCGCGTTGGATTTCGTGGCGGTGAACAGCTCCACTGCGATCGAGACGAGTGAGAGACGAAGTTGTCCTTTCCAGATCGGTCGTGTGGGGGGCATATAAAGCTCTCGCAGGTCAAGGGGCATCAGGCGTTACGAAGCACGCTTACAGCATTGAAATCACAGTGCTCTCTGAAGCGCGACGGTAGTTGCGTGCGTACGCCACCTTGCGCTCAATGGCTTCAATCACGGTGCGGGTGAAATCGACTTTCTCAAAACCTTCCGCTGACCCAAGTCCGCCGGGGCTGAACACGTTGATCTCCATCAGCTTGTCGCCCACGATGTCGAGCCCTACGAGGAACATGCCGTCCATGACCAGCTTGGGCCGCACCAGCTCCGCAATGCCGAGTGCAACGTCATCAATCTTTGCACGCTTCACCGCACCGCCTGCTGAGATATTGCTGCGCATGTCGCCTTCTGATCGCGTGCGACGGAATGCGGCGTACTTGCCCTCCGTCATAAGCGGCACACCGTTCATAAGAAACATTCGCGTGTCCCCCTGTTCCGCCGCAGGCAAGTACTCCTGGGCCACGATGTAACCATCGCGACTGACGGCATCGATCATCTGATTCAGGTTAGACGCGTCTTCCGGTCGCACAAGAAATACACTTTGACCGCCAGAGCCTTGTAGCGGCTTCAGCACGATCTTTCCGCCTTCGCTCTTGGCAAACGCCTTGATATCGGCGCGGTCACGCGTGATGATCGTTCGAGGGCGCACAGCTTCCGGGAAGTCCTGGAAGTACATCTTGTTGAGCGCGCCGAGCAATCCATCGGGGTGATTCAAGACCACGAGTCCCTGGCGCATGGCGCGTCGGCAGAACACCACGCCCGCTTGCGCCGCCCATGGACGCTCGATGGCATCGTCGGAGGGATCGCTGCGCAGCATCACCACGTCGAGGTCTGACAACTTGATGCGTTCGACCTCAGCTTTGGGTCCGCGAAGTGCGGACAGATACGACTCGCCCGACGCGTACTTCTTTCCGGGTGCGGTATGCGCGCGCGCCATGATGGTGGCGTCCTGGTCATATCCAAAATCGGCCACGTTGATGTAATACGCCTGATGACCCATACTGAGCGCGGCCATCGCCAGGCGGGTCGTGGTGTAGTTGTCGCCTTCCGTTTCCAGTGCGTTCACAACAAAGCCGATCTTCATGGTGCGGTCTCTGAAAGAATTTGTAGCAGGGAGTGGCTTTGTCGCAGGCGCTGCAGCCTCGGCGCTGCGCCGAACGCCGTGAGAAAGCGCGGGGTGATGCGTGGTGGTTGCAGATACTCGCGCCAGCGCAGTTCCTGAATGGCCGGCACGTCGGAGAGCGCGAGCTTGCCCAGCAACAACGGGTCGAGTTCACCGCCCCCGCGCAGGTAAGCAAGAAAATCCTGTAACCCTCGCAGATAGATCACATCTTTGGTGAGTCCACCGCTGCGATACACGCGCATGCAAATCGTAAATGCGGTGGTCGGCGCGAAGTCGTAGTCGTTGGTGAGCAGTCGATAGCAGTCAACAAATGGCGCGCCGTCTACCAGCGCGCGGACGGCAATCACACGTCCGGCCAGCACACGAACGCGACTACCCGTGAGCGCTCCAATCAGATACTCCGACGTCACCGCAAGCCCCTCCTGCGTTTCTTCGTATCCGGCCAGGCCGCTCGCAAGCTGGTGCAGCGGCTGCGCGAGTCCGTTGGAATGGGTGACGACATGTGTGCCGATCTCGTGTTGCACCAAGGCGCGTGCTCGGGTCGGCGTGACGCGCAGCGTGCTGCTGATCAACAAGTCACCGTCGGACACAAGCACACCGGCAACATCCGTGCGTATGTAGACCTTCGCGCCAAGACCAGGGTGCACCTGTCGGTAGTGCGTCAACTCCTCCTCCGCCATGGCGGCAAAGTCTGTCGCGGTCACAACACCTTGCGAGTCGGGCGCGTCATCGTCGTCATCCTCGGCCGCGCTGCGTGAGGTCACGCTGAGCAGCTTCACCGCCAACGCGTGCAGCGCTTCACTGACCTCGCCATACACGGACAGACTGCCGTACAGAAAGCGGGCGGTGTTGCGGTCGCCGAGCATGGTAAGCTTGCGCGACATTTCGATCCGGCAGGCCGACAGGAGCGTGGACAGCGTCGGGTCTTCCAGTTGCTCGAGCGGCAGGTTGTAGAGTTGGCGCTTCAGCGCCGCGACATCCACGATCAGTGGACGGTAGTCAAACTCGGGATCTCGGTCAGCGCCATCACGCATGAACTGCACGCGAGCGCGGTCGGCATTGACCGGCGTGACTTGCAACAAAAAGTCGAACGATCGCGAAATGTGCGTGAGCGCCTCGTCGGCGTCCTGTACAGCGCGCACAGCGGTTCGCCGGCCGAGCGCGTGAAAGTGCGACGGCTCGAGCGCGGTATGCAACTGTGCAAAGTGATAGGCGGTCTGTCGGATGGCCAGCGACATGCCGCGTCGAAGTGTTTCAAACAGCACGGGATACGGCGTGCCCGTACGCGCCTGGCGATACACGGGTTGCACTTCAATACCAATGGCGCTGCACCCCTGCGCTCGACCGGGCACGCACGACAGCAACTCGGCGAGGTTCGGCGGGGACGGTGAGCCGCTTGTTTCTACTTCAACATCCAGCGGCGGCGGCCGCAGCGGAATGTTGCTCAGCGCGTTCCGCAATGCACGAACCGTCGGATCGCCAATCGGAAGCAGCGGCGAGACGATCCGGAAGGTTGGATCGGGCACTTTCCGTGCGACGTCCATACCTTCGCGACGCGGTTCCGCCGTCCAGACTTCAAGCAGCAGGAACTCCCCAAATTTCTCAACCATCACATTGGCAATGCCGCTCACCAACTGCTGCAGGCGAGGGTGCAGCTCGGCTGTGCCCGGCGCGATGAGATGCGACGCTTCACCAATCACCAGCTGGGCGGTTGGTCCAACGGTGTCTTGCGCCGGCTCGCGATAGATGCAGAGAAACGGCAACGCACGATCGATGTGCAGGCGACCCCCTCCCGGGAGCGAACGACGTACACCGTGCCCCAGACGCAATCGTTCGCACACCTGTGTGATAAAGCCAGGTGTGATGCGTTGTCGGGCCGAAAGGGATGCGTTTTCCGCGGCAGTCTTCGGCATTCAGTCGCCTACCTGATGCAGCGCCTGTTCAAGCTTCGGGACCATCAGTGCCAGGACGTTTCGTATGGCGTATACGTGCGCCGGGTTTGCTTCGCCAGTCCATTCATCCATAAATGATTTGCGAAACTCAATGGAGAGCGAGCACGCATGTTCGGGAAACTCATTGTGCACCCACTGGGAAAAGTGCCCGCCTTTGAACTTGACGTTCTCTCGCACATCGAGCGTGCGTCCGAGCACATCTGTCGAACGCAGGTGATTCACGACACAGTCCACCACTGGCGCCCAACGTTCGCGGTCCATGCTGCCCGTGCCCACATTGACTTCCGGGTTCAACGCTTCGGCCGCCGGCGGCGCATCCGAACCATCGCGTCGATGGTTGTAGCTGTGCAGGTCAAGCACTACAAAATGCCCCCACTGCTTACGCATGTGCTCAAGCGTAGTGCTTGCAGCGGCATAAAACGCATCGTATTGCGCGAGCGATGCGCTGATCATTTCCGGCGTTGTCGGATGGCGCCAAACGTTCAACCCCCATGCGTCATCCGGCGTCTGGTACACCGCTTTCTCACGTGGCCGATTGAGGTCGACCTCAAAACGTGAACGAAGGCCGATCAGGCGCGTTTCAACGACGTTGGTCCACTGTGCCGTGAACGGATCCTCTTCCCGAAGGCGCTCCGCATCGCTCAGGGCAATTGCCGAACGCACATCGTCACGCAACGCGTGACCGTCATGAATGGCGGCCGCGCACACGGGAGCGTCATATCCGATCTGCGTTGAGAAGCTTGGCGGCACCACTGCATCGACACCGGGCGCACGGACGTGTTCCGTAGGCTGTGAGCAATATCACGAATGAACTTCCGCAGCAGGCTCAGCAATATCCGAGTGAGGGACGTCACCGCCCTCCACGCGCCCCCCGAAAGGACGATTGTTGCGGTGAGCGTCGTACACCACGATTCGAGTATGCCATACCCAACATGCCAATGAGCAATGCCACGACCGAGCCGCATTCCACAGCGCTCCCAGCAGGCGTCGAAGATGATGCGTATCCGAGGCCACAACTGGTACGTTCGCATTGGGAGAGTCTCAATGGACCGTGGCGTTTCTGCAAGGATGACGACAAGCAATTCGGACATCCACGCGACGTCGATGAGTGGCCGCAGGAAATTCGCGTGCCGTTTCCGTTGGAGTCGAAAGCGAGTGGCATTGGCGACCGCGGCTTTCATCTCGCGTGCTGGTATCAGCGCGACTTCAGCATGCGCGCGGATGGCCAACGTGTGCTCCTGCATTTCGGCGCGGTGGACTACCGGGCGCGTGTGTGGGTGAATGACAAACACGTGGTGAGTCATGAAGGTGGGCACACCCCGTTCTCCGTGGACATCACGAGCGTTCTGCAGGCATCTGGCGAGCAGGTTGTGACGGTGTTTGTCGAAGACGATCCCCATGAACTCACAAAGCCGCGCGGCAAACAGGATTGGCAGCTTGAGCCGCACTCGATCTGGTATCCACGAACGACGGGCATCTGGCAGACCGTCTGGCTCGAACGTGTGGCGCGCACGTACATCGAAAAGATTCGCTGGACACCGTACGTGGAAAACTTCGCGCTACATTTTGAAGCGCGTGTCATTGGCGATCCACAAGACGACCTCTGGCTGGACCTGGAGCTGCATCACAACGGGCGCCTGCTCGCCAGCGATAGCTACCGCGTAATCGATCGCGAGGCGGACCGACGCATCATCCTCTCTGATCCGGGCATCGACGACTACCGGAATGAGCTCTTGTGGAGTCCGGAGAATCCGAAGCTGATTGGCGCGCGCATCCGACTGCGCAGTGGAGATCAGGTACTCGACGAGTTTACGTCGTACACGGCCCTGCGGTCGGTCGCGATTTCACGTGATCGGTTCATGCTCAACGGCCGTCCGTACCCGCTCCGCATGGTGCTTGATCAGGGCTATTGGCCCGACACGCTGCTGGCCGCACCCAATGATGCGGCGCTGCGGCGAGACGTAGAGTTGGCCAAAGCCATGGGCTTTAACGGTGTGCGCAAACACCAGAAGGTGGAGAACCCACGCTATCTCTACTGGGCCGACCGACTCGGACTCCTCGTTTGGGAAGAAATGCCGTCGGCATATCGATTCACGCGCACGGCGATTAAACGGCTGATTCGCGAATGGAGCGATGTGATTGAGCGCGATTACAGCCATCCCTGCGTGGTCGTGTGGGTGCCTTTCAATGAGTCGTGGGGCGTTCCCGAGCTCACCTCGGTGGGTGCCCATCGCAACGCCGTGGAGGCGTTGTATCATCTGACGAAAACGCTCGATCCCACGCGGCCGGTGATCGGCAATGACGGCTGGGAGAGCAGTGCCACCGACATTATTGGCATTCACGATTATGATGACAATCTTGAGCACCTGCGCCAACGGTACGGCCCCGAAGTAAGCGCGCAGCAACTGTTTGATCGGCGTCGTCCCGGTGGTCGCATTCTGACCCTTGATGGGTATCCGCATCGCGGGCAACCGATCATGCTCACGGAGTTCGGCGGCATTGCGTACGATACGAACAAGAGTGAAAAATCGCCCGCCACCTGGGGCTACTCGGTGGCGGCGGAAGAGGAAGAGTTCACACGAAAGTTCACGGAACTGCTGGAGGTCATTACGCACACCGCGCTGTTCAGCGGCTATTGCTACACACAGTTCGCCGACACCTTTCAGGAAGCAAACGGCCTGTTGACGGCAGAACGCGTGCCCAAGATTCCCCTCGAGAAAATCGCGGCGGCAACGCGTATTTCTCGCAATCGCATTGCGGGTGGTGTGTAACGTGCGCTTGTCGCAGGAATTTCAGCGGGTCTTTGGCGCAACACCCGATACGGAGTCCAGCGCGCCGGGGCGTGTGAACCTGCTCGGTGAGCACACTGACTACAACGACGGCTATGTGTTGCCCACGGCGATTCCGCAACGCACCTGGGTGGCTCTACGTGCGAACGGTGGCACTGAACACGTGGTGCATGCTCTCTCCCTGAGCCAGACGTCGCGGTTCAGTCGCGCGCAACCGCCGGTGGAGCGTTTCGCGACGTACGTGTTTGGATGCTTCGAAACACTGCGCGACTGGGGGGCGGACATCCCGTATTGCGACGTGCTGGTCGATTCGGATGTACCGATCGGCGTTGGCCTCTCGTCGAGTGCGGCGCTGGAAGTGGCCACGCTGCGCGCGGCGCGCGATCTGCTTTCCCTACATGCCCTCGATGATGTGACGATCGCGCAACTTGCGCAGCGCGCTGAAATAGAATTCGCCGGCGTGCGCTGCGGCATCATGGACCAGATGGCGTCGAGCCTCGCCGACACCGGACGCATGCTGTTTCTCGACACGCGCACACTTGACCGTGCGTTGTTACCCCTGCCTGCGCAGGCGCGCATTCTGGTGCTGGATTCCGGGGTCAGTCGCTCACTCACGGACACCGCGTACAACCAGCGACGCGCCGAGTGCGAAGAGGCGGCGCGATTGCTTGACGTGCGTGCGCTTCGTGACGTTACAGAGCTCGGCATGCTTGACGCGTTGCCCGAGCTACTCCGGCGTCGGGCTCGCCATGTAGTTACGGAAAACATGCGCGTGTTGCAGGCGCGTGGCAGCGATGATTCAGCATCGGTCAGCGCCGAAGAGTTTGGCCGGCTCATGAATGCATCGCACGACAGTCTGCGCGATGACTTTGAGGTGTCGGTGCGGGAACTCGATATTCTTGTGGCGCTCTTGCAGGCGCACGAATCCGTGTACGGCGCGCGCCTGACAGGCGCCGGGTTCGGCGGCGCCTGCGTGGCACTGTGCCGCGATGATCCAACGCTGATCGCGCAGGACATTCTGCCAGACTATAATCGCGATGGGCGACAGGGACGCGTGTTGGTGCCCGCCTCTGCGCACGTTTTGTCTGCGACATGTCGGTAGACACTGGAAACGTCACGCTCCGCACGGAGACGCTTGACGTCGCGTTCCGCGTATCACCACATCTGCTAGGAGTGTCGCTCCGCCACCGTGGCGTCGAGCTGTTGCGCGAGACAGACAACATTGAACGCTCGGCAAGGCTTGGGCACCCGTGTGGTATTCCGCTGCTGCATCCGTGGGCCAATCGCCTTGAGCGGCCCGACTATGTCGCGGCAGGTACACACGTGCAACTCGACATGCGTGCACCGCTGCTGCGAAGCGATGACGCGGGGCTTCCGTTGCATGGAGTGCCGTGGTCCCTGCTACGCGCGGTGCCGGAGGCGCACACCGATCGCGCCTGTACCATGCGCATCGATTGGGACAACGATGAACTCTTGCGGCTGTTTCCGTTTAAGCATGCGCTGCACATTCGGGCGTCGGTGCACGGTTCTGCGCTCACGATCACCACGGAGATGCGCGCGACTGGCACCGATCACGTGCCCGTCAGTTTCGGTTTCCATCCGTATTTCGGATTGCCGGGACGCTCGCGAGCAGCGTGGCGCCTCGGCATGCCCACGCGAGTGCAGTTGCTGCTCGATGATCGAGGAATCCCGTCTGGTGCATCATGCCTGCGCGCTGCGTCGAACAACTCGCTGGGCATCAAATCGTTCGACGATGCCTTTGCCCTTATCGATTCGTACGCCGAGTTTTCAATCAGTGATCATACGCGCCGGATTCGCGTGCAGTGTGTAGACGGATACACGCACGCGCAGGTATACGCGCCGGCAGATCAGGCGTTTGTGTGCGTTGAGCCTATGACCGCAGCGGTGAATGCGCTGTGTAGCGGGCGTGGGCTGCGCACGGTCGCGCCGGGCGAACGGTTCCGCGCCACATTTCAGATCGCTGTTGAGGACGTCACCGGCTGATTTGTGACGCAGCCGAACGCGTACCGCTGAGCAGGCGGACTCTTGCGGCCGTGAGCGGTGATCCAGATGTTAGGGAATGACCAGATTACCACTGTTGCCTCGTGCGCGAATCGCGCTGCTCGTACCGCTGCTAACTGCGCTGCTCGTCTCTCTGCCGGTACAGGGACACGCGCAAACACCGCGGCGCATTGACGTATCGCTCCCGGGAAACAAAGCCAACTCGCCACTGGACGGTCGGCTGCTGTTGCTGGTGTCCACAGACAGCACGCGTGAGCCGCGCTTCCAGATCAGCGACGGCGCGGAAACGCAGCTTGTGTTTGGCACCGATGTGCAAGGATGGATGCCCGGATCCACGCGTGTGGTAAATGAGCAAGCCGATGCCTATCCGCTTTCATCGCTGCGTGCGCTGCCAGATGGTCGGTACTGGGTGCAAGCGTTTCTCAATCGCTACGAAACGTTCAACTTGAGCACCGGACACACCGTCAAGTTGCCGCCCGACAAGGGCGAGGGACAGCAGTGGGCCCGCAAACCCGGCAATCTTTACAGTGCGCCGCGCTGGATTACCATCAACGCGCAACGGCGCCCCGCGATCATCCTGGACCAAGAAATACCACCCATCGCGCCGCCCGTAGATTCCAAGTGGATTAAACACATCACGATTCGCAGTGAACGCCTGTCGAAGTTCTGGGGGCGTGACATGTACATCGGTGCCAATGTGCTGTTGCCCGCAGGCTTTGATGCGCATCCGAACGCGCGTTATCCGCTCGTTGTGTATCACGGCCACTTTCCGGCGACCTTCGAAGGCTTTCGGGAAGCCGCGCCCGATGCGAATCTGACCCCCGATTTCTCCGCACGTTTTAATCTCGCCGGATACAATCGCATTCAGCAGGAATTGCAGCACAAGTTCTACAAGGATTGGACTGGCCCCGCGTTCCCGCGCGTATTGCTCATGGAAGTTCGTCATGCTACGCCGTATTACGACGACTCGTACGCGGTGAACTCGGCGTCTCAAGGCCCTTGGGGCGATGCGATCATGTACGAGCTCATTCCGGCTGTCGAGAAAGCCTTTCGGGGATTGGGGCAAGGCTGGGCGCGCATCACGTACGGCGGCAGTACCGGCGGTTGGGAAGCGATGGCCGTGCAGATGTTCTATCCCGACGAGTTCAATGGTGCGTATGTCGCATGTCCGGATCCCATCGACTTTCGCGCGAACACAGTGTTCAACTTGTACGAAGACAACAACGCGTATTACGTCGACGGTCAGTGGTTACGCACACCGCGACCTGGCCGCCGCAACTATCTCGGACAGGTGCAGACCACCATTGCCGCTGCCAATCGTCGCGAAGCCGCGCTCGGGAGCAACGGACGCAGCGGCGACCAATGGGATATCTGGCAGGCCGTGTACTCACCCATGGGTGAGAACGGCTATCCCAAACCGATCTGGGACAAAGCCACCGGTGTCATTGACAAGCAGGTTGCGGCGTATTGGCGTGAGAACTACGACCTCTCGCACATCCTGCAACGTGACTGGGCAACGCTCGGGCCCAAGGTGTTCGACAAGCTGAACATCTACGTCGGTGATATGGACAACTACTATCTCAACAACGCGGTGTATCTCGTTGAAGATTTTCTCAAGAGCACAACGAATCCGAAGTGGACGGGCGAAATCACGTACGGTGATCGCGCCGAACATTGCTGGAACGGTGATCCCACGCGAAGCAACGCGTATTCACGTCTGCGCTATCATCAAATGTATATTCCGCGGATCCTTGATCGCATGCGCGCGCGTGCGCCGAGTGGAGCAGATACCATCAGTTGGCGGTATTGATTTGCGGGGCTCGTTCGCTCGAGTCGCTACGCCCGTTCTACTTCGCCCTTTGCCCCTCGCCCAATGTCAGCTCTTCGTCAGCTCGTTGCCGCCACCGACTTCACCGATGCCGCGGGCCACGCCGTGAATCGTGCGTTCGACCTCGCGTCCATGCACGGCGCGTCGCTTACTCTTGCCCATGGCCTTGGACTGGATGGGCTGACCCTGCTGCAAGGCATGCTTGGCCCGCGCTTGCCGGAGGTGGCCGCATCGCTACGAGATGCAGCACTCGGTCGCCTGCGAGCGCTGGCCGACGATCGGGGGCGGCCGAAAGACGTCTCGGTGGACGTGGCCGTGGACGTGGGTTCCGCGAGCCATTTCGTGGACCAACTGGTGCGTTCGAAACCGGCGGACCTGCTGCTGGTGGGGGCGCGCAATGGTGATGTGCTGCATCGCGTCCTGATGGGTTCCACCGCCTCACGCTTGCTTCGCACGAGCCCATGCCCGGTGCTGTCCGTGAAACGTCCGGTCGAGGGGCCGTACCAGCAACTGCTGATCGGCGTGGGCGAGGGCCCCGACACCGAACGGCACGTACGCATTGCTCGGAGCCTCGCGCCGAATGCCAGCGTCACACTGCTGCATGCCCTCGTGCTACCAGCGTCCGACGCACTGCGTGACGCAGGAATCACCGCCGACATGTACGACGCCTTTCGCGCCGAACACATCGCAGCCGCTGAGGAGCGCATCCGCACGTTTGCTCAGCGTATCGGTTTGCCGCAGGAGGCGACGCGCGTGCTCGTGGTCGTGGGCGATCCGGCTCGCGCTCTGCTCGAGCATGAGGAGTCGGCGGGGTGCGATCTCATCGTCATGGGCCGCATCGACCGGCACTCAGACGAACCGCTGCCGGTGGGTAGCGCCACGCGACAGGTACTGGCCGGCTCCAGTGCCGACGTGCTGGTGATTGCGGACGCGGCGTAAATACAATCCAACGCGTCCGCAATCGTCGGTGTCTGTACTCAGCGCCGGATCTGTCGCCGCCGGGCCGCGCCAAGCAGCGTGAGAGCGCCAACCGTCAGCAACCCCAGCGCACTCGGCTCCGGCACCGCCACGGCGCCACCGTCAAGCAGGTCGGTGTCTGCCGTAAACGAAAAGCTGTCCCCGCCTTCGAGTCCGCCGCCGCCAGAGCGGCTGAAGGTGATGGTGAGCTGCTCGTACAGGTCACCCACCGGGTTGGCGCCGCCAAGTCCAAAGGCGTTGGTGTACGCGGCCCTGGCGGTCGCATCCGTGTCGCTAAAATCGCCCTGGAACGAGTAGCCTAACCCGGAGCCAGCGCTGCCTTCGCTGCCTTCGTTGCCTCCGTCGCCGGTGGTGGCACAGCCGCGCAGCGGTACCCATCCGCAGTCGAACGCCACGCCCACACTGCCGCCGTTCAGGCGAATCCATGAGAGGTCCGGGGTCGTTGAGGCGGGACCGGCCAGAAAGACCGACCAGCGGCCCGTATTTGTGGTCACGTTCGGCGTGCTCTCGAAGAGCAGCGTCATGCGGTCGTCGCGTACTGCGTAGTAGCCGGCCTGAGTCAGGGACCAGCTGCCGGCGCCGGTGCTACCGTTCGCGTAACCCCAGCTCACCGCCATGCCCGCCATGTCGGCACCGGTCACGTTCGCCTTGGTCACACTACCGGCGTCGCGCGTGGTTCCGTTGCTGAAGTCGCTCTGCGCCGCAGCAGGTGCGGCGAGGACCAGTGTGAACAGTGCAGTAGCGCAGCGTGCGAGCAATGCGGAGCGAAGCGAAGACATGGCAGGACTCCTGAGGTTGGGAGAGGCCGTCGGCGTGGCGCGCGACAGCCCGTTCAGGAGTAAGGCGCAGGAATCCCGTGCAAGCGGACACGAGCGCTGCGATTTCTCACGCCGTTCGTTACCTCACGGCCGCGCGCTCGTTGAGTCCCAGTCGGATCTGTTTTTCAATCTCAACCAGTGCGAAGAACGCAATGCCAACGGCCACGATCAACACGCCATCGGTCAGTTTTACAGACTCGGTGCCGAGCAGCCTCTGGAGCGGGGGCACATAGGTGACCGCGAACTGGGCCGCTGTCACAACGACCGCCACGGTCCAGACCACCTTCGTACCTTTGACGGTATCCCAGGTGAGCGACGCCCCGTGGATATTACGAATGAAGAACAAGTGAAAGATTTCCAGCACGACCAGCGTGTTCATGGCCATCGTTTGCGCGAGTGCCACGGAGTATCCCCGGTCCATGGCGTACGTGAAGATTCCGAACACGCCAGCGAGGAAAAGCAGGGCGACAAGCACCACGTGCCACACCAATGCGCCCGAAAGAATTGGCGCGTCCCGGGGACGCGGCGGGCGCGTCATCGTGTTCGCCTCGGTTGGCTCGAACGCCAGCGCGAGGCCGAGTGTGGATGCCGTGATCAGATTGATCCACAGGATCTGCACCGCCGTGACCGGCAGCGACAACCCAGCGAGCAGGGCAACGATAATCACCAGCGACTCGCCCGCGTTCGTGGGCAGCGTCCAGCTGATCACCTTGGTCAGATTATCGTTGACCGTTCGCCCTTCGCGCACGGCGGCCGCGATGGTTGCAAAGTTGTCGTCGGCGAGCACAAGATCTGCCGCTTCCTTGGCGGCTTCGGAGCCCTTGAGCCCCATCGCGATGCCAGCGTCGGCCCGTTTGAGCGCGGGTGCGTCGTTCACGCCGTCGCCCGTCATTGCCACCGACAGGCCGTTCGCCTGCAGCGCCGTCACGAGGCGCAACTTGTGTTCGGGGCTGGTACGCGCAAACACATCCACGTTCGCCACTTCGAGTGCGAGTTGCGCATCGTCGAGCCGATCGAGATCGGTACCTGTCAGCACGCGAGACGTGTTCTGCAGTCCGATTTGTTGAGCAATTGCTGCGGCGGTGCCGGCGTGATCGCCCGTGATCATCTTGACGCGGATACCCGCGGCACGGCAGGCAGCCACTGCGGCAACAGCTTCGGGGCGCGGCGGGTCGATCAGTCCCACGAGGCCGAGGAACGTGAGACTGCCAGCGAGTGAGTGTTGTGCAATGCGGTCGCTCGATTCCGCGCGCTGCGCCAGCGCGAGGACACGCAAACCCTTGCGGGCCATGGCCTCCGCTCGCTCGTGCCAGAGTGACTCGTTCACGTCGCGACACATGCGCACGATGCGCTCGGGTGCGCCCTTCACGTATGTTGTGTTGCCTTCCGGCTCTGCGCTCAACACCGCCATGAATCGATGACGACTGTCGAACGGGATGGCGTCGAGTCGTCGCGACGTGCGCTCGCCGCCGATCTCAACGCCGACCTTGCCGGCGAACGCAAGCAGTGCGCCTTCCATCGGGTCGCCTTCAACAGACCATGATCCATCACGCTCGGTCAGCGCCGCATCATTGCACTGCGCCGCCGCGAGGGCGAGCGGTACAAGATCGCCGACCGGTGTGATGCTGCCGAGTGGCGCATAATCGTCACCACCAACGGTGAAGCTTCCGTCGGGTGTTTCGGCCGCCGACACCACCATCTGATTGCGCGTGAGCGTTCCCGTTTTGTCTGTGCAAATCACGGAAACCGAACCGATCGACTCGATTGCCGGAAGGCGACGCACGATGGCGTGACGACGTGCCATTGCCTGCACACCAATCGCCAGCGTGATCGTCATGACCGCCGGCAGCCCTTCGGGAATCGCGGCCACCGCGATGCCCACCACGACCATCAGCATCTCGCTGAATTCGAAGTGGTCCACGAAGTAGCCGTATACAAGCAGCAGTGCGGCGACGAGCAGAATCAGGAACGACAGCCAGCGTGCGAAGTGATTGATCTTCGCCACGAGTGGCGTGGTGAGCTGTTCGACGCCCTCAAGCAAGCCACCGATGCGACCGATTTCTGTGGCCTGACCTGTCGCCACCACAACGCCGAGCGCGGTGCCCTGCGTGAGCAAGGTGCCGGACCAGAGCATGGATTTGCGGTCGCCCAGCGGCGCGTCTTCCGCAACGACGTCCACAGTTTTTTCCACGGGCACTGACTCGCCCGTGAGGATCGCCTCCTGTGCACCCGCACCGCGTGCTTCGAAAACACGCAAGTCGGCTGGGACCTTGTCGCCTGCCTCCAGCAGCACGATGTCTCCGGGCACGAGCTCGGCGCCGTCAATCGTGGTTCGCTGCCCATCACGCCGCACGGCCGCGCGCGGTGCGAGCATGCCGCGAATGGCCGCCATGGCCGACTCCGCTTTGCCCTCCTGCACGAAACCGATGATGGCATTAGCCAGCACGACGGCGAGAATGACGCCCGTGTCGACCCAATGCTGCAGCGTCGCGGTGACAACGGCCGCGCCGATCAACACATAGATCAGCACATTGTTGAACTGCGCGAACAATCGGCGCAGTGGTCCGCGTGTTGGTACGTCTGGCAGGCGGTTGGGGCCGTGCTGTGCCAGTCGCCGCGCGGCTTCGGCGGTGGTTAGCCCCTCAGGGCTTGTGGCGAGCGCGGCGAGGCAGCTGGCCGCGGGGAGCGCGTGCGGGTTGGCTAAGGGCATCGGCGTGGCGCCCAGCGCGCTGTGCTTGATCATCGCGTCACGGTGCGCCGCGTGCGAGTCGCTCCCGAAACTCGCGCACCCAGTTGTGCACAATGATGGCCTTGTCTTCGCCATCCGTGGTGCGCAGCACGAGGAACCGTTTGCCATCCGGCATGACATCGTACGACGGATGCGTCGCGTCCGGTGGATCGTTGCCTGGCAGCACGAGGCGGCGATCCCCCATCGTGAACTCTGCACCCGTTGTGACGTCGCTCGCCATGATTCCTCGCGGCGAGCGGAAGTAGAGTGTGCGCCCCGCTCGATCCCACAACGGTTCGGCACCGCCATCGGTGCTTACCTGCACGCGCGCACCTTCGTTCGGGAAAGGGCGCACGTAGATCTCCATTCGACCGCTCTCGTCGGCCATGTAGGTGAGCCAGCGCCCGTCGGGGGACAGGCGAGGCATCTGTTCGGAGAAGGGCCCGGACGCGAGGGGCCGAAATGTGCGATCCCCGGTCAGATCTACGGCCAAAATGTCCCGAGGGTACGTGCCGCCGGGCGCCGTGCGCACAACGAGCCACCGACCGTCCGGGGACATGATCGCCTCGTTCAGCAGCAAGGCGCTCTCAAAAAGCACGTCCGGCCGACCGCTACCGTCGGCCGGCACCCACATGATGGTCGTGCCTCCCACGCCGCTCGACGACAGTCCCCGGTCTCGCACCGCCTTGTAGATCACGCGACGTCCGTCTGGTGACCACTCCGGCGCCGTATTGATGCCTTCGGTGGTCAGGCGCCGAAAGGTGCGCGCGGTGCGGTCATAGATCCAGATATCGGTGCCTTCGATGCCCACGAGTGCGACCGCGATCCGTTCACCGTCGGGAGAAAGTCGCGGGTTGCGGTAGTTCCCGATTTCATCCCGTACCGGTACCTCGCTCCCCTCGCCCGCAACAACGAGCCGCACCTGCCGCGTGTCCGGCATGAAGGCCAGCGTCCCGGTGCCGGAGAGTCCCGCGCCGTCCACGCCCGAGGCGATGGTGATGACATCGCCGGTCACGCGTAGTGACTTCGCGTCAAATGGCACGGCGGCGATGTTGAAGGTCGGTGTGACGTGGATGAGATGGCCATCCACGAGGCCGAGCGCACGCTCGGCATTCACCTCAAGCGGCGTCACCTCACCGGTTTCGAGCGACACGGCAACCATGGCGCCGCCCTGCGCAATGTCAGTGGTTCGGACCAGCACCGTCTTGCCGTCTGAGAGCACCAACGGGTTCAGGAATCGCTGTCGAGAAGACGAGTCGGTCACGACGCGTGGAGTTCCGCCGCGGGACGGCAACTCGAGCAGCGCCGACTCGGTGCCGATCAGGATCATGTCTTCTGCCGTCCACGCCAACCCGACGATTACCCGATTTCCCGTGCTGCCGAGCCGCTCGCTTTGACCACCATCGCTCGGGATGCGTCGGATTTCGTTTCCGTTCGCATAGGCGAGCCAGCGACCGTCAGGCGAAAAGGTGAGCGAGCGCAGGGACTCCCGCGCCAGGGTGACCTCTTGTCCGATTTCGCTGACGCGGCGCGCCACGGTCCGGTATCCGGTGGCCCCCTGCAACACGTAGGCGAGCCGATCGCCTTGCGGAGAGATCGTGATCGGGTACCCGCCAACCATCGGGTTCTCGCCCACGGGGGTGTCGATCGTCATGCGGATGACGGGCCCGTCAGGGGCGGAGCCCGGACGCGCGATGAGGACCCACGCCAACCCTGCGATCGCGACAGCCGAGAGTGTCCAGGCCGCCCGCTCGCGCCATCGCGGCGTGCGTTCCTCGGCCGTCGTGTTGCCTGCACGCGCCGCGTACCGAGCCAGTGTGGCCGCATCGCCCCGGCCGAGCAGCGCCTGCGCAAAATCGTTGGCCGTTGCGAATCGGTCTGCGGCCAGCTTTTCAAGCGCGTGACGCACCGCTGCATCCACGTGCGCCGGTACACTGCGGCGCAGCACCGTAAGCGGCCGCACATCTTCCGTCATGAGTTTGGCGATGATCGCCTGCGCCGACGCGCCGCTATGTGGCGGCTCGCCGGTGAGCATCTCGTACGTCATCGCGCCGAGCGAGTAGATGTCGGTGCGCGCGTCCACGGTGCGGTCGCCCGTGGCCTGTTCGGGGCTCATGTACTGCGGTGTGCCGAGGGAGAGCCCGGTCTGCGTAACCCGCTGTCCACCCGCCTTGCTCACCGCGAGGGCGATACCGAAGTCGGCCACGAGCGGCTGCCCGTCGGGCAGGAGAATATTTTCGGGCTTGAGATCGCGGTGGATCACGCCGCGCCGATGTGCGTAGTCGAGCGCCTGAGCAATCGCGACTGAGAGTCGCACCGCCTCGTCTACGGGAAGCTGCTGCTCGCGCTCGAGCCGCGCGCGCAGCGTTTCGCCTTCCACAAACGGCATCACGTAGAAAAGCAGCCCGCCCGCTTCTCCGCTGTCGAAGAGAGGCAGCAGATGCGGATGCTGCAGATTCGCGGTGACCTTGATTTCGGAGAGGAACCGCTCGACGCCGAGCACGGCGCCCAGCTCCGGCTTGAGCACTTTGATCGCGACCTGCCGGTCGTGCTTGAGGTCGTGCGCGAGATAGACGGTGGCCATACCGCCCGCGCCGATCTCGCGTTCAACGCGGTAGCGGTCGGCGAGCGCAGCGGTCAGCGGGGCGGGAGGGTTCTGCGTGTTCATCGCGGCACAAAGTCGCGCTTTGCTGCGGGACACGCCAGCGGCAGCAACATTCTCACAGTTCGCTGCGCACCGCGTCGCCGACTGGCCATGCTGCCTGCTTTTGAAATTTGGTGTTGCTGTGCATCGGACGGTCAGTGGCTGGCCTTCACGTCCTGTCAGGATGGCCGAGACGAAGTATTCGAGACGTCGCAGCTGCACGCGCTGTGCGGGAAGTGAACGCGCATACTGCCTTGGCGCTGCCGGCGCACCTCAGGCGTCGTCGGTCAGGATTGCTTCACAAACGGCGTGAGCTCGGCCAGCCGCAACCCAGACACGCGACCGAACTCGTGCACGTTGAGCGTCGCCACCTGGCTTCCCGCCGCCATTGCCGTCGCCGCAATCTGCAAATCATGCGCGCCGATCAGGTTGCCGGCTCCTGCCAGCTCGGCCCAGATCCGCGCGTGAACGCGCGCTTCTGCGAGACCAAACGGGACGACCGGCACGTTCGCCAGCACGCCTTCTACGAACTCGCTTCGACGCTGGCGAATGGCCCCGTCACGCGCACGTTCCACTCCGTGCAGCAACTCGGAAGCGGAGATGGCGGCGAGTGCAACGGGCGAATCACCGAGCGCCTCCAGAAAGCCGGGTATGTCGAATGTGCCTCGCTCCGCAGCGATAAGAACCGCGGTGTCCAGGATCACGCCCATGCGATCACGACCACGGGTCGACGGGCGGTGCGAGATTCGCACGCGCTACGGCGACGTCCTCCGCGAAGGCCGCCGCGTCCGAGGGGGACAGGCGGGGCAGCAATGCCCACCGGTGTGCTAGCTCGCTCGCCGGAACGCCGGTTGGCGCCATCGGTGCGACGAAGGCCACAGCGACGCCATTTTTGAGCAGAACGGTCGTTTCGTGACGATAAAACGCCCGATTGACAACGTCGGCGAATCGGCGTGCGGCGTCGGTGACGGACAGGGTACGAGTCGGCTTGGGCATGCGTATAATCTGATTTTACGGATTTAGCCGCGCAAGTGCGGCGAAGTAGACGCCTTCCGCTCCACGCGCGACTTCCACAAATCGGGAGCTATGGTTCCCGCGTGCCCGCCCTCCGCACCACCCAAATGTTCGACTCAACCTGCTGCGCGCCGTAGTACAACGTGCGGCCATCGGGCGACGCGACGATGCTGCGCGGCCGGTCGGCCGGATACGGCAGCGAGTCGGCGATGACCCACTGTTGCAGTGACTCGATGTCCTGCATGACCAGCGCGCCACGGCTGTTGAAGTACACCACCTGCCGATAGCCGGGCAGGAACGCGAGCTCGCCGGAACTTGCGGCGGTATCCAGTTGACGCATCGTTCCCGTGGCGATGTCGTAGAGCACGTGGCCAAGCGCACTCGCGGAGCCTTCCATGTTGCCGGACAACCAGCGTCCGTCGCGCGACCAATTGTACGCGCTGAACACACGATTGCCGACGCTCACGCCCGAAAGCTTCCTCGCGGTTGCGCGTGTCATCGGCCAAGGCGCAGTACTGATCGCGACCATCCGGGGTTGCGAATCGACCGGAAAGGTCGAGATGGCCAGTTGCTTCCCATCGGGCGAGAACGCGGCACCGAACACGCCTTCGATGATGTTCGTGAGGCGGGTGCGCTCGCTGCCATCGCGGCGCATTGAGTACGCGTCGTACGTGCCACTCACGTTCGACCGGAAGACAATCGAGTCGCCGCGGCCGATGAATCGTGGCTCCCAATTGCGCGCTTTGTCGTCAGTGATCCGCGACAGATCGCGGCCATCGGATCGCATCAGGAAGACGTCCTGGTGGCGGTCCGGCGTATTGTTGAGCAGCATCCACTGGCCGTCGGCGGAGACATCACTCGGCGTCAGCATGCCGGTACGATGTTGCAGCAAGCGGGGCGCCCCCAACTGTCGCGTGACCGGATCGAACGGCAGGGCCGCCGGATTCACCGACTCCACCGTCGAACGGAAGATCACCGTGCGACCATCGGCCGAGAGTCGCGCCAGCTCCATGCGGAGATCGGTGCCCATCGCCACCAGCTCTGCACTTGCCTGTGGTGCACCCGATGCTTCATCGACCGCAATGCGCCAGATGCCCATCGCGCCGCCGCGGTCACTGCTGAAGTAGACGAACTTGCCGTCGGGCGACCAGGAAGGCGCGAAGTCGGCGGGCGCGTCGTTCGTCAACGCCACCGCCACTCCGCCGGTGGCCGCGACCGTGTAGATGTCGCGCACGCCACCCACCACCGACCAGAAGGCGATCCGTGCGCCCGATGGCGACCATGAGGGCTGGAGCTTGCTCGTCGCACGGGGGATCGTGGCCTCGAGCGGGCGCGGGGCGCCGCCGCTACTGCTCACGATGCTCAGCGTGCTTCCGCCCTGCGTGTAGTACGCCGAGTTGCCCTCGCCGGAGCCGAAAACGATCTGCGTGCCATCGGGCGACCACGACGGCTGCGTGCCGGTCGAGGTGACGCGTCTGGGCGACTCGCCGGTCGCGCCCACCACGAAGATCCCGCCGCCTTCGACGTTGTACGCGATCTGCTTGCCGTCAGGCGAGTAGGCCGGCCACACTTCGTCGATGGTGGAGTCGCCCACCACGAGCGTGGGATTGCGACCACCGACGCGCTGCGAATAGATGTCCGCGGTGCCACGTGCGTGACTCACGTAGACGAACGACTCGCCGTCGGGCGAGATGCTGGGGCTAGTCTCCACCCCCGACGCATCGGTGAGTTGCGTGAAGGCCGACCACGCAGGCTCCGGTTCATGCGCCCGCCAGCCGAGCCACGCCGTTGCCGCGCTCAACGCCACGGCACCTGCAATGCCCAACACGGCGCGTCGGCGTCCGTAGGCGTTCGTGCGCTCGCTCGGCGGCGTTCCCCGTGTGGCGCTTCCGCGTGTCGGGCGCTCGGCGAAATCAGTTCGCGTGAGCGCCTCGGCAAAGGCCGTGGTCGACGACCAGCGATCAGCGGGCAACTTGGCCAGCGCCTTGAGCACCGCCGTCTCGATGCCAGGCGTCACCGTGTCGCGAACGGCACTGGGTGCCATCGGCTTTTCCGTGAGCACCTTGGCCACGATCGACTGCACCGTGCTGCCGGTGAATGGCGGATCACCCGTGAGCATTTCGTACGTCACGGCGCCGAGTGCGTAGATGTCGCTGCGCGCATCGACGGTGCGTTCACCCATCGCCTGCTCAGGCGACATGTACTGCGGCGTGCCGAGGCTCAAACCCGTCTGCGTCATGCGCTGGCCGCCGGCGCTCTGCACCGCGAGCGCGATGCCGAAGTCGGCCACAAGCGCATGGCCACCTTGCAGCAGAATGTTTTCCGGCTTGATGTCGCGGTGAATCACCCCGAGCGAATGCGCGTAGCCCAGCGCGTCGGCTACTTCGCGCGCGATGAGTATGGCCACATCGATCGGCAGTTGTTTCTCGCGTTCGAGACGTGCGCGCAACGTTTCGCCCGTCACAAGTGGCATCACGTAATACAGCAAGCCGTCGGCGTCGCCGCTGTCGAGTAGCGGCAAAATGTGCGGATGCTGCAAGCGCGCAGTGGTGCGGATCTCGCTGAGAAAACGTTCGCCGCCAAGCGCCGCGCCGAGATCGGGATGCAACACTTTGATCGCGACGTCGCGCTCGTGCTTGATGTCGTGCGCGAGGTACACGGTGGCCATGCCGCCGGCGCCGAGCTCACGCTCGAGGCGGTAGCGATCAGACAGGACGGCGGTCAGTCGGGCGAGCACATTACTCATGCAGACTCGTGTGCAAAGGCGACGCGGATCATCGCACGCCCGCACCCTCTTTGAGCTGGCGCGCGTACGCCGCTTCGTCGAAGTGCCCGAGTGACGCGGCGATCAGGCCGTCGGCGCCGATCGTCCACTCTTCGTATCCGTGGATGCGTACCGTCTTGCCCGTCCCGCCGGGGCCGGTGTTGGTGCCGGTGAGCGTCCAGTGATACACGGGATGCGCACCGGTCGTGACGAGCGAGTCCATCGCCACCACCATGTCGGGAAACGCGCTCATGAACGCCTGCGCCGACGCGGTGATGGCCTCGCGACCCACCGCCGGTTCACCCGCGTTGATCTTCAACGAGCCCTGCTCGGCGAAGTGCGCCGCCACGCTCGCGGCCTGCTGGCTGCACCACGCTTCGGTGTAGCGCACGGCGAATGTCTGGAGAGCGGATGCGCTCATGACGGCGTCACTTGTGGCAGAATCACTTGTGGCAGCATCACTCACAGCGGACTGCTCCTTGGGTGCACACGCGGTGATGACGAGAAACGGCGCGAACGCAAACGTGAACGCAAACGTGAATGCGACCGTGGATGCACATCTGGAGGCGGGATGACGGGGCATGGTTGGTGCCTGAGGGAATCGCACACGAAATAGCGCGCCCTAAAATGCGTGCTTCGCAGGCCGGCCGTTAGGAGCAGGTGCGCTGTGCCACCGGAATCGAAGCTCGGCAGCGGCACCAGCGCCAACTGTGCCGGAGCGGTTCCTCTTACGGCTGCCGTCGCAACGCAAGAATCGCTTCGAGCTCAATCAGATGCTCAAGATCTTTCTTGCGTCGCGCCGCCTTTTTCGAGGCGATCAGTGCATCGAGCGTGAGCGCGCGGAACTCGGTAGCGCCGATGCAGACCGTTTCCGAGCCTTTGATTGCGTCGGCATAGTCACCGACGCCTGGCACGTGATCGAGCAGGTCGATCGCGCCTACCGTGCTTGTGAGCGTGAGCAGGGGCGTGGTAAGAAACGTGCGCCGATCGAGAACGAACGGGAGTCCGGGCTCGACGCCGCGGAGAGAAGCCTGCCACTCCTTCAAAAGCACCACAAGGCGATCGACGTTGTCTGGCGCCGTGTCGTAGCAGATGTCGATGTCATTCGTGAAGCGTGCCGACCCGTGAATCGTGGCGGCCACACCGCCAACGAGCACGAAGCGGATGTCGCGCGCCACCAACGTCGACAAGATGATTTCAAACATGGCGTGGCCGTGGGCCAGAGGCGGTACGCGTGACGTTGTTCGAGAACGCCCGCATCGCATCCAGCTGTCGGAGTCGGGCGAGCGGGGTCTTGCGCAGGTTATCGCGCACGAGGGAGAGGTCGAGTCCCCATGCCGTCGCGGCGTCAAGCGCGCTGACGCGGGTGGCGCGCGGTCGTCCGCGCACCATCGGCGCGTAAGACTCGCGCACCTCAGCCAGCCGTACGTTCAATGACGACAACAAACGATACACATCGAGCGTCAACGCCACGTCTTCACTGGCCGTCGTATACAGCGTGACGCACGCCGTTCCTCCGCTCCATGCGCGGAGCGCCTGACCCGCGATTGCATAGGCTGCCGGCAGCGGCATACCAGCGCCCTCGTGCACCGCCCGCGTGATGGTGAGCCGCTGCGCCAGCGGAAGCGTGTAACGAGGTGCCAGCGCGAGCGCGCGCATCGTATTGATCACCCATTTGGGCGGCGCACCAAGCAGTCGGGCGAAGGCGCTGAGCGTCATAAATAAGTCTAACCATTAGACTTGTTTTTTGCGCTCGCTGCTGTGTGCCGCCCGCCGCACCATCTTCGCGATCAGCCGCTACTCGTCACCCGCGCCGTACGAGCGCACGAAGTCCACTTCGAGCCGAAAGGGCCCGTCCTGCCCATCGGCCATGTACAGCCCCAGCCCCATGATGCGCGCCACGTCGATCGCCGGGGCGTTCACCGCCTGCCCGAAGACGGTGCTTCGGAGCGCGCTGAATGGCACACGCACCGTGGTCCACTCGGCCGACGTGGCAAACGGGGCGCGCCGCGAGACCATGCGGCCGTACGTGCGCACGCCGTCGCTCAGCTCCACCTCAAACTGACGACCACTGCCGCGCACCCGGAGCTCGATACCGACTTGACCCGAGAGGTCCACGGCGCGCCGAGCCCGCACCGAGGTGAAGCCGCCCCCCTGTGTGACCAGCGTGCCGGTAAAGCGCAGCGTGCCTTCATCGACCGCCACGAACCCCGCCGAACGGCCGCCCATGACCCCGTCGTTGACCACGTCCCACTCGGCCTCGTCGGCGCGGTCGAAGCTGAAGAGTGTTACGGGAGCAGACATGGGCACGGTTTCCGTGACGGGACGATGAAGCCCGGCGTATGCGCCAAGCACCACGATCAGAGAGGGCAAGAGCAGGAGGCGCATCGCGGTATGCATATGGCGAGGAAGCTGCGCCAGGCTCGTCGGGTTCCCACGACGCACATGCGCAGGTCTCTCTCGAGAAGTTGCGCAGCTCCACCTTCACTAGGCCAAGGCGCCAGTGTGCCTTCTGCGATTACCGCGCCGGCTGCGCCCGCTGCGCCCGCCCGATCTCCGCCGCGAAGTTGCGCACCACCACCACCCTCGGGAATCGCGTCGGCCGCACGAACACCACCGTGCCATCGGGGCCCACATCGAAGGGCGCGTGCGTCGGATCGTCAGACACGAACTCGGGGCCGAGCAGCGCTTGTGTGCTGCCCACCTTCACCCCCGCCGAGAGATCGATGGTCGTGGCCACCAGGCCGCTCGGCGTAACGTAGTAGAGGCTGCGACCGTCGCGCGCCCACACGGGAACGCCGCCACCGGCCCGGTCGATACGCACTTGGGGGCCTGGGCCGGGGAATGGCGCGACGTACACGTGCCTGTCGCTGCCGGCGCTCAGGGCGATCCATCGCCCATCGGGCGAAAATCGCGCACCGGTCATCGTCCCGCCATCCGTTGTCACATGTGGCAAGGGACGTAGCGTGCTGTCACCGCGAGTCCACCAAAGCAAACCCTGCGCGCGATCGAACGCCTCGTTCTGCACACGGCCTAGCACAGTCTTGGCGTCGGGCGACATCACCACTTCGTACACGACACGTCCGGCTTTTAAGAGCACGGTATCGGCACCACTGCCGTCGGCCGAGCGCAGTACCGCGCTCCGCAAGGAGTCGGTGATCGACCGGAAGAGGATGCTCCGACCGTCGGGTGTCCACTCGGCGCGATCACGCCCAGCCCGTTGGTCCTGTCCGGCAAGTGGCGCGAAGAATCCGTCGGAACGGTCGAGCAGACTGAGCGTGCCGCGACGCGTGGCACTGTCGCTCACCGTCACCACGAGGCGACGAGCGTCGGGTGAGAAGCGCGGGTGCTCAAAGGCCAGCGTATCCGGCAATGCCGGTGAGAGTCGGCCCTGCGGATCGCGATACGTCAGCAGCCCGGCGGACTTCTCATTGATGTACACCAAGTCACCCGACGGTGACATCACCGCGTAACCCAGTCCTGTGCCACCCGCGGTCATCTTCACGCCGCCGCCCATCAGTTCGCCGGGGCCCGTAACGGTGTGAGTACGCACGTTGAATGGCGCCGCAAAGATGTCCCCGGTGCGATTCAGGTAGACCATATGACCGCGGGCGACCCCCACCACCATATAGGCATCGGTTCCAACGTCGGTAACTGTTCCATCCGCGAGGGACAGCGCGAGCACGCGCACCGAGTCGCCGGTGCGCTGGTTGGCGGCGAAGAGCACCACGTTCGACTGTGCCAGCGCCACGGGCCAGCGTGCCACGGCGCCCGCCGGTGCCGCAGCGATCGCGCGGGGCACACCGCCCGTTTCCTTCACCGCGAACAGCGAGTCTGATTGCACGGCGTACACGATGTCGCCCCCAGACGTCCACGTGATGCCCTGAGGCTGCACCGGCAGCGTGGCAAGGCGGATCGGATCGCCGCCGGACACGGCGACTTTAAAGAGCTGGCGTTCTCCCACGAACGCGATCCAACGACCGTCGGGTGAGAACGTCGGATCCACTGCGCCGGCACTCCCGGTAAGGGGCGTCATCTCCAGCTGGTCGAGCTGGCGCACGACTAGTCGGCCTTTGAGGTTGGCGGCGAACTGCCACATCACCAAGGTGCGGCCATCGGGGGAAAGCGCCAGGAGGCGGTTCTGCAATACCACATTGCTCTTGCCCTCGATGGTAAAGCGCGTCACGACATCAGTGGGCGATGGCCCGTTGGCGCCCTGCCGCGCCAGCATCCACGTCGCAGCGGCGGTGGTGGCCACGAGCGCGACCGCGCCCAGTAGCATCGCGGCCATCGTACGCCGCTTGCTGCCGGGTGCCGGCGCTGTCGTGGCGCCGCTGACCTGCGCCCCATTCACCGTTGCCAGTGCCGCCGCAAACTCCGCCGCGCTGGCCTGTCGATCGGCCGGCAGTTTCGCCAACGCGGTGAGCACCGCCGCTTCGACGTGCGGAGGAATCGTCTTCCGCAGCATCGTCAACCGTTCGGGCTCGCTGTTGATCACCTTGGCGACGATGGCCTGCACGCTGCTGCCGGTGAACGGCGCATCGCCGGCGAGCATCTCGTACGTCATCGCGCCGAGCGCGTAGATGTCGCTGCGCGCGTCGATGGTGCGTTCGCCCATCGCCTGTTCGGGGCTCATGTACTGCGGCGTGCCGAGACTCAGGCCGGTTTGCGTCATCCGTGCGCCACCGGCGCTTTGCACCGCGAGCGCAATGCCGAAGTCAGCCACAAGCGCACTGCCATCATGCAGGAGAATGTTCTCCGGTTTGATGTCGCGGTGAATCACATTCTGCCGGTGCGCATAGTCGAGCGCACTCGCGACTTCACGTGCAATGCGCACCGCATCATTGATCGGTAGCTGCGTCTCGCGTTCGAGGCGCGCACGCAGCGTTTCGCCCGTCACGAGTGGCATCACGTAGTACAGCAAGCCGTCGGCCTCACCGCTGTCGAGCAGCGGCAAGATATGCGGATGCTGCAACCGCGCGGTGGTGCGAATTTCGCTCAGGAAGCGCTCGCCGCCGAGCGCCGCGCCGAGGTCCGGGTGCAGCACCTTGATGGCGACATCCCGCTCATGCTTGAGATCGTGCGCGAGATACACGGTGGCCATGCCGCCGGCGCCGAGTTCACGCTCGACGCGGTAGCGGTCGGCGAGTGCGGCACCGAGGCGAGACACGACGTCGGTCATCAAGGGCTGGCCGTGGCGAGAGGGCGGGCGATCACCATTCGAGCACGTCGAGTCCGGGGATCATGACGACGTCGTCGAGGTTCATGGCTGTTTGCAGCGGCGGCTGCACGGTGGGCGAGGGCAGAGAGTGGCGCTGACTATGCGAAGGGATTCGTGATCTTCACGCCGTCGATCACTTGCCCGGCATTCAGATCTTCGCTGTAGATCGTGGTACATCCACTGGCGACCGACGCGGCGACGATGAGCGCATCCCAGAACGAGAGCTGGCTCAGCACCGACCGATCGATGGCCTGGTCGATCAGATCGGGAGAGAGCTGCACGACCTCAAAAATCCGGAACGATTGCACCACGGACTTCGCAGCCAGCGGAGGCACACCCATTTTGCGCGTGGCCGTGACATAGAATTCCTGCAGGACTTGCGTGGAGATCACTCCGGAGCCGGACGCCACCACCTCGGCAATCAGCTCGCGACTACGCTGACGTTTGTGCGGGGCATCCAGATCCTGCGCGTACGCCAGCACGTTCGTATCGAGAAATACTTTACCGCCGCTCATACAACTCGTCTCGCGTCCACCGTGTGCCGCCAGAATGGCCCGGCGCGCGATCCATCAACCGGAACATTTCCTCAACCGCAGCCGTGCGATCGACGTGAACGGTGCGTGCCAGCAGATCACGCACCAAGGCATTCAGGGTGGTGTTATGCCGCTCCGCATATGCCCGTCCCGCCGCGAGCGTTTCTTCGTCGAGCGCCAGGGTGATGTTCTTCATTACACATATTACGTGTACACTGTTAATGTGTCAATAGCCTGCGCGAGGTTACTGGTGGCCGTGCGGCCGGCGCCGAGTTCGCGAATGAGGCGGTAGCTACGGCTGAATGCCGACGTGAGACGCGTCGCTCACTTGGCCGTTCCATCAACAGCAGCTTTCAGGCGCGTGACAAAGTCAGGAATGAAGCGGAGATAGCGCGAGTCCGTCTGCTCCGGGCTTTGCGAATAGACAATGCCGCCGTCCCACGACGGGCGATTGGACCACCCCGGTGTGTCGAGAAAACGGGGGTCGCGAGCCCACACGAGCGGAGCGCCGATGAGCGCGCCGGACACGCGATCGAAACGCGCCGTGTACCACGTGATGCCCGACCGGTAGAGCAACTCGGTGGGAGAGAGCCAGATCGGTTCTACGCCGCCAACCGCCACTTGGCTCTGCTGCGTGCCGCGCGGATACGGCCCGACGAACAACTGGTTGCTTTGCGCCGTATGCCACGCGACCCGCGTGCCGTCGGGGGAGCGCGTCATGTAAATCGCGTCCTTCGATACGGTGTCGATGCGCACCGAGCGACCGGACAACGTGAGGCGAAACACCGACGGGATGCGAGTATCGCGCGCCAGAATCGTCGAGTCGTCGCTGAAGTCGAGGGCATCGAGGGCATCCTGCTCGCCAACGCGCCGCATCAGCGTGTCAGGGGCCCCAGACGCGTCGGGCGAGCCGATCAGCAGCGCGGCGCCGGCATCGTTCTCCACGCGCACCACGATCCGGTCGCTTCGAGGGCTCCAGAGCGGCATGCGAATGATCGGCGCCCGGAGCCACACTTGCGAGAGTCCATTGCGCACGTCGTAGATGCGCAGTTCGTCGCCATCGGACGTGGCCACCACGGCGGCCAGACGCTTCCCGTCGCGGGAGAGATCGAAGCGAAGAAACGGAGCACGCTCCACCGGCAGCGGCACGGCCTCCGACCCGGCGCGACGGACCACCATGGCCGCCAGCCGCTCCGCACCCGCGGGGGCGTAGCCCAGCAGCCCATTCGTCGCCACCTCAAACTGCGCGATGCCATTCACGTCGCGGCTCACACCGCGCACCAGCGACACCGGCTTACCGATCTGTCGCGTGCGCGCGTCATACGACGCCCCGCGGAGCGTCCCATCGAGCGAGACGTAGACCATGTAGGCGCCGTCGATGAGCCGGAACGCAGACCCCGACACCGCGCGCCCGGCTTTGCCATCGTCTCGCGTTGTCGTGATGGGCTCCACGTTCCCTGACTCGGGATCGACCAACGTGAGCGTCTCGTTGTAAGAGCACAACATGTGGCGCTCGGCGGCCAGCCACTGGCCCCACACGCAGCGCGTATCTGGCGTTGGCCGATCCTCGGTGACGCCCTGTTCGGGATCAAGCCACGTCAGCCGATATCCATCTGATGCCAGAGCGAAGAGACGCGTACTGGAAACCCATTCCAGCGTGGCCGGAGGAGCCGCTTCCATCAGTTGACGCGGTTCGCCGCCACCGATGGGCACGATCATGATGTGCGTTCTGGTCGTGAAAGCGAGGCGCTGCCCATCAGGCGAAATGCGCGGACTTTGGCCACCCGACGTGCCGCTGATCGGCGCTGCCGCTGCGTCGATGAGACTGCGGCGCCAGAGAATAGTGGAATCGCCGCGTTGCACGGCATATACCACGAAGTCGCCGCGAGGCGAGACCGACAGTTGGCGACTGGCCTGCCCGAATCCGGTGCCGACCGTCGCCTGCACCCGCGCCATCGGCGCGCTGTCCGGAAGCGCGGCGTCGAAGATCGCGGCCGATGTCACGTCGCGCACTCGCGTGAGCGCCCAGGCGGCGACCGCGAGCGAGACGACGGTGGTCACAGCAAGTGACGCGGTGACCAACCGTAGCCCGCGGCGGCGAGGCGCCGACGCTGATTCCACCGCTGAGTCCACTGCCGTTGCGTTCGCGGTGAGCGCCGCGACAAACTCATTCGTGCTGGTAAAACGATCGGCCGGCAGCTTGCGCAGTGCGCGGAGCACCGCCTGCTCGGCGCCGAGCGGCACGGTATCGCGCACCGTGCGGATCGGCTGCGGCTTTTCGGTGAGCACGCGCGCCACAATGGCCTGCACACTGCTGCCGGTGAAGGGCGCGTCACCGGTGAGCATCTCGTACGTCACCGCGCCGAGCGCGTAGATGTCGCTGCGCGCGTCGATGGTGCGTTCGCCCATCGCCTGCTCGGGGCTCATATACTGCGGGGTGCCGAGGCTCAATCCCGTCTGCGTCATGCGCTGTCCGCCCGCGGCTTGCACGGCGAGCGCGATGCCGAAGTCGGCAACGATGGCGTGTCCGTTCTGCAGCAGGATGTTCTCGGGCTTCACATCACGGTGCACGATGCCGAGCGCGTGCGCGGCGCCGAGCGCGTCGGCCACTTCGCGCGCAATGCGCAGCGCGTCGTCGATGGGCAGTTGCCGCTCACGTTCGAGACGCGCGCGCAGTGTTTCACCGGCGATGAACGGCATCACGTAGTACAGCAAGCCGTCGGCCTCACCGCTGTCGAGCAACGGCAAGATGTGCGGATGCTGCAACCGCGCGGTGGTGCGGATTTCGCTCAGGAAGCGTTCACCGCCGAGCGCCGCGCCGAGATCTGGATGCAACACCTTGATCGCGACATCACGCGCGTGCTTGAGGTCGTGCGCGAGGTAGACGGTGGCCATGCCACCCTGCCCAAGTTCGCGCGTGACGCGATAGCGGTCGGCGAGGGCGGCGGTGAGGCGGCTGATGGGAGACGTCATTGCCGAGCTGTCGCGCCAGGGGCGCGCGCCGGTGCGGGTGTTTTCATGGGCAGCAAGATGGGGCTTGCTTACAGACGTCACAAGACGATTACCATCGAGGTACCGGCCGCAGCTGAGGCATCGCCGGTTATCAGGAAGCATCCAGCGAAGCCGTCTATCCGCAGCGCATTGCGCCCCGGGCAGGACGGACGCCAATTAGGCGCGATTGATGGCCCTTATCGCACGCCGCTCGTCCCCCACCTCAAGACGGAGCCGCCATGCCCGTTCGTGCCTCGCGTTGGATCCAGTGCTCCGCACTTGTGGCGCTGGCGCTTGTCGGACTGGCGCCAGGAGAAGGAACGCTGCTCCAGGCGCAGAACCCCCCGGCGGCCGCGACAGCGCCCGCGCAGCCCGCGGAGCCACCACTGCAATGGCACGATGTGTCCCAGTGGGGTGTGGAAGGACGCGCGTGGCCGACGCTGGGGCGCACGCGGTGGTTTGACCGCTTTCCGGCCGTGGCGGAAGCCACCGTGACGCCGACGGTGTGGTCACTGAGCCGTCATAGCGCCGGCATGCTCGTGCGGTTCACCACAAACGCCGATGCCATCTGGGCCAACTACACGTTGTTCAGCGAGCGGCTGTCCCAGCCCAATATGACGGCGATCGCGATGAGCGGCCTCGACCTCTACGCGCGCGACAATGCCGGTAAATGGCGTTGGGTCGGCGTGACACGCCCCACGGCCAAGGTGGTTCGCCAGAGCCTGATCCGGCGACTGGCGCCGGGCACGCGCGAGTACGCGATCTACCTGCCGCTGTACAATGGCATCGACAGCTTGTCGATCGGTGTGCCGGTCGGCGCCACGTTCGAGCGGCTGGCACCGCGCGCCGAGCAGCCGATCGTGTTCTACGGTACGTCGATCACCCACGGCGCCAGCGCGTCCCGCCCCGGCATGACACACGTGGCCATCCTTGGGCGTCGCCTCGACCGCCCCGTGGTGAATCTCGGGTTCTCGGGCAACGGCCGGATGGACGCCGCCGTGGGCGACCTGCTGGTAAAGATCGACGCGGCGGTGTACGTGATCGACTGCTTGCCGAACATGGACGCCGCGGCGGTGACGCTCAAATGCGTGCCGCTGGTGAAGCAGATCCGCGCCGCGCGCCCCAACACCCCGATCGTGCTGGTGGAGGATCGTCGGCAGACCAACGCGTGGATTCTGCCGGCGCTCACCCAGTTTCACACCGACAATCACGCGGCGCTGCGCGCCTGTCTCACTGCGCTCGAGAAAGAAGGCATCACCGGTCTCTACTACCTCACGGGTGATGAGCTGCTTGGCGACGATGCTGAGGCCGCGACCGATGGCTCGCATCCGAGCGACCTCGGCATGGTGCGTCAAGCCGACCGGTTCGAACCCGTGCTGCGGAAGGCGCTCGCCGGCGCGCGCTGACGGCGCATGAGCGGCGCGGGCGGTGGCGGCGATGCCACCGTCGTACGCGCGCGTCGCCCCAAGACTATGGCTCCTTCGGTACCTCCTCCATGCCGACCCCGAACGCGCCGTCAAGGCGCATCAGCGCGGCACAGCTCCAATCGGCCACGACGACGGGTACGGACATTCCTTGAGCCCGTGTCGCTGCAGGAAAGCCTTCCACGCCGGTTCCGCGCGCGCGGCGTCGAAGGGGAGCGAGCAGACGGAGAACCCCGTGTTTGCCAACGCCCCACCGTTCTCGAAGGCGTCGACGAAGAATCGAGCCGCCTCCGCACGGTTGCCGAACACCGCGGCCGCGATCGCTCTGTCATAGGCGCTCACCCCAGCGGCGCCGGAAGCGATTTGATCACGCAGCGTGCGTGCAACAGCCCATTCTTGCGCCGCCGCGGCTGCCAGCACGGCCGTGCCGAATCTCCCCCGCGCCTGCGTGTTCAGACTACGCTGGCTCACGCGATAGGCGCTGTCGACCATCCCGCTCCACACCAGTGCGGTGATGCTATTGTTCGGGAAGGCGGGATTGAGCGCTTGCACGCGGTCGTGGTTCTCCATGGACCGCGCAAACTGTCGTCGCTCGGAGAGGAAGGCGCCGCGCGTATTGAACGTGGTCGCCGACAATGGATCGAGCGTGAGCGCCAGTTCGATCTGCCGGTCGGCCTCCACCGTATCAAGGACGGCCTGATAGTAGATGGCCGACCAATGCGCAGCGATGGCGCTCCCCGGCTCCAGCCGTCTGGCGGCTGCGAACGCCTCTGAAGCCTCGGTAAACTCGAGACGCCGCACGGCGCGAAAGCCAAGCGCGACGTACGCATCGGCGATCGTGGAGTCGAGTGCCAGCGCCCGACTCGCTGCATCCTTGGCGCTGGCGTCGGACGCCGCAAAATCGACGGCTGAGTTGTAGTTGGGCCGGATGACGTGCGCGAGGGCGAGCCCCGCCCACCCACGGGCAAAGGCACTGTCGCGCTGCACCGCGGCTTGCAGGTATTTGACGGAGCTGTCACCGGGACCGGCGCCGCGCTGCGCCCAGAAATACCGCCCCTTGAGGTACAAGTCGTAGGCCTCGGCGTCGTTCGTGCCGCGCGTCGCCACGCCCGTTGATATTGGCGCGCTCGCGCCCGGTGCCTGACCCAATCGCGGCGTGAGGGCCGACACGATGGCGCTCGTGAAGGCATCCTGTACCGCGAACACATCGGACCCGCTGCGTTCGAACGCATCACTCCAGAGCACCTGCCCATCGCGCGTGCTGGTGAGTTGCGCAGTGAGTCGGATGCGATCGCCCGCGCGTCGCACGGTGCCTTCGACAATTGCACCTACGCCGAGCGCCTTCCCAACATCGGGAGCAAGGATCGTCTTGCCTTTAAATGAAAAGCTCGACGAGCGACCGGCCAGACGCAGCCCGGGCAACTTGGAGAGCGCATGCGCAAGTTCGTCGGTGAGTCCATCGCTGAAGTATTCGTCTTTCGGATCACCGCCGGTGTTCACGAACGGCAGCACGGCGAGCGAGGACAACACGGTGGAATCGCCGGCGCTGCTACCGGATGCCGACACGGCGGGGTTTTCCGCTGTATCGGTTGCGGTGCCACCGCTGCGGACGAGGTAGACACCAGCCAGCACGGCGACGACGACAGCCGCGCCGGCCCACACGCGCCATGTGGTGCCGCGCGTTGCAATTGCATTCCCGTCGATCACTCGCGTTGCGTTCCCCACGTGCGACGCACGTGACGCATTTGACGCATCTGACTCATTTAACGCATGCGGCGCGTTCAACGCATCCGCACTCGGCGTGACGACGTTGGCAAGGCGCACGAGCAGCGCGTCCGCACTCTGCACCCGTTGCGCCGGATCCTTTGCCAGACACTGCATCACCACATCGCACACGGTCGCCGAGATGTCCGGTCGCACGTCACGCAGTGCACGCGGCGACTCGCTGATGTGCGCGGCCACCATCGCATGCGGCGTTGTCGCCTTCGCGAACGGATGAACGCCCGACAACACTTCGTACGCCACCACGCCCCACGCATACAAATCAGCGCGCGCATCAGTGCGCGCGTCACCCACCGCCTGCTCTGGCGCCATGTAGGCCGGCGTGCCGATGGACATCCCGATCGACGTGAGCGCCTGATCCGGCACGCTCGTGGTGGACGCCGAGAGCGCTTTCGCAATGCCGAAATCGGTAACCACCGCCGTACCGCGCGACAACAGCACATTCTCCGGCTTGATGTCGCGATGCACAATGCCGCGTTCATGCGCGTAGGCCAGCGCCTGCGCAATGTTGCGTAACAACCCGAGCGCTTCCGCTGCGGGAACGGGGCCGGCCACCAACCGCGCGCGCAACGAATCACCGCGTACATACGGCATCGTGTAGTACGGCAGCCCTTCGGCGGTGAGGCCGGCCGTGAGCACCGGCACGATGTGCGGCTCCTGCAACGCGGCCGCGAGCTTGATTTCGCGCGTGAACCGTTCGGCACTCAGTGACGCCGACAGCTCCGGCGACAACAGCTTCACCACCACATCACGCGCGAGCGACTCGTCGCGCGCCACGAACACGCGCGACATGCCGCCACCGCCGAGCTCGCGCTCAAGGGTGTAGGCGCTGCCGAGCGCGGATTGCAGCTGCGCTCGGAGGTCCGTCACTCAGGTGACATCAGGCAGACGGGCGGCGGGGAGGGGTTGAAGACGGACGCACCGTTCAGCCCCCGGACGATTCGACGGAAGTTCATGTCGTCCGCAAATCTACCGGTGCGCGGAAGTCGCGGAAGTCGGGTAGGTCGGGCAATGTCGGTACTCCATCCGTCCGGAGCGTGCCTTGGCGCGGCCGATGTGCAGCGCGTACCTTCTCGCGCTCATGAACCTCATTCTTGATCGCCTCGCTACCGCCCTTGCCGACCGCTACCGCCTCGACCGCGAGCTCGGCGCCGGCGGCATGGCCACCGTGTACCTTGCCCGCGATCTCAAGCACGATCGTGATGTCGCGATCAAGGTGCTGCATCCCGATCTTGGTG
Organism: Gemmatimonadaceae bacterium; assembly: GCA_022843265.1. GTDB lineage: Bacteria > Gemmatimonadota > Gemmatimonadetes > Gemmatimonadales > Gemmatimonadaceae > JAABRT01. The sequence continues at coordinate 36,970 of JALHNZ010000003.1, forward strand.
CAGCGCTCGGCGGTGATCGTTTCCTGACCGAGATTCGCACCACGGCGCGGTTGCAGCATCCGCACATTCTCCCGCTGCTCGACAGCGGTGACGCCGACGGTTTGCTGTACTACGTGATGCCGCTGGTAACGGGCGAAACGTTGCGCGCGCGTTTGGAACGCGAGCAACAGTTGCCGATTGCCGATGCGGTGCGCATCGCACGCGAAGTCGCGAGTGCACTCGATTATGCGCATCGACAGACCGTGATTCACCGTGACATCAAGCCTGAGAACATTCTGTTGCACGACGGGCAGGCGATCGTGGCTGATTTCGGCATCGCGCTCGCCGTGCAACAAGCTGGCGGGCAGCGCATGACGCAAACGGGGCTCAGCCTCGGCACGCCGCAGTACATGAGCCCCGAACAGGCCATGGGCGAACGCACCATCGATGCGCGCAGTGATGTGTACGCTCTCGGTGCCGTGTTGTACGAAATGCTGGCCGGTGATGCGCCGTTCATGGGCAGCAGTGTGCAGGCCATTGTGGCGAAGGTGTTGAGCGAACGACCCACGCCTCTGCACATGCTGCGCGATACCGTGCCTGAGCACATCGAAGCGGCGGTGCTCACGGCGCTCGCCAAGTTGCCGGCCGATCGTTTCGCGAGTGCCGCGGAGTTTGCGAGCGCGCTCGGCGCATCGCCAACGGTGAGCACCGTGTCAGGTGCACGACGTGCTGCGGCGTCGTCGCGTGCAGATCGCCTCATGCGCATTGTGCCGTGGGCACTGGCGCTGGCGCTCGCGGCGGTGCTCGCGGTGGTGCTGGTGCGGCCACCGCGCACCAGCGCGGAAAGCGCGCTGCCGAGCCGTCAGCAGGTCACGCTCTGGCAGTACCAGATGCCCTCGCCACTCGATGCCGGCGCGACGCGCCTCGGCAACGAAGCAGCCATCGCGCCCGACGGCTCGGCCATCGTGTTCACCGACTCGACGCCGGAGGGCCGTATCCTGATGCGCAAGACGCGCGACGCCACCGAGGCGTCGCCGATTCCGGGAACGGACGGGGGCATTGCGCCCTTCTACTCGCCCGATGGCAAGTGGATTGCGTTCCTGACGCTCAACGGACAGCTCCGGAAAGTCCCGGCGACCGGTGGTGGAGCGGTCACTCTGGTGGAATCGAACACGGCCAGCGCATTTGGCGGGAGCGCCTGGCTGGCCGACGGCAGCATTGTCTACAACATGGGTCGCGACCTCAAGCGCGTGTCGGCCGATGGCGCGGCGATGCCCGCGCTGAACATCACCGCGGCAGGCACGAGTGCGGGCGGCCAGAACGACGTGGTCTCCATTGGCGCCCTCCCCGAGTCGCGCGGATTCCTGTTCACCGTCTGCCGGAGCGCGTGCTCCGTGGGTTCGGACACGTGGGTGTACGATGCGGCGGCCGACAGTGCCCGCCTGGTGTTGCCGCAGGCGCTGGGCGCATGGTACTCCCCAACGGGACACGTGCTGTATACGAGCCGGGAGAATGGTCTCTATGCCGCGCCCTTCGACCTCGCGTCGCTCACGATTACCGGCGGCGCCTTCAGTGTTATCGAGGGCGTGCTTCCGACCAAGTTCACGTTCTCGCCGACCGGCGCAGCGCTCTACACGATCGATCGGACCGGCGCCTCCGCGTCGGGGCTGGTATGGGTCTCGCGGGACGGGCGAACGGAGCCGGTCGATTCCGGATGGCGGGCGCGCTTCGATTATCCGGCCATCGCTCCCGATGGACGCGCGCTCGCGGTGAGCGTGCGCGACAAGACGACGGATCTGTGGATGTGGCGACCCAACGGCACCCGCACGAAGGTGCAGAGCGCCGCGTCCACCAACTGGCGTCCGTCGTGGAGCGGCGACGGGCAATCGCTGGCCTTCGTCACGCTCCGCGATGTGAGCGGCAGCGACTCGCTCGCCGTGATCCCCGTCATCTCCCGCACCGATGGAACCGGCGCCGCAACGCCGTTGGTGGGCGGCCGAGTCAACTACTTCGAAGTGGAGCTGTCACGTGACGGAGAGTGGATGGTGCTGCGTGCCGATGAGGCGGGCAGCGCCTCGGCGCGCCTATCGCGGCTGTATGCGCGCCGGCTTTCGGGGGACACGACATTGCGTCCGTTGCCCACCGGTGACGTGTCGGCGTTGCAGCCCGCGCTCTCTCCCGATGGCCGGTGGTTGGCCTACGGCTCCGGAGCGGTGGTCGGCAGTCGTGAAATCATCGTGCAGTCGTTTCCGGATGCGCAGCAGCGCGTGGTGGTGTCGCGCGCCGGGGGCTCTGAGCCGCGTTGGTCTGGCGACGGCCGCGAACTCTTCTACCGGCTCGGGGGGCAGATGATGGCGGTCTCCGTGCCCCCTGGGCCCGTCTTTTCTCCGGGTCCGCCGCGCGCCCTCTTCTCGGTCGTGGGGTACGTCGCCGCGCGCAACCGGCCGCAGTACGACGTGACGCCGGATGGGCAGCGCTTTCTGATGATTCGCGAGAACTCAGCCACGCAGGTGGTCTACGTGGAGAACTGGTTTTCCGAGCTGCTGGCGAAGGCGAGGCAGTGATGCGGGGGGCCGAGGATAGATCCGTGTTCGAGCCTGTCCAGGGTCACTCCGTGCGGGGGGGAGGGAACAGTCGTTCGCGTCGTCAGCCTTCGGTAAGGCGCAGTTTCATTCCCACGTGTGTCGCCTCAAAGCCAAGTCGCTCGTAAAAGCGTTTGGCATCGGCGCGCGTGGCGTCGGTGGTCAGCTGCACGATCGCACAGCTCGCGTCTTTCGCGCGTAGGATTGCGTCGTGTACAAGCGCTTCTCCAATGCGTGCGCCCCGATGCGTGGCAGCGACTCGCACGCCTTCGATCTGTGCACGCGACGCGCCCAGGCGACTGATCCCAGGAATTATCGTCAACTGCAGACATCCGACGACTTCGGTATTGATGATGGCCACCAGCAGGTCATTGCCTGTCTGCGCTTCCATGGCGGCGAACGCTGTACGGTACGCAGCTGGAAGTGGATCAGCGTACTGTTCGCGCGTTGCACCGAGTGGATCATCGGCGAGCAGACGGACAATAGCCGAAAGATCGGACTCGGTTGCGCGACGGATGTGCACCGCATTCGACATCACTTCAACTCCGTGTGCATCAACGTCGATTTACCGGACCAAGCTGTTTATCGAGCCATTTGGTAGACTCCGCCACCCACATCGGTCGCGGCAGAAAGTGCCCGCCTTCAAACATCACCTGCACCTTCGAACCGGGCGGCGAACCAAGCAGTTCATAAAACGGACGCTGCGATGATTCATATGGAAACACACTGTCGTAACGACCGCTGAGCATGAGCACTGGAATGCGAATGCGAGGCAGAAAGTTGACGGGATCCTCCTCGGGGCGCATCGAGGCAGCATTAAAACCCGGCACGTTGAGGATCGCCGTGCGAATACGCGGTTCGATCGCAAGCACGGTGCCGCCGATGCGCGCGCCCCAGCTTGTGCCGACATATGCCAATCGGGTGGTGTCCACGTCGTCGCGCGTAAACGCATAGTCAATCGAGCGTCGCATCTCCGTTGTCCATCGCACCATCTGATCGCGATGTTCGATCGTTGGTGTCGGCACATCGAACTGCAACTTCGTGCCGCGCCCGTAGCTGTGTTCGTAAATTGGATACACCACGGCACGTCCACTACGTACCAGAAAGTCAGCGTAGCTCATGGACATGGTGCGGGTGTCGCGCATCGAGAACACATCAGATGCCGGCCAGATAATGATGGTCTGATACGGCGGCGTCGCCCGCTTTGGCAAGAAGAGAACGGCGGACATGCGCATGGCACTTCCCGGCACGTCAAAGGACACATCTTCGCGCACCCAATCGACGTGCGTCGTGTCTCGCGCCGTCACCGCCGCCTTCAGCGGCAGCGGATCGTAGTCGTACAGCGCCCTATAGCCGAGAAAGGTGGCGTCATCGACTGGCTTGATGCGTGAGACATCGCGCGCGGATCGTGGAATGGCTGCGAGCGCGCGGAGCAGGTCCGGCGCGTCTGCGACACGACGCACAAGTCGGATGCCGTTGATCGCCGAGCGGTCGAACTCCCGCGCGGAGTAGGCCTCAGAGAACAGGTACGCGGGATCGGACCATCCACCGCCGAGAATGTATCGACTGCCGGGTTCACGTGCGTTCACCGCCCATTCGCGCACGTTGCCGGCCATGTCAAAAATTCCTCGAGGACTCACGCCACCGGCGTTCCCGCCGCGTACCGGGCTGTCGGCGTTGTAGCGACCGTTGGGTACGACCCAGCGCGCAGCCTCCGGAATGGCCGCTGCATTCCACTCGAGTACCGTGGGCAGGTCCTTCCCTACAAACCGCGCGTATGCGCGCGCTTCGTACCAACTCACGCCACCAACTGGAAAATCTTCGGTGCCCGGCGAAGGAGTCGAGCCCTCCCAAGCGGCTGGACCGGGCTGACCTGTCTTGTCGGTGAGTCGCGCGATGGCGTCGCGCCACGCAATCTGCTGTCCCTCGTGCACGATCGTGGAATCCCACCAGCGTGGGTCAGTATAACCGCCGGCATCCACGAACGTTTTGTATTCGCGGTTGGTCACCTCAAGCTTGTCCATCAGAAAATCAGAGAGATCAAGCGATTCCGCAGATGGTATGCTGTACAGCGTGCTCATCAGCGCGGCGCCGCGCAGCAGTACCATACCGGAATCCGGATCGCTGACTTTTTGCAATGCCACGGGACTCGGAATTGGAGCGTAACTTCCGCCGAGTCGCGCGCCCATCACGGTGAGCGGGCGATGTCCAGCCAGTTCGTAACGATAGAACCACGCGTTGCGCGGAATACGCACGGGCTCTGTTGGTGTCACGCCTACCCTGAACCACTGTGTCGTGTCATTCACCGCGGCGCGTGTAACCGTTGCGCCCGCTGGTTCACTCAGGAACGTTTGCGTCAGTGCGATGTTATTCCACACGAGCGCCAGTGCGGTATCGCCGGGAGAGCGCAACTCGGCGCGCTCGGCGAGGGCATACGCCGAATCAAGTTTGTCCTCGTCCACAAGTCGCGCAATTTCTGGCAGCGCGGTGTCGCGCACCCACCGGTCTCGCCGATCGCGCACGAATACAAGTCCAATAATTGCAACGGCGGTCAGCGCCGCGACCATTGCGAAGGCCATCCATCGCGCGCGCCCACGCTGCACCACCGGCTGCGGTTGCTGCAGGGCGCGCAGCGATGCCAGCAGTTGTTCGGAGTTTGTTGGTCGCGCCGCCGGATCTCGTGCAAGACAGTGAGCGACGAGCTGAGCGAGTGCCGGTGACACGTTCGCCGGAAGCGCCGGCGCGTCCTTCGTCATCTTGGCAGCAATGACCTGCTGAAATGTGCCCGAAAACGGCGCGCGTCCCGCGAGCATCTCATACAGCATGGCGCCCACGGCGTAGATGTCAGCGCGATGATCAACATCGTTTTCCCCCACTGCCTGCTCTGGCGCCATGTACGCGGGCGTGCCGAGCGACATGCCTTCACTCGTGAGCGTTGCTGTGTCTCGCGCCGATCCAAGTGCCTTCGCAATGCCGAAATCCACGAGGATTGCGTGTCCTTCCGAAAGCAGAACGTTGTCAGGCTTGATGTCGCGATGTACAACATCGTTCGCGTGGGCATGCACGAGCGCCTCCACCACGTCACAGGCGATGCGCAGTGCGTTCGTTTCGGTGAGCGCACCGCTCGCGCTCAGGTGTTCACGCAGCGACTGGCCGGTGGCTACGGGCATCACGTAGTACAACAGCTGCGCATCGGCCGCGCTGCCAGAATCGAGCAGGGCGAGAATATGCGGATGATTCAGTCGCGCGGTCACCGCGATCTCCCGCAGGAATCGTTCGCCGGTCAGTGACTGCGCCAGCTCAGGCTTTAATACCTTGATCGCGACGGCGCGATCGTGTCGGAGATCGGTGGCGAGGTAGACGGTCGCCATGCCGCCGTGGCCGAGTTCGCGCTCGACGTGATAGCGGTCAGCCAGGGCGGTGCGCAGCAGGGCAAGAGCGGCGGTCATGGGGCAGAAGTTCGCACCAGGAGTACCGATACGCGAGCGAGCGGGGGTGCCTGGTCGACACACCCGCTCGCGATCTGGGGCAATCGCCGGAACCCTACTTGGGCAGCACGACCGCGTCGATCACGTGCACCATGCCGTTCGATCCTCTAACCGAGGCGATGATTTTCGCGTCACCGAAGAACACACCGTCGGCGGTCTTGCGAATGGTCTCATTGGTGCCGTCCACCATGCCGAGCACGGTGCCGTCTTCGAAATCGTCGACAGTGCGAGTCGAGGTCGTCACGTGGTGATGCAGGATGGTCTTGAGCTTCGCGCGGTTCTCCGGCTTGAGTAGATCGTCGACCGTGCCCGGCGGAAGCTTGTCGAACGCCGCGTTGGTGGGTGCGAATACGGTGAAGGGTCCGGGATTGGCCAGTGGATCCACAAGATTCGCCGCCTTCAGCGCAGCCACGAGCGTGGTGTGATCGGCCGAACCGACGGCAATGCGAACAACATTAGGCACCGACGATTCATCCGCGACGGCCGCCTGACCGGCCGAGGCGGCCTCGCCTGTTTCACCAGCGGCGTTCGCATTCGCTGAAAGATTCGCGGCGCTGTCGGCGTCACCGCCGCAAGCCGCCAGAAGAGCCAACGTAGAACAGGACAGGAGCAAGCGCGCAGATCGCAGCATCGACGGAGCCTCGTAAGGGGGAGACGAAGGGAGTGATTCCGTGAAGATGCAGATTACATACCGATTATTGGTCAGGAGAAGCCGGACGGCGGCGCTCCGTTTACCCGACCGACGGCCGCGGCTCAAGCCAGCTGTCCCCCGCCGCGCTTCCCAAGCCAATGCAGGCGGGCAGATACTATTGATTGGTCAGAGTGGGCGTGCAGCACTTTTCTCGCTGCGATGCCGACAATTCCGTATCGTGTGCCAGGCTTCATTCCACGGGGACCAGGCGCATACTCAACCGTCACCCTTCAGTGCGGCGAGCATTTCCGCGGAGAGCAGATGTTGATCGCGGGCATGCAGTTCGTGCGCCGCGTTGGTGAGGTCCCGCGCTTCCTTGTTCTGACCCAGCTTCCACTTACCCACGATTGCATCAATGCTGATTTCGATACCGACAATGGCGGCGAGCATCTGATCGATGAACTCCTTTGACGAGTCGCCCATGCGCCACGGTCGCGCTTCGCCCACCCGCGTCTCGTGCGTTTTTGTCTGACGGCCGACGACCATGCGCACAAACTTTTCGTCGTCGCGAACACGGATCGTCCCATGCACATGCACGGCTTGATAGTTCCACGTGGGAACCTGTTGGTGAAAATCGTGCTTGCTCGGGTACCAGTTGGGCGAGATGTACGAGTCGGCTGCGCGAAAGACGACCATCGCCTGATCACCGTCGTTCGATTCCTGCCACACACTGTTCGCGCGCGCCACGTGCGCGAGCAGCACGTGTTTCCCATTCTGCTCGTGTAGCTCAAACGGAATGTGATTCGCGTCAAGTCCGCTCGGACCATTCACTACCAGAACGCCAAGCGGGAACTCACGAATCACTCGATGCAATTCGTCGAGACGATGCTCTGCAAAGTGTTTGGGTACGTACATGTCTCCTCACAGCACTGTGTGCTTAGTTGGTTTGCAGTGCCAGTCTCGCTAAGAGCGCCCGGAATCGCGGCTGGACGTGCTATTTCTGCTTACTCTGGCGGTCCCATGGGGACGTCACTCGACCGAGCAACACGTCTTCAACGTTCGCCACGCGTGCGGCGATCGTCTCCGCACGCTTTGCCGAAGCCACCATATGTGCAAGTCCGCGCTGTTTACCCGGGCTCAGCGCTTCCCAGGCTTTGCGCACGCGCGCCTTTTTCGCGAGCACTGCCGCGAGTTCATCAGGAATGTCTACATCATCCTGCTGAAGAAAACGAAACCATACTTCCACAGTGCTTCCGATCTTCAGCCCGGCCGCTTTGAGTGGGGCTTTCGGCAACATCAGATACCACCGGCCCTTCGATGGCTGCCACGCGCCCTTTACCGGCACGCCCGACACATCGGCCTCAATGCGCAAGCGTGCGTGTTGGTCAAGCGGCAGTTCACAGCGCAGCGCAGGGTCAAGATACACAACCGTATAGAAGTACGTGCCGACAGCGTGCCGGGCGACGCGGGTTTCAAAGTGATGTGTGAAATACGTCAAGGCGACCGCCGGGTTTCAGCCTCCGCGGGGAGCTCACGCACCCGCCACGCCCGCACATGCGGCACATCATCGTCGTCCCGCCACACGCCGAGCACACGCTCCAGGCTCACCACGTGCGGTGTCACGCGCTCCGGCAATTGCACGCGCGCAACGGCGCGCCCCTCTGCGTCAAACACGAGATACCGCTGCGCGTCCGTTGGCCACACGCTGGGTGCCTCCGCCCAGAGTGTACCGTCGGTGCCCGTCAACAGCCGGTCGTGAAACGGAAACACCGTGGCGAATCGCCACGCCGCAAGCATTCGTTCGAAATCAGCCTTCGCGGATGCCGGAAACGGCCGACGGTTCATGTCGGCCGCGACGATCGCACGTACGCGATCGCCGGCATCTGCTGGCACGCGCTCCGCCGCTTGTTCGACGCGCACTATTCGTGAAAGCGAATCTCGGCGATACTCACGGAGCTCAAACCGCTGTTCATTGGTGCCGAGAACCACGCGCGAGCCGTTTGTACTGACGTTCGTGGTCGGGCCAAACCGGATGACATCGGTGTCAGGCCAGCTCTCGCCGTTCTCGGTGGTCACCAGGTCAAAGACTTCGGCGTCAGGGACCAGCGCAATCGTGTCCACACGGGGCGACGCCTCGCTCGCACTATCACGCGCCATGTGTACGGCGACGATCGCAAACGTGTCGCGCCGCGTGGCACCGTCGAACACGGTGGGTTCGACGCGCGGCGGTCTCACACTCGCCAGCAGCCGCGCATCGTCGAGCAACGCGATTGCCCCAACTCTGCCGCCACTCTCAAAGCGCGGGTACGCGAGCTGCTCCACGTAGACGCCGTTGCGATCAAAGATCGAAATCCGACGCTGGTTGCCGTCGAACACGGCAAATCGATCGTCTGCCAGCAGCTGAATGCGGCTGACATAGTCGACTTCACCCGGACCGCGTCCGTTCGGCATCAACACCCGAACGAACGCACCCTGTGCCGAATACTCCCGCACCTCTCGATGGCGCACATCGTAGAGCAGGACGCGACCGTCTGGTAGCTGCGCGACCACTAAAATGTCGGTGAACGCATTCGCTGTGTCGGCGCCGTCGATGCTGAACTCAGGCACCGTGTCGAGCGTCAGCGTCGGGAGCGCCGCGAGATGCGCTGCGGATTGCTCAACGATAGACACGCCGGCGCTGTCACGTATCGCGACGCCGCGGATGACATCCGTGGCATCCGTGCTGCACGAAGCCAATCCAATCAGGCATACCGCGGATACCGCCAGCGCGAATCTCTTCATTGTTTTCCGAAAGGGGCGAGTCAACAGCAACAGATCGTTCAAAAAGCTGCATGCGATTGCAGTTCCCCGTCAAATCCGTTGCTGTTGCAGTTTTCGCGTTTTTCGCGCCTTTCGCGCTTTGGCCTGGCGGCGCACCGCGCCGCCGGGCCCCATCAGTTGCAGTACGATCCTAGTTGCACGAGGGCGGCGGCAACGAATCCGACCGAAACCGCCCGAGACATGTTCTGATGTCCATCGCAACCCGTCCAAGCCCTTCATTGAGCTGCGCCACCATCGCGCTGTAGTCGTTCACCGGAAAACGTCCTTCGCGGTATTCGGTACTCCCTCGCACCAACAGCGCGCCGTCGAGCGGGCGAATGATGTCCCACGACGTCACGATGTGCACACCACCGGTCGTGGCCGCGGAATCAGCCACGCCCTCGAACCGCATCACGTGCAACTGCACCAGGTAGTTGTGCTTCGCGCGAGCCGCCCACGGCGCAATGTCCACCAGCTTGACCGGCGCCACGTTGGTCAAATGGGCCGCCACGCTGTGATTGATCCCCTCACCGAGCGCTTCGCCCCACCGGTGGAACTCCGACGCCTCGATCCCGTGCGTTCCGCGGCGGATCACAATGGAGGGCGTCGCGAGATACGGCGCGAGATCCAGTCGACGAAGGCCCACGGCGAGGCCCATCGAATCGGAGCCAGACGCAGCGATGGGAGTTCGCGCGCCGCTCAGCACGTAGTGCTGAACGGACGGCGGATTACGCGAGAGCTTGAAGCAACCCGAAAGCGCAAGCAGGGCCAGAGGAACGAGGAGACGTGTGCGTCGCATAGGTCGAGGTATTGGATGTTGCATGTTACTTCTGCGGCGGCTTCTTGCCGCGCAACAACATGTCCGGATTCTGTTCGAGCGATGAGATCAACACCTTCAACGCATCGGCCGCTTCTTTCATACTGGTCAGCGCACCTTGCAACGCGTAGCCCGGACCGGCATCAGCCGACAACAGCCCGTGTGTTTCATCAAGCGTTTTCCGCAGCGCTTGTAGCGTTGCGATCGCCTCGGTGGATGCCCCGGTGATCTGGGTTTGCATCGGATCGATCGCTGCTTCAGCACGAGTGGCCAGGCGCTGCACTTCAGCCATGGTGGAGTTCAGCTGTTTGGTCACGCCTGGCATGTCGCGCAGCACCGCCTTGATTTCCGGCGAGCTGACCAGCTGCTCAATGGCGTTCGCAGACTGCACCACCGCACGATTGATTTCTTCGCTGTTGAAGTCGGCGAGCATATCGTTAACGCGGTTGAGAATTCTCATGACCTCTGAGAGTACGCTACCCGCTCCGCCACCGATGGCTGCCATCAGCGAGGGCGACGTGGGAATCTCCGGGAACTCGTCCTTCACGTTGGCGAGACGCGGTGGCGTGGAGTCGCTACGATACGCGAGCTCTACATACAGCAATCCCGTCACAATGCTTTCCATCTGCAGTTGCGCTCGCAAGCCGTTCTCAATCTGCTGTCGCAGCACGACAGAATCTGCGAGATTCACGTAGGTGCCAAGATGCGTGGTCAGACGTGGCAGGTCGATATCAAACTTGATCGGTACCTGAAACGTCTTGTCCTGCTGATTGATCTCAATCATGATCTCGGTGACCGAGCCCACCGGCACACCCTGAAACTTGACCGGCGCTCCGTTCTCGAGCCCATTCACCGATTCGGGGAAGTACGAAATAAATGACGTACGACGCTCGAACCAGGCGTTGGACGCCAGCATCGCGACCGCCAACACGGCGAGTGCAATTGCACCAACCAGAAACAATCCGATTTTTGTAGGATTGGCACGCATGCTCATGTCAGGCCTTCGCTGCTGCGAGTGAGGAACCGATGCACTTCGTCGCTCGGTGGATTGTCGCGTAACTCCGCGGGATTGCCGAGCGCCGTCATTGTTTTTTCGTTGATATCAAGGAACAACGCGCGGTCGGCAATCCGGAAAATGCTTTCCAAGTCGTGCGTGACCACGACAATCGTGGTGCCAAAGCTCGCTTTGAGCTCCACGATGAGATCATCCAGTCGACTGGCGCTGATTGGGTCGAGACCTGACGACGGCTCGTCGAAGAACAACACCTCGGGATCGAGCGCAAGGGCGCGTGCCAGCGCAGCGCGCTTGCGCATGCCGCCGCTGATCGCGGAGGGATAGAACTCCTCGAAACCACGCAGGCCCACCAGCGCCAGCTTGAGCGACACGATCTCCGCGATCGCTCGCTCATCCAGCGACGTAAACTCCGCCAGCGGCAGCGCCACATTCTCCGCGAGTGTCAACCCGCTCCAGAGCGCGCCATTCTGGTAGAGCACGCCCATGCGTCGCAGCACCTCTTTGCGATGGGTGTCATCCTCGATATCAAATTCTTTGCCATCGAAGAAGATGGTACCCTCGGCCGGAGCCTTCAGACCAATGAGATGCTTGAGGAGCGTACTTTTGCCGCTGCCGCTGCCACCCATGATCACAAACACCTCCCCGCGCTTGATGGAGAAGTTGAGATCTTTCATGATCACAAGATCTCCATAGCGCATGGTGAGATTGCGCACTTCAATGGCCGGCGTGTCGGAGGTCGTCATATGTTGAGCAGCGCGGCCAGCCAGTCAATGACGGCATTGGCGAGGATAATCAGTGTGATCCCGAGCACCACGGCAGACGTCGCGGCGCGTCCGACCGCACCGGCGTCACTTCCGGTTTGCAGACCCTTCAGGCATCCCGAAAAGCCAATCACCAATCCGAACACCAGCCCTTTGAACACACCAAGCAGTGCGTCAGAGAGCGTCATGACGTACAACAAACCGCCAATGAACTGCTTGGCCGACAGATCCACCATGGACACCGACACCGCCATTCCGCCAAGGATGCCCACAAAATCTGCGTACAAGGTGAGCAGCGGCATCATGAAGAGAATGCCAAGCATGCGAGGCAGCACCAGGTGTTCAACGGGTGAAATGCCAAGCGTCACAAAGGCATCGATCTCCTCGGTGATTTTCATGCTGCCGAGCTCGGCGGCAAATCCCGCGCCAGTGCGCCCGGCCATGATAATCCCGGTCATCAGCGCACCCATTTCACGCAACATGCCAAAGCCGACGAGATACGAGGTGTAGTAGCCGGCCCCAAAACGTTCGAGTACCACGACGCCGAGAAAAGCGATAATCACACCCACGAGGAGTGCGATCAGCGTGACAATCGGGAGCGCTCCGGAACTGTTCGATTGGACCACCACCCAGAACTCGCGCCATCGCATGCGAACGCCGCGGCCCGGAAGCTGAGCGGCAGCAATTGCCACTTCGCCCGCGAAGGTGATGGTCGCTCTGACATTCGTCCACGTGTCGATGCCCTTGCTGCCGAGACGATCGACGAAGTTTGCCTTCGCCGGTTCGTCGGCTTTGGCCTCCCGCTCAGGTACTGCGCGCGAGAGCGTCAGCAGTCGCATAACCTGTTCGGGCAGTCCAGACGGATCCATCTCAATCTTCTTTGCGTCGCAGTAGGCTTGTGCCTGCTCTAGAAACACGAGCAGGCTACTGTCCCACGAACCGAGTTGTGCGGCCTCGAACGTCAGCAAACGCGAAGCGCCCGAATGAGCCGCGACAAGCGATTCAAAACGCGGCGTTTCCTGCTCGAGCGACCAATCGCCCGAGAGTGTGGTAATCAGCGTGTCATCTTCAGAGCGGAGCTCTGCGAGACTCTTCGTCACTGCGAGATACGGTGAAGCAGACGTAATACCTACGGATCGGGTAACAAAAAAGCGACGGCGCCTATTTCATCTCGGCGTTGCGGAACGGCGTCGCCCTGCGACCGCTGGGCGCGACATTGTAAGTTCGTACCCCAACTGGTCGAAACGTGTGCCAACGTACGCGCAAATCACAGTGGTATCTCACAAGAGTGATATCGCGCTACTTCTCCGTAAGGATGTTCACATACATCCAACGATTGACGCGTAGCCGCGGTCGCTTGTTTGGCCGCTCGAATCGGATCGCGATCATCGCAGGAAAGCTACGACGAGGCACCGCGTGTGTCGTTCAACCGATTCCACACGCGCTCCTTCACATCGTCAACAAAGAGCTGCAGGTGCGGGAACGGGATCTCGATGCCGGCCGCGTCGAGTGCTTTCTTGCTTGCTTCGACAACGCGAAATCTCACGGCGACCTCATCGACCGCCTGGCCAACCCAGACTCGCACCGAAAGATTCACACTGGAATCTCCAAGGGAATCCACGACAACCGTCGGCGATGGCGCCGTCAGCACGCCGTCAAGCCCGCGCACGGCATCCAGAATCACCTCGCGCGCGTCGTTGATCGATTCCTTGTACGCAATTCCCACGGGCACGCTCACACGGGACTCGCCAAACATCGAGTGATTTACCAGCAACTCGCCGATCACCTGTTTGTTGGGGATTACAACAAAGGTGTTGTCATGCGTTCGTAGTCGGGTCGTGCGAAGCGTGATATCGCGCACTTCACCGTAGCGGCCCTGCGTGGAGATCCAATCGCCTACTTTGAATGGTCGATCCCAGAAAATCAGGAAGCCAGCAATCATATTGGCTATCGTTTCCTGTGCGGCGAAGCCAACGGCAATACCCACTACGCCAAGACCGGCCAGAGCTGCGGCCACGTTAATGCCCAGCTGACTTGCCGCCATGACGAGAGCCACAACCCATACGGCGCCGCGCACCACGCCATCCACCAGGAGATGAATCAGCGCGCCGGCGATACCCGCGCGACCGAGCACATTGCGAAGCGCCGGCTGTAAAACGCGCAGCAGCAGGTAGAACGCCAGCAGCACCAGCAAGGCGGCCAGCACTCGCGGCACGATCGCGACGGCGAGCGCAATCAGCGCGTCGGCGCTAAGCCAATCGATGGAATCGAACGAAACGTTCATCAGATTGATAACCTACAACTCGTGGCCACAGGCGGCAAACGACGGTCTACACGTGTGGGCTCTGCCGTCCTGAAGGTAACTTTATCCTGTTCCACGCTCGCAACGCGTCCCGCAATTCGCTCCTCGATTCCCCTCCTGAACGATGAACGCTGAAACGCCGCGCAACACCATCGCGTCCCCCACTGACGACCTCGACCAACCGCTGCGCGACGATATTCGCTGGCTCGGGCGATTGCTCGGCGACACGGTACGCGAACAAGAGGGGGAGCATGTATTCAATCTTGTGGAGTCGGTGCGGCGTATCGCGGTGCGGTTCGAGCGTGAAGGAAGGGAGGAGGATCGCCGCGAGCTCAACACCATGCTCAACGAGTTGCCCGAAGGCACGATGCTCTCCGTGGTACGCGCCTTCACGTATTTTCTGCAACTCGCGAATATCGCCGAGGACGCGCATCAGATTCGCCAGCAGCGAAGCGCAGACCTCGCTGGCGCGCCACGCGGTGAAGGCAGCATCACTCACGCCTTGCGGGCCGTGCAACGTGATGCGCGCTATCGCGGGGACGCCGAGCAGATGGCGCAGGCGCTCGATGACTTTTTTCGAACGGCGCACATCTCGCCTGTCCTCACGGCGCATCCAACGGAAGTGCAGCGGCAGAGCACGCAGCGCGCCCTGCAAGGAATCCTGACGCTGATGGATCGGCGTGATCGGGTGAAACAAACGCCCAGTGAGTTGCGCGAAAGCGATGCCAAGCTGGAGCGGCTGGTACTGACGCTCTGGTACACACGCATGGTGCGTCCCAATCGTCTGCATGTGATCGATGAAGTCAAAAATGGAGTGCACTACTTCGAGCAGACGTTCCTGCAGGAGCTGCCGAGGCTGTACGGACACATCGAAGACCTGATGCGTACCGAAATGCCGAACCGGGAGTGGGCCCTGCCAAGTTTTTTCCGTGTGGGCAGCTGGATTGGCGGGGATCGCGACGGCAATCCGTTTGTGAACGCGTCCGTGCTCACGGACACCCTTCGTTTACAGAGCGGTGCGGCCTTCGCGCACTATCTCCACGAGGTCCATTTGCTGGGCGAACAGCTCCCACTCTCCGGGAATCTGTTGCCCGTGTCGGCCGAACTCATGGCGCTCTCGGACGCATCACCGGACCGTCAGCCGCAGCGCAGTGACGAACCGTACCGACGCGCGCTGATTGGCATCTACGCACGGCTGGTCGCCACGGCCCGTTCGCTGGATGTGGTCGCGTCCCCGCGCTCCTCGGTCGCAAACGCTGAGCCGTACCGGAGTGCCGCGGATTTTGCGCGTGACCTGCACATTCTTCGCGATTCACTGTCACAACACCGCGTGGTACGTCTTACGGTGGGACGGCTGCGCCGGCTGATTCGAGCCGTGGATGTGTTCGGCTTTCATCTCGCGCCGGTGGACCTTCGGCAGAACGCCGACGTGCACGAGCGTGTGGTTGGAGAGCTGTTGCGTCGTGCCGGCGTGTGCGAGACGTACTCTGCCCTCGACGAGGCGCAACGAATCACCTTGCTTGAGCGAGAGCTTCGGGGAACGCGACCGCTCTACGCCAGTTATCTCACGTATAGCGACGAAACACGCAGTGAACTGGACATTGTGTTCGCGGCCGCCGCGCTACGCAAGCAGTTTGGGAGCGTGGCGCTGCCGCACTACATCATCTCCAAGTGCGACGGTGTCTCCGATCTGCTGGAAGTCGCGGTGCTGCTCAAGGAAGCAGCGCTCATGACGAGCGGTGATTCACCGTCACTGCGCATGGCCATTATTCCGTTGTTCGAAACGATTGACGATCTGCGCAATGCCGCACGGACCATGCGCGCGGCGTTTGCACTTCCGATCTACCGAGCGCTCGTTGCATCACTCGGCGATGTGCACGAGGTCATGCTTGGGTACTCGGACAGCAACAAGGACGGCGGATTTCTGACCTCCGGCTGGGAGTTGTATCAGGCGGAACTCGCCTTGATGAAACTGTTCAAGGAAGAAGGCGTGCAGCTGCGTCTGTTTCACGGCCGCGGTGGTTCGGTTGGGCGAGGCGGTGGACCAAGCTACCAAGCGGTGCTCGCGCAGCCTGCGGGCGTAGTGAATGGACAGATCCGCATTACCGAACAAGGCGAGGTCATCACGTCCAAGTATTCCACGCCGGAAGTTGGACGCCGCAATCTTGAACGACTCATGGCGGCAACCATTGAAGCCACACTCACTGACCACGAATCGGCAGTTGAGCCGGCAGAAGTCTTTCATCCGGTCATGGACCGCTTGTCGGCACTTGCGTTTGTGGCGTATCGCGCGCTCGTGTACGAAACGCCGGGATTCACCCAGTACTTTCACGAGTCAACGCCACTCTCGGAGATTGCCACCCTCAACATTGGCAGTCGGCCGTCCTCGCGCGCCTCGTCAGGACGAATTGAAGATCTGCGCGCTATTCCGTGGGTGTTTTCATGGGCGCAGTGTCGCGTGTTGCTGCCTGGCTGGTACGGCTTTGGCAGCGCGGTGGACGCATGGCTGGATGAGAACCCCGACGGCATGGAGACGCTGCAACGCATGGCGCGTACGTGGCCATTCTTTCGGATGCTGCTGTCGAACATGGACATGGTGCTCGGCAAATCTGACATGGCAGTCGCGTCGCGGTACGCCGAGCTGGTCACCGATGTCGCGCTGCGTGAACAGATTTTTGGCACCATTGAAGCGGAGTGGCATCGCACACGTCGCGTGCTGCTCGCGATCACCGGGCAACCACGATTGTTCGGTGACAACGCCGACCTCGAACGCTCGTTCGCGAATCGCGTGCCGTACATGGATCCGCTCAACCACTTGCAGATCGCGTTGCTGCGCCGACACCGGGCGGCGGCGGCGGGTGAAGCGAGCCCCGAGCACCGCATCGAACGGGGCATTCACCTCACAATCAATGGCATCTCAGCGGGACTGCGGAACAGCGGGTGAGCTACGGCGCCTCTTCGTGCGCTCCGAGCGCCTCCACAAAGAACGCCTTCACATTGATGCGCAGCGTGTCAGGTGTGCGGTGCGGTTGCCATTCCAACATTGTTTCTGCGACCACGTCTGCTGTGTCGGGGCGCACCACGCGAATGTTTCGACTCCAGCGGTCCACGATCCAGTATTCCTGAACGCCGATGCGCAGATAAAACGCGCGTTTCTGTTCGGTATCGCGGCGGCGTGTTGTACCTGAGAGAATTTCCACGACCAACGATGGCGTCGGCATCTCCGCCCACGACGTAGGTAGTATTGCAGTTGCCGGACGCACCATCAAATCGGGTTCCACTTCCGAGCCGCCAATGCGGATCACCGCACGTGGTGTGTACACGTGACCAAGCCCGTTTTTCCGTACGTAGGGTGACAGCATCGCGTGTAACACGGCCGAGAGTTGCTCATGCGCCGTCGACGGGGCCGGCGTCACGAACAGCGCTCCGTCGACAAGCTCGTATTTGTTGCCGTCGTCTGGCAACCGATCGAGCTCGGCCAGTGTCCACGCACTCGTTGAACGCGCCATGAGCATGTTCCGTATATCCTCGGCGTTTGGGGTCGCGTGCGCATTGGGGCAACATGCGCGCCGCCGCCGATTGGTCCGTCATCATTTCTTCTCACCCCAACGCAGCAGATTTCCCAATACCTGAGCCTACGCTCGGCAGGCGCGCCGAGTCAATACGACATGACGGGAAGGTGGCGGCACGCCGCTTGCCGCGACGCCCTGATGGCCACAGCTTCTACTGCGTTACCTCCCACTGGTTCGTTGGACCTTTCTTCCACTCCCATCGCTCATGACCGACTCCCGACGCGATTTTCTCCGCACCAGCGCGGTGCTCGGCGCAGCGCTCGCACTCAATCCCTCGCTCGCGGGAGCGACCCAGCGAGCGCCTGTTACCGCTCGCCACGAACCGTCACGGGCCGGCTCTGCAAAGAAGCTGCTGATCCTCGGCGGCACCGGTTTCATCGGACCCAACACAGTGAAATACGCGCTCGCGCGCGGACACGAAGTCACGATTCTCACGCGTGGTCGCAGCGCAACGAAGGTGGACGGTGTTGAACATATCATTGCCGACCGTGAAGGAGATCTCAGCATGCTCTCCGCACGCAAGTGGGATGTCGTGCTCGACAACAACGCCCGTGATTATCGCTGGGTGCAGCGCAGCACCAAGGCGCTAAAGAACTCCACGGACCAGTATCTCTTTGTCTCGTCCATCTCAGCGTACCGCACGCCGTCCATGAGTTACAACTCGGCGAGCGATGTGCGCATGCAGCCCGTGAGCGAATCGTATGAGCGTTTCACGCCGCCGGCGAACTGGAAGGACGGTGACGAAGCGCCGTACGGTCTCACAAAAGCGATTTCTGAAAACATTGTGCACGAGGCATTTCCCGGTCGTGCAACGGTGGTGCGGCCCGGTCTCATTGTTGGTCCCACTGATCCTACGGATCGCTGGACGTACTGGCCGGTGCGTGTGGACGAAGGGGGCGAAGTGCTCGCGCCCGGCAATCCGAATCACTCATCGCAGGTCATCGATCAGCGCGATCTTACCGAGTGGCTTGTTCGCCTCGCGGAATCAGGCACGATGGGAGACTTTAACGCGACGGGTCCCGCCACTCGTTTGACGTTCGCCGAGATGCTCGCCGGATGTCGCGCGGTGACGTCGTCGGCGGCGCGCTTCACATGGGTTTCCGAGGAGTTCCTTGCGGCACAGAAAGTGGCGATCTGGAGCGAGATGCCGGCGTGGGCGCCCGGTGATCCACTCATGTACGTAGACGTGTCGCGTGCGGTGGCGAACGGTCTGACGTATCGTCCGCTCGCCGACACCGCGCGCGATACGATCGAGTGGGACAAAGCTCGGCCAACGGCCGAACGGGAGAAGCGCGCTGCGGGAATCTCTCGGGCGCGCGAAAAGGAGTTGCTCGCGCTCTGGCATCAGCAGAAAGGCTAACGTCTCGGCATCAAAGCCGTGCGCTCTTGCGGGAGCGCACGGCCGGAGTTATTTCCCGCGCGCCTCGGTTCAACTTCCCCACGCCCAGGAGTCATGATGTCGAATTGCACCACGATTCAGGCGGCCTACGCCGCCTTCGCGAACAACGATCCTTCCGTACTGTTCGGTGCGATGTCGCCCGACATCCAGTGGTACGAGGCGGAGGGCAACCCGTTGGCCGATCGCAATCCGTATGCTGGTGCGCAAGCGATTGGCGAAGGCGTGTTCGGACGGTTGCTCGCGGCCATCGACAACTTTACGGTCGTTCCTGATCGCTACGTGGACGGCGGTGACGACGTGATTGTGCTTGGCCGATACGGTGGCACGATGAAGCACAGCGGCAGCACGCTGGATGCGGAGTTCTGCCATGTGTACCAGTTCAAAGGCGGCCAGATTGTAACGATGCATCAGTACACCGACACGGAGGAGTGGGCGCGGTTGATGCCGTAATGCTCGTGGCAACCGCCGCGTTCTGCCATCATGTCCGCTTTGGGTTCGGTGTTGCGCCTCTGGAGTACGCGCAACGCACGAACCTTCACGGAATGAGGAACGCTCTGTCATGCCGCATCACACATCTCTTCGCGCCGTTCTCCTGGCTTTCGGTGTTGCACTCGCCGTCACAGTCCCGCAAGCGACGGCCTCCGCCCAGAAGGCACCGCTGATTGATCAGGATATTCGGCAGTCTGCCTCGTACCTCCGTTACTGGGCGTCACCGACCCCATTCGTCCGCAGCCTCGTCGGTGTGTCGTGGGATCGGACGGTTTACAAGATTGATCCGACGGCATTCGTCTCGGGAATTCCCTGCGTGTCGTTTGCGGTCTTGTGGTCGCAGTGCGTGAACAACCCGAACGCCCCAGCGGTCGATCAGCTGGAACACGGGTCCGCCGGCGCGGAAACGAATACAGCGGGCGAGTTGGTGGCCCGACAAATCCAGACCACGCCATTCAGCGGGGCGAATCGGCCCACCGAAGGCTCGGCGTCGGCCAAGGCGGAGACGGAGATTGGCAGCAACAAAGTGTACGCGGCGGCGCGCGGTGGCTTCGAACGCGAAGTCTTCTTCCCGTCATATATCAGTTATCAGAGTGGCGGCTCTGGTGGCAGTGAAAAAGACGAACACCTCTGGTTGACGGGCGCGGCGACCAGCATCTGGTCTGACACCTTCACGCCCGACTTCACCGGCAAGATGACGATCGGTCTCAGCTCCTATCTGCACGGGAGTGCGGCGGAAGAGACGGCCTACCTCGGACCACTGCCGGGTGGAGCGAACCGCGGGATCGAAACGTCGCTGCAATTTGGCGTGTTCGACCCCACGCAGACGACGTATTACGGCAACGAGTTCAGCTACGAGTTTGACTACGGCACCTTCTTCGAAGGACCAAGGTGGGTGACTGGCCTCAACAAGGATCTCAGCGGATTCCGCTACGGCTTGTCGCCGTATGCGGTAAGCTTTGATGTGGTTGCCGGCCGCAGCTACACCATGGTGATGAGCCTCGATGCGTACGCCCGGCAGAACGGGTTGATCGACATGTTTGGAACCTCAAAGGTGGACTATTTCGAGGTCCCGGACGGCGGGTCGGTGAGCTTCGGCGGTGGCAACTTCGTGGTGCGTTCGCCGGGCGACGCAGGTCCAGTGGACGACGGGCCGGGGAACGGAGGCCCCGGGGATAACGGACCAATCGGCGGCGGGCCGGTCTCCAGCGTACCGGAGCCCGCGATCGCGATGCTGCTGATCCCTGCGTTGTTGGTGCTTCTCATGCGACGCAGGGCTGTCCGAAGCGCCTGAGCGGTAGACAACGCGGCCGTCTTCGCCGACATTCGGCGATGCACATTCATCGTCGTCAGTTCGCCAGCACACTGCTCGGCGCGAGCGCCGCCATGCTCGTGCCGCGACCGCTGCTTGCGTTGTCGCGGCACGTGTCGGCCACACGGGGGCTCTCCTCGGTTGCACCGATCATTGACGGCGTTCGTTTGAACGCTCGCCTCGCGGAGCTCGCTACCATTGGTGCGCGCACGGATGGCGGTGTAGATCGCGTCGGCTATTCGGATCACGACATTGCGGCCCGCTCGTGGATTGAACCGCTGCTGCAGCAAGCCGGTTTAACGGTGCGACGCGACACGGCCGGCAACATCATTGCGCGCCGCGAAGGCAGTGATGCCTCGCTGAAACCACTCGTGATTGGTTCGCACATTGATTCCGTACCGGCCGGTGGGCGATATGACGGTACGGTGGGCGTGCTGGCGTCGATCGAAGTGGCGGACGCACTGCGCGTGTCACGCACCGCGCTGCGACATCCGCTTGAGGTCGTGATCTGGATGAACGAAGAAGGTGGTTTGATCGGGAGTCGCATTGTGGCCGGCGATTTCCGCGAGGAAGATTTGAATGCCAAAGCAGTGGCCGGCATGACACACCGCGAAGGCATCACGCGACTGGGCGGCGATCCATCACGCCTCGATAGTGCACGCTGGCAACCCGGACGCATCGCAGCGTACGTCGAGCTGCACATTGAACAGGGTGGCTCACTCGACCGCGATGCCTTGGAGATCGGCGTCGTCGAAGGAATTGTTGGCATTTACGCGTGGGATGTCACGATCACTGGGCAACAGAACCATTCCGGCGCGACCGCCATGGTGGATCGGAAAGACGCCCTGCTGGCCGCGTCGCGTTATGTCGCGGCAGTTGATCGTATTGTGCGCGCGGAAGGGCAGGCGGTTGGTACCGTTGGACGACTCGCGGTGGCGCCTGGAGCACGCAACGTGATTCCTGGGCGCGTCGATGCATCGCTCGAGCTGCGCTCGCTCGACGAGACGCGTATTACTCGATTGTTCGATGCGATTCAGCGCGAGTGCACGCAGATTGCCGAAGCAAACGGCACGGCGTTTGAGTTCACGCTTGCGCAGTCACGTGGTCCGTCCATGTGCGTGCCGGCCATTCGCGATGTGGTGCGTACGCAAGCGCGCGCATTAGGTCGCAGCACGAATGATGTGCCGAGCGGTGCGGGTCACGATGCGCAGAGCATGGCGCCCATCGGTCCCATGGGCATGCTGTTCGTGCCAAGTGTGGGTGGCATCAGTCATTCGCCGTGGGAGTTCACGCAGCCCGCGCAGGTGACGCACGGCGCGGAAGTGCTGCTGCAGACGGTGCTTGCGCTCGACGCAAATCCGCCGGCCGCGTCCTAAGCGGTCGCTTCGATAGCGGGCAAAAAGGAACTTCACTTCATACCGATCAGTATGTCTTGTGTGCGTCGCATCGGCGCGGCGATACACTAAATCGTTTGGAGGGGAAGATGCAGGTCGAAATCTGGTCGGATATTGCGTGTCCCTGGTGTTACGTTGGCAAGCGCCGTTTCGAGTCGGCGCTTGCCAGCTTCGCACATCGTGATGCAATCACGGTCACGTGGCGCAGCTTTGAACTTGATCCGCACGCGCCGCCAACGCACGAGGAAGCACAGCCCGTGTTGCTGGCGCGCAAATATGGAACGTCAGTTGACGAGGCGCGGGCGATGAACGCGCGCATGACGGAAGCCGCGGCGAGTGAAGGACTCGAGTTCCATCTCGACGATGTCAAGGTTGGCAACACATTTAACGCGCACCGGTTGCTGCACTTCGCTGCACAATACGACCTGCGCGCGGTACTCGCCGAACGGTTGTTCGCCGCGTATCTCGGTGAAGGGGCGTCGCTGAGTGATATCGAAACCCTCGTCGCGCTTGCCACAACCGTTGGACTCGATGCGGCTGCGGTACGCACAATGCTCGCGAGTGATCAGTTCGCGGACGCGGTCCGCGCTGACGAAGCAGAAGCGCAATCCATCGGTGTGACCGGCGTGCCGTTCTTCGTGCTTGATCGACGCTACGGGGTGTCGGGTGCCCAAAGTCCGGCGACACTGCTAAGCGCACTACAGCAGGCGTGGGACGAGCGCGAAATCACCGCCCCAACAACTTGAGGATCAGCGGTGTCACATCCAGCTGGGATGGTGTGTCGCCGATCGCCGCAGTCATCGTGGCGCGCAGTTCCGATCCTGACGACGCAGGACGCATGAGGGCGAACAGGATTTCACTATCCTGACGGCTGGGACTGCCGTGCCACGAGCGATAGCGCGCCGAGAAGTAGTAGCGCTCCGACTCCGGGTCACTCTCTCTGTAGCGTGAGAGCAGGAGCACATCGCCACTTCGGTGCCCGTAACGACCCACTCCGAGCGCGGTGAGTCGCTTCTCAAGATCGAGCAGGTCGGAACGGGGGTTGGCGGCAAGGTACGTGCCTACGGACACCAGCGAATCACCGTTCCATACTTTAAACGGTCCGGCGGGTTCCGCACCGTGCGATTCGCGCGCAAAGATCAAATCGATTGCGCCATCAAGTTTTGCACCACCCGCACCGGAGCGTCCGGCCGCGTCGAACGCGCGCACGACCGACATCACGTCTTCCTCATAGCGCGGCGGCGAGCGCCAGTCGCAGCGGTCTTCTGCGCGTGGACACGTTGATCGGTTGGCGAGGTGCACGTACGCGATCGCGCCCTGATATGCCAACACGGCCTGAAACGTTGAGTCGTCGCTTTCGAGTTCGAGGGGCCGCACGCGAAACCCAACCGAGGCGAGGACATCCGTTGGTTCCCCCTCACCTCCCGCGCCAAGCGCGTGTCGCTCGTCGGCAAGTGACGGCGTGTGCCCATGATCCGACACCAGCACCACATACGTCGAATCAAGTGCGCCTTGGGCTTGATATGCGGCGACCAATCGACCGATTGACGAATCCACAATCGTGGTCAGGTATCGTTGCTGCGCGTGCATTGCCGAATCTGCAACGTGTGTAAACAGATCAACACCGGGGAAGTACACGACCTGCAGGTCGGCAACACCATGCTCCGCAATGGCCTCGAGCGTCTGATCAATCGCAGCCTGATCGAGCGCGCTGTATGTCTCCCAGTTCGAGTCGCCCTGTACCACACCGGCCGCAAAAGACGCGGCGAGTTTTGCGAACGATCCGGCGTTTGGGCGCACCAGCAAGTCAGCACCACGGTACTGTGCCGCGAGCGTCACGTACGACCGCACATTGGCGCGTTCAAACAACGTTGGCACGGCAATCCACTGGTGCATCAGACTGTCTGAGTACACGCGCACGGCATCATCGTGTTCCGGGACCGAAACGGGTGCGGGAGCAACAAACGTCATCGTGGCGCGATCAAACCATTCGTTGCCCGCTACGCCATGCTCGGCAACGCCAACGCCGGTATATACCGACGTCCAGGCCGCATACGTGGTGGACGGCAGAATGCTCAGCACGCCCTCCAGTGCTAGCCCGTGTTCGAAGAGGCCACGGTCAAGCTCCGCTCCCAGCAGCGCCGCCACGTGGGGCATGCCGCCGCTGCGCAGCGCATCGCCGAACTCATTCGCCCCCACGCCGTCCAGCGCGATGAGCAGCACGCGAGGCCCGTTGCGTCGCGCCGGGCGCATTGGCTCGCGCAACTCCACCACCGCATCGGACGTGATGAGGGTGGCGATTCCCGACAGGGGCGTACCCGTGTACAACAGGAGCCCGCCGATACCCAGCAGGCTCACTCCAACTAGCGTGACGACAACACGAAGCCAACGCGGCATGTGTAATCCGCGCGATCAATACACGCGAATCGGCACGAGCTGCGGCAGATCAATCACACGCTTTGTTGTGCGATCACGCTGTGCTTCCTGCACGACTTCAGCGGCGCGGTCAACACCGGTGCGTCGCAGCAAGAGTTCCGCCAACGCAAGTACGGACTCATTCGTCGCACGAATCGAACCGTGCGACACAGCCTTGCCGATTGATGCCGGCGCGTTCGTACCGTGGATGCTGCGCGGCAAATCATACACAAGCTGTGCCTGCCCCAGCGGGTTGTCCGGGTCACCGGGCTGGCTGTTCTTTTCTTCTTTTGCCCAAGACTCGTCGGTGGGTGGAATCCATTCCGGATTGAGCACCACCTGACTGATCGTCCACTCGCCCGGACGTGTCGGCCATTCTTTTGAACCAACAGCAATACCGTACTGCGCCAGGGTGTCGGAGAAGGCATCGAGCACACGCACGCGACGCGCCGTGATGTCGACTTCAACACGAAGGTCGAGGGAGTCGCGCGCTGCCAGATCGTCGACCGTCGGCTGAAGCGTGCGCAGTCGCGAGAGTCGCGTTTCGCGAGCAACGGAGTCGGCCGTTACTGTTGCGCGCGCCGTGTTGGCAGCGATCGACGCGGAATCACCGTTTGCCGCCGTGCTCCTGCGCTCCGCGTCGGATGGGGAGCACGCAACGCACGCGAGGAGAACTACGAAACATTGCACAACGGGTCGGCGAGCAGTCATCAACAGTCTCAGACAAAGGCGACGTGATCAATCAATCGTCTCTTCGATACCCGTTGTTTGCCGTCGTGGTCCACGGCTCACGCTCAGCGTGTGCGCTTGATCACACTTGTTTTATACCCGCGATTGGAGACGCATGAACGGTAACGCGCGCGCGGGTGATCAGCCGGCAGAGAACTCCGATGCGATGGTGATCCTGATTTCCTGTTCCACACGGATTGCGCCGAATGCTCGCGACAGTCCCTTTGTAATGTTGTGATCAGCGAGCTTGACGGGAAAGCTGGCATTCAGTCGCCACGCATTGGGTGACGCCTGGTAAATCGTTCCCGTCGCTACCACGGCTCGCCACACGCCGTGTACGCGGAAACGGCCGTGCAGTCGCACAGCAATCGTCACGTTGTCCGCAAACACGTCGCTGTCTGTATCTTCCAGCCGCAGTGAATCCAGCTCAAATCGGGCGGTTGGGAACTGGGTTGTTTCGAGCGCCTCGCGCATGTGGCGGTCGCGCGTGCCTTGCCCCGTACGCAACGAATCGAGCATGACCTCCATCCACCCCGTTGCCTCGGCGGGCCCTCGCACCGTTGATACGGCGCCCATCACCGCTCGCGTTCGCCCAGTGAATGCACCAAAGGTCGCCTGTGCGGCGAATGTCGCCACGCCCTCGCTACCGTTGAGCGTGCGCGCACGCTCCGTTGACTGGGCGCCCAGAACGGCCTCGGTGAGGGAGCAAAGCGGCGTCAGTATCACGAGCAGCACCCCGAACAGCGCCGGTGCAACGCGAGCGATACGCGCCGTTCGCTTCAGCGTACGCGCCACTGGCCGGTTACACGCACCGTGGCAGTTTGTCCTGGTACCGCGTACGCCACCAGACCAATCGCCGTGCGTTCACTCAGGGTACGCGACACGCCAGCCGTCACACTCGCGGCCGTCTCATCGTAGCGGACGCGTGTGTTGTCACGTAGGTCAAAGCGATTGGTGAAGTTGACCTGAAAGCGCGGCCGCGCGTGTACGGCGCCAACACCAAGCAGGCCGGACCACGGTCCGCGCAGCTGCCAGTCGAGCAGCAACTCGCCGCCATACACATTCGGTGCATAGCGATCATTTGATGGTGTATCGCCAAAGCAGGGCCGCGTCGGGTCGTTCTGGAGGGCGCTTCGCGAGCACGTGACCGGACCATCCACGTAGCCGAGGGTACCGTGCGCACGCGCGTACAGCGTGCCCTTCGTGTTGATCGTGGTCGCGTATGACAGCGCCACCCCTAGCAAGAAGGGCGTCGCGTCAGCCACCGTGACTGGCGGCAGCAGACTCGCCTCGATCATCAAACCTGCCGGAAGGCCAACGGCGATTCGCGGTCTCGGCAGCACCGGACTCAACCCCGTATTCTCCGCCTTATCGAGAAAACACTCGTCACTGCGCTGTACGTCGGCCGCCGGGGAGGAGAGGTAGGAAGCCTCAAGCGCAACAACAACCTCGCCGCGACGCAACTTCGGCGACGGCAACGCGGCGCCAAACGCGAGCGGCACGCCATAGTGCGTGAGCAGTGCCGCCTCGTTACTTCCCGCTGACGGACGGCAGGTAAAGGCCTGAGCCTGTGCCGAGCTGCTGATCAACGCCACGGCCGCCGCTGCAGCGGACAAGAGCCGCGTCATGATGTGGACACCGTGAGCAGGCGAGTCGTCCGTGCGTACGTCGCCGGAAAGCTGCGCAGCGGTCGCGTGGCCGGGCCCCTGATGACCTGTCCGCCATTGGCGTCGAAGGCGGAACCGTGACACACGCAGTTGATACGCCCGCTCGCGACGTTGTCCACCAGACATCCTGAGTGCGTGCACACGGCAGTGAACGCACGAAAGGTATCGTCACCAACATTGATGACGACTGTCGCCGGATCAGACACGATGACAAATCCATTCGCACTCTGGAGCGAGTTTACCACGCCGACGTCGATCAGCAACGTGTTGCCGTTTCGCGAAATGCCTGTCGGCAGTGCGCCGCCACCACCGCCTCCGCCGCCGCCGCCGCCACCACTCCCGATGCCACCGCCCGGACTAACCGGGTCGCCAGCCGATCCCCCGCCACAGGCGCTGACCAGCAGCGCCGTTAACGAGGCGGCGCCGGCCACCGTGAGGAAGCCCCGTCGATCAACAACTGGCGCGTCGGTCTGCAGTTGACCGTGCGAACTCGAAGGACTGCTGGAATCATCGGGTCTCGCCATTGTGGCATCCAGGTTCGAAGGTGAGGACACAGTGGTCGCCAGGATACCCAGAGCAGGCAACCGGTTCACTAGCCGAGCAAACGCACGCTTCATATACGAAGTGCCCGCGCCGCGCTCTCTGTTACGCGGCGGACCGAGGAATCGGATTTCTCAGCGCGGCGCGGCCACTGCTGCCTCATGTCTGCCGCAGCCACACGCAGTGTGTTGCGTCGCATTTCGAGAGGTGAAGGGTTGGCGCGCGCGCGTCCTGCACCTACGTTCGTTTCATCGCACTGCGCCACGCTGTTGCGCCACCGCGCAGTCAGTGCACCCCGTATTCGGAGAACGCCACATGACGATGACCAAACCAAGCGCTCGCAAGCTCGCCACGCAGGCGGAGTGGACGCTCGTTGAGGCAAGCTTTGGCCCGGCGCTGAAGCAGATCACCGAAGGGCGGCTCAAGCAGAAGATTGTGCGTGCTCGAAAGCTGCAGGACAAGTACCGCGATCTTTCGAGGCGGCAGCGTGGTGAGGCGCGTGGCAAGCGCCGCGCGAAGAGCACGCGCCCGGCCGCCGGCAACGCCAATACTGTTTTGAAGCAGGAGATGTTCGCCGAAGCGCTGCAGCGGTTTGAGGAGCAGCTGCAGCGTCTGCACGACAAGGCCGCAAGCCAGGCGGCGCGGGCGGAAAAGACAAAGGCGAAGAAATCGTCAACAAAAAAGGCTGTCACGAAGAAATCCGCAGCGAAGACGTCCGCCGTGAAAACGTCGGCGGTGAAAACGTCGGCGAAGCGCGCGCCCAGTGCGAGCATGTCCAATAAGTTGGCACGTACCGGGGTCACCAAGAAGCAGGCACACGTCGGCGCGCGCGGTCGTAGAACGCAGGCGCGTCGCGACAGCCGCTAAGCCGCCTGGACCCTGCATGAAGCCACTCGCCGCACTGTTCGCTGCCACGCTGATGACCGTTTTGCTGCAGCCCGTTGCGCTCGCTGCGCAGAAGCCCGTCGCGACGGCGGCGTCAACTAACGCACGGTTGGTGCGTTCACTGAATGCCACCCGACTCTCCGGGCCGATCAGTCTCGACGGCGTGGTGGATAGCACTGAGTGGGCCGGCGTCGCACGCACCGGCGATTTCATTCAGTATTTCCCATTCGACACCGCGCCGGCCAAGGCGCCGGTCGAGTGGATGATCGCGTACGACGACAACACCCTGTATCTCGGTGCCGTGCTGCATGAGTACCGCGAGGGGGGCTATGTCTCGGCGTCGTTGCGCCGCGACTATCGCGGCAGTGCCAACGATGGCGTCACGCTGGTGCTCGATCCGTGGCGAGATGGCACGACGGGCGTGTTCTTTGGTGTGAATCCGTACAACGTGCAGCGCGAAGGTCTTGTGGTAAACGGTGGCGCCTCAGGCGAAGACTTTGATCGGTCGTGGGACAACGTGTGGTCGAGCGCGACCTATCGCGGCGATGGCTATTGGTCCGTGGAAATGGCAATCCCGTTCAAAGCGCTACGCTTCAACGCCGGCGATAAAACGTGGGGCATCAACTTTTATCGGATCGATAGCAAGGCCAACGAGCGCACCACTTGGAGCCCCATTCCGCGGCAGTTTCAGGTGTACAGTCTTGCATACCTCGGGGAGTTGCACTGGGATCAACCCATTACGGCGCGTAGCGGCGGTTTTACGCTCATTCCGTACGCGGCGGGCGGTGCGACTCGACAGTTCGAGGCTGGACTCGCGCGGCAGTCGGACGGTGATGTCGGACTGGATGCTAAAGTGATGGTCACGCCGTCACTGAATCTCGATCTCACGCTGAACCCGGACTTCTCGCAAGTAGAAGTCGACGAACAGCAAACCAATCTCGATCGCTTTGAGCTGTTCTTTCCCGAGCGTCGACAGTTTTTTCTGGAGAACGCCGACTTGTTCTCCGGATTCGGCTTTGACAATGCGCGCCCTTTTTTCTCCCGACGCATTGGCATCGCGATTGACTCAAGCACGGGGCAGAACGTACAGAACCGCATTATCGGCGGCGCGCGATTGAGTGGACGACTCAGCGACGACTGGCGCATCGGCATGATGTCGATGCAGGCCGCGTCGGATGGCGCGATCGGTGTGGGCGCACGGAACTACGCGGTCGCGGCGGTGCAACGACAGCTGTTCGCCCGCTCAAATCTGGCATTCATCGCGGTCAACGAGCAAAACACCGAGGGTGGTCCGCTCGATCCGCGCCGCCCGAACGATGTCTCCGCGAGCCGGATGCTGGGAGTGGATTACAATCTGGCGTCGGCCGATGGCGCGTGGTTCGGAAAGTTCTTTCATCACCAACAGGTGTCTGAGGGCGCTGACACCGACGCGTATTCTCACGGCGTGTCGTTGCAGCGTAACGCACCGCTATGGCGCGCGAGGTGGGAGCACCAGATCATTGGCGACGGCTTTGATGCGCGCACGGGCTTTGTCCCGCGTCGCGGATTTCAGCGCATCAATCCCGAGCTCGAGTTCAGCCGGTTTCCGGCGAGCACGCCGATCAATCGGCATGTGCTTCGCCTGGAAGGAAATCTCACCTGGGATGATCCGTGGGGATTAACTGATCGCACGCTGTCCGGACGCTACGCGGCCGAGTTCCGCAACACGGGGCAGTTCAATCTCACGGCACGCTCGCGATACACGCAGCTGTTCGCCCCGTTTCGTCCTGTACGTGGCGATGGCCTCGCGTTTGCCGCGGGCGAGTCGTTTGAGCAGCCGGAAGTAGAAGCCAGTCTTACCACCGATCCACGCGAAGTGATTTCCGGAACGTTTCGTGTTCGAGGCGGCAAGTATTTCAACGGCTCACTGCGCCAGATGTCCGGTTCACTCAACTACCGCTGGCGTCAGTACGCCACCGGCGCGCTCACGTGGAACGTCAACCAGATTGACCTCGCCCCGGGCTACGACGACGCGACGCTGTGGTTGGTGGGGTCACGCATTGATGTGACGTTTACAACAACACTCTTCTGGACCACGTTCACGCAGTACAACAATCAGTTCGACAATCTTAATGTGAACAGCCGGTTGCAGTGGCGATTCCTGCCGGCGTCGGACTTGTTCATTGTGTACACCGACAACTATGTGCCCGATGGCTTGCGCCCGAAGAATCGGGCACTGCTCGCGAAGGTGAGTTGGTGGGTGAATCTGTAGGGTCACGGGCTGTCAGACTGGCCGCCGCGCCTTTCAAGGCCTCGCACGATGCGCTCAACGGCTTCTCGGGGCAGGGTATCGTTTGCCACGAGTAATCGCGACAGTTCGGCCACAACGAGTTGCAGGTCTGTGACCTCACGTCGAAGCGTGACGAGTGCGTCATCACGCGATTGAAGCGTGGATCGCTGCTTGTTCAGCTGCGCGCGCAGGTGCGCTACATCTTCTTCGATGTCGTCCAGCGTAAACTGCTGACCAATGTCACCGAACAGCAGCATTGGGATCCAGCTCATGAGATACCTCCATTGACTTCACGTGGCAAATCGTTCTGTGCGTCCGGATCGTTTATCGCACTCACATGACCCGCAACAACACGCCAGGCATCGTTGCGGCGTGCCCACACCCGAGTATAGCGAAAATCACCGGCGAACTCGGCCTCATGAAAGCGTCCGGCGAGGCGCGCTTGCAGGGCTACGACCACCACCTCGTCGGTTACGCTGATCCATTGCAGATTCCGCGGTTCATGAGACGTGAACTGCACCACGCAATCACGATGCATCGCGAGATCGTCCGCTTTGGTGGCGAGAGCGCCGTCGGGTCCGGTGAACAGCAGCGCGTCGTCAATCAGTCGGTCCAGCGTCGTCACGTCGGAGTTCAACTGAGCCGCGCGCAGTTCAG
This sequence comes from Gemmatimonadaceae bacterium, assembly GCA_022843265.1. Taxonomy (GTDB): domain Bacteria; phylum Gemmatimonadota; class Gemmatimonadetes; order Gemmatimonadales; family Gemmatimonadaceae; genus JAABRT01. The sequence goes on from JALHNZ010000003.1 coordinate 68,672, forward strand.
ATTCCAGCTGCTGAATGGTGTCTTCTATGTTCACGGTCACGAATGTTAGTAGGTGGAAAGAACGGCGCGAGTCCGTCAATGCGGTTAAGTTCTGCCAAGCATACCCGAGTGCCGGCAGCGACATCACAGCATCAGGTGAACGGCGCCGCCACGCCAGCAAGCACTAGCGCGCTTCGTCCGCCCGCGGCACAGCGCCGGTCAAACGCGTCACGAATCGCTCCAGACGGGAAAAGAACTGCACGCGCACCAACGCGCGGTTACACCATCCCAGCGCAATGCAATAGTTGGATACGTACGGCGGCGCGTGATGCTCGGCGTGATGCGCATGGCTCATGAGCACGCCCCATCGCTGCAGTGCGTGCACGAACGCCGGCGGTGATGTCATATGGGCCCACTGGTGCACTTGATTGGTGGGCAGCGTTGTTGCTGCCAGTGCGATGATGAACGTGACGCATGCCTGTCCCGAAAAACTGTCGAGCGGAATCAGGAACGTCGCGGCGAGCACGGCGCTGACGATCGTGCCCACATCACCGTTCGTATCAATCCAATGGCGCGTGAGGAAGTCATCCGGATTGATGTGGTGCACCCGAAACGGACGCAGCAGACGCTTGCCCAACACGGGCATCGCTTCGGATCCCCACGTATCCGCGCCCCAGTGCACGATCCCTGAGAGGAAATCGGCCACGAGCATTCCGGTGAGCCACAGGGGCAGCATCCACCACGACACTCCGCCGTGGGACTGCGCGAGTCGGGCAACATGCACACCTAATAGCAGCACGGCGGCAATGATCGAACAGAGCGCCACCGCTCGTGTCACGAGTCCGGGTGTTTCCAAAACCGGGAGCGGGTCGTGCGCAGCGTCTTGCATGGCAATCAGGAGACGTCTGGCGAACGCCGCCGAGGACGTATCGGATACACCAGCTGCGAGGCGAAACCGTCTGGCACATCACTCTCGTGAATGCCATAGCCTGCGGGCCAGGCGCCCGCGGGGCCGTAGTAGGTGCCGAACAACTTGTCGAGAAACGGAAAGTGCACGGCAAAGTTTTTGTCGATCGCTTCGTGCTCAATCGCGTGATGCCAATGATGAAAGCGCGGCGTCACAATCACGGACTCAACCCAACGCGGAAATCGCCAGGAGACATTGCTGTGAATGAACACCGCGTGTACGGATACGAACACGAGATACGCGTACAGTGGCCCCGTATCGAACCCGAGAACAAACAGCGGCACAAACGTGAGGCCGCGCGTGAGCACAATGTCCACAATGTGCAATCGGGAGCCGGCGAGCCAGTCCATTTCCGTGCTGGAATGATGCACGGCGTGAAACGGCCATAACCACTTCGATTTGTGAAAGAACCGATGAATGGTGTACTCGGCCAGATCCGCGACCAGCATGCATTGCAGAAACTGCAGCACCGCTGGTTGTGCGCGCACGGCGGATTGCAGCGCTGGATGAATCGCCCAGTCAAAAAACACCTGTGCCGGCATGAGTGTCAGCAGCGTTGACACTTGCACGAGTAAATGGCTCACAAAAAAATAGATCGTATCCGTCGCCCAGCCGCGTCGAAAAACCGACTGCCCGCGTTTGTGCGGCCACAGTTTTTCGAGTGGCACAAACACAATCGCGAGCAGCAGCAGATTCAGCAGGAACCAGTCGAGGCCCAGGTACACGGGCGTCTTTGGCACCGCGCCCTCGTACGGAATGTTGCCGCCGCCGGCGAGTGCGGCCGCCATTGCCAGCACCACGCCTGCAATGCCCAGTGTTTTACGGCGACGCAGCAACAGACTCAAGAAGCCGAGCAGGAAACCAGCGCCAATCACGAGCTGAATGGTCGTGCGCACAATCGGCATGGGCAGCACTGCACGCACATCCGGACTAGTCAGCAGCTCGGGTACATAAAAGCACACCACCGCGCCCACGGCCAGCACACCGAGGAACACCGAGATGGTACCACTCATCCATCCGGAGCCCAGGTGCGTGGGTTCGTCGTCTCCGAAGACGCGTGCTACACGATCGTCGAGATGCATGCCGGTAGGTTATCGATGCTGATCAAAGAGGATCTGGTTCCCATCCGGGTCCATCACAACAAAGCTTGCCGGCCCCGTCGTGGTTTCGTCGGCTTCGGTGGCAAACGTGATGCCTTGCGCCTTCAAGGTTTTCTGGATCTCTCGCACATCCGTAAACGCCGCGATGTCCTTTGCGTTGCTGTCCCATCCCGGGTTGAACGTGAGAATATTGACGGAGAACATTCCCTGGAAGAGACCGATGATCGTCTCGTCTTCATTCTTCAGGATCAACCAGTTCTGCGATTGATCGCCGCCGAACGCACGAAAGCCGAACGCTTCGTAGAACGCGCGAGACGCGGCGATATCCTTGACCGCCAGACTGACTGAGAAGGCTCCGAGTTTCATGACCGGTCCGGTTAGGGTTTCGGGAGAATGTCGGCCAGATGGCGTCAGGTGGTGCCGATGGGGTATCCTGTGGCCGCTAGATCATGCGCTTTCAGCGCCGGAAGCACAACGCTCGCCGTTAACAAGGGCCGCGCTCGATCGTCATTCTATCATGCGACATCACGTCCGCGTGCTCATCCTCGCTGTAACCCTTGGCGCATGCGCCAGTTCGTCGACCGCACCCGAACAATCAGCCGGACCCACAGTCCCTGATCCGCGGTCGCAAGCGATGTATTTCCCGCCGTTGACCACCGATGCCTGGGAAACCGTTTCCCCCGCCGCCCTCGGGTGGGATACGGTCGCGCTGAACAATGCCCTCACCTTTGCCGGTCAACAGAAATCGACGGGCGTCGTGATTCTCTGGCGCGGGCGCATTGCCGCTGAACGGTACTGGAACGGTTGGACGCCAACGAAGGATTCGATTATTGCGTCGGCCGGTAAAACCGTGACGTCGTTCCTGATCGGTCAGTTGCAGGAGCAGGGGCGTCTCGATATCTCACGCCCGGTGTCGGCGTACCTCGGCAACGGGTGGTCGCGCTCGCCTGTATCAGAGCCTCGCATCACCGTGCAGCATCTGCTGAGCATGAGTTCAGGGCTCGATGACTCACTGCGGTTTGTGCGAGAACCGGGAACACAGTTTTACTATAACAACCCGGCGTACTACCAAGCGTTCGAGCTGATTACGCGCGCCACAGGGCAAACCATGACCGCCGCGACAAGTGCGCTGTTGTGGAATCGCATCGGAATGCGTACGGCTTCGTGGCGCTTCAACATTGACACGGGCGAACCAGGCTTCGTGATGAGTTGCAGCACGCGTGACATGGCGCGCTTCGGGCACCTGATCTTGAACCGCGGTCGCTGGGACACGCAGGTGCTGCTGTCCGATGCGTCGTACCTGAACGCGAGCGTGAACAGTTCGCAATCGAGTAACCCGGCCTACGGATACCTGTGGTGGCTCAACGGCAAGTCATCCTATCGCACGCCTGGACCATACTGGCTGCCCAACGTGACGGGCGCCCTTATTCCCAGTGCTCCAGCCGATCTGGTCGCGGCATTGGGCAAAGGCGACAAGAAAATCTACGTGATTCCGTCGCTGGAGCTTGTCGTGGTCCGACACGGCAACGAGGCAGACGTAGCGGGCGGGAATCCATTGGCCATCAGCTCATTCGACGAACAGTTCTGGCAGCGACTGCGCGTCGCGCTCAGGTACTGACGGCGGACGCCGCGACGGTCGCCTCTCGTCGAAACGGCTTGAAGGTGTCGCAGAGGGACTGGTCCTCGGATTCCGGGGTACGCAGTTTGACGTGGGGGATGGTGCGTACTCCGAACCAGATCAGATGAGTGTACTTGGATGGATGACCGCAGTTGGCGCACTGCTGCTGCTGATGGCCTTGCTGTCAGCGTACGTCGAACGATTGCCAATCTCGACATCGCTCATATACCTGCTGGTTGGTCTTGGGCTCGGCCCGCTTGGCTTCGGCCTGATGCGACTCGAGATCGAATCGCAGCGCGTCTGGGTGGAGACGATTACGGAGATTGCCGTGATCATCTCGCTGTTTGTGGGCGGGCTACGCTTGCGACTGCCCCTCAGGAACAGGACCTGGTTTGTCGCCCTCCGTCTGGCGGGACCGGTCATGATTTTCTCCATCGTCGGCGTGGCAGCCGCGGCGCACTTCTTGCTCGGCTTGCCGATTGCCGTGGCGTTGTTGCTTGGTGCCATCGTTGCACCGACTGACCCGGTGCTCGCCGCTGAAGTGGCGGTGCACGATGCCGAAGACCATGATCGTGTGCGCTACGGCTTGTCGGGTGAAGCCGGTCTGAACGATGGCGCCGCGTTTCCCTTTGTCATTTTTGGTCTGGAGTTCATGCGTGCGGGCGGTCTTGATGCATGGGTGGGCGAATGGTTTCTCAGCCGCGTTGTGTGGGCGGTTCCGGCCGGAATCGCCATTGGTTATCTGCTTGGCACCGGCGTTGGACAGCTCGCCATAAGGATTCGCGCACGCAGTAGTCACGCGGCGGCGCCCAATGACTTTCTTGCACTCGCACTGATCGCCTTGTCGTACGTGGCGGCGGAGTACGCGCATGCATGGGGATTTCTCGCCGTATTTGCAGCCGGTGTTGGACTGCGTCACGCTGAGGTGCGCGTAGTGCGCGCGTCGCCGCATCACGAACATGCAGATCTTTCTGATCCCATCGGCGCGCAAGCCGAGAATCACCCCCCAGCCGAAACACTCGTCAGTGCGCAGCACAGTGACGAAGCAAATCAACAACCCGCCATGGCCGCCGGTGTGCTGATCGCCGAAGCGTTGTCTTTCGGCGACACGCTTGAACGCATGCTCGAGGTCTTCCTCGTCGTGCTCGTCGGCATCGCTGTGGCAAGCGTGTGGAGCTGGTCTGGCGCGCTCCTGGCCATGCTGCTGTTTGTGCTCATCAGACCGATCGCCACGTGGGTTTCCATGGCCGGATCGCGCACTTCACGGGCGCAGCGCTACCTGCTTGGCTGGTTCGGCATTCGCGGCATCGGCAGTTTGTATTACCTGAGTTACGCGCTCAATCACGGTGTGCCGAGCAGCGATGGCGAGCAGTTGGTCGGTCTGGTGGTCACCGTGATCGCGTGCAGCATTGTGATTCACGGCGTGACGGTGACGCCGGCGCTGCAGTGGTACGAGCGATCGCTGGCGCGGCGAGTCGTCGCATAATGCGTAGCGGTGCGATTGACAGTGACACGGTGGTGACCAATCGGTGACACGGATGACACGGTGGTGTGATCATCATTCTCCCGGATCGTGTGACACCGCGTCAATCAGACGCGGAGCGATTGAACGAGCGGCGCGATTTTTTCATCCATTACGTCTCAGTGCCACCGACTGGCCGAGGTGAACGTATCCATGTGTTGGTCCGCCCCAATCGGTCGCACGAAGGCGCTGCCTTGAGTACTGACACCATCGGCCAAGAGCCACTTCCGGCCGACGAAGCCAAGGCTCGTCGCGGTTTGGCGCACTTCAACGCGGCGCTTGGCTACTCGCTCGCCGGATGGCGGCACGCCCTCAAGCATGAAGAGGCGATCCGGCAGGAGCTCGCCGTCGTCGGCGTGCTCACTGTCGCCTCCTTCTGGCTGCCGATCGAGCCGCTCGAGCATCTCGTGCTCGTGCTGTCCATGGTGCTCGTGCTCGTCGTCGAACTGCTGAATTCCGCGCTTGAGGCAACGGTGGACCGCATTTCGCTCGTGCGGCATCCGCTCGCCGAACGAGCCAAGGACCTCGGCAGCGCGGCCGTGTTCACCAGTATTGGCATGGCCGCATTGACCTGGGCGGTGCTGGCAGGGCCGATCGCCTGGCAGTGGGTCAGAACGGCGACGCGCTGACCTGCACTCGGCTTGACGTCCCCGGTCCAAACAGCAACTTCGCAGCACCAGCGTGACACCAGCCCGTGAACGGGATGAACAGCGATCGGTGAGGCGAGTCGACATGATGAGCACAGCCGGGAAGAGGATTCTGGTGATCGGAGCAACCGGCCAGCTTGGCGGAGCCGTGGCCAGGCGTTTGCTGGGTACTGGTCATCTCGTTCGCGCGCTCGGACGCAACCCGCAAAAACTTGCCGCGCTCGAAGCACTTGGCGCCGAGATAACTGCCGGTGATTTGCTCGATGCGAACTGTGTCATGAACGTGTGCGCTGATGTAGATCAGATTCTGACGACGGCGAACAACGCAATGGGCACGGGTGCGGCGAGTCCAAATCGCGTGGATCTTCGAGCGTACAAGAATGTGTGCCGTGCGGCGCGTGAACACCGCATATCGCGGATCGTGCACGTGTCCGCACAGGACACGGGCGGCGCATCCTCACCCGTGGATTTTTTTCGCGTGAAGCACCAGGTCGACGAGCTCATCTGCGGGTCTCGTGTCCCGTGGGTCTTGCTCGCTCCAACAGTATTCATGGAAACGTGGATCGAGACGCTGATTGGCGACGCCGTACGGAAGGGCAAGCCGGTGATGTTATTTGGCGACGGCACGTCGCGCGCCAACTTTATTGCCATCGATGATGTCGCCGAGTTCGCGCTACGAATTCTCGACGATCCGACCATTACAAACGAGGTGATCGACGTTGGTGGACCGAGCGTCTGTTCGTTTGCGGAGGTGACGACGCTGATCGAACGGCGTCTTGGTGCACCTGCCAAACGGCGACACATGCCCGTGCCGCTGCTTCGAGCGGGCTCGGTTGTGCTGCGGCCCTTCAGTGAAATCGGAGCCCGATTGATGGCGATGGGCTACTTCACGGCGACGTCAACGAACGCCTTCACCAACTGGCAACCGGCGGCGCAACGATTTGGCGTGCAACCGATCACGGTCGAACAGTTTATCGAGAAGACGTTTGCCGTGCTGAGCTAGCTCGCGCTCGACCGTGCTCGGTTCTTCACGGTGCGCAACGTAGTCGATCGGACGGACTAGGCGCTTTGGCTAATACGCTGCGGCGCGAACGCGCGCTACACTCCTGAAGAGTCCGATCTCGCTGTGGACCGTTGCGACACTCTTGTCGCCCTTCATCGCGGGACAGCTCGCAACAGGAGCTACCACATGCCAACGATTTACATCGGCGCAGGCGTCAGTCTTGCGGGAATTCTTTTACTCGCCGCCATGTGGCTTTCGAGCCGCGGCGGAGATGTTCGGTCGAGTCGTGATCCGGGGTATACACGTGATCGTGATGATCGCCTTGATGCCCAGACGCGTCGGACCATTTGATTGACGGATCGCTGCCGATGCAAGCGTCGCGGTGTTCGCACGCAGCGCGCGGCGGTGCGGCATTGTCCGCGCACCGCGCGCTTCAGCAGCGAGTCATACCGCAATCACGTGCTTTGCTAAATACGGCGCGGTCAAGCTTGTAGGTGACGTCGCCACAGTTGCCGGAGTTCCCGTAGCAACAATCCGGCCGCCATCTTCTCCCGCGCCGGGCCCGAGATCAATGATCCAGTCACTGCTCGCGGCCGAGAACATATCGTGCTCAACCATGACCACGGTGTTGCCAGCATCTACCAGTTGATGCAGGTGCGTGAGTAGCCGGTCAACATCTTCCGGATGCAGCCCCGTTGTTGGCTCATCAAGCACGTACAGTGTCGATCCTCGGGACACACGCTTGAGTTCGCGCGCCAGCTTGATGCGCTGGGCTTCGCCTCCGGAAAGTTCAGTGGCTGGCTGTCCCAGTCGCAGGTAACCAAGCCCTACTTCCTGCAGCACAACGAGAGCGTGCAAAAGCAACGGATCGTCGCTGAAAAACGTGGTGGCTTCGTCTACCGTCAAGTGCAACACGTCGGCGATCGTCTTGTCGCGCAGGCGGACGTCCAGCGTTTGCGCGTTGTATCGCGAGCCGCCACACTCCGGACATGGTGAGTACACGCCAGGGAGAAAGAGCAGCTCAACAAACACGGCGCCTTGCCCTTCGCAGCGCGCACAGCGCCCCTTGGCCACGTTGAACGAGAACCGGCCGGCTGTGTAGCGTCGAGACTTTGCCAAGGGTGTCTCTGCGAACAATCGACGCACAATGTCAAAGAGTCCGGTGTATGTAGCGAGATTGGATCGTGGCGTACGACCGATGGGTCGCTGATCGACCTGTACCAACCGCTTGATACGCGACGGATCAAATGTGACCGACCCGCGTGCCACGGTGAATGCACTGTCCGTCAACACTTCGTCTGGATCCGGCTGAATCACCTCTCGGCCGACCACATCGCCCACGAGTTGCGTGAGGGCATGCGTGACCAGACTGGACTTCCCGGATCCCGACACGCCAGTAACGGTGGTCAGCATGCCAATTGGGAATGACACGCTGAGATCTTCAATGTTGTTGCACGTGACATCGTGCAACTCGATAAACGAATCTGTCGTGCGCACGCTCGGGTGATTGGCGCGCGTGTCGTTGAACAGGTGGCGCGCCGTCGCGGATTGATCGACCGACTGCAGGCCGTGCACTGGGCCGCTGTACAGCACGTTCCCGCCGTACTGACCCGCACCCGGTCCGACGTCCACCACCCAATCGGCACGGCGAATCACATCGAGTTCATGCTCAACCACAAACAATGAGTTGCCGGCCGCAATAAGTCGAGTGAACGCGCGCAACAAGGCCTCGGTGTCCGCCGGATGCAATCCCGCGGAGGGCTCATCGAGCACGTACACCACACCAAACAGGTTGGAGTGTATTTGCGTCGCCAGCCGCAACCGCTGCAGTTCACCAGGAGAAAGGGTGGGCGCCACGCGCTCGGGCGTGAGATAGCCCAGTCCCAGATCGAGCAATGCGCGCAGCCGTGATTGCATCTCGGGCACAATGCGACCGATCACGGCTGCATGCTCCGCGTCTGTTGCCTGCGCCAGCGCATCGTGTTCGTCTAACAAGGTGTTCAAGCGATGCACCGGCAACCGCGCGAAGTCGGCAATGTCGATGCCGGCAAACTTGACCTGCAGCGCCTCGCGCCGCAGCCGTTTTCCGCCACAGGCTTTACACGGGCGACTGATTAAATGTGCAGCTGCGCGCCGCCGGTGGTGCACGCTGCTGCTGTTTGCGAAGGTGTGCAACACATGGCGCTTGGCGCTGGTGAACGTGCCCATGTAACTGGGTTCGTCCTTCCGCCGCATGGCCTGCTTGACTTCCTTGCTGCTGAACCCCGCGTACACCGGAACTTGCGGCTGCTCATCCGTGAAGAGCAGCCAGCGTCGGTCGGCCGCCAAGAGACTCTTGAATGGCACGTCGATATCAAAGCCGAGCGTCACTGAAATATCGCGCAGGTTCTGTCCGTGCCATGCCACCGGCCACGCGGAGATCGCGCCCTCGCGAATGCTGAGCGATGGGTCGGGCACGAGGGATCGTTCGGTGACGGTGTGCACCTGGCCTTGTCCGCGACACGCGGGGCAGGCGCCCGCCGGGGTATTGGCGGAAAAATCGTCGGCGTGCAACGTAGCCGCGCCACGCGGATATTCGCCGGCGCGAGAATACAGCATGCGCACCAGATTCGAGATCGTCGTGATGCTGCCCACCGAAGAGCGCGGCGTTGCGGTTCCGCGCTGTTGTTGCAGCGCGATCGCGGGCGGCATGCCGTCCACCGAATCCACGTCTGGTGTGCCCAACTGATCAAACAGACGTCGTGCGTACGGCGCTACGGATTCGAGATACCGTCGCTGAGCTTCGGCGTAGAGCGTGGCAAAGACAAGCGAGGATTTGCCAGATCCAGACACCCCGGTGAACACCACCAGCGCGTCGCGCGGAACGTCAACGTCCACGTTCCGAAGGTTGTGCTCGCGCGCACCTCGGATGGTGACGAAACCCGGTGTTGGGCCGATCGGATCGTTGTGCATCTCGCTTTGAGAATAGCACCCAAGTGATCGACGCGGCGATCCTGCGAAGGGATGATTTTATTGGCGCATGCTCTCGTGCCCGACCGATGACGCCTACTGGTGCATCTCCACCGCGATATTGCCCCGTTTCCGTCCCGTCTCCACGCGCGCGTGGGCTTCTGCAATGCGATCGAGTGGATAGCACGAGTCGATCATGGGTGTGAAACGCCCATCTGCCGCAATGGTCACGAGAGTTCGCAGATCCTCCGCGCGTTCCAGGGCCGGGCCGGCAATGATGCGATGCGTCGATGTTGTATTTACCCACGGGGCACGAAGCATCTCGGGAAGCGTGGCCAGCACCAACAACAATCGTCCACGCGGCGTAAGCGAATAGCGTACCCGCGCGTACGGCGCGTTGCCAACCGTGTCCACAATCACGTCGTACTGAATCCCTTCCAGTGCGAAGTCTGCGCGTGTGTAGTCGACAACGCGAGTCGCGCCGAGCTGCCTCATGACCTCGACGTTCGCACCGCTGCACACCGCCGTGACGTACGCGCCGGTGGCGACCGCGAGTTGCACCATCGCCGAACCGACAGCTCCCGACGCACCGTTGATCAGCACGCGCTCGCCAGCGCGCAGCGTGGCGCGCCGGAAAAAATCCAGCGCGGTGGTGCCGCCAAACGCGAGCGCGGCGGCTGTGATGTACGAAAGCGCTGCTGGCTTCGGTACCACGACAGTGTTGGCGTTCACGCAGCAGTACTCCGCGTGCGCACCAAGCTTTGCGCCGCGAAATGCCACCACCGCGTCGCCCACCGCAAAGTTGCGTACCGCGGCACCGATCGCGACGATATCGCCAGCCAGCTCACTGCCGAGAATCGGTTGACGCGGCACGCCAAAACCGAACGCGAGTTTTCCGGCGAACCCGAAACCGTACGGCATGCTGGCACTGCGAATCCGCCAGTCAGCCGACGACACCGTTGTGGCGCGCACGCGAACGAGCAGATCGTTCGGCCCGGGAATCGGTCGTGGCAGGTGCTCGATGGTCACCACATCGGGTGGACCGTAGCGTTGGACAACGGCCGCTTTCATCTGTGAGGTCATCGTCACGGCGTTGGTGGCTTCCGTCTCCATGGGAGCGCGGTCGTGACTCCAATCTTGAACGCAAGAAGGTCGGCCTCGGAGCGTTTGATGTCAAAGCCGAGCGAGCCGTCGGGCTGGTCCGTGAGTCCGCCCTTGATGAGATACTCACGACGACCATTGCCCTGATACGCGACACCCAGATCAATCGACGTACTCGCACGCACCGGGACCTCGATGCCTACGCCGCCGCTCCAGGCCAGACCAGCATCGCCGAAGTTTTCATCGGCGGCCACGAGATCCGGGAGGATGCCGCCGCCGAGTCCGCTCACCGTGGCAAAGCGGCTCACGCCGATCAGACCATAGCCGTAGGTGCGAACTCGCCCAAGCGGGAGAGCGATCTGTGGCCCGACGCCGAACGAGACGATACCGTTCGCGGTGGTAACGTTGACGGCCACGCGACAGCTCGGCGTGGTACCCAGGCAACTGCGCTGGCTCGCGTGCCCGTAGTTCAGCCAGCCGCCCTGGAGGCGGAGCGAGGCGAGACCGTACCGGTCGAGCCGCAGCAGCACATGCGCTTGCAAGCCTGCGGCGTTGTTGACGTTCTGTTTGAAATCGCCGACCGGCTGGCCGACATCAGCGGCCAGACCAATGTGCCAGCGCGGTATGACGATGGCGCTGGTGTCTGCGCCTTGCGGTCCTTCCTGTCCGGAAGCGGGGGCCGCGAGAGCCAGGAGCCCGGCGAGGGCGGTGATGTAGTGACGCATACAGGGTGCAAAAGAGGGAAAACATGAACTTACAGTGTACGACAGAACGTACGCTGTAAGGTTAGCGCGGTCAAGCGCAATCGTCAGCTTGCCTTACTCCGTCAGTCGCTGTAGTGTCACACGCATGCCCTCACCACGACGCGCGCCCCTGAGCCGCGATCGCATCTTGCGCGCCGCCATCAAGCTTGCAGACCGGCACGGTCTTGAGGCGCTGTCCATGCGACGCCTGGCCACGACACTCAAAGTCGAAGCAATGTCGCTGTACAACTACGTCGAGAATAAGGACGATCTGCTCGACGGCATGGTGGACGTGATCCTCGGTGAGATCATGCTGCCTACGCGAGGTGGTGATTGGAAAGCGGCGATGCGAGCGCGCGCGACATCGGCACTGGCCGTGATGACGACGCATCCGTGGGCGCCAATGCTCGTCGTATCGCGCATCAGTGTTGGTCCCAACAGGCTCAGCTACATCGATGCCACACTGGGCACGCTGCGCGAGGCCGGACTGTCGTGGTCGGAGACGGATCGCGCGTGGAACGCGATGGACAACTACATCTATGGCTTTGCGTTGCAGCAGCAGAACTTTCCGATAAATCCGGAAGACTATGCGTCAGCGGCGGCCAGCTACCTGCCGATGTTGCCCGCCGATCTGTACCCCTACATGTACGAACTGTCCGCGCGTGTGGCAGACGGTTCGTATGATGGGATGCACGACTTCTCGTTTGGACTGGAACTGATCCTCGACGGATTGGAACGGCTGCGCAACGCACGCGGGTAGGAGTGGCCCGCGTTATCGCGCAGCTGTGCCTCGCTGTAGCACAGACGCTGGCGGCTCATCGGATGGTGATGGATGCGGACGCGATCTGCCCTCGGTCAGTCGCGACTACCAGCCGATACACACCAGCGTCAGCGATCGCCGCAGTGCCGTGGCGCGTGGCGCCGGGTTGAACCACGACCGCGCCGACAGGGAAGATTCCAAGGCACCCGCCGCCGCCATACACATCCCAACGTGTTCCGGACCGGCGTTCAACAGCAGGCGATGCGTCGTCACCGCAGCTGTTGGTGATGCGCAGCGCGGCGGTGCCGTCGTTCACGATCGTGTACGCGACGGCTGCGGCGGTGTTGGCTGCACGGGTGTACTCCGTTGCGCTGGTGCGAATGGCGATATCGCGATCAGGCTGCGTCGACGACCCGCAGGCGCTGCCAGCAAACGTCGCCAACGCAATCGTGCCGAGCACGCGTGTTGTAAACATGGAGCACCTCACAAGCGTCTGGCGTGGAAAAGAAGCAGGCTTGTGTGTGATACACGCGACAACGCTGGTATGTCGCAGTGCGTGATATCGTCCTCCAGAAATCTGTGGAATCGCTGATCGGTCAGGCGCAGGTCGAGCAGTGCAATTGAGCCACTCAGGCCTGCGTTTCCGCCTCATTCAGTGACGAGGATAAGATCGCCTCGGTCGCCCGACGTCGCCATGTGGCGCGTCAGCTCACCACGTTCACTGGAGATTGTCATGCACGCGAACATTGTTTCACCGCACGCGGTTCGATACTCGCGCCTGTTGCTTGCCGCCGGTGCGCTGTTGGTCTCCGCCTGCGCGGGCGATCCGTCGGTGCCAAGCGGTCCCGACGCGGTTGCGCGTCGCAATGCCAGCGCAAATACGCAGGCCAGTGTGAATGCCGGTGTGAATGCACAAGGGACGTCCAACGCGAAACTGAACAAGGACCTGGCCGCGCTTCGAAGCGCCATGTCGCGACATCACAACTTCGAGTATGCGCGCGATGAGGCCCAGTACAACTTCCTCTTCATGGACATGTGCATGGTCGATGACTCCGAAGAAAATCTTGGGGGCATGGGCCTGCACTACGTGAACCTCGGCCTGCTCGATACCGAACTCGACGTGACGAAGCCCGAAGCGCTGCTCTACGAGCCTGGCCCTGGTGGCAAGCTGGTACTCGTCGCCGTGGAATACGCCATCCCGGCTGACCAGTGGACCAAGGATGAGCCACCGGTGCTCTTTGGTCAGGAACTCAAGGTCAACAGCTTCAACCTTTACGCCTTGCATGTGTGGCCGTGGAAGAACAACCCACTTGGCGTGTTCGCGCCGTGGAATCCACGCGTGTCGTGCGAGTACTGGAATGCGGGCCACTCGGGTGTTCATCGCTAAGCAACACCGCGATGCACGAACCGCCGCTGATCATCAGCGGCGGGCTCTGTTCGCCGTCGCATCAGTGCCTGTTGCCATCACGGACGTGGATGGGCCGATACGGTCGCAGGTGTTTGCGCTTCGGGTACATGATGGCCATGTTTTCCCCCAGCGTCGTGCGTGAACGCGCCGGCGTGCGCGTTCTGCACAGATCAACGATCCGTACGCGTGTCTCCGCCTCCACCTCACATTCGCATGCCTCGATTCACACACGTCGCACTCCTGGTCGCCGTCTGCGTTGCTTCGCGCGCGGTTGAGGCGCAGCGAATGACCACGCTCGCCGGCCGATCGACGGTCTATGCGCCCAGCGCGATGATCGCCACGAGCCAGCCGCTAGCCTCCAGTGCTGGACTGCAGGTATTGCGTGACGGCGGCAATGCAATTGATGCGGCCGTTGCCGCCGCCGCGGTGCTGAGCGTGACGGAGCCACATATGACGGGCATTGGCGGTGACATGTTCGCCATTGTGTGGCTGGCCAAGGAGCAGAAGCTCGTTGCGCTCAACGCCAGTGGACGCGCCGGATCGCGCATGACGCTCGACGCGCTCAAGGCGCGCGGATTCCGTGCCGGGTCGCAGCAGGGTGTGATGTCAGTAACCGTGCCTGGGGCGCTGGCGGGGTGGGATCTGCTCGTGCGCACACACGGCCGTCGTTCGCTCGCACAATCGCTGCAGCCGGCGATCGGCTACGCACGCGACGGCTTTCCGGTCTCGCCGATCATCGCCGCGCAGTGGGAAAAAGAAGAGGCGTTTCTCGAGCGCGATACGGCCGCTGCGGCCACGTATTTGCTGAACGGACGCGCACCGCGCGCCGGCGAGTGGTTTCGCAATCCCGATTATGCACGCACGCTGCAAACGATTGCCGACAGTGGCATCACCACGTTCTACGGCGGTTCAATCGGGCAGCGTATCGTATCGCATCTGTCAGCGCGTGATGGATTCATCACGCTCGACGATCTGAAGCAGAACACACCCGACTGGGTCACACCAATGTCGGCGACGTTTCGCGGATATCGGGTGTGGGAGCTGCCGCCGAGCAATCAGGGCATTGCCGCGCTTGAAATGCTGCGCATTCTTGAGCCGTACGACTTGCAGTCCATGGGTCACAACTCACCGTCGTACTTGCACCATCTGATCGAAGCGAAAAAACTGGCCTACGCCGACCTCGATCGTTTTGTCGGCGACGCCGATCATCTGGATATGCCTGCCGAACGCATGCTCTCTGACGAGTTCATCAACGAGCGTCGCAGCAAGCTGAATCCCACACGGGCGCAGGAGCGCGTGGATCCGGGGCCGCTGCGTACACAGAGCGAAACGGTGTATCTCACCGTAGCTGATGACGAAGGCAACATGGTGTCGTTCATCAACTCGATCTACGACTATTTCGGGTCAGGCATCGTGGTGCCGGGAACCGGCTTCGCGTTACACAATCGCGGCGCGGGGTTCACGCTCACCCCTGATCTGCCAAACACGGCCGCGCCCGGGAAGCGTCCGTTCCACACGCTCATTCCAGGATTCGTGACACGCACGGTGAATGGACGCGAGCAGGCGTACATGAGTTTTGGACTCATGGGCGGTGGTGTGCAGGCGCAGGGGCACGTGCAGTTTCTACTCAACCACTTTGTCTTTGGCATGGACGTTCAGGCGTCCATCGACGCGCCACGGTTTCGCCACTACGATGCGCAGCGTGTGGCGCTCGAAGCGCCCTTCAGTGATGCGGTGCGTACCGCACTCACGGGCATGGGGCACGTCCTGATTGAACAACCGCCAGTCGCGTTTGGCGGGGCGCAAGCAATCATTCGATTGACGCGTGGCTACGCCGCCGGCAGTGACCCGCGTAAAGATGGGTTGGCGGTAGGGTACTAAGCCAACGATCACGCCATCGGCAGCATCACCGGCAGCGTTACCGCTAGAGTTACCGGTAACGCTGCTGAGAACGCTACTGACAGCGCGCCCAGGCCTCCAGTAATCGCGGGAGTCGTGCCAACTGATGCTGGTGCGTGCGTTCATTCAGCGCGCCCTTCGCACGCACAATTGCATCAAGCTGTCGCCGTTCTCCCGTTGGCCACGTTTCAAGATCCGGCACCAGATCGAGCGGGAGCGCCCACAGCTGATAGGCGGCCCGCTCGAGCTCCGATAACCCGCGCGACTCATCGCCCAGCAACACGCCAAGCACCCTCGCAAGCGCTTCGCGCTCCGCACGCGCACGATCGCCATCGTAGACATGCACCACGTGGCGCTGCACAATCCGCGTGAGCGCGGCCGTATCCAGTGTGGCCGTATTCGTCGTGGCGGTGTTTGGTGTGACCGACATCAACGGTGCAGCCGCACCGCCGCCTGCTTCGACGCGCAACTCAAGCCCCTCAGCCACCAGCGCACGCAACCGCGGCAACGGCACCGCGTACGTGCGGCGCTTGGCCAATCGCTCCGCTTCACGAGCCGCCGTTCGTTGCAGCAGCGCCGTCGTCGGGCGAAAACCGGCGCGGTAATAAAACCAATACGCGCCGCTCTTGAGGCCATCAGGATTCTGATGCCCAAGCTGATAGTTCTCCGCCTCGAAGCACGTCACGCCATACTCGTGATGATACAATCGCAACAACTGCGCAAAGAACCACGCCGATTCGCCGCCGCGCTGCGACGGAAAAACGTTGATGCCGATCTTTGATCGGTGCGGAAAAATCCACGCACCGCCGTATGCCAGCGGCACGCCATTACGAAACGCCATGAAGCCCACATAACTGTCAAATGGCAAACGATGGGCGAGGTCGAGCGAGAAAAGCGCGATCCGCAAGCCGCGCCCCATGTCGTGCAGCGTGACATCGCTGGCGTGCGTGATCGGATCAGTCTCACGTTGCATGGCGCACAGTACGGTGCGCGCCACATTGATCAGTTCATGTCGGGCCGTCGCGGACAGTGAAACGGACCGGCCGATTGGCTCGGCGAGCACCGACCTGACCTCCACGTTTCGTTGCAGCGCGCCACGCTGCACAAAGGGCGCAGCGTGCGCTGCAAAAGCGGTGGTGAGTGCGCATCCCGCCTCGGGTGCAATGCGCACGTACACACGCAGTCGTGCGAAGAGTCCATCGCGCACAGTGTTACTCGTACACAGCAGATCCAGACGCGCAACGAGTTGTGAGAGTTGTGTGGTGCGACTCTCGCCGAATACGGCGGCCAGCATGTCGTCGGCGTTGCCTTCAAGCAGGTCGGCGGCTTCGATCTCGACCGGCAGCATCAGCATGCGCAGCACTTCGCGTATCGTTTCGACCTCGGTATCCAGTTCAGCGATCGACACGGCGCCGGGCCACCGCGCGAGCATCCAGCGCACGAGCGGCAATGAATAGTTCCCTTCGATCGGGGTGCCGGAAATGCCGCTGTTAAGAACGGCCCGCGCGTTGATGCCACTCACGCGTTCGTGTACGCGTGCAAGCTCCGCGCGCGCGAACGCATGCGTGCGCTCATCACTTGGATTCGCCGTCACGAACAGCAAGAGATCGTGCCACTCGCGCAGTGTGCGCGCCGATCGAATGGGGCGTGTGGCACACAGCCGCAGCCGGTCCGCACCGTCTGCCGCACCGCGGGCGAATGCACGGCGCATATCGAGCACGTCCACGGTGCGGAGCGCGGAGACCCCGCTCATGGACGGCCCTCGGCCAGATGCCCGGCCGTGACAGCAACGGGATCCGGCGCACTGGTCACTCGCGTTCGTTCAACTATAACCATGGTGCAGCATACACCTCCAACACCGGCCGCGCTGGTGTTGGAGGTGCTTACGTGAGACATCTGGTGATGCCATCTCGATATGACGTGGGCTGCAGTGCGTACGCCGCTTCGATCTTGCTGCTGTCGAATCGATAGTCATGATCCAGCTGGTACATCATTTCCTGATTCTCGCGGATGACGGGCACAACCAATCCCATCAGCGAGAGCATCCACCCCGGCGCACGCTGCAACTTGTACGGCTGGCAAGCCAGTTCACACGCCAAGCGTACAAAACCGGCTCCGCTGAGCATCTCCCGGCTGGTGGGCAGGTGCCATGTGTGTCCGTAGGCTTGATCCGAGAGCCCCAGCGTGGCCACCGCGGAGCCGGCATCTGGCGTGTACGTGAAGCTGTGCACCGTGTCCGGGTTGCCGATCCACTGCGGAGATTTCTGGGCCTTGATTCGCTGAAAGACCGTTGCGTACGGGAAACTTTGTACCGCGCCCGGACCGTAAAAATCTGCCGCGCGTGCGATCAGCGCCTGCACGTTGCCGCTACGCATTGCTTCGAGCAGCAGCGTAGCGATTCGGGCGCGAACTTCACCCTTCTGGCTGTTCGGGTTAAACGGTGTGGTTTCCGTCATGACCCCCTGCACGTGACCGTAGGCGTAGACGTTGTCAAAAAACACCAGGCGCGCGCCGTGTTGTTGGCAGGCGTCAATGACATTCCGCATGACACGCGGCCATTGCTCCTTCCACGTGCTGGCCTTGTACGGCAGGCCGGCCACCAGATAGACCACGTCACTCCCGGCCACGGCGCTGGCGGTGGCCTGTGCATCGAGCAAGTCGGCGGCCACCGTCTCGTCGTTCGCGTTCACTGCACGGGGATGACGACTTACCTGTCGAATGCGGACAGCGGAGGAGGCAAGTGCGCGCGAGAGCTCGCGTGCAATGGTGCCATTGGCACCGAGAATCGTATGCATGGTGTGCGGTGTGCTCGTGAGAGAACGACGGGGTCTCAGCGGCACCTACGGCGTTCTCGTCGGCTTCGTTTCACGCCACAACCTCCCGTCGATCAGCCAGTCGCAGCTGGCCACTGCCCGGATGAGCCCGTTCGTTCGCGCCGAGACGCGAGCGGATGCACTCCGCGTCCTGCAAATGACCGGAGACAGCGGTACGCATGCGTTCGATCAATGCTTTCAGCGACGCGTCGTGAACCTGCGGCAGCAGCGACTGTTCAGTCACTGGGATGCGATTCCACGAACAGCAACGCGGATTTGACAGCACGCACTATTCGTCGAAGGATCGAAATCGGGGGGCATTCGCCTCTGCTCCCCGCGAGCGCGAATGACACAGTGATGGGCATCAGAAGTACAATGCCGCGCGAATCGTAGCGGGCCCGAGCACGATGTTGGTGTTTGTCACAGCGCGCTCATCCGAACCGGCAGTATACGTTGACTTTCCGTATGTTGCCGAAAACCCGTAGGACGCGCCGAGCGACAGGTTGCGCGTCACCATCCATTGCGCGCCAACGTCGGAGAACACGCCGACACCATTGCCACGCTCGACCTCCGAGTTCGCGGTGCGCTGTCGTTCTACGCGCGAGTCGATCACCAGGGCGCCGACCGTGACATGTTGCACCATATTCTGCAGGAGCGGACGATACCAACGGCTGCCGATCTGAAGCGCGATCCATCGGCTGTTCTGCAGGCTTGATGCGGCTACGAGTACGCCGCACGCAGCAGTGGACAACGAAGCGTATCGAAACATGTCTATCGCTCGGAGAAATATTCAGAAGTAGCGTGCGCCCTGCACGCGAACCTGTCCGAAGCGCAGTCTGGTTATTGTCGTTGACCTGGTCGCGTCTGCAGGCAGGAAACCGCCACGCGCCTTCTCGCGCGTGAAGGTCGCCTCTGTTGTCCAGGCCGCGCCGAGCGAAAGTCGCGGCGTAACGAACCAGAGCGCGCCAACGTCGGCAAAACCGCCTGCGCCCGACTCGGATTGCTCCAGGTTGGGCAGCGCGTCGGGCCCTGACGTCTGGCGCGTACTGGAGGCAAGCGCACCAATCGTGACGTGTTGTGCCACGTGATCGGTAAGCGGGCGATACCATCGATGGCCAACGCGCACCTCGCCCCTGCGCAAGCTGGAGGATGCAGTGCCGACAGGAAAACCGTCGGAGTTCGTTTGATCGTCGCCACGGGTGTCGTTTACGGAAGCGCCCAGATATCCGATCCAGGCACGCGCCGGCGTGGAAAATCGCAGCACGCCAAGGCTTTGATAACTGCTGCTGAGTGCGAATTCGGTGCCCCACTGACCGCGTCGGAAGGTGGTCGAATCGGGCTGTTGCGCATGGAGTGCATGCGGGGCAGCGAACACCACGATCGTTGAAAGCAGAGCAGCTCGCAGGCACGCTCGGGCGGGTCGGTTCATGCGACGACGGGGCAAAGACAGAAGGACTGCACTCAAGCGGTGCAGGGATGTCGAACCTTATTGTCCCGCAACCGGGACAATAGTTCCGTTGTCGACCGCAGCGTGCGCGTGTCCCTGCTAGGCGGCGCTCGCGTCGATCTCTTCCACGCTGACGTGCGGCAGATTGGCTTTAGCGGCCGCATGCTCAATCGTCATGCTGACAAGGTTGCCGTCCTTATCGAGATCAACGTACACGTTCTCGGAAATCTCGCGCGTCTCGTCGACACTCGCGTTGGAGAACTCCAGCAACGCCGTATCTGTGTCCTTGAAATATTTGACGTTCATGGCTTAAACCTTCGGTCGAAGAACGCGTTATGCACCGTCTCGCCGTCCGCGAGCAAAACGACGCGGAGGTATCGTGCTTCCTCTTGAATGTACACCCAACGCCGAATCCGGCCATCTGCCTGCACGGTCTCCGCGACCGGATGTTCGACAGCGAGACGGATCCATACGACGCGAATTCTTGCACGATCCGCTCGACGGCGGGTGTAGCTGAAATAATCGGTGAACTTCACGGTATGTTCTTCTAAAGCAGGATGGACACCAGGCGTTCAACGGTTCCCCGGCACAGCCCAACGATACCGCAGAGCCGCCTGCTCGACTAACCATACGGCTGCACGCTCAACCACTCTGACTCCACCGCGAGCTGGTCCTCCATGAACGTCCTCGTCCTCAACGCCGGCTCCGCTACACTCAAGTTTCAGGTTGTGCGCACCGATCACGATGCGATCGCTGCCGACACCGACGTCAAACTTGCGCGCGGTCAGATTGAACGCATTGGCGGTGAAGCCGTCATCACCGTGCGGAGTCACGATGGCGTCTCGTCACGTCACACCGCGCCGCTGCGCGATATGTCGGCGGCGGTGGAGTGGTTGGTGGAGTGGGCGACCTCGGGCGCGGCAAATACGTCGCTGACGTCACGCGCCGAACTGCACGCGGTTGGACATCGCGTGGTGCACGGCGGCGAACGGTTTTCTTCGTCGGTGCGCATTACACCAGGCGTCGCAATCGGCATCGAAGAGATGATCGAACTCGCGCCGCTGCACAACCCGCACAATCTTGCGGGCATTCGTGCCGCGCAGCGCGCACTCGGTGAGGGCGTGCCGCAAGTTGCCGTGTTCGATACCGCATTCCATCAGACGCTGGCGGAACACGCGTATCTCTACGCGATCCCGTATCCGCTGTATCGACGGCACAAAGTGCGTCGCTACGGATTCCACGGGACGTCGCACCGTTCAGTCGCCTACCGCTGGCGACGGATCAGTGGCCTCCCCAAGTCTGACGTGCGCGTGATTACGCTGCACCTCGGCAACGGATGTTCAGCGTGCGCGATTGTGGGTGGCGAATCCGTAGACACCTCAATGGGCTTCACGCCCCTCGAAGGGCTCGTGATGGGCACGCGTTCCGGCGACATTGATCCTGCCGTGCTCGATTTCATTGCCAGCAAGGAAGGACTGTCGTTGCCGCAGGTGGAAGCGCTGCTCAACTCGCAGTCAGGACTGCTCGGCGTGTCGGGATTAACAAACGATATGCGTGACTTGCTGGCCGAAGCGCGCGAACACAACGATCGGCGCGCCACACTCGCGATCGAGATGTTCTGTTATCGCGCGCGCAAGTACATCGGCGCGTATCTCGCCGCGATGGGCGGTGCCGATGCCGTGCTGTTCGCCGGCGGCATTGGTGAAAACTCGCCGGAGATTCGCGCCAGAATCTGCGATGGGCTGCAGTGGGCGGGACTGCACGTTGATACCAGTGCAAACGCAGCGCTGCATCACGGCAGGGAAGGGAAGTTCAGCACGACCGAGTCAACGCTGCAGGCGTGGGTTGTGCCCACGGATGAAGAGCTGCTCATTGCGCGGGATGCGTATCGAACGGTGAGTCGGGGGTAAGCGACAGTCGCGCAGAACTATCGATTCTTTTTCGGTAGATCGAATCCGTACATGCGTTCGCTGTCTTCTTCCACCACGAGCAGGCTGACGACCGTTCCCGGGAAGCCAAAGATGAAGCACACAATGCGCCAGCCGCTGGGGTTTCCCTGAGCGCGCATTGCTGCGTAAGAAAAATTCGCGAAGATCCAGACTGCGGAAGCGCCGGCTGTGCCGCCTTGCTCTGCGTCCTGCGCCAGCGCTGCTGATGGGGTTGTTGCAAGAAGTGCTGCCGCTTGCGCAGCGATTGCGCGTATTCGCATGTGTGTTCCCTGGGTGTTCGGTTCTCACTGTAACTGCGTTCAACGCAGAGACGCGGAGGCGCAGAGACTGCATGTTGAGGCGCGCGATCAGTGCCCGCTTGCTGTCCTTGCGCCACGCACCACATACCGTAGGGCCACTGCTCCTGAACTCAACTCCTTTCGCCCCACCAGTTCCAAGTCTTTTCCCTTGGACAACCCGGCGAGCAGGCTCGGTCCGTGCCCCGCGATTCGCGGATGTACCAAAAACTCGTATTCGTCAATCAAGCCCAGCTCGGCAAGCGCCAATGGCAACGTCACGCCGCCCGTCGCAATGGCCCGGCCTGGTTCGCTCTTCAGCCGTTGGACAAACGCCGCGAGATCGCCGCGCACGAGTTCCGAATTCCAATCAACGCGCTGTATCGTGCTTGATACGACGTATTTCTTTGCCGCGTGCATCGTGTGCGCAAACGGCTCCATCCAGTCGGGCATCCAATCGGGCCGTACGCCCGTCTCTGCAACCGGCCGCCAGGCTTCTTCCATCATGTTGTACGTCACGCGGCCGAGGATCATTGCATCAACATCGGCGATGCTCTTCGCGTGGTAGTGATGCATTTCTTCGTCTGGCGAAACTGCGCGATGGTCGATGCAGCCGTCGAGCGTGACGTTAATGGAGTAACGAAGTGGTCGCATGATATAACTCGAAAGGGGCGACGGCGGTAAGTTCAGCCGTCTGCGGTGCACGCTCTGTAAAGTCTATCGTCGCGCACTCACCTTTGCTGTCTCACTCCATGCACATTCCGACCCGCACTACGGTGGCCATCCTGCTCGGTCTGGTCGTTGTGTCCGCCTGCCGAGTGCCCGCAGGCCGGACCGCCGATCGCCCGCACAAGGCCGTGTTCATTTTGCTCGACGGGATTCCGGCCGATGTGATTGAACGCGTCAACACACCGGCGCTGGATGAGATTGCCGCGGCCGGTGGGTATACGCGGGCATATGTTGGCGGCGAGCGTGGGGGCCCAACGGAAACGCCCACCGTCTCGGCGCCAGGCTACATGAGCCTCATCACTGGTACATGGGCGAACAAACACAACGTGCGCGGTAACAGCAACCAGTCTCCGAATTACAACTACTGGAACGTCTTCCGCATCGTTGAGTCCGCTGACGCGTCGCGTCAGACCGCGATTTTTTCCACCTGGCTCGACAACCGCACCGTGCTGCTCGGCGAAGGACTTGCGGCGGCGGGCAATCTCACACTTGATCATGCGGTTGATGGTTTCGAAAAAGACACCATCGCGTATCCGCATGACAAAGAATCGCGATACATCAGAACCATTGACGACCGCGTGACAACAGAAGCTGCCGCCTACATAACGATGAAGGGACCGGACCTCTCGTGGGTGTATCTGCAGCACACCGACGACATGGGCCACGCGCACGGCGACAGCGACACGTTCTTTGCCTCAGTGCGTGAAGCCGATGCGCGAGTGGGGCGCATCTGGGAGGCGGTCAAACAGCGTCAGGCGCTGGGAGAGCAGTGGATGATCGTGGTGACCACCGACCACGGACGCGATGAACTCACGGGCAAGAACCACGGTCGGCAGTCAACACGTGAGCGCACGACGTGGATCGTGACAAATTCCGGCGAACTCGATGCACGCTTCACGAACGGAACGCCTGCGATTGTGGACATCGCGCCATCAATATTGCAGCACCTGCGCATTGCGGTGCCGGATGCCGTCGCGCAGGAAATGGATGGTGTGTCCTTTCTTCGCCAAGGATTTCCCGCTGCGCGCCGCGTCAGGAACTGAAACTTCAATCGCGAGTATTAGCACTGTTGTCCTGATTTCCGTCGTGCGCCCTGCGGCAACTTCAACAGCAAGAGCGTCCGAATGATCGATAAAGAGTTTACCTCGAGTACAGTTGCCAAGCCCGCTGACGAGTTCGTCACACTCTGCGCGTGGACGCGTTCCGTTAGATACGAAGGGGAATGGATCAGCGTGGAGTCGTATCTGCAGCGCCGATACGGCGTGCGCACCAGCCACGGCATCTCTCCCAAGGGAGAGACGCTCATCGCCGCCGAGATCGCGCAGCTGACCACGAAGTCTGAAAACACGACGCAGAGCCAGCACTCCGCGCTTACAAAACCGCGACGTCTGGCCGCGCTGAATGCCACAGGCCTTCTTGATAGCCCCAGTTCAACCGGGTTCGACCGACTCACCAGAATCGGTGCCCAGCTGCTCGGCGTATCGACCACCTTCATTTCGCTGGTCGACGAACATCGCGACTTCTACTTGAGCCACTGCGGCTTCGGTGAGCCGCTCGCGTCGTCACGCCAGCTCACGGGGCAAACCTTTTGCCACTTTACGATCGAGGGCGAAGTGCCGCTGGTGATTCCGGATACACGCGCGCATCCCGTGTACCGGAATGTCCCAACGGTGGAATCGCTCGGCGTTGCCGCCTACCTCGGGGCGCCCCTCGTTCTGCTCTCCGGCGAAGTCATCGGGGCGTTTTGCGCGATCGACACGGTGCCTCACGCGTGGACGGATCTCCAGGTTCGGAATGCCGTCGACATGGCGAGCCTTGTGGTGTCTGAGATCGAACTCCGTCAGGCGTCCGTAGACACCCAGAAAGGGCGCGAGTAGCGAGGGCGAACCCTTGCGACGATCCCGAAAAGGGGTTCCATTTTAAGGAACCCTCTTCGGGAGAAGCGCATGCTGCGGACCGATTCGTTGCCGTACCTCTCAAGGCGCCTGCACGCGGCCACCGTGCGTGGCGCGGCCGCGTTCATGGCAGCGACTCTGTTGCTCGGGTGTGCATCGGGGCGCCAGCCGCTGCCCGCCACGCACGCTTCGGTGTCATCGCTGCCAGTAGACGGCGCGATTGCCTTCGGTGCGATCGATGAACTGGGCGCCAAGCCGGTAGTGCAGGTGCGTGACTTCTGGGGGCTGCGCACCGTGTCGGTCCTCGGCTTTTACGACGAGAATGCAACGTACGGGTTGCGCGCGGAAATCCGACCGGACGGAGATCTCACGACGCCCCGCAGGCGTGGCGATCACCTGCTCTACATCAACAGCTTTGTAGTGGGCGCCAACGGTGGCTTCCGGCGTGCGTCAGTGGGTACGCGCGACAATCCGCTGGTCGCCGGCTATCTGTTTGATCCGAACGCGTGCCTGAAGGGCCCGCCCTGTTCGCCCTACCAAAGTGTGACGCTCGGCATTCCCGACTCGGTGCTGCGAAACTCCCCCGACGGAATGGTGGTGCTGTTCGAGCGTCACACGCCAACGCAGTGGACCATTGTCTTGTCCGCCAAGATGGTTGCCACGTATCTGAACGCGGTTGACTCGGTATCGGCGGCACGTCGGGACATTCGATCGATGCGAGGTATCGATCGCTGACGCTCGCGTTGGCCGTACCGAGTGCGCATCACCGTGGCGAAGAAGTGCGGTCAGTGATCCGCTGGATCAGGTGACGCCGGACCCGCTCGCGTGGGTGTAAAGGAAGGCGGGTCCGACGCCGGAAAGGAGTCGTCAGCGGCTTCGTCCACGACATCGCCCGGGTGCGCTTCGAGGAACTCCTCACCCGCCGCAAGATCCACCTGCTGCGCTTCGGCGGCGGCCCGACGTTCGCCTGCTTCGTCCGCGCTAATGAGCGCGTCGAGCTCAGCCGCGCCGGCCGACTCATTGTCTCCCGCGCTCAAATCGGTGGAAATCCGCCGAGCAACTGGATCCGGTTGCCCGCGCTGGCGCTGAGTTCGCTTGCTGTGAGAACGCATTGGACTGACCTCGTGATGTGAAGGTGCGCATATCATACGACGACGTTCATGAGGTCTGAATATCCCGGAAAGCGCGCGGCGAGAATATCGCTCTTTCGGGCTGAATACAACCTATTCTGTGGTCTTGCCGTCAAAGTGCTCACTGTCAGCCTCAGCGTCCGCTCGCGTGTGGTGCACCACGCCGTCTCGGTGATTGGGCGGTGAGTAGAGAGTGTAGAGCTTGAGCGGAACGCTGCCCATATTGATGATATTGTGCTTCGCTCCAGCGGGCACGATGATGGCATATCCCGGCAGAAGAGCCGTGCGCACACCGTCCAGCATCGCCTCTCCGGTTCCGGCTTCGACGCGAAAGAATTGATCCAGCGTGTGCACTTCCGCTCCGATCTCTTCTTGCGGCTTGAGCGACATGACCACGAGTTGGCAATGCTTCGCCGTGTACAACACGCGGCGGAAATCGGTATTCGTGACGGCGATGCTCTCAATGTCCTGTACGAACCCTTTCATGATGCTGCTCCGGCGTTGAACGACTGTTCCTTCACAACCCGCCGCGTCGTCGCAACGGCATCAGAGATGCACACTTCGTGGCGCCGCGCGCTTTACGGCGGCGTTCCAAGCGCCTCTGCAAAGTACCCTGCCACGTCAACGCGCAACACATCGTGCGCGCCTTTGGGTTGCCACTCCAGCACCGTTTCCGTAACCAGATCTTCGGTATTGCTTCGCACCACGCGGATGCTCCGACTCCAGCGGTCCACAATCCAATACTCCGCGACGCCAATTCGCATGTAAAATGCACGCTTCTGTTCGTGGTCGCGGCGTCGGGTCGTCGCAGAAAGGATTTCCACCACCAAAAGAGGCGTTGGCATCTCCGCCCACGTGTCCGGCAACGAACGCATCGCCGGTCGCACCACGAGATCGGGTTCAACTTCAGATCCCAGTGTGCGCACGACGGCATGCGGTGTGTAGACACGCCCAATGTGTTGCGACTGCACGTAAGGTACCAGCCGCGATAACAACGCCGCCGCCAGTTCCTCGTGCGCCGTAGAGGGAGCCGGCGTCACGAACAGCTCGCCGTCAACCAACTCGTACCTGTTGCCGTCGTTGGGCAGACGATCAAGCTCGGCCAGCGTCCACGCACGTGTTGAAAGCGCCATAAGCATGATCCGTGTGTCCTCGGTGATTGGGGTCGTGTGCGCATGAGCGAGTCTGCGCCATCGCATCGAGTTGACCGTCACCATTCTGCTGCGACCCCAATCAGCGTCACGCCAGCTTCCAAACGCTACGCTCGGCGACGGCGCCGAGTCAATGCGCTATCGCACGCGAGGCATAGTCAATCATGATGCTACACCACTCGAGGCTGGCTTGGTCGAGCGTTTCTCTATTGCTCAACCATCCTGCGTCGCCGGGCGACGGCGGCAATGCCTATGAGGCCGACCGCAGCGAGCGCGACGCCGGACGGTTCCGGTACAAGCGCGATCTGCCCGCGGATTTCACCACCGGGAAACGCTTCCGTGTGCAGGTTAACGTAGGTTGTACCCTCATCCATCCTGTCGAGCAGTCGGGCTTTTGCTAACGCAGCGGTACCGCCACTCGACATCACGAACGCGGCGTTGTACGTGGATGCGATGTCCAAATCGAACCAGGTATCATACGAGCCGCTTGTGGTACCGGGAAGTCCGGTGAAGCCGATCGCCACGCCGGCGTTGATGTCCGGTGTCGCGCAGCAATGGATATGGGCTGCCTCGAGCGGCGTCTGGAGACCGTTCCACTGCATCGACACGTTTAACACATTGAGCGCAGGGCCACTGAGCGAGAAGAGCGCGAAGCCGGTGCCGGGCGATGCGTTGGGTGGCACCTCTCGCGCGCCGCTCATCTGCGCGACCCATGATTGCGCGCCAACGGGGGCGGTCGCCGAGGCGGCAAGCAAAAGGGCGATCGCGAGGCGGCCGAGCTGCGCAGCGGGCGCACGGGAGAGAAAGAACGGCATCGAACACTCCGGTTGGGATGTGGAGGCGGCATGCGAGGTATCGTTGCCCGCCTGGGTAATGAGGCGGGAGAAAAGCGCGAACAGGCTCATGTCGCTCGACAACTGACAAGTGTGCTGGATCGCCAATCCGGTGCATTTCGCATGCTATTTCTGCTGCGCAATCTGCAGCAGGTTGCCACACGTGTCATCGAACACGGCGGTAATCACCGGACCAAAGTCTGTAGGCGGCTGCACAAAATGCACGCCCTTTTCGACGAGCGATTTGTGCGTGGCGTGCACATCAGCCACGGCGAACGAGTTAAACGGAATCCCGTCTTCCACCAGCGCATTTTTGAACGGCGGCACCGCCGGATGCGACGACGGTTCGAGCACAATCTCCGGACCATCCGCGCGATCGGGCGCCACCACAGTGAGCCACCGATGTTCGCCGAGCGGAATGTCGTGCTTTACCTGGAAGCCGAGCGTTTGTGTGTAGAAGTCAAGGGCTTTCGCCTGGTCGTCGACAAAGATTGAGGTGAGGGTGATGTGCATGGGGGGAGTGTGTGGGAGGTGGGACTGAGCCAACGACTGGTGATCAGCGAGAGCGGGGCGGGGTCCAGATCGTGATGCTTGCAGCGGCCGACCTTTCGCGTCCGCACAAGCCCGACTTCCTCAAGCACGGCCAGATGTTGACTTACCGCTTGCCGACTGAGCGACAGGCCATGTTTCATGGTGAGCCGCGCGACGAGCGAGAAGAGCGTCTGCCCATTTTCTTCGCGCAGTTCGTCGAGCAATGCGCGACGAGCGGGAGTGGCAAGGGCTTCGAAGATGTCGGTCACACGCTGTAAATAGGCAAGTGGCAGCTTGCATGTCAAGGCGCGCGGAAAAGCTCAGATCGAGGCGATTCGCGCCGGTATTCGCCATCGCCGCGCGCTAGTCACTCGCGCTTGACGCAGCGGTCGAGCAACGACTATTTTCAACCAGTCTTCAACCAGTTGGAGGATCGATCGTGGAGTCTATCGCTGCCTTTGACGCTAAAACCAGGCTGAGCGAGTTGCTTGATCGTGCCGCTAAAGGCGAGACCTTCGAGATCACGAAGCACGGACGCCCCGTTGGCAAGCTGGGCCCACCCGATTCCGCGCGCGACCCGAAGGTGGTGGCCGAGGCCGTCCAGCGGCTGAAGGGCTATCGCGGCGCCCTCAAACGCATGGACCGCGACGATGTGGTGGGGCTCAAGCACGAGGGCCATCGCTTCTGATGGCGGTGATTCCCGATGTGTCGGCCATACTCGCCTTGGCGCTCGAAGACGAGGACGCCTCGTTCGCCGAGTCGGTACTCGAGGCGATCGCCGCCGACGAAGCCATCGTGCCCACGCTGTTCTGGTTCGAGATTCGCAACGTGCTGCTCATGGCCGAGCGTCGCAAACGAATCGCCGCAGCGCAAACCACGGCCTTTCTCTCCGATCTTGCCCTCCTCACGTTCGCCGTGGACGATTTACCACGCGAGGCTGCGGTGCTCGACCTCGCGCGGCGCCGGTCGCTCACGGTGTACGACGCGGCGTATCTTGAACTCGCGCTGCGTCGCAACGCGCCGCTGGCGACCCTTGATCAGGCACTGATTGTGGCCGCCAGGAAAGAGGGCGCCACCCTGTTCAAGCCCGGCAAGTAGACACGCACACATCGCCCCCGCATCAGTCCGCGAACAGCTTCGCATACTCCTTGTGCAACTGTTGCCAACCGGCGGTCTTGAGCGCGTCCATTCCGGCAATGCGGCCAAGTGGAGTGCCCGCGAGCCAATGATCCAGAACGTCGAAGCACACATGCCAGCCCGCGGCTCCCATCGCGATGTAGCGGCGATCAATGCGTGTCCATAGGGTGAGCTGAGTTCCGGAGCCGTGCGGCTCCAACTCCCAGCGCATATCACTGCCGCCCCAGTTGTACACCAGCAGCCGAGGCGGCTCGGCGCGGAGCACCGTCGTCTCCGATTCCACAGGCGCACCGGCGTTCACGGTTGAGAGCTTCACTTTCGAGCCGGCAACCGCGAGGCTGCCGTTGGCATCAAACGGCGCCCACTCGCGCAGCTGCGCCGGGTCGGTCAGGGCTTGCCACACGAGCTCAGGCGCGTGTCGCAACTCGCGCGCAATGATCAGTCCCCAACTATCGCCGTCCTCGCGCAACACTCGCGCCTGACCGTTGGCGCTCGGTTCGTACTCATCGTGATTGCGCATTGGGCGCTACGCTCCCACCGGCGAGCGCACAAACCGACCGTACGCCACGAACGCGAGCAACAGCGCCATGAGCACGCTGAACACGAGTGGATTCTCGGCCGAAAATCGCGTGGAGTAGCGCGCATAAAACATCGAAATTGCGAGCGCCTCGACGAGCATCAACACTGCAACCGTCGACGTGTGGTTGGGCAAGAATCGCATTGACGCAGGCAGCACCAGCAAGACACCGCCAGCAACCTCGATCACGCCAATGATCTGCCAGAGCAGCGGTGAAATCGCTGAAAACTGTGTGGTCAGTTGTGCGGCGCTGAACACTTTGTAACCACCGCCGGAAATGAGCAGCAGCGCAAGTATGGCCTGAGTGATCCAGAGCAGGATGTTCATGAGTCGGGGAGTGGGAGTGGTGGTGGACTACTTCTCAGCCGCGTCAGTCGCGGCGGCGGCTTGCACGCGGTCCAGATGACGCTCGAGCGCGTCGATGTGCGGCGTCCAGAACCGACGGAACGGTTCGAGCCAGCTGTCGAGTGACTGCAGCGGCTCGGGGCGCAGCCGGTAGCGGCGGCGCTGCGCATCAATAGTCGCTTCCACGAAGCCCGCCTCACGCAGCACGCGCAGATGTTTCGAGACGGCCGGCTGCGACATGTGCAGCCGGCGTTCGATGTCGCCTACCGACTGCTCTTCGTTGAGCAGCAGTGCGAGAATGGCGCGGCGGTGGGGTTCGGCGAGGACGGCGAAGACAGATTCCATGCCAGTATATACGCAGTCGCGTATATGCCTGTCAAGGCATGAAATCTCGGCGCTTTTAGTCTCTAGAGCATTGAGGACAGCAGCGTGGCAATCCCCAGAAAACTCGCGAAACCCACGATATCAGTCACCGTGGTCAGAATAATTGACGAAGACTGCGCCGGATCCTGACCGACTTTGGTGAGACCCGTTGGTACGAGAACGCCAGCCACTCCTGCTGCGGCCATTGAGATCACCATCGACGCGCCGATCACCAGCGCGAGCCCCACAGAGCGGCTCCAGATCCACACCGCTGCCGACGTGGTGAGCGCGACGGCCACGCCATTGAACAAGGCCACGCTCGCTTCCTTGCGCACGACACTCAACCACTGGCCAATGCGAATCTCACGCATGGCCAGGCCGCGCATTGTGACCGCGAGTGCCTGCGCGCCCGTGTTGCCCGATTGCCCGGCGACCACGGGCAACAACACAGCGAGAGCCGTGAATCGCGCGATCGTGTCTTCGAACACGCCCACCACCGACGCGGCAAGAAACGCCGTGAGCAAGTTGATCTGCAGCCACGGCAATCGTTTGCGCACGGCGAAGGAGACAGGTGACAGGGCACGTTCTTCGCGGTTGACGCCAACCATGGTGAGCATGTCCGCCGCGACGTCTTCCTGCGCGGTGAGTGCGAGCGTGTCATAACTCACCACACCAATCAGTCGGCCCTCAAAATCCACCACGGGCAGGCTTGTCAGTCGCCCTTTGGTGAAATGCTCAACCACTTCATCCTGCGGATCAATCGCCTGCACGGAGACCGATGGCTGCACCAGTGTTTCAACCAGCGTATCCGGATCGGCGAGCGCCAAGCGCTGCAGCGACACGGTACCTGTGAGAAAGCCATCGTTGTCAGTGAAAAACACGTCCGCCATGCGCTGTGTGCGGCCGGCTCGCAATCGCGTGAGTGCCTGCTGCGCGGTCGTACCAGGTGTCACGCCAATCGCGCGTGGATCCATGAGGCGACCGGCTGTTTCCGGCGGATACTCGGCGATCATGCGAAGCTCACGAGTAAGGCCGGGCTCCAGTTGTGCAAGCAGCGCAGCACGCGGCTGCTTCTCAAGCCAGGCGAGCAGCGCCACCACGCGCACCGGATCCATCGCGCTCACCAGATTGCGACGCGCGTCTTCAGGCAGCAACAGCAGCACGTCCGCAGCAATTCGCGGCTCGAGTCGCTCCATGAGCGCAATGGCGTGACGCAGCGGTTCAGCGCGCACCAGTCGCGCGATTTCCTTGACGGGTAAATCATCGAGACGACGCGTCGCTTCGTCGGGGAACTCTCGCAGGAACGTCCGCGCCAACTTCTCGAAACCCGCGGCGGCGTCATTCTTCACGTTCTGTCTCTGTCTCTGTCTCTGGCTCTGGCTCTGGCTCGCTGGCCGTGGGACGTGACAGGTCCCGATTCGGCAGCGCCGTTGCTGACAGACCGGCCACCATGCCACTGGTGCCAAGCTGGAAGAGTTCGGCCAACGCGCCAGCCGTGACATTCGCCGGTGCAGGACCGGTCTTGTTTGCTTCTCGCTCGAGCCGACGAAGCGTTTGATAGCGAATCGCCCCCAACAGCCGATCGTCGTCGTCCACGACAGGCAGCGCATGAAAGCGCTGCCATCCCGCATGGTCACGCACGAGCGCGACCGGCGCGTTCACGTGTACACGATCAACCTCGCGATGCATTGACACGCTCAGCGGCTCGCGCGCTCGTGCCAGCATCAGCTCCGGAATATCGAGCACGCCAACGAGGCGTTGCTCGCGGTCCACAACGTACACGTAGTAAAGCAGATCGCGTGCGGCGCGAACCAGCCGTGAACGCGCGTCTGCCACAATCACATCGTCAGGCAAACGGAAGATCGACGGGTCCATGATTGCGCCTGCCGTGCCGATCTCATACGGCAGCATGCGCACAATCGGATCGCGCACGCTGATCGGAAGCGCATCAAGCACTGGACTCCGGTCATCTGGCATCATGACCCGCACGATACTGGCGGCATCGTCAATCGTAAGCTCTGCAATCACGGCAGACGCCGCAGTTGCCCGGCCTGCTTTTGCGAGATAGCTCAGGCATTCCGCCGCGTACGGAATGTTCATGTCGTGCAGCACCTTCGCGGACACGGCTGCGGGCATTTCGTGCAACACGGCGGCCGCGTGCGCGACAGGCATGCGTTCGAGCGTCATGGCGGCGCGCGCCGAGTGCGTCTCGAGAAACGCGCGGGCCAACCGGCGTTCGGCAATCATGCGGGCTCTCGTTTGATGAGCAACATCGCCGGCATCTCACTGAACTGCTTGGCTGGTACAATCATTCGTCCGTCCGGCACATCAAGCACGACCGTGGTCGCAGTGAGTTCGGCGATCACCCCTTCCACGTCACCAATGCGCACCGACTGCCCGACCTCGAACGATTTTCGGAGATAGTGTGATCCGATAATGTTGGCGATCGCGGTGCGTGCACCGAGTCCGAAGGCGAGTGCAAATCCACCGAGCAGCGCCGCGAGTGCCACGGAGAAGAACGCGGTGAGTATGGCGATGTCGACACCGAGCTCGCCCATCGCAATCAGCACGGCCGACGTGACGATGCCAATGCGCACCAACTGGCCTAGTCCCAAACCGAACGAACTGCCGGCGCCGCTCGCGGTGGCCGTGATCGCACCGCGCACCAGACTGCCAACCACCAGACCAACAATCAGGATCAACGCGGCCGCGAACACGCGCGGCACAAAGAGCGAGAAGCTGGCCACGACAGACGTAAGCAGCGGCAGCCCGAGTGCATCGGCGGCGGTGGCAATGAAAAACAGCAGCACACCCCAGAACACCACACCGCCGATGATGTTGCCGACTGGCCGTTCGCGTGCGATACCACCGAACGATGTGCGGAACGCACGCCCGGGCACCGCGCGCTCGATGGCATTGACAATGCGCACGGCCAGCATGCGACCAAGGAATGCGAGCAGCACACCGAGTGTGAGCAACACGGCGGCGGCCACGATGCGCGGTTGATTGGTGGCCAGCCACTGTCCCACGTCGCTGGCCGACTGCTGCACGTCATCGACGATTGCCGCTTGCAACTGAGTGTCCTCCCGTTTCGCTACTTCAGAATCGCAATCGCCCGCTCGAGCAACTCATCGCGTCCGGCACGAATGCCCGCCAGCGATGGCTCAAGCGGAATGTCGGGCCCCACACCACGCATGTGAAACGGCGCCGTGCCATCGTGACGCGTCACGCGCATGCCCGTAAAGATGATCGAGAAGCCGCCCGGAACCGTGAAGTCGGTGATGTTTCCGTTGGCGCCCGCCGTAGTGCTGCCAATGATTGTGCCGAGTTTGTGGTCGCGAACATAACCCATCACAGATTCGGCGTAGCTGATGGCGCCTCCGTTGGTCAGGAACACACGCTGGCCGCCAATGTGTGGTGTGGACGGCTGGACATTCCAGCTCAGACTCATCCAGGTTGCGACCTCTCCGAACGGCCGAGTCATTCGTGCGATGTGCATCCAGCGATCGGTGGGTGCTTCTGCTTCGCGCATGAGGTACGGCAACACGGCCGCGCCGGCGTCTGTTGGATAGCCGCGCAAATCAAACACCACGCCTCGCGCTTTCGACAGCGTTGCGAGCATCGGGCCGAGCTGCGCGGCGCGAATGCGCGTGATATCAACGTACCAGATACCCGGCTGCAGCTCCGCGATGCTATCGGGACGCGGCTCCACAGCGCGTGCGGCACTCGTCTCGCATCGCACGTTCGCAACGCGCGTGTCACCGTTGGGTGACTGAATGTTGAGCGAGACCGTGGCATTGGGGCTGCACAACGTCATAGCGCTCGCGGCGCGCGACTGCCGCCACTGCGGCGTGCCCGACGAGTGCTGCATTTCTTTATCCAGGCGCGCGGTTGCCGACTCGCCATCGATCGTCTTCACAATCGAGCCCACGCGGACGTCATCATTACGGCTCGCGATCACGACCAGCTGATTGTTGAGCACGCGAAACTGGAGAGGAAGCAGCGCGACATTCGCTCGCACCGCCACATCGTTCACATTGCCGTGACCATCGCGAATATCGGCCACAAGCAGGCGCAGCGCATCACGTCGCGCTTCACGTGACTCGGCGGTGGTGAGCGCGGTCGTGAGATGCGGCAGCAAACGATCGTTCCAGTTCACTCCGATATCCGCCCAGTAAGGATAGAAGTGGCGGAACACATTCCATGCGACGACGGCATCCGCTAACCGAACGTCGATATCGTTCCGTGCTGCCGGATTGGCGACGCTGGCGAGTGTGGCACGCAGACTTGCAAGCTGCGCGGACTCGGTGCGTGCCTCGGCATCGGTGAGCGACAAACGCACCCGCGCCGTCAGGCCGCGCGTAAGTTCGACCGTTGCAAACGCACCAGCAATCGGCGTGTTGAACCCATCGGTGGCCCTGGCCGGTGATTCCGGGCGCGCCGTTGCTGTGGATGACGCAATGCGCAGATAGCGCTCTCCGTCAGCAGCGCCGCCGCTCACTCGTGAGAATGCCGTGGGTGAACTCTGGCTCCACGTCGGGGCACCCGTTGCGGGCGCTTCAAAACTGGCGTCGCGAATATCGAGCGGGCCCCATGGTCCGCCATTTTCGCGCACGGAGAGTTCCACCGCGTCAACGTCCATCGTCATGTCGCCCACCATCAGCGCGCCGAACACAATGCGCGTTGCGTCGGACGCGATAGGTCCTTCAATCACATACTCGCGCCACGCCGTATCGCGCACGGGTCGGTCCTGCATGTTGTCGAAAAAGCCCATCGCCCCGCCGGTGCGGTCGACACGTAACCAGAGACCACCCGACCCCAGTGATTCCCGGTTGCCGACACGAACGCGCGCGCGCAACCGCACCGATTTGCCACGCAACGAATCGGCGGCGACTGACTGCGTGAGAATGGCCGGCGCCGCTGGTGCCGCCGCCATGCGCGTGACGCGATTCATTCGCGTGGCGGCGTACGCACCCCCCGGCATGTTGGTCAGCGCCGCTCCCTGATAGTGCCACGCGATCAAACTCGTGTCCCGCTGCGTGCCCTGCGCACGTGCCGGTAGCGATGTGCCGATTTCGATACCCGGCCCCAACGGGACAAACAATTCCTTCAGTGTTGCTTCGAGAATGGCCGGAGTACTCGCGGTTCGCACGCGACGCACACCTTCAACGGCGAACCGATTCCAATCGAGCACCGCCGCCGCATCACTGGGATAAAACCAGCGTGCGACTCCGTACAGGTGTGCAAACGCGGCCACGTTCTGGGTCTCCTGCTGCGCGAAAAGCGGCGTGCTGGTGAGCACGGCCACAACAAGTGCACGGCGGGCTCGACGGAGCTGTGTGCGAGTCATTGCAGTCGTCAGCATGGAGTTGATTGCGAGCTGTTAGTTGTTCGTGGCACGCGTTGATGCCGCGCATCCTTCGGTCTTTTCACACGTTGCGTCCACCGGCACCAGGCCGAGCCGAGCGAGGTGTGCATTGACGGCGCTGAGATCGTTCTTCATCACGGCATCAAGCTCCGTAAGGTACCCTGCCAGCTCATCGCGCAAAATGCCGTAGATCTCCGGCATGTACGTGCCCGGCGGACCGTCGCCACGCTCTGACATGGACAACAAGTTTGCCAACCGGTTGTTCACGCGAATCGGATAGTTGAGCGGGTCCTGTCCGCTCTGGTTCTTCACCTGATAAATCTTCTGCTCTACGTCTGAGGCCTTACGCACGAGCTCGTCCGCGCTGCGCGTGAGCGCACGATCATTTGATTTCGTGAGTCGCTGCGCGACCTGCGCCTTCACGCGACGAATCGCGATCACGGCCTGATTTGCTTCGGTGGTTTTGTCACGCACCATGCGTCCGAACTGATACTGCTTGTGGAGATCGCTATCGCTGACATCCGCAATCAGCGGGTTCCGCTGCACTGTGAGCGGTGCGGACATGGTTTGTCCGTCGACTGAGAGACGCATCGTGTAGCGACCCGGCGGCACAACCGGACCATTCAACCCGGCGCCCCACAAAATCATGCCGGGAAAACCAACGATCGGATCCGTACGCAGGTCCCACGCAAAGCTGTTCAGCCCTGCACGATTGGGTAGCCAGCTGACGCGTCCGCCGCGACGTCCACCACCTTGTGCTGCCTGCGCCGCCGAGTCTGCGCGCGACGTGTCGATTGAAAACGCGCGCAGCACTGCGCCGGTTGAGTCTGCGATTTCGAGACGCGCGCGCG
Organism: Gemmatimonadaceae bacterium; assembly: GCA_022843265.1. Lineage (GTDB taxonomy): Bacteria > Gemmatimonadota > Gemmatimonadetes > Gemmatimonadales > Gemmatimonadaceae > JAABRT01. Next base: position 105,762 of record JALHNZ010000003.1, read on the forward strand.
CCGCCGGCTTGGCGAGTGTGTAGCTGATGTTCGCACCATTTGTGGAGCGCAGCGCCGGAGGTGGCGTGAACAGATGATTCGCCGCGGCATTGAGCGACGGCGTCCATTGACGGAGCGGACCAATGTTGTCGAGAATCCAGAAGCCACGACCATGGGTGCCGATCACCAGCTCATTCGCTTCCACAATCAGGTCTGCTACGGGCGTGGATGGCATGTTGAGTGACAAGTCACTCCAACTTGCGCCATCATCGTACGAAATCACCACACCGCGCTGCGTGCCGGCGTACAGCAAACCGCGACGCGTGGGATCTTCACGCACCACATGCACGTACGCATCTGGCGCGATGCCTTTGGTGATCGTCGTCCACGTGGCTCCGTAATCAGTGGTGCGAAAAATGTACGGCGCACGATCGTTGAGCAGCGGACGGCGAACCGACACATACGCGGTGCCGTCGTCAAATACCGACGCGTCAATCTGACTCACGCGGCCGAAGTCCGGCATGTCGTTGGGCGTCACGTTGGTCCACGTCTTGCCGCCGTCACGCGTGACATGCACCAGACCATCGTCGGATCCCGTCCAGATAATGTTGGCGTTTCGCTTGCCGGGTCCAACCGCAAAAATCGTGGCGTACACTTCGGGGCCGTTCATGTCGCCGGTGATCGGTCCGCCGGACGGGCCGAGTGTAGACGGATCGTGTCGTGTGAGATCAGGGCTGCGGTTGGCCCACGTGAGACCACCGTCGGTGGTGCTCCACAGTCGCTGTGATGAGACGAACAACAGCTTCGGATCGGCCTGCGAGAAGATGATCGGGAACGTCCACTGCCAGCGTTCACGAATCGCACTCGCCGGTTCGCCTGAATAGAACCACGGATACGGATTGACTTCGCGGCTGAATCCCGTGCGACGGTTGTACTTGTCGAGATAACGACCGTTGTTAGTGCCGGCGTAGAACACGTCGACATCCAGCGGATCAGGTGCGATGTAACCCGGCTCACCACCACCCACCTGATACGACACCGCCATGCCCCCCTGCGTGATGTCCACGTTGCGTGCACTGTCAGTGCGCGCGTTCCGCGCCGCGTTGAAGCGCGCCAGATTCCAGTCACTCGGCACACACAGCGTGGAGTTGTCTTGCTGCGACGCGCACACGTGAAACGGCTGATGCTTGGTGGTGATCACGTGATACCACTGCTCAGTGGAGAAATCCTGCTCAGTGTACGCACCGCCGGTATTCATGGTGACCGTGCCACCACCATCGTTGGCCACGACAAGGTGCGCGGGATCGGCCGGATCAATCCACAGATCGTGAAAGTCGCCGTGCGTGCCTTGTCCGATCGATCGCAGCGTTTTGCCGCCGTCGGTTGAGCGAAAGAACGACACGTTCTGCACGTACACCACATTCGCATCCTGATGATCCGCGAACAGGTGCGTGTAGTAGAATGCGCGCTGACGAATGGAACGGTCGCTGTTCACCAACTCCCACGACGCGCCGGCGTCATTGCTGCGAAAGAGCCCGCCGTTTTCATGTTCAATGAGCGCGTACACACGATTCGGATCCGCTGCCGTGACCGCGACACCAATGCGACCAACCAAACCCTTGGCCGGCAGTCCCTTGTTGCGTGTGAGCTCCTTCCACGTTTCGCCACCGTCGGTGCTCTTGTACAAACCGCTGCCCGGCCCACCGCTCGACATCTGATATTCCTTGCGGTAGGCCTCCCACAGTGCCGCGTACATCACATTGGGATTCTTGCGGTCAATGGCGATGTCAACGGCCCCCGTCCTTGCATCGCGGAACAGCACACGTCGCCAGTTCTTCCCGCCGTCGGTGCTCTTGAACACACCACGTTCAGTGCTCGGCACACTGTACTGACCAAAGGCCGCGACAAACACCACGTCGGGATTGGTGGGGTGAATGCGAATCTTCGAGATCGCGTCGACCGAACGAAATCCCATGTGTGTCCATGTTTTGCCCGCGTTGCCGCTGCGGTACACACCGTCGCCCGGCATGATGTTGCCACGAATGGCCGACTCGCCCATGCCGATGAAGACAACATCGGGATTAGATTCGCTCACGGCCACCGCACCAACAGAGGCGCTGTTGATCTGCCCATCGGTGACGGGCACCCACGTTTGTCCGCTGTCGACCGTCTTCCAGAGGCCACCGCCTGTGGCGCCGAAATACGCTTCATTCCGGCGACCGACGACGCCGCTCGCGGCAATCGAGCGTCCGCCCCGACCGGGACCAAGGTTTCGCCAGCGATAGTTGCGCAGCAGCGCCGAGTCCGGGTCGGCGCGAACTGCCGTCGCCGGAGTCGCGTGCGAGGATTCGGGGAGTCCAGCGGTGCCAGCCCAAAGCGAGGCGGACGCGATGGCAATTGTCAGAAGGGGACGGATGGCAGTCATGACACGACAGGAGGGAGGGCGGGAGGACGGGCCGACACGTTGCAACGGTCCTGACGCCAACCATAGCTCGGCGGTCTGCTGCAGCGCCAGCGGACGTCGCGTACGGCCACGCTGCTCGCGCACCGCACGAACTCGGCCTATACTCGTGACACCCGATCAAATCCTTGCCCCGGAGTGAAGTATGCGCCGCCTGCTCGCGCTCGCCCTTCCGACACTGCTGTGCACCGTGCTCGCGCCTTCGCGCGCGTCGGCACAAGCGCGCACACTAACTGCCGCTGACATTTTTCACATGGAGTACGCGACGGACCCCGCTATTTCACCCGATGGCGAATGGGTGGCGTACGTTCGGCGCTGGAGCGATCCGATGACGGATCGGCGCTACAGCAACATCTGGGTGGTGAAGAGCGACGGCAGCGGGCATCGCGCGATTACCTCGGGCAAATACAACGAAACCTCGCCCGTGTGGTCGCCAGACGGACAGCGACTCGCGTTCGTCTCCGATCGCGGTGATCGCCCGCAACTGTGGGTGCGTTGGATGGACACCGGTGACGCGCTCGCGATCACCAACGGCAGTGATGCACCGAGTGCGCCCGCGTGGTCGCCCGATGGCAAGCAGCTCGCGTTCTTCAAGCTGGTGCCGCAGCCCGCGCTGGTTGTTGGCACACCACTGAAGCCGCCCGCGGGCGCCACGTGGTCGGCCGCGCCCAAGTACACGGATCGCCTGGTATTCCGACAAGATCAGATTGGCGAACTTCCCACCGGTTTTGTGCACGCCTTTGTCGTGCCGTCTGAAGGTGGCACACCACGGCAGGTCACCAGCGGCGACTTTCATCACGGCGGGCAGGTGTTTGGTGGCGGTTCGCTCGTGTGGACGCCAGACGGCGCCGAGCTCGTGATGCCAGCGCGACGTGGTGACAATCCGGAATGGAATGCGCGGGAAACTGACGTGTACGCGTTTGCCGTGAGCAATGGCAACGTGCGACAACTCACCCAACGATTCGGCCCTGACATGAGCCCGGCGGTTTCGCCCGACGGCCGACTCATTGCGTATGTCGGGTACGACGATCGCAAGCAGGGCTATCAGAACACGCTGCTATACGTCATGAATCGCGATGGCAGCGGCGCGCGCGCTATTTCCGAGAAGATGGATCGCAGTGTGTCGAGTCCGGTGTGGAGCAGTGATGGGCGCGCCGTGTACGTGCAGTTTGACGACGAGGGCAACACCAAAGTGGCGCGTATGTCACTTGACGGCGCATGGACCGTGGTGGCGCGCGATCTTGGCGGTGGCAACTCCGCCTACAGTGGCGGCAGCTTTTCGGTATCACGCAATGGCAGCATTGTCGTGACCGCGAGCACACCCACGATTCCGTCTGAACTGATGTTGTTGCGAGCGCCGTCAAAGGAGCCGTCAACCGCGCGTAACAGCGCGCCACCACCGCCGGTCACACTCACCGCAATCAACGCCGATGTGCTCGCGGGCAAAACGCTCGGCGCTGTAGAAGAAATCTGGTACGAATCGTCGAAAGACAAACGCAATATTCACGGCTGGATCATCAAACCACCCAACTTTGATCCGTCGCGCAAGTACCCGCTCATCCTTGAGATTCACGGCGGACCGTTTGCCAACTACGGCGATCGCTTTGACGAAGAAAAACAGATCATGGCGTCGGCCGGTTTTGTGGTGCTCTACACCAATCCGCGCGGCAGTACGAGCTACGGTGAAGAGTTTGGCAATCTCATTCACCACACGTATCCGGGCGACGATTTTTACGATCTCAACGCCGGCGTTGATGCGGTGATTGCGAAGGGCTACATCGATGAGCACAACTTGTACGTGACCGGTGGCAGTGGCGGCGGTGTGCTCACCGCGTGGATGATCGGACAGACCGATCGTTTCCGTGCTGCGCTCGCGTTTTATCCGGTGATCAACTGGGAGAGTTTTGCACTCACGGCAGACATGGCACCGAGCGCGGTGAACAACTGGTTTCCCGGATTTCCGTGGGATCACCCGGAGAATTATGCCAAGCGTTCACTGCTGTCGGTTGTAAAGAATGTGAAGACGCCAACGCTCATCATGACCGGCGAAGAAGACTACCGCACACCCATGTCGGAGTCGGAGCAGTACTACAAGGCGCTCAAAATGCGCGGTGTGCAGTCGGTGCTGGTGCGTGTGCCTGATGAACCGCACGGGATTCGTCGTCGTCCGAGTCACGCCGCGTCGAAGCTGACCACGCTGGTGGGATGGTTCGAAAAGTATCGCGCGACGGTGCAGTAGGTCGCGGGGTGAGCGCCAACAAGAGCAAACGGTGGTGGTGGATCGGAGCGCTGCTCGTTCTGGTCGTCACCGTTGTCGCGGGACCACGCGCGCAGGTGACCACCGCAGTAGTTCACGCCACCGAGTCTCGCTGGCCCACCGATTTTCGCGCCTGGCACGAATGGCTTGCGACACGAGAACGCAACGCTGGTGTCACCGACACCGCCAACGCCGCGCGCGTAGTGTTCGCCAACGGCGATACAATGCCGGCACGTACGGCCTGGAGCGTGGTGTACCTGCACGGTTTCTCCGCAACGCGACAGGAGACCGCACCGCTCGCCGAGCTGGTCGCGCAACAACTCGGGGCCAACTTGTTCGAGGCGCGTCTGCGCGGGCACGGTCTACCCGGCGATTCCATGGGTGTTGTCACAGCCGAAGACTGGCTACAGGATGCGCAGTTCGCGCTCGACGCTGGTCGCCAACTTGGTGACTCCATCCTGGTGATCGGGACATCAACCGGCGGCACGCTTGGTGTGTGGCTGGCCACGCTGGCGCGCGAACAGCGCGCGGGACTCGCGGCGCTTGTGCTTGTGTCGCCCAACTTCGGCCCCAAGGACAAGACCGCTGCCGTGCTCACGTGGCCGTGGGCGCAACAGCTGCTGCCTCGGTTCATTCCGTATCGCGAATGGACGCCGCGCAACGAGGAACAAGCGCGCTACTGGACGGTTCGTTATCCGTCAACGGCGCTGTTTCCCATGCAGGCGTTAGTGGCACATGTGCGCGCGCGTGCGCTCGACGAATACGACACGCCAACGCAAGTGTTCTACAATGCGAATGACGAAGTGGTTGATGCGGAACGCATTGCGAACTGGTTGGACGCTGTGGCTGCACGCACGAGCGCACGACTGCAACAGATTCGCATTGCGCCGTTGGCCGATGAAGACGGCCATGTGCTGGCCGGCCGCATTGTTTCGCCAAGTCAGACCGCACCAATACGCGATAGCATCGTGGCATTCGTGCGGGGCATGAATTCGGGCCGCTGAATCATTCAGCACAATCGAGACGACCTCGACCAGCAGGCAGTCTGATTCGGCCATCCCAGCCCTCGGCTCCTGGGCTGGGATGGCCGAATCAGGAACTGCAACGAATGTACAGCGCTGCGGCAATCCGGCTTACGGCAACTGACCGATGTGTTCAAGAAGCGCACGGTACGACGGATTTTCGCGCAGCTTGCGAAACGCCGGCCGCGATGACACCCACACGAGATCGCTCGCGTGTTCATCGAGACTCTGCTGCAAGCGTGCCAGCGCACCGGGCGTATCGCCCAATGCCGCCAGAATCTCGGCGCGTGATACCTGCGATACGTACCGCGTTCGCGCGCGGGCATCCAGGTCGGCCAGAATCGTTGTCGCTGCGTTCGTATTGCCGGCATTGGCCTGCACCACGGCACGGAACGCCAGCGGCTCAACACTGTCGCCGAGAATTGTGGACGCCGTCGACAAACACTCAAGCGCCAGCGTGACTTCACGCTGCGCATCGAACGCGCGTCCGAGAAAGTAGTGCGCCATGCCAAACTGCGGATCGCGCTCCAGCACCGCGCGGAACGAGCGAATCGCGGCCAGCTGGTTGCCTTCGGCGTGAAACGACACGCCAATGCTGGTGGCGATCACCGGGGAGAGCGGATCGAGTGCGCTGGCACGCGACAGATGCTCACGCGCCTCTTCGAAGCGACGCTGTGGCACCAGCAGGTTCATGGCGTACGACTGCAATGCCGTGGCCGTTGCCTGCGGCGCGTTGACCGCGAGTTCAAAGTCGGATTCAGCGTTCGTATTGGCCCAGTCGTGCAGTGCGCTTACAGATGCGCGGGCGACCAATGCATCGGTATAGCCGGGGCGCAGCGCGAGTGAACGCTCGGCCGCAACCAGTGCGCGCTGCATGAACGGCGTGGGGGCCTCAATGCCGTACACAGCAAGCGTAATGCAGGCTTCCGCCAACGCGGCGTGCGCGGCCGCGAACGCGGGATCGCGCTCAACGGCGCGCTGCAACAGGTCAACACTGCGCCGCAATGCATGCGCTGTGCGCTGGTTCCAGCAAAAGCGACCTTCGAGAAACAACTCGTAGGCCTTCATGTCGTTGGTTGACGCCACCACCACCTGCTTGGCACGCGGACGCAGCGTGCCCTCAAGCGAGACCACAATGCTGTGCGCGATTTCATCCTGCACCGCAAACACATCGATGAACTCGCGTTCGTATCGCTCGGACCAGCGTTCAAAGCCCGTTCGCGTGTCGATCAGGCGTGCCGTGATGCGCAAGGTATTGGAATGCCGGCGTACACTGCCTTCGAGCACCGACTCGACCTTCAGCGCGCTGCCGATGTCGCGCACATCCACGTCAGTTTTGCGGAACCGAAACGACGACGTACGCGCCACCACACGCAACCCACCCTTTTGCGCGAGCGCATGAATGAGATCGTCGCTGATCCCTTCGCTCAAATATTCGTCGGATGTATCGCCGCTGAGATTGGCAAACGGCAGCACCGCAATGGACGGCGCGACGGCGGTGTATTCGCTCGTGGTCAAGGGAATAGAGACCGTGGTGCTCCCGTCTCCTTCGAGGTCCGCCAGCAGACTGGTGATGTCGGGATAGCGCAGTGTCACATCACGCAACAATCCGCGGCGCAGCACCGCGGGCACGTGCGATGGGATGCCGCCGTCTATCAAGGTCAGCACCGGCGCTTCTTCGTGGTTCTTGCGCACCATCATGGCCATCGGCGACAGATCAGTCCACGGCGTCCGTCCGCTCAACATCTCGTAGGCGACGCTGGCCAACGCGTACACATCGGTGCGCTCATCAATGTCTTCTTCGCCGAGTGCCTGCTCGGGACTCATGTACTCCGGGGTGCCAATGCCGTGCCCTTCGAGCGTGAGACGCTGGCCGGCCGTTGACATCACCCGCGCAATGCCGAAGTCGGCCACCACGGCGTGCCCTGCAAAGAAGAGAATGTTCTCGGGTTTGATGTCGCGGTGCAACACGCCGCGCCCGTGCGCGAACGTGAGCGCATCGCCTACTTCGCGCAAAATGCCGAGGGCCACAGACCACGGCAGTGCGTGCTCACGATCGAGACGGCCACGCAGCGTTTCCCCTTCCACGTACGGCATGGTAAAAAACAGAGCGCCGTTGGCTTCGCCCGAATCGTAGACCGACAGAATATTGGGGTGCTGCAGTCGGGCCGCGGTCTCGATTTCGCGCGCGAACCGCTGGCTGTCGCCCTCTTCGCCAAAGCTGGCGCGCAACACCTTGACCGCCACCGGCCGGCCGTGTCGCAGGTCGGTGGCCAGATACACGTTTGCCATGCCGCCGCGACCGATCAGCCGATGCAGGTCGTAGCGGTCTTTCAGGGCCGTGCGAAGTGCAACAAACGACTCGTCCATAGGTGAAAGTTACACTGGCCGAAAGTTTGGTGTGCAAGCTCGCTCAATGACCTCGCGCACCCTACATTCTGCGCACCCTGAGCACACTGGAGCGGTGACTGATGGACCCACGATGGGCGGACGATGCGTTCCTGGACGAGCTGCGCGCGCACACTGACGCCGCGGCAGACGCGTGTGTGGCGGCGCTGGATGTCCACAAAGACTACGCCGACCTGTTCAAACAGGCGGTCGCCAACGATTCGGTGCTTCCGGCCGACGCGCCCCCGGCGCTGCGTGAGTTTTTTGCTACCACCGACAACCAGCTCTGGCTGGAGACGGATCGCGATCGGTTTCCCGACGGACTGGATCATGAGCGCCTCAAACGGGGCGAGCGCGTTTATCTCGATCACGCGTTTTTTGCGTCGGTCGTACTGCTCGCGAAGTCGCTGCCCGAAGGGTACGCCGCGCCGTGTTTGTCGAGTCTGCTGAATCTGTCCGGGAATCTTCGCACGGAGCCCTACCGTCGTCTGCTGGGCGTGCTGCAGCTGGTCGTCGATGTCTCGTCGGTCGATGGGTTCGACAAGAGTGGACGTGCACTGGCGGCCGCTCGGCAAGCGCGGTTGATGCACGCGGGCATTAGACGATTCGCACCCCGAATGCTGCCGAACTACGTGACGATGTACCGCGGCGCGCCGGTCAACTTCGAAGACATGCTCGGCACCATCATGGGGCTTTCGCTGCTCGTAATTGACGGTTTGCCACGATTGGGAAACGCGTTGTCCGACCAGGATGCGGGCGACTACTACTACCTGTGGCGCGCGTTCGCGGTGGCCATGGGCATTCATCCGCCGGGCGAAGAAGGCAGCGCCGCATGGGTTCCGGCCACCATCGAAGAAGCGCGCATTTTCTACCAGTCGTACGAGCGTCGGCATTATGAGCACGACCCGGCGAAGAACCCTGACGGGGTCGCGCTGGCGCAGGAGAACCTGGCAATGCTGCAGCATTTGTTGCCCGGACCACTGCGTTTACCGGGACTGCGCCTGATACCCGATTTTTTCATGACGCAGCTCATCGGCGATGAAGGCTGTCGTCGCGTGGGACTCACACCGCATCACGTGCCCTACGGCCTGCACGGCGTGGCGGTTGGTATTGTGAGCGGTCTGGTTGGATTAGGTCGATGGTTTGACCGCCACGACCCGGGCGGTACGCTGCATCCCACTATTTCCACGATGCTGCTTCAGGATATGATCAAACGCGAGTACGGCGGGATCGTGACGTTCGAAATTCCGGAATCGATCACACAGGTTCAGGATCTTGTGCGGAAACGGCGTGCCGATGCCGAAAGAGCAGCAAATACATCGCGTCCAGCAGCACTGTGATGGCGCACAGCGACAACAGAAAGTGATTGGACGGATACACGAGCATGCAGAATAGCGCGCCGCATGTGTTGCCGAGCAGCTTGGCCCAGCCAACGGTGAGCGAGTATTGGCTGGCGTGTACTTCAGACAGTTCGACCAGCACGTACAACGTGGACATGAACAGCGCGACAACAAACATGGAAATCATGCCGTTCGATGTGTCGTACGGCTGATACGAAAAAAGCGATTGATCCGGTGCGTATGACTGGTAGGGTTGGTACGCAAACAGATACACAAGAATAAGCCAGCACAGATAACTCGCCACGAGCCCCGGTGCAAACCAGCGTCGCACTTCGGGAAGACGCACGTGACGCGCGCCGTACAACAGCGTGTAGCCAAACACCGTTGCGGCCACGAGCAGCGCGCCTCGATTCAGCCATACGAACAGCGTGCCCAGATCCGTTCGGTAGAGCAGTCCCCAGGTGGTGATCCACGCCAGATTGCTTGCGACTGCCGCTGCCGGGATCTCCACCACACCATGCGCACGCATGTTGCGGAACACCATCACAAACGCAACCGCCCAGGCCGCATAACCGGCCAGCAAGAACAGCAACGGCGTCATCGCATATACCGAGGTGTTCAGCAGCATATCGCTCCCGGTGTTCATGTTGCCACCTGCGCACTCGTTGCCGCGTCACGCTCATCTCGCTGCGATGGACGGCGTGTATGCAACAGCGCGATGTACACGACATCCAGAAACAGCGTGATGCCGCACAGGCTCAGCAGAAACAGATTATCTCGACTCATGATGAGCGCAAAGACGCTGAGCAGTCCTGTGCCGATCATTTTGCTCCATCCCACCAATGGCGAAAAGTCGAGCGCGTTGCCCTGTAGCAGGAGCACGATATACAACGCCGACATCATCACATTGAGCACGTAGCCGGTGAGTGCGCCGTATCCATTGTCGTAGCCGCCCGACACAAAGAAGTAGATCACCACGCCCCACGCGAGAATGCCAAAGGCCAACGCGGGTTTGAACCAGCGCCGCAAGTGCGGATTGGCAATCTGCTTATGTCCGTACTTGAAGGTGGCGTACGTGATGAACACATCCTGCACGCACCACAGCGCGTAACCAACCGTGAACGCGAAACCCATCGTGGAACCAAAGATGAACCCCCAGACAAACTCCCACGCAATGTTGGCCGCGACGGCCGCCGCGGGAATCTCAACGACCTTTCGTTTGACGATCGTGATGGCCGTGCCGATGTAGGCAACCACCCATCCAATGCAACCGGCCGCAAACAGAATCAGCTGCGGGATCGTAAAGTCAACGGTGTTGAACCACGGCTGTGTGAGCGTGAACATCAGGTCGCTGCTGCCTTGGCGGTAAGAAGTGTCTGCAAACTGCGAGCGGCGCGATGCACCAGCATGGGAGCTTGCCTGGCGCTGGCGCGTGAGACCGCCAACTGCAGGCTGATCTCGGCGGCGTCCCACTGCCCCGTGTCGCGCAGAATCTCTCCGCGCAGGCGCGCCAGCTCAGCATCCCAGTTGTGTTCACCGGTTTCAAGCATAAGCCGGTCGGCATCGTCGAGTGCTTCCAGCGCCGCGCCATGGCTGCCGCTTCGCCAGTGCGCCTCGGCCAGCAACCAGAAGAAGTGCGTGGTGCCAATTTTTGACCCGCCCATAAGAAACATCTGCAGCGACGAGGCAATGGCAGACGCATCGTTGCGCGCCCACCCCAGATATGCCGCGGCGACCGGGGCAATAAACAACCCGTACTGTTCCGCCAGCTCAAGCGTCTTGCTTCCGTGCAGTATGACGGCCTGACGATCTCCCTGCGCGGCTGCTACCCAGCACGCAGAGGTTTCCGCAACGGAAAGGCTGAACGGGTGATTGATGCGCGCAGCTTCTTTCAGTGCGAACGCTTGCAAGCGTTCGGCTTCGGCCACGTCGTCCATCATCCACGCACATTCGGAGGCGAGCGACGCGGCCGCCACCACGATATCGAGCGCCGTGTACACGCGGGAATGTTGCACTCGATCGGGATAGTCCATGGCCAGCACGGCATGCAAATGCTCGCGCGCGGCGGGAAAGTTGCCGAGGAAACGGTGCGTGGAGCCGACGCAGTACAGCGCCTCCATACGCAACTCGCGCGCGCCGTTTTCGGAAATGCGCATAAGCCGTTCGGCCAGCTCGAACGCGCGGGGCAGATTACCCGACACGTACGTGGACACCCACAGCCCCACAATTACCCAGAACAGTTCGTCTGCGTCATCAAGACGCTCGCAAATTTCGTTGGCGTGCGCATACGCGGCCACAGTTTCCGGCGCGGCGTACCCACGCGTTGAGGAATACGCGGTGGCCAGCATGGTTAGGGTGCGCAGTTCCAGCGGATCACGCTGCGGCCCGGAGGGCAGGGACTCGATCAGGGTGTGCGCGCGCTTGAGCTGTGACATTGCCTCGAGCAACGCCGACCGTTCCATGGCGCGCATGCCCGCCCGGGTCCAGGCGTGTACCGCGTCGTGCGTGCGCCCCGCTTCGGCCAGGTGATGCGCCACCAACTCCGGTTGCTGTTCGGCCAGCGCTGCAAACTGTGTTTCAATGACCGTGGCTACGCGATCGTGCAGCACTCGACGCGTACTGCGCAGCAGCAGCGCGTAAGCCGCTTCCTGAATGAGCGCGTGTTTGAACGTGTATGTGGCGTTGGGTGCACTGCCGCGCTGATAGAGCAGTTCCGCATCTACCAGCACCGCGAGCTGTTCACGCAGTGTGGGTTCGTCGTATTGCGACACTGCCAGTACGAGATCATATCCAAAGTTGCGCCCCAGTACGGCGCCCACTTGGGCAATGTCTTTTGCATCACCCAGGCGATCGAGGCGCGCCAGCAGCGAGTCCTGGAGCGTTTCCGGCACTTCCATCAAATGCACCAACGACGCGGCGTCCACCCGCGCTCCACCTTCGACCACGCCGAGCTCCAGCATCATGCGCGTGAGCTCTTCCGCGAACACCGGAATGCCATCGGTTTTCTGTACCACCTGTGTGATCAGTGCAGCCGGCAACTTTTTATCGCCCGCCAGCTGCGTGATCAACGCGCGCACATCCTGATCACTCAATCGCGACAACGTCAGGTGCGACACATGCGATCGGGAACGCCACGGCACGGTAAAGTCTGGGCGAACGGTGAAGATGGTCAACAAGCCGGGCACAGGCGGCTGCTCCACAAGCAACGTGAGAAACTCCAACGTTGACGGGTCGGCCCAGTGGAGATCTTCCATCACCAACACCAACGGCTTGCGCTCGGCCGCACGCACCAGCACTTGCACTACCATGTCGAGCGTGCGCTGCTTCCGCACGTGGTTTTCAATGTGCGTGCGCGGGTAGTCGGCGCTCAGCGGTGTGGAAAGCAGCGGCGCGAGCAGCGGAACAGCCGCGTGTTTGTCGAGCGCCAGCTCGGCAACAAATGCTTCGATCAATCGCAGGCGTTCGTCGGGGGTTGCCTGATCATCAAATCCGATCATGCCTTCCAGCATATCGGCCACCGGCAGCAGCGCGCTGCTTTGATGCACCGCCGCAGAGCGTCCCACAATGCACGTGAAGCCCTCTTCCTGTGCCCGCATGCGCGCCGCTTGCACCAGACGTGACTTGCCGACACCCGCTTCGCCGCTCAGCAACACAATGAAGCCGTTGCCCTCGCGCGTGGCACTGAGTCGGCGCGTGAGCAGCCCCAGTTCTTCGTCGCGTCCGATCAGCGGGCTGAGTCGCCGCGCGTCATCGAGCTCAAATCGTCCGCTCCGGCGTGCCTCGCGCAGCACCTGATACACCGTGACCGGGCGCGACACACCGCGCAGTTCTTTGGTGCCCAGATCATCGAGCTCAAACCAGCCCTGCAACAATCGCTGCGTTTCACCCGAGAGCAGAATGCCATCGGGCTCGGCAATGCTTTGCAGTCGCGCCGCGATGTTTGGTGTGGAGCCGAGTGCGAGTCGCTCGCGTGTGGAACCACCGCCCACTTCGCCGGCCACGACTGATCCGGTGTGAATGCCAATGCGCACCGACAGCGCACCGGCGCCGGTGGCGGCCACGGTGCGTGCGTTCAGGGCGCGCATGGCGTCGAGAATGCCAAGGGCGGCCAGGGCCGCGCGTCGCGCGTCGTCTTCGTGTGCCTGCGGAAAGCCGAAATACACCAGCAGTCCGTCGCCCAGATACTGCGCAATGTGTCCGTCAAATCGTGCAATCGCTTCGGCGCAGGCGAGCTGATATTCGCGCACGAGATCGCGGTACACTTCGGCGTCGAGGTGATCGGCCAGCGAGGTTGAGTCTACCAGATCGCAGAACAGCACCGTGAGCTGGCGTCGTTCGCCGTCGGCCCGATCGAGGCGAAACTCCGGGAGTGTGCTGGTGGGGGCAGAGGCGACAGGCTCCGCTGATGCCGCTGCGGGAGCGAACGGCGCGGCTGTTTCCGCGGCCTTGCCCGGAACGGCCGATGCGAGGCTTTCGCCACACCCACCGCAGAACTTGAACGTGGCGGGGTTTTCAAAGCCGCACGCGGCGCAGGAGCTGGGCAAACGCGTGCCGCATCCACCGCAGAAGCGCATGGCCGCGGAGTTTTCAAAGTCGCATGACCCGCAACGCTTAATCACCGGTTTACCAGCCGAATGTGGTTGGTCGCTTCTAGATGAGCTCGGCGAATCTACAGGCTGCGGGTGTGGCGGGCCAGACGGCACGGTCGGAACGCCCGCGCGAACCCATCGGACCTCAGCGGGGTTCGTAGCGCATGACTCATCGCTTCATCAGCAAAACATTCGCCGCGGCGGCGGTCGTTCTGCCGCTTGTGCTCGGCGGCTGCGCCTCGCTGGCGCTGGGCGCCGCCAATCTTATCGAGAACGGCAACGCGCCCTCCACTGAACTCGCGTACGGTGACGGGGCGCGTCAACGGTACGATGTGTATCGCCCGGTCGGAGCTAGTGGGGAGCTGCTTCCTGGTCCGCTGCCCGTGGTCATTTTTGTGCATGGCGGCAGTTGGGAAACGGGAGACAAGGGCTCGTATCGGTGGGTGGGGCAGGGCATCGCGGCGCAGGGATTTATTGCGGTGTTGCCCAACTACGGCCTCATGCCGGAGCGTCGCTTTCCAGGGTTTGTCGACGATGCCGCGCGTGCCGTTGCGCATGCCCGCACGCAGCTCACCGCGTGGGGCGGCGACACGTCGCGCGTGGTGCTGATGGGGCACAGCGCCGGTGCGCACATTGCGGCGCTTGTAGCCTACGACGCTCGGTATCTGGCCGCGCACGGGCTCACGCCGCGCATGTTCTCTGGTTTTGTGGGGCTGTCGGGTCCGTACGATTTCATCTTCGACACGGAGCTGCTCCAGCGCACGTTCTCAGGTACCGCCGCACAGGAGTATGATGCGTTGCCGGTGCATTTTGCATCGCCCCAGTCGCCGCGCACGCTGCTCGTGATGGGACGCGATGACAGCACCGTCAAACCCCGCAACACACACGCGCTCGCTGCGCGGCTCGGCCAAGTGGGCACACCGTTTGACACGCTGTGGGTCGACGGAACACACGGCGTATCCGTCAGTGCGTTTGCGCGCCACAATCGTGGTGACAGTGAGATCCTGCGACGCGTACGGGAGTTTGTGTTGGCGCGTTAGTCAGGCACTGTGGTCGTGTAGCCGCGAGGGCCAACGACGATTCGAGAGCTACCGCCGACTGCGCAATGGTGCAGCACGCCGCATCTAATGCGTCACCGTCTTGGAACCAGCCGTAGCTGATGCGACAAAAACGGCGTCATCTCTGCTTCAAAGAGTGGCACGTTGTTCCATGCCGCGTGTCCCTGGCCCGTGAGCGTCACGAGGCGATGCGTGACGCCAACTTGTGCGGCGCGTGCCACCAACTGCTCAGCCTCAACGTACGGCACCGTCGTGTCTTCCGTGCCGTGAAAAATGAGCACAGGCGGATCACCCGCCTGCATGACGGAGTCTGCGGCACCAGGGAGACTGCCCCAGAAATTCACGACGGCCACCACATCTGACGAGAACCCCGGGTTTCCGCTCATGCCTTCGCCCCACGCATTTTCGTAGGCCGCGAACAAGGCCGTGATGCCGCCCGCTGAACTTCCCACCACGGCAATCCGCGATGTATCCAGTTTGAGTGCGCTGCGACTGGCGCGCACCCAGCGTACTGCAGCGCGTGCATCATGCACCGCGTCACGAATTCCGCTCATGGGATCAGCGTTGAACGCCGTTGGCGAGCGCAGTCGATAACTGATGGACACGCTCACGTAACCGCGAAGCGCCATCGATCGCGCGAGCCTTGGGATCTGCCCATCAGTTCGTGTGCCGGAGACAAATCCTCCGCCGTGGATCCACACCAGCACCGGACGCGCTGAGGCGGTGTCTCCGGTGGGTGTGTAGAGGTCGAGCAGCAACGGCGCGGGGCTTGTGCCTCCGGCGGGCACAGATGCGCCGTAGGTGATGCCGGTTTGCGTGGTCGCGGCGTTAAACACCGTGTCGACGTAGCGCGTTTTTTCCTGTACGTCGTCGAGCGGCACCGTGGCTGACGACGTGCAGGCGGCAAGGGCAGCGACAACAGTAACCAGCACGGGACAACGGTATCTCACGAGGCTGCCTTGAACAGAAGTGGTGTACGTACGTTCGAAGAGGACGTATTCGCCATCGCCTCTTAGTTTACACCGCTTCGCAACGCCGGCAGTTCCGGATACCCCAACGTCCGAAACAGCGGTCGGAACCGCGGATTATTTCGCCCGTTTGGTCCGATCAACGCGTACGCCCCCCAGGCCCCGAATGCACCTTCGGGTTCGGTCGCGACGACACGCTCGAATACTGCGACCACCGCGTCGTCACCGCGTAACCAGCGCGCGAGTTGCAGGGCGAGTATCGGCGGCCCGGAGCGGATCAGCGCGTCGGTGGCCTGTTCGCGTGTCGCTGAATTCTGCCACTGCAACACCAGCGCGCGGTACGCTTCACGGTCTCGCAGGGCACCATCGTCGACGGTGCGCAGCATGGCGGCCGCGGCCGCATCAAGTCGCCCGAGTCCGATCTCGTGCCCCACCAGGCAGTACCAGGCGTACCACGCCTCCGGCGACTGCGTGAGCCCCTGTGCGTACAGCGGCGACGCGTCGGCGAATCGGTTCACCGCGTCATACGCAATGGCCAGCGACAGCGTGATCACATGCGACAACGGGTCCATTTTGCGCGCGAGCTCCATTTCGCGAATGGCCTCGTCGAAGCGGCCGTGACTTGAGAGTGCGTACGAGTACCATTGATGTCCCGTCGCGTAATCCGGACTCAGCGTCACGGCGCGTTCGTAGGCGGCCAGCGCATCGGCATAGCGTTGCTTTCCCTCCAACGCCTGCCCGAGCGAGGCGTGCGCTTCACCCAGCGATGGGGCGAGCGCGAGGGCGCGGTTCGCGGCCGCCTCAGCGAGCGGCAGGATCGAGTCGCTGGTCACGCCAGGTACGCTGTATTCACTCGGAATAGAGAGCGAATAGGCATCGGCCAGCCCGGACCACGCGCGGGCAAACATCGAGTCGGCCGCAACCGCTTTCTTGAACGCAGCGGTGGCCTGGATCATGCCGTTTGTGGTGCGCAGGTTCCAGTAGTAGCGCCCGAGCAGATACGCGTCGTACGCGTCGGCATTGCTTGTGCCGCCGATGTCGCCCGTTGTCCTGGATGTCGACGCGAATCGGAGTTGCAGCGCCGTTGTGACGGACTGCGCGACTTCGTCTTGTACCGCGAAGATGTCGTTCGCGGGCCGATCAAAAATTTCCGACCACAGAATGGAATCATTCGCAATGCGAACCGCGCGCGCCGATACACGCAACCGATCGCCGGATCGCTGAATACTCCCCATGAGCACGGTGGTCACGCCGAGCTGTTTTGCAATGGCTTGCAAATCGTTCTCTTGATCGCGCAGTGCGAAGGCCGATGTGCGCGCCGACACGGTGAGTCCGGGTACTTTGGACAGCGCGTTGATCAGCGTCTCGGCCACACCGTCGCCGAGATACGAACTCTGGCCATCGGCGCTGAGGTCGGCGAAGGGCAGGACCGCGATGGACTGCGTGGTTGCGGTGGTGTCGACTTCCTGATCACGCGTGAGCACGAAGACAACGGCGATCACGGCGAGCAGCGCTGCCGTGGCCGCGGCCCACTTTACGCTGCTGCGAGATGCCGAACGGTGCGTGTTGGCAGCCGGTGATGACAAAAGTTTATTCGATGTGGTCGCTGCGCCTGCGGTATCGAGCGCCGACAGCACCTCGCGCGCGGTCTGCGGTCGCTGAGCAGGTTCTTTCGCCAGACAGCGCATCACGAGATTCGCGGTGGCTTCAGACATCTCGGCGTTCACCTCGCGCAGCGCACGTGGTGTTTCTGACATGTGCGCAGCAATCAGCGCGTGCGGCGTTGTACGTGCCGCGAACGGGTGCAGGCCAGCGAGTAGTTCGTACGCGATCACGCCCCACGCGTAGAGATCGGCGCGGTGATCGGTGTCCGGATCTCCAGCCGCCTGTTCGGGCGCCATATACGCGGGCGTGCCAATCGCGCTGCCCACGGATGTCAGCGTGTTGCCAGGGGCGGTTGTCGAAGACGCCGAGAGCGCCTTGGCAATCCCGAAGTCGGTCACAACCGCCGTGCCGCTCGAGAGCAATACATTTTCCGGCTTGATGTCGCGGTGCACGATGCCGCGCTCGTGCGCGTACGCGAGCGCCTGGGCCACGTTTCGCAACATGCCGAGCGCTTCCATCGGCGCGACTCGGCCATGTTGCATGCGGCTACGCAGCGTATCGCCGCGCACGAACGGCATCGTGTAGTACGGCAGTCCGTCGGTGGTGAGACCGGCCGAGAGCACGGGCACAATGTGCGGCTCCTGCAGCGCAGCGGCGAGTTTGATCTCGCGTGTAAATCGCTCTGCGCTAAGCGCCGCTGCCAGCTCTGGGGCCAGCACCTTCACCACCACATCGCGGCCGAGGGCTGTGTCGCGGGCCACGAACACGCGTGACATGCCACCCCCGCCGAGTTCACGCTCGAGGGTGTAGGCCTCGCCGAGGCTGGCTTGGAGGGTGTCGCGGTCAGAGCTCATGTGGATCGGTGAAACAAGGACTCCGAGCAGTGCTGCGCAAGAGCGCGGGTGCGCGCGGTGCTACTTTTCAAACGTGAATCGACGTCGACTGATCTTGTTGGTCGTACTGCCGGTGGCCCTGATCGCAAGCGCCATCCTGCTGTACACACCAGACGCCTCGCGCAGTGCGCTTGAGGCCCGGTATCTCGAAAGCCCCGCACAGCTGCGCACCATCGCGGGCATGACCGTGCATGTGCGCGACAACGGACCGCGCGATGCACCCGCGCTCATTCTCTTGCACGGCATGGGCGCGAGTCTGCATACGTGGGAGCCGTGGGCGCACGCGCTCGCCGACAGCTTTCGTGTGATTCGCTTTGACTTGCCGGGACACGGTCTCACGCCAGCGGATCTCACGGGTGACTACCGCGACGCGCGCAGCCACGAGATACTCGCGGCGCTCATGGACACGCTCGGCGTGACACGCGCTACGCTGATCGGCAACTCGATGGGCGGCCGCATTGCGTGGTCCTTTGCGGCTGAACGTCCGGAGCGCGTGGAGAAACTCGTCCTCATTTCGCCCGACGGTTTTGCCAGTCCGGGCTTTGCGTACGACACACCCGCCGAAGTGCCCGCGTCGATGGGACTGATGCGTTATGTGTTGCCCAGGTGGATGCTACGCATGACGCTGGCGCCGGCGTATGCGGATCCGGCGGTGATGACGGATAGCCTTGCCGCGCGTTATCATGATTTCCTGATCGCTCCGGGTGCGCGCGTGGCGATGCTGGATCGAATGCGACAGACGGTGCTCACGGATCCGGTGCCGCGGTTGCGAAGCATTCAGGCGGCGACGTTGCTGTTATGGGGCGAGAAGGATGCGATGATCCCGATCAGAAACGCGCAGGATTATCTGGATGCGATGCCGAACGCGCGGCTGGTGCGGCTGCCGGGGTTGGGGCATTTGCCGTTTGAGGAGGCGCCGGTAGCGGCATTGCCGCCGCTGCGCGGGTTCCTGAAAGAGTAGTAGCGCGCGAGTCTAGCGTTTTTCAGCGGCGACGTCTTGCATCGCCCGCACAATCGCAGGGATGTCACGGTTTGCGAAAAGCCCCTGGCCAAAGAAGCCCACGTGCGCAACGCATGTGTTGCCGTTGGTCGCGATGTCGACAGGCTTGTTCAGCCCCGGAACGGAATGCCAAGCCTTCGGGTCGATTGAGAAGATATCGGCCGCTTTCGACTTGGTCAGAATCCCGTAAGCGACAACGAACTGAACCGGATTCCTCTGCACGAACTGCCGCAACAATGCGAGGCGACGAAGCCACATCTCATCGGTCGTCAACTCGGGTGCGCCCGGAAGTCGAGTAGACCGGCCGCGCCTAGGATACGGAAAACATTCCATCAAGAACGTTGTTCCGTGCGAGCGACCGAGTTCGTTTCGCCAGTAACTACTCCATGCGTTGTGTTCATCCCAGAATGCGGATCCTGCCAGAGCGAGCGCAAATCGTGCTGCAGTATTCCACTGCTGCACCGGATTTTTGTGCGATTCCGCGAACGGATTGTAGCAGCCCGCGCTGGCGAGGACATGTTCGTGTGCGAAGCGCAGATCTTCGACATGCCGAAAAGATGCGCGCGCCGCAAGGTTGCGCTCTCCTTCGTCGGCCCGTTCCTCCAAGCCGAGGAATAGCAGCTCGATAGGGCCGTTCGGTCCGTAGCCGATGAAGTCAACGAGTGCGTTCCAGTCAATCTTCGGCATAGCGCCCTCCTTCGTAGCCAACGAATCGCCTTTGCTTCGTAGCGAACGCGCGCCCCCTACTTCAACCCACCCCGCGCCCGCGCCACGCGCCCACCGTACCACGCGCTCGGCAGCGGCACCAGCACACTCGCCACCATCATCCAAATCGGATGCGGCAACTGCACAAGATTGATGATCACGAGCACCAGGCTGATCTGACCAATCACGAGGGCGGGCATCAGCCCACGATTCGGCGCAAGCTTTGACGCAACAAAACCACCGCCAAAGTTGCCGGCCGCATACGACAGCAGCACCATCAACAGTGCGGTGACTGGTACGCCGCCACCGGCGAGGTAATCACGCATCTGCACCATGTCGCTCGCGTTGAGTCCGGGCGGCAGCGGGTGTAACAGCGTGCTGGCAAACTGCACACCGGCCACCAGCGCGGTGTGCACGATGAGGCCAATCAGCAGGGCAAAGAGAAGACGACCCATCTGAACTCCCATCAAAAGATGCAGGCAGTCAGCGCGCCGGTATGAAGCGCCGAGCTCTCCCGTCAGCATTCAATGTGCGTTGTTGTCGAATCATGGGGTAAGGCTTCTGGGATGATTTCAGCGCCGCCTCACGCCCAAATCGCGAGATCAGGCCACAATCCGCCCATGGTTGAGCTCGCCATTCGCCGATCTGAACGTTCCCTCGCACTGCCCTTGCCGCTCTTGAAACTTACGTCGTAAGCGCACGTAACGTACGATGTAAGTAATCGATCGGTCACGTTCGTTTCGTCGCGTCCCACACCCCGTCCCATGCCTTTCGTCCCCATGCGTTCCTTGAGCCGCCCGATCATCGCGCTGCTTCTCTGCACTGGAGTCTTCACCACCGGTCTTCTCACCACCCCCAGGCGCCTCGTGGCGCAGCCCTCCGCCATGGCTGACGATGCGTTGCAACACCCGAACGGTGTCAGCAGCTCCGCAGCGGTTGCGCACTCGCAGACCTGCGACGCCACGTTCAGTCGGAAGGGCAACGTCATGACCGGGCTGAAGTTCACCGCGATGTCGAGTGTCGCGGACCTCTCTACACCCGATGCGATCAAACAACTGCGCGCGATTGTGATCGCGCGCGGCTACGATGTGCTCGCTACCGAGCCCGAAGCCGGAGATTTGCTGTTGGAAATGCCGCAATCGGCGAGTCAGCGGTCGTTCGGCATCGTGGCCAAGGCCACGTCTGAAGGCACCGTGACAACGGTGCAGATGCAGGCCAGTTTGCGCCGCGGCGCCTCGGCCGATAACGACGTGGTGAAGACCGAGCTCTGTGGCATGCTCACCGAGCTGAAAGGCGGTGACGCCGGCAAAGCTGCCGCGAACGCGGAGCCGAGCTCGGCCGGCAATGCGCCAACGGTACTGAATGCGCAAATACTGGCCGACCGGTTGTCGAGTGAGCGGGACAAAAACGTGAACGAGATTCCGCTGCGCTACAAGGATCGCATGTTCACGCTCGATGGCGTGGTGGCGTCGGTGATACGTGACGGCGAGAGTTACAGCGTGATTTTTGACATTACACCGTGGGAAAAGAAGGCGGTGCGTTTGCCGGGTGAGTCGCGGACCAAAACCGACATCGTCTGCCTGCTCGCATCAGGCCAGTCGGTCTTTGCGTTAACGCTCAAGCCCAAGAGCAAAGTGACGCTGACGGGCACCTTCCGTGAGTACCGCCAGTTCCCGTCAACAATGTGGCTGGCGGAGTGCAAAGCCGTGAAGTAACGGTCACGGGCTCGCGCCGCCTACGACGTCCGCGTCAGCGGATTGCGCACCGTCAATCCGCCAAACCGACTGAAGTCGCGATCCGCGCTCCAGAGCTCCGCGACACCATGGTTCACACACAGCGCGGCGATTCGGCCGTCGTGAACCATGGGGCCGGCAACCTTGCCTCGGAGCGCTATCTCGCGAAGGGTGACCCAGTAACTCGGCGATTCGCCGAGCAGGGTGACGGTGGGTGACTCGAGCCACGCGTCAACCTGATCGCAGGCACGGGCCAGTGGAGTGGGCGGCGCGAAGATGCGTGGGTGTGTGACAACGGCGAGAAACTCGTGCACACACGGCCACGGGATGGCCCATGGCGCAGCGCCGTTGGCGAGCCCCGCCACAACCTCCGCGGCCGCCGCATGCCACTCGGAATCCGCACGGTGCGCGTACACGAGAATGTTCGTGTCGACCGCGATCATCCGCCGCGCCCGCTGTAAATCTCGGCGGCGACGTCGCTCCAGTCGGCAAGAGAAACACCGGGCTGCAGTCCCTTGCCCTTGAAGCTGGCGTCGCGCAGCTGAAAGCGCGCGCGGCGAGCGCGACGCTGGGCCAACACCGTGCGGAGCCCCTCTTCGACCAGCGCGCGAACGGTGACACCTTCGCGCGCGGCCGTCGCGCGGGCCTGGTCGAGCAGGGCGTCCGCAATATCGATGGTTGTCTTCATATGGGTAACAATATTAGCGTGCCCATATCTGTTGCAAGGTATTAGAACGCCACCCCCCACCCAATCACCGCATACCCGGGGATGGTTGGCGTTTCCCACGCTTGTGTACGCGACACACCCACACGCACCACCAGCTCGTGGCGTCCCATCGTGCGGCCCATCAGGGCGCCAAGTCCCCATGTGCCGCCGTTGTCGAGATACCAGCCGTCTTTCGCGTTGGGAAAGGACTGCGCGCGATAGTCGTCACTGTGCCGCAGGTGCGTCACAATCGCCTTGTCGAACGCCACCTCTCCGGCCGCGAACCAACGCTGTCCGTAGAGTCCCGCTGTGCCGGACATCGCGGCGCCCATATTCACCGCCTGAAAGATCCGATTCTCCGTACCGCGCGTGATGAACGACGCACGGCCACCCACACGCACACGGCCAATGTGCGCCAGTTGCACCTGTGCGGTGAAACGCGCGCGGTAATCGCGAACGTCGGCCTCGCCGGCTACTACACCCGCTTCGGCGGAGAGCTGCGTTGCCACCCCAAACGCGGACACGGTGCGACCGTAGCCAAGCGACGGAATCACGGCTGGGTCGAGCCCTGCCGTTACGTACAGATGATCGGTGCCCGCTCGCTGACGCGCGAGGTTCCACTGCGCGTGTGCTGACACAACGGGAAACCACGTCATCACAAGCGCCATCCAGAGCGCACTTCGCATCGCGCCGCTCATCGCGCCGCTCCTTGCGCCGAGTTTGCAAGAAACGCACGGATATGCGCGAGCACGTCGGCGGTATGCGTCCAGTGCACGTCGTGCCCACCGCCGGCCACCACCTTGAGCTGCGCGTTGCGATACAGTGGAAGTTGAGCTTCCTGCAGCGGCACGCCAAGCACTTCGCTGCGTCCACCGGCAATCAACAGTACGCGTCCCGTGAACGCATTGAGATTGGTGGTAAAGTCGTAGACGAACTTACCGTCTACCTGGCCATCCTCCTGCAGATACCGACCCGCCTTGGCCCCGTTGCGCCACGACGGCTCCGCGCCGAGTCCGCGACGACTGTTGTTGCGCGGCTGGTGGTCAGCCGCCCCAATCGCGAACTGGTAGTCGAGTCGAATGTGATCATCGGCCGAAAAAAACTGCGAGCTCCAGGCAAAATCGTTGAGCCATTCGCGCAGCAGATGCATGTCGAACAGATCGCCCTTGATGCGCTCATACGTGCTGCCGCGCAGTGGGCCGCTCTCTATGAAGATCGCTTCGCGCACTCGCTCCGGATGTTTGTTGATGAAAGCGGTCCCATACATGCCGCCCCACGACTGACCGAGCAGTGTGACCTGCTTACCGGGCGCAAAGCGGTCAACAAGTGCCAACAGATCGGCCTCGTACTGCTCGATTGTCAGCACATCTTTTTCATGACGCTGCGATAGCCCCGCGCCGCGCTGGTCCCAGAACAGGATGTGATAGTGATCGGCCAGTGAAAATCCGTTCACGCGGTCGACGAGTGAAAGCAGTCCGCGATAATCGGCGCCGGGCCCTCCGTGCAGCATGATCAGAAGCGGCTTGGTGGGGTCGCCGCGAAACTCGGCGTGCAACGACGTGCCGTTGATATTGATGGCAGGGAGCGACGAGTCCTCCGTGACCGTTCGCGGAACCAGCCGCCCGGGCTCCGACATCGACATCGTGTCACAACCCGCCAGTACTACCATGCTTAGTGCTGCCAACCTTCCTATCCCCATGTCGTGCTCCGATCCTCTTGGTAAAGCAACGAGCCAGTGTGGCTGTCGCGAGGCACCAAGGTGAGTCGCTCATGCGGGCGCTGCGTCCTGATTGGGGAATCGGGACGTCCGATCCGGCCGGATTGGACGTCAGCTGGTGTGGGCGGCCCGGAATTCGGAGGGTGTCATGCCGGTGTGCTTCTTGAAGACCGCGTTGAAGGTGGATTTGGACGCGAATCCGGCGTCCAGCGCGAGCGCGAGATACGTGCGCTGCGCTCCTTCTGGGCCGACCAGTCGGGCCTGTACCTCGCGTACGCGATAACCGTTCACGAAGTCGTAGAACGTGGCGTTCAGTGTTCCGTTGAGCACTTCGGAGAGCCGGTGCGGGCTTGTGCCGAGCTGCGTTGCCAGGTCTGCCAGCGTCAGGTTCTCATTGCGATAGGGACGTTCGTGCTCCATCGCGGCCAGCAGCTTGTCCGTCAGCTGCTTGGCCATGCGTGGGGTGAGTGCGGAACGGGAAATCCGAGGCACCGCGTCAACGACTTCGTCGATGTCCGATTCCGAGCTTTCGGCAATGCTCTCGTCCTGAACAAGCGCGCTCGGAATCTCAAACTCCGACGTGGCAAACCGAAACACCTCCGGCTGCCGCGATCCCATGTATCCGATCGCATAGATCAGCACCGTTAACGAGAGTGCGATCAGGAGATCGGGGTTGATGGGCAACACGCCGCCTGAGCCCTCGAACAACGAAAAGCCCACCGCCAGCACCCAGATGGCCGCGCCCGAGAGTACCAACCACTGCAGCCAGTTGAGATTTCGGCGTTCGAGCGACGAATAGTTCTCGGCGAGCACGCGGCGGTGACGCCGCAGCAGTTCCAATGTGACCACCGAGTACGCGATGCCCGACACCAGCTTCAGCGGATCGGTTACCGTCACGAGCGGCGGCAGCTGTCCCCGCTGTATGTCCGCATACAACGCGATCTTGTCCGCTCCGCTCAGCTGATAGATCGGAAGGCTGGCGATCACCATCGCCGCAAAGGGGAGCGCGTGCAGCAGATCGCTCCAGCGAAGTCGCCGGTCACGATCGCTGGCCGTTGCCGCGTAGAGAAAGAGCAGCGGGCCAAAGAGGAACAGCAGAGGCTGCGAAACGCCGAAAAAGTGTGGCCACCGGTCTACCGAGCCCGATGAGTAGTAGGCCACCGCCAGGAGATGCACCGCGAAACTGAGCACCGCGGCGGACAGCAATCGATTGGCGAGGCGATTCGTGCGCCGTGTCGCGAGAGCGAGCGCAACAACGCCCCCCTCGACCGCACCGAGGAGGGCGACAATCGGCCACCAGCCAAACACTGAAGCGCTCACAGATCAGGAACGAATTGTGAAACCTGACTCACCTACGCGACCTACCTCGGCAACGCATACGCTACAATCTCGGCCGGCTGCCCGGCACCCGTCGTCGCAAACACCACGTACTGCCGACCGTCGTGCAGATACGTCATCGGCAGCCCCGACTGCGTGCCACTCGGTACATCAAGTCGCGTGATGCGCGCACCGGTGCGCTTGTTGAGCACCCACAGATTGCCACTGCCGGCGGTACCCTCACCGGCAAACAACAGCGTGCGTGTAACAAGCAGTCCCGCGCGCGACGCCTTGCCAGTATTCGGGATGCTCGCGGGTGGAAGCTGCAGTCGCTCGGCAACGTACGACGGTGTGTCGCCATTCGGCACCATCCACGCGTGGTCGCCGGTGGTGAGATTGATCGCGGTAATGCGCCCCCAGGGCGGCTTCACAATTGGCACACCCGGTGCGAGCTGACCGCGACCGCCACCGGCGATGTAGTTCATGTCGGACGCACGGCCACCCGCCACGAGCGAAAGAAAAGACGGCGCCGTGACCGACGGCACGTACAGATAGCCGGTCTCCGGATCGAGCGCGCCGCCTTCCCAGTTGGCGCCGCCGAGCGCTGAGGGCAACGTGATAGTTCCTTTGGTACTGTCGGCGGCGTTTTGCAGTGAGGGCGGGGAATAGAGCGGACCCCACCGGAACTGACTCGCGATGTCCTTGGCGCGCTTGAAAATTTCCGGCGTAAAGTCGAGCATGTCGGCTTCGCTAAAGCCCTGTCGCTCAAAGGGCGCGGGCTTGGTTGGAAACGGCTGTGTCGGGCTGTACCACTCGCCGGGCACGTCGCCTTTGGGAACAGGGCGCTCTTCAATGGGCCAGATGGGTTCGCCGGTCACGCGATCGAGCACGAACACAAACCCTTGCTTCGTGATTTGCGCGACGATCTTTCGCGCACGTCCGTTGATTGTGAGGTCGGCGAGAATCGGCGCGTTGGTATTGTCCCAGTCCCAGATGTCGTGATGAATGGTCTGGAAGTGCCACACGCGTTTGCCGGTGCGCGCGTCGAGCGTGAGAATGCTCGTGGAAAAGAGATTGTTGCCGGGTCGATGTCCGCCGTAGTAATCGCCAGTCGCGGCTTCCGTGGGCAGGTACACGTAGCCGAGTTCTGCGTCCCACGAAATTTGCGCCCACACGGCGGTGTTGCCGGTGTACGACCACGAGCTGTCGAGCCACGTGTCGTTGCCGAATTCGCCGGGCTCCGGAATAGTGTGAAACGTCCAGAGCAGACGACCGGTGCGCGCGTCGAATCCGCGAATGTCACCGGGAATATTCACCTTGGACGGGGGACGCAGCCCCACGTGCAGCGCGGCGCCTACAACCAGCACATCACCAATCACGGCGGCCGGCGAACTCGCGCCAATGGAGCCAACGGGCGACACTCCTTCGCGTGTGCGCAGGTTTTCGTGAAGATCCACGATCCCGCTGCGCCCAAAGCCACTGATTGCCTGGCCGGTTGCGGCGTTGAGCGCGACGAGCTGGTAGCCGGGCGTTATCACGTAGATGCGGTTGTCACCTTTGCCGTCTGACCAGTACGACACACCGCGCCCGGAGTTTACGCGCGGCGCCTCGGCGATGCGCTCGCCTTCGTCAATGCGATACGTCCAGATGGTCTCGCCGGTGGCCGGGTCGATGGCAACGACATTGCGCCGAGTACCGGCGGTGGCGTAGAGCACGCCGTTCGCGAAAATGGGCGTGGTCTGGCTCGCGGCGAGTGGGTTCGGCCCTTGGTTGCGCGAGCTCCAGCGCCATGCCACGGCCAGCTTGTCTGCATTGCTCGAGTCGATCTGATCAAGCGATGAGTAACGAGTGTGGCCCGCATCTCCGCCGTAAATGGGCCAGTCGGCGCCGGTGCCGCGCTGTGCGCTGGCGTGCTGAGAGAGCGTTAGCGTGGATAGTGCTAAGGCGACGATGCTGAAAGCCACGTTTGGCCGGATCGCGAACGGTCGTGCCATCTATTGCTCCACGCGTTCAGAAGGGGATTCGATTGCGACTCCAAGCTGCCGTGTAACGGCATCGCTCGCTAGGGACCCGCGTGGCAGGATTGCGTTGGGGCACGTGTGCCCTCGCCCGAGCGCGCCGCGCTGAGTCTTCCGCTCAGCGAGCATCGGTGCAGATTCTGCGCGATGAGATCATTCTCGCACGTGGTTCCTGTCGTGGCGTCACGCGCGCTGCGGTGGTGGGTGTGCACCGTTGCGCTCGTCACCCTATCGCTGACGCACCCTGTGCCGCTCACAGCGCAAGCGCACGAACATGGCACAGAGCTGCCGGCGCGTGATGCGACGCTGGAGCTCGTGCTGGGCGGGCCGCATCTGATGCTGTATCACCGCGGGTATCTCGCGCTCGGCGACGCGCAAATTGTCGGGCTGCAGCGTTTGCAGCGTTCGGTGTGTCACGCCGAACAGTTGTACGTGGAAGAGACGGCGAAGTGGCGCGGCACTCTTACCGAGTTGCTGAGCGATGAAACACCGCTGCCGCCGCGGCAATCGCGTGAAGCAGCGAAGCCAACGCGACTCGACGAAACAATGACGGCGCTTGCGCTCGCGGAGTCGCAGTGGCTTACGGCGCTGATGCACGCTCGACGCGACGCGCTGGCATTGCTCACGTTGCCACAGCGCGCGCAGGTAACGGCGCTTCGTGAACACTGGACGCGCGAGTCGCTACTGATGATCAACGAGGCCACGCGCCCCGGACAGCGCGGGCATCCGGGAACGCAGCTGCCGATTCGTGTGCCCGGCATGGTGGTGAACACAACCACACTGTTGCCGCATTGCGAATCGCTGCACGGACCGTCACGACACATTGTGATTCCGCCGCCGCGGTGAAACACACGCGTTGACGTGTGTCCGCACGTGACAAGCCGCGTTAACTGGTGACCTTCACCTTCACGAATCCGTTCGTCCAGCAGCATTGCTGCCCGAGCGCGCTGTCGGTGATACCGAAGTTGTCCACGCGCACTCGCAGCATGTACTCACCGGGCGCGCTAAACCGCACGGACGTTGTCGCCTCGCCGCCGCCAGCCGCCGTTTTTCCTGTTCTCGGCGCAAACGTTACGTCGCCCGGCCCTTGATGTTTGAACCACGTCATGTTCACCGGGATCGGCTTCCGCTCGCCGCGATCTTCCATCCAGATGCGAATGTCGAGCACCGCGCCCACGGCCACGGTCAGCGGCCCGGTGACTACCCCTTCGCGGCCGTTTGACGGTGTGCCGTTGGCTGCAAAACGCACCACCGGCATCATGGATCCCGCAGCCTGTGGTGTGTACGAAAGTTTGTAGTAATCGCTCGTTGCGCGGCCCGGCACCGAGTACGACACGCCGTTGTGCTTCAGCGTCCACACCACATCACCCTTGTGGCCCTTGGGCACCGTGATCGCAAACGCGCCGCGTTCGCGCTTGCCGCCGAACGCCGGATAACTCACCACCGGAAAGTGCGTGGGTTGCAGACCGCCAAACTGCGCGGGCTCGATCGTATTGTTTGGCCCGATCGGAATGTCTACCGCGCCACTGCGATTCCGGTTCATGAATCCGAACGACAGTGTGATGCTGCCGTCGGGATTTGCGTACCAGCCGTCAAAGTACGGTGCAACGCCGGCGCCAGCAGGCGCGCTCGGTCCGAGCGGAAATCGTTCGCCGGGTTGTGCGGCAACAGGCGCCGCGATGCACACGGCGACGCACACCGCAACGAGTGCGCGTTGTAGGGCAGCGTCCACGTTTGTGCGGCGCAACGCGGCTCCCTCGCGAGCGCGCACTCTCACTTCTTCGCTCGTTTTGCAAGCAGCTGCTGATACGCCGCTTCATCGAGCTGTGTGACGGCAATCCACGCATGACTCATCTCGTCCGTGGTACGATCGCCCATGCCCACCCATTGTTCCGCATCGGGATTAAAGATGTTCTTCGCAGTGTTGTCGTACCACGCGGTGTTGATGATCACCGAGCCCGCCGGTAACAGCGGCGCGACCGCTTCCTGATACACGTGGCTATGATGCCAGCCGGGATTCCAGTTCGACACCATACTCAGCGTTTCACGGCGACCGTCGGGGTAGAGCACTTCGAGTCGCTTGGCGACGAGACGCAGATGTCCGTGCGGTTGCCACGAATCAATGCGCACCGGCGTGTTGAATCGATGATATCCTTGCGTCACCAGCTTGCCGTGCGGCTCGATCTCGAAATCTCCAGACCCACTCTGTAGCGCGTAGAGACCAAGCGTCTGACGATGACGTGTTTGCGGCGTGACTTCCGGTCCGTGAAACCAGATGCCGATTTCGAGTTGATCGTCGACGATCTCTTTGCCATTCGGAAAGTAGTGAATGTCGAACAACACGTTCGATCCGGCGGGCGCAATGCGACAGGCGTCAGCCGGGACTACTTCGCCGATTTTGCCGAGCGCGTATTCGGACAGTCGCACGCTGCCCGGACCACCGCCGCCCACCGCATCTGGTTCGGCGTCCGACGCGCCCGGCACAAAAATCGAGTTCGCGTGGTGCGTGACAGAACGTCCGGCCACACTTGGCCGTGTCTCGACCGCTTTGATGCACCGATCCGCGGTGAGGCCGCTCGGCACCGACGGTCTCCACCAGCGATCCTGTCCGCTCGCGGGCACCGTGTACTTGGACGACTTCACAATGAGATCGGGCGGACCATAGTCCGCCGCCATCCGGAACTCCGCGGCATCGGGCAGCTTGGGTGCGGGCGGCATGTCAGCCGGATTGCCTTCGGGCATGCCCGCGTCGACCCACTGCACAATCGTGGCGACATCGCGATCGGACAAACGCCAGTCGTGCTGCAGCTGCTGAATGCCAATGTGCGCGTCGTACTGATAGGGCGGCATTTCGCGCGCCTGCACCATTTGTTTGATCAGCGGGCCATCGCGCCGGGCGTGCTGGTACGTGAGCAGCGGCATGGGCCCGATGCCGCCCGGCGAGTGGCAGAGCTGACAGTTCTTCTGGATAATGGGCGCGACATCGCGGGAGAAGTTGACGGCGGTCGTGTCGGCGAGGAGCTGCAACTCGCGAGGCGACTCGTGGAAGGCGCCCGCGGCGGTGTTGACCGAAAGCGCCGCCGTGGCCGCGACGAACGAGAAGGTGAGGGGCAAACGCCAGCGTCGCGTACGGTTGGGCTGCATCACGAACCTCTCATGGTCGGGTTGCGGAGAGCATGGCGCTCAGTGCCTGCCAGGCGCCGCTATAATAGGGCGCCTGAACGAATCCGGCGCTAGGGTCGCATCACCCATCCCCACGAACGATCTGTGGACCACAGCGCTTGTGGTGCAGCACATACTCGTGCGGTGAAAGCACATGTCTCTCACGCAAACATCGCTACCGTTGCGCGATAGCCGTTACGTAACGGTGCCGTTCGCAAATGCAACGCACGTGCATCATGCGTGCGCATGCGACAACTGTGACACTCGCATAACACAACCGTGGTGAAGCACGCGGACTATTGGGCCAAGTCACACCGTCCAGTTCATTCCCTGCCCATCACGCCATGCGACATCTTCGCCTCCACATGTTCGGCGCCGCTGCGTTGTTTGCCTTCGCGGCGAGCACCGCGCACGCGCAATCCGGTACGATCAGCGGTACCGTTACGGAACAGCTCACGTCAACTCCGATCTTTCAGGCCTCAGTCTTCGTGCAGGGGCTGAACACGGGCGCCGTCACAGATGCACAAGGGCGCTATACCATCGCAAAACTTCCTGCCGGCACATACACGGTGCTGGCGCGTCGCCTCGGCTACGTGGCCGGACAAACGCAGATCGTTGTCGCGGCAAACGGTGCGGTGACCGCCAACTTTTCGCTCGCGCGCGCATCCGTACAGCTCGATGACGTCGTCGCCATTGGCTATGGCACCGCGGACCGTCGCAACGTTATGGGCGCAGTGGAACAGGTAAACGCCGCACAGCTTGCCGAACGTCCCGTTCCGAATCTGACACTCGGTCTGCAGGGTCTGGTGCCGGGCGTGAACATTCGTCCTGGCGACGGAAAGCCGATTCAGACACCAGCCATCAACATTCGCGGCGCCACCTCAATTGGCACCGGCGGCAGCGCACTCGTGCTCATTGATGGTGTTGAAGGCGACCCGGCAATTCTCAATCCCGATGACGTCGCATCGATCACAGTACTCAAAGATGCCTCGGCGTCTGCGGTGTACGGCGCACGCGGTGCATTCGGCGTGTTGCTCATTACCACCAAGCGTCCGCAGAAAGATCAGTTTCAGGTGAACTACGGCGTGAACTACGGCAATCGTGCGCCCATTCAGCGCACGTCGGTGGTCACGGATGGCTACACCTTTGCCCGTTTGTTCGATCAGGCGTTCCAGAGCTGGCAGGGTTTTGCGCCGCAGAACGTGAACAAAACGCTTGTTTTCTCGGCGGCCTATCTCGATTCCCTGCGGGTACGCGCCGAGTCGAATCGTGCGCCGGAAACCATGGTGGGGCCCGATGGCGCCTACCAGTACTACAACAGCACAAACTGGTACGATGAGCTGTATCGGCAGAACGCGCAGACCATGGAGCACAACCTCTCCATCTCGCGTGGTTCTGAAAATGCACAGTTCATGATCTCGGCACGCACGCTCGGGCAGGACGGAATCTTCCGCTACAACTCCGACGATTTCGGACAGCGGAATCTGCGCGCCGAGGGTTCAATCCGCGCGGCAGATTGGCTCAACGTTCGAAGCGGGTTTCTATACTCCAATCGCACCTACCGCAATCCTGAAAACGTGGGTGAAGGCGGCGCCATCTGGCGTAACCTGCAGGACGAAGGGCATGTGCTTTCCGCCCTCCGCAATCCGGACGGTACGCTGACACATTCGGCCGCGTACACTGTGGGTGATTTCGCGTACGGAAAGAACGGCATCAACTTTGATACGGACGTCTACCGCACCAATGTGGAAGCCGCCACGAGTTTCTTCGAGGATCGCGTCAAGTTCACCACTGATGCTACCTACCAGCGCACAACCGACGACCAGCAGCGTCGCCGAGTGCCGGTGCCGTACAGCCGGCGCCCCGGTGTGATTGAGTATGTGGGTGCGGCAACGAACACGCTTACCGAAATCCGCGGCACCACCGACTACATCGCCACAAACGCGTACGGCGAGTTCAATACGACTTTCGGCGGCCGAAACACGCTGCGCCTGATGGGCGGTGTCAACTACGAAGAGCGCACCTTCAATCAGCTGAGCGCCTCACGCAACGGTCTCATTTTCCCAGACGCGTCTGACCTCAACCTCGCGTTGGGCACGTCGACAGTGATCACCGGCGGCTACGAGAAGTGGCAAATCATGGGCGGCTTCACGCGCCTCAACTACTCCTTCGCTGATCGCTATCTGGTCGAGTTCACCGGTCGCTACGATGGATCGTCAAAGTTTCCTGTTGACCAGCGCTACGCATTCTTCCCGTCCGCTTCGGCATCGTGGCGCATTTCGCAGGAACCGTTCTGGAAGGTGCCACAGGGGTTGGTGAACGACCTCCGACTCAGCGTGTCGCACGGCTCCATGGGCAACGGTAACGGCGGTGCGTATCAGTTCCAGCAGACCTTCAACATCGGGCAGTCGGGCGTGATCGTGAACGGATCGCGTCCACAGCAGACGAGTGCGCCGGGCGTACTGCCGGACGGTTTGACGTGGGAGACAGCGACCACGACAAACGTTGGCCTTGATGCGGACATGCTCGACAATCGCCTCAACATCAGTGCTGATGTCTACAGGCGAAAGACGTCGGACATGTACACCACGTCGATCACACCGCCAGCCGTCTTCGGCGCCGGCGCGCCGCGTGGTAACTACGCCGATCTGCAGACGAACGGGTGGGAGTTGTCGGCCGCGTGGCAGGACGGTTTCCGCGTGGCCGGCAGCCGCGCGACGTACGGTGTGCGAGTCATTCTGTCCGACAATACCTCGGAAATCCTGAAGTACAACAATCCCAACGGACTGCTGAACGACTTCCGCGTTGGACAGAAAATCGGTGAGATCTGGGGCTACACCACCGAAGGATTCTTCTCCGATTCGGCGGACATTCGGAACCACGCGAATCAGAGCTTCATTCAGTCGCGCAACTCGCGCGTGTGGCTGCCGGGTGATCTCAAGTTCCGAGACATCAATGGCGACGGCAAGATCGACGTAGGCAATCAGACGCAAGCCAATCCGGGCGACCTCTCGGTCATCGGCAACACCACACCGCGCTACAGCTACGGCGTCAATCTCAACAGCGCGTGGCGGGGTGTGAGTGTGAGCGCATTCTTCCAGGGTGTGGGCAAGCAGGATTGGCATGCGAATCCCGAGGCCGACTACTTCTGGGGCGCCTACAACCGCCCGTACAACAACATCCCGTCGTGGCACATGGAAGAAGGCGTGATCTATGATCCGGCCAATCCGAATCCGAACGCGTTCTTCCCGCGATTGAACGGCTACGCCTCGCTTGGCGGTGAACGTCAGATGTCGCGCCCCCAAACGAAGTACTTGATGAGTGTGGCGTACGTGCGCTTGAAGAACCTGCAAGTTGGTTATGACCTGCCCAGAACGTGGCTGTCGCGCACTGGAACGCGCGGCGCAAAAGTCTACCTCTCGGCCGAGAATCTGTGGACGCACTCACCGCTCTACCGCATCGTGAAGAACGTGGACGTGGAGAACCTCAGCAATGGCTCCGACCGCATTCTTACCGGCGGTACGAGCGGTGATGGTTTGAATTATCCGATGATGCGGACGTTCGTGACCGGCGTCTCCCTGACCTTCTAATCGCCATGACTCTACTAAATACCATTCGTGTCGCGGCTATCGGTGGCGTGTGCTTGCTGACCGCGGCGTGTGATCTCGAGCAGTCGCCGGTTTCGGCAACCAATCAGTCGTCCGTGTTTGGCAGCGAAGCGGGTCTCCAGTTGTACGCCAACTCATTCACGAACGTGTGGCCGTCGGTGAACTCCGTGTACATTGGCGACGATGTGTCCGACTACATCGCCGCGCGCGGCGCAAACAACTATTTGCTGCCCACCTTCACGCCGAACAATCAGGGCGCCTGGTCGTGGACGGCGCTGCGCAATATCAACTACTTCATCGAGAGCAACGTCGATCCAGCGATTCCTGAGGCCACGCGCAATCACTACACGGCGCTCGCGCGTCTCTCCCGTGCCTTGTTCTACTTTGACAAGGTGAAGACCTACGGGAACGTGCCGTGGATTGATCGCCCGGTGTCGATCACCGATTCTGCCACGTTGTTTGGCGAGCGCGACTCGCGTGACCTGGTCATGAATAAGGTGCTGGAGGATCTGGACTACGCCATCGCGAACATTCGCACGGTGACGAGCGCCTCACGCACGGAAGTCACGAAGGACGTGGCGCTCGCCTTCAAGTCGCGCATTGCGCTGCACGAAGGAACGTTCCGCAAGTATCACGCGACCGGTCTTGCCAATGGGCTTGGTAACTCCGTGACCATGTGGCTCACCGCGGCGGCGACGGCCGCGCAGCAAGTGATGGATGGTGGGCGATACAGCCTGAATACGGCGCCTGGAAGCCTGGGGGCGTACCGTTCGTTGTTCAGCAGTGAGGTGGCGCCGACCAACGAAACGATGCTCATGTACGTGATGGACGTGAATCTCGCGGTGCGGCACGAAGCCAACTGGCGCTACACGTCGGGCACGTTTGGTGTGGGCGCGAGCTTCACACGCGATTTTATCAATACGTATCTGAATGCGGACGGCACGCCGTTCACAGATCGTGCTGGCTACGACACCATGTCGTTCATGACGGAAGTGAAGGGGCGTGACCCGCGCCTTGCGCAAACCATTCGGATGGGCGACTTCAAGAGGCTCAACGCTGGCACGCTGGTGCCGGCACCGCCGGCATTCACCGTAACGCTCACCGGCTACCAGCCTATCAAGTGGACCACCGACGACATAGGTCTTGATGCTGGTGCCAACAATACGAACGACATCCCGATCATTCGCTATGCCGAAGTACTGCTCAACCTCGCCGAAGCGAAGGCGGAGCTTGGAACGCTGACGGACGCGGACTGGGCACGGACGATCGGCGCACTGCGTACGCGCGCGGGGATCACCGGGAACGTATCGGCCCGCCCAACGCGTGCGGATCCGTATCTTCAAAACGTATACTTTCCCGGCATCAGTGATCCCAACATTCTGGAAATCCGTCGCGAGCGCGGCATTGAACTGGCACTCGAGGGCCGTCGTTATGACGATCTGATGCGCTGGAAGCGTGGCGAACTGCTGGCGCGTGTCTGGCGCGGCATGTACGTGAGGGCGAATACGTTCTACGATTTAAATGAGGACGGGATTCGGGACGTGTACTTCCACACGGGCACGATTCCGTCGCCAGCCGTCGCGGGCGTGGTGTATCACAACATCACGGCGGGGAACAGCAGCCAGCGCTCATTGCAGAATGGTACGTTTGGCTTGTTGCAGTGGCAGACCAACGTGGTGCGCGCGTGGAGCGACAAGATGTACCTGCGTCCGATTGCGGCTTCCGATCTCGTTGTCAACGCGAAGCTTGGTCAGAATCCGGGATGGTAAGGTTGAACGAACGTCACCCCTTCTTCACGCCCCACGTTCTCACTCCCATGCGTACAGTTCTTCTTCCTATGATTGCGCTTGCTCTGGCCGCGTGCGCGACCACGCAGTCTACCGGTAGTGCATCGAGCATTCCCTCGGCGACCTCTACCGGCACACCGCTCCGCGTCATGAGCTTCAACATCCGGTACAACAATCCCGGTGACGGCATTAACGCGTGGCCGAATCGCAAAGCGTGGGTAGCGAATCTGATTCGTTTTCACGATGCCGATGTCGTGGGCGTGCAGGAGGCGTTGCACGGCATGCTGCTCGATCTCGACACGTTGTTGCCGGAATACGAGCGCGTGGGTGTGGGGCGCAAAGACGGCCAGAACGCCGGCGAGTACAGCGCCATTCTCTACAAGCGAAACCGCGTGGAGATGATCGAGAACAAAACGTTCTGGCTTTCCACGAATCCGGAGGCGGTTGGCGTGAAAGCGTGGGATGCCGCACTGGAGCGCATTGCGACGTGGGGGCGCTTTCGCGATCGCGCGACCGGTTGCACGTACGTGCATCTCAACACGCATTTCGATCACGTTGGTGAACAGGCGCGCAAAGAGAGTGCGAAACTCATTCGCACGCGGCTCGCAACGATCGCCGGCACATTGCCGGTGATCGTGACGGGCGATCTGAACGTGCCACCCACGTCGGACGCGTATGCGACGCTGACCAGCGGCACCATCGAAGGCGGTCTGGCGCCGCTCGTGGACGGGTATCTGTCGAGTCGCGACGGACACTACGGCCCCACCACGACCTCCACGTCGTTTAAGGAAATCGGGGGGAATCGTATTGACTATGTGCTCGTGTCGCGCGGCATTGATGTGCTGAAACACGCGATCCTCACCGACCGATGGGACCAGCGATTCCCATCAGATCACTTACCGGTCATCGCGTCGCTTGGCCTGCGTTGTCGCTGAGTGTTGCGTTTGCATGACATGAAGCGGGTTTGGGTGGCAGCGCTGGTGCTGCTGGTTGGTACGCTGGCGGCCGCCCAAGCCACTGGCGGCACTGACTATGGGCCAGGTAAACGTGTGCTGCTCGATGCCCACAACGCGTATCCTGAGCGTGGACAGTGGCGTGACCGCCTCGACCGGGCGCTCGCCACTGGCACGCCGCTGGCGATTGAGCAGGACCTCCATTGGTCCACAGATGCCAACGGTGATGCAGCACCGGTCGTCGCGCACGACGACGATGCGCTCGACGGCGCGCCCACGCTGCGCGCGTATTTTTTCGAGCGGATACGGCCCGTTATGGAGCAAGCGCTGCGCGAGAACCGCCGTGATACGTGGCCACTTGTCGTGTTGAATCTCGACTTCAAGGACAATCGGCCGGAGCATCTCGACGCCGTCTGGGCGTTGCTCGGCGAGTACGCGCAGTGGCTCACAACCGCGCCACGCAGCGATACGCCGGACAGGCGTGAGCCGATGCAGGTCGGACCGCTGCTGGTGCTCAGCGGGGCGGACAGCGCGCAGCGTCGCCGTTTTCACGATGATGTGCCAGTGGGCAGTGCGCTGCGCGTGTTCGGGGCGATGGTTCCCGCTCCCGTCGAAGGTCGCGTCAAGGCGACACGTGCTCGGCGCGCCATGCAAATGTCGGCCGAGCAACACGTCCCCCGCAGCGCCGACAACTTCGCACGGTGGGTGAACTTTCCCTGGAGTGTCGTAGAGCTCGGCGGGCCGCAATACGCGCAGCAGTGGACCAACGGCGACTCAGTGCGCCTCGATTCGCTGGTTCGTCGCGCGCACGAACACGGCTATTGGATTCGGTTCTATACGCTCGACGGATTTACCGCATCCGACGACCGCGGATGGACGGCGTCGTACAACTTTGGTTCGCTGCCTGCAGCACAGCAGCGGTGGCGAGCGGCAACGGCCGCCGGTGTCGATTTTATCGCCACCGACCAGTACGAGGCGTTTGCGGCGGCACGCGGCCAGCGTTGAACAACGAACGAAGCGCCGCGATTCAGTGCTTGTGTTCCGCTACGCATCGGTAAATGTCTACGCCGGCCAGCGAAACGGCGGCACTGTATTGCGGCAACACTCCGGCATCAGCTCCCGCAGGTGCTTGAGCGCGTGCGCTGCTTTGGAGAGAAAATCCTCCGTCGCCGGGATCTCGTAGAGTCGCGGATGCCCCACCCAGGCGGCGGCGATTTTCACGTCGATCGCTCGCGCTTCATCCTGCGTTTCGATACGGAGTGGATTGCGCTGGTCATAGGCATCCGGCGCCGAGGGAGTTCGCAGCAGGATGACGGCGTGGTAGCGCGCCAGTTCGGTCTCTCGCGTGGTCCCCACTGATGACCAGAGATCACCTTCGCCGAGCCAGTACGCCGAGCCGTCCGGAGTGCCACGATCGCAGAGCACCATCGCCGCGTTTTCCACGACCACCGTGGACTCGAGTTCGCGTTGCACATGGTAAATCGCGCGCTGCGCCGCCTGCCGTATGTCCACGCGATGGTTTCGCGGAAAGTGTCCGCTGAACACAATGCCCGCGGCCTCCGGCAGCGTGTGCAGGTGGCTGCAGAAAAAGAGGCGTGCCAGTTCGAGCACAGCCGATTTGCCGGCGGCCGGGCCTCCGGTGAGCACGACTCGGCGGCCGTCGTGTGATTCGGTGCAAGTGCAAGGATTCATAGTCTGCAGAATTGGTGCATGTGCCAGTGGAAGTTGAGCGCTTCGCCAAAGCAGACGATGTCACGCGGGTCGACTACGCGACGCCAGCATCTGCGCCATGCGCTCGTGAATGATTGTGATCGCTTTCAGTGGCCGCACCATCACCTTGAACTCCACGATTTTGCCGGCCGCGTTCCACGTGATGATGTCCACACCGTTCACGAAAACGCCGTCGATCTCGGTCTCAAACTCGAGCATCGCATCGGATGCGCCAACAATCTCTCGAACATAGCGAAAGGTTGGATTCATGAAGACCACGAACGCGGCGCTGAGGTAGGCCCTCGTGATCGCCTTGCCTCGCTGCGTGGTGTGCACCACGGGTGAGATAAAAACTGCGTCGTCGGCCAGCAGGTCATCCAGACCGGACGGGTCCCGGCTCCGCACGAGGGCGTGCCACTGTTCAACAGTCGAAGGCATGATGCGTGTCAGCTCCTCAGAGGCAGATCGTCACGACGCATGACGTCACGCCAATATGCGCCACTAGCGAACGGCCCGCGAGTGAAGACACATTGGCGAATCTGGCACCTTCTGGCACCTCTGGCACGCCCCGCCGCACCACCAGCCCCACACCAATGCTGCTCCGCCGCACCCTGCTCACGCTGAGCTTTGCCACCTGCGCGATCACCGCCGTGGCCCATGCGCAGTCGCCGCTCACCGCGAGCGACCTGCTCGACGTTGCCAACGCGTCGGTAGCGGATCTCAGTCACGATGGCAACTGGATCGCGCTGACGGTAAGCACGCGCCGCGACAACCTTGGCGTTGACGCGTCGCGCGACGGCGACCCGAGCTACCTGCGCGTTGCTCCGGTCATGCTCTTTTCGGTGAATGCGCGCACGCTTGAACGCACGCCCGTTTTTCCCGCGGCCCGCGCGGTGCGCAGCGCGAGCTGGTCACCCGACGGCACGCGACTCGCGTTTCTTGAACTCGTGAACGGACAGCTTCGCCCCACCGTGTGGGACCGTGCGTCCAAACGGTTCACGGCGGCGCGCATTGCCGACGGTCAGTACGTGGCCGAAAACAGCGAACTGCGCTGGAACGGCGACGGTACGCAACTGTATTTCGCCCTGCGCCGCAATGCCTGGCGTACGCACGCGCAGGAGCGTTTCGCCACGCTCGTGCGCGGGCCCATTACGCACCTCGGCTCGAGCAAGGCCGAGCCGTTTCTTCCGTGGGAAGCCCTGCGACGCGAGGCGTTCAAGCGCAGCGTGGTGGCCTGGAACGTGGCGCGTCAGCAGATCACGACCCTCATCCCCGAAGCCATGGTGAGCAGCTGGGAGGTGTCGCCCGATGGCGACGTGCGCGTGTGGGCCGATGATCAAACGAAACAAACGGACTATCAGACCATCATGGGGCGCACCGAACGCCTCGTGGCGCGCGTGGGTGGTGATACAACGCTGCGCATCATTGCGCCCAGACTGCAGGGTACCACGGTGCAGTGGAGCGAAGATCAGCGGCGTTTTTTTGTAGCGCGTGAAGGCACGATTACAATGGGACGCATTCACGCTGCTGGCAGCGGCGCGGCTGGCAGCACCGCAGTCAACGACACCACACGCAGGCGCATTCTCGCCCCCGACTCGATTCCCGCCAGCGATACGTCTGCGACTGCGCGCGCGCGCCGTGCCGCGACGCGCTGGTCGCTGGTGCGCACCAGTGCGCGCGGTGATGCCATTATCGTAAGCCGCCAGGACGGTCTGTACTTGTCCGACACACTCGGTGCGCTCACGCGTATCGCCACGCTTCCCGATTCCACGGATCAAAGTTCACCGCGTGCCAGTGTGCTCGAGTGGTCGCACGACGGGCGACATGTCTATCTCGCGCTCAACGCGCGTGATCGTTACGATCGCGCTATCGTACGCTGGAACGCCGAGATGCGTACTACCGACACGCTCGCGCGTGATGCGCAGTACCGCACCGGGCTGCGTGTTGCGAAGCAGGGCGGCACACTCGTGCTCAATGTTGCCACTGCCAATCGTCCCGCTGATCCGCACGTGGCCGACGCATCGCTCGGCAACTTGCGCAAAGTGCACGACGCGAACCCGCAGCTCACCAACGGCCGACTCGCGCGCACGGAGTTGGTGCGTTATCTCGATGCCGACGGACAACCGCAGTGGGGCGTATTGTATCACCCGATTGGTGGTACGGGCCCCGCACCAACGGTGTTTCTTGTGTATGAAACGTTCTTCGATGACAGCTTTGATCCCGCCGCGAATTATCTCGCGTCACGTGGCTACGCGGTGATGAAGCCGAGCGTGAGCTTTGAAACCGGCTATCCCGGCGAAGCGTGGCTCAAGGGCGTGACTGCCGCCGCGAACCATCTCATCACCACCGGTGTCGCCGACTCAGCGAGGCTCGGCGTGCACGGCACCAGTTACGGCGGATACGCCACGAACTTGCTCATCACACAAACCAAACGATTCAAGGCCGCCATCAACATTTCGGGGAAGGTGGACTTCATTTCGTTTTACACCGACTCTCCGCGACTTGGCACGCGCAACACGCACGCCGCTGAACGCAGCCAGGATCGCATTGGCGCCACACTCTGGGAAGCACCGCTCAAGTACATCGAGCACTCGGCGGTGATGTTCGCCGATCGCATTACCACACCGCTACTGCTCATGACGGGCGGTGAAGATCACAACGTGCCGGCGATCAACACCAGAGAGATGTATTACGCATTGCGCCGGCTCAACAAGGAAGTGGAGTGGGTGAACTACGCGAACGGTGGACACGGTATTCCGATGACCACTGTAAGCGAGTTCACGCACTTTCATGAGACGTTAGGCGCGTGGTATGACCGCTGGTTGAAGCGGGAGAAGGCGGCGATGAACTAAGAGGGCGCAGGCGTGTCGGATCGCGCGACCGCCGCCTACCGCCACCCCTCGCGGATGTGCGCACGCACCGCCGCCCCCACCGGCTCTTGCTGCACCACAACCGCCAGGTGTCCCCCGGTGTCGAAGCTCATCAGTCTCGCACCGGGAATCGTTGCCGCCGCGTACTCGGCGTTGTGATACAGTTGCAGCAGGTCGTCCTTCGCGTGCACGAGCAACGTGGGCGCTGTAATGGACGCGATGCGCGGCCCCGGCAATGTCGCGGTGTTGTCGAACACGACACCTGCGGCCCGCGGCGCAGCGGGATTCATTTCATCGATTAATCGATCAACCAACTCCCGCGCCTCGGGTGTCAGCGTTGACACGACGGCATCATTGGCGCCGAGCACGCCCATTAACTGGCGCTTGAAAAACTTCGCGATCGGCCAGTAGGTGTAGTCGTGCGCGAACACCCTTCGTAGCAGGTCGCCGTTCGCATTCGCGGCGACTTGATCCGCTGAGCTTGAGGCCACCACGCCACATGACAAACAGGTGAGCGATGCGACTCGCTCGGGATGCAACGCGGCCAGCAACAATCCCGATGCGCCACCTTGCGACAGGGCGACCACTGCGACGCGCTCAATACCGAGATGATCGAGCAAGCGCACGTACGCTGTTGCCTGGTCATCCCACGTCGCGCCTTCGGGAAGCGATGATTCCAGGTATCCGAAGCGCGAGGGCGCGATCCATTGAAACTCGTTGCCCAGCAGCGCGTCCACGAGCAGCTGCCCTTGATCGAAACCGCCACCACCACCGTGAATCACGAGTACAGGAATACCAGACCCGCCGGTTGTGTATTCGATGTTGCCTCTCGCGCTTCGCAACACGGTGCTCTTGCCTCGCACGCGTTGATACGCTTTGCGCACATCGTACATATAACTGACGCCAACCCACACGACCGCCAGCGCGAGCGTTCCCAGCACGATGTACATCAGCTTTCCTCGCACGATTCCTCCAGAGCGCGATTCCTGTGCGACGACCTTACACGGAGAACCAGTTAGCCGAGCACGTGCGTTGGAGCATCATCGTGATTGCGCAGTTACACATCATGCCTGGAAGCAACCAGTCGTTCGACATAACGCACGAAGCTGGGATCCTCACCGCGGAGCAACTGTGGGAGATGCGAACGGAACGGAGGCTTGGCGCACCACTCCAGGATGTAGTCTTCCCACGAGTTCCAGCGGCGCGCTTGCTTCGCCGACATCGCCTCGTCGTACAGCAACAGATACGACCGCTCAAACAGGGACATCAACATCGCGAAGATGATCAGCTGTTTCTCTTTCTGCTCATCGGTCAAGGCGGCCGTGGTCTCGTCAGAAAACAACCGCAGATCGGGATTCTCGAGTGCAACCTTGAGAAAATCCTGATAGTTGTCTGACAGCAGCTGGTACACCTCCTCCTCTTCGTTCTCGCGCTCCTTTCGTTGTTCAAACAAAAAAACAACGATCGCGAGCGGCAACCCGACAACGGTCACCACGTAGCTCAGCAGTTCCCAGATCTCCAGTGACATCGTGTCGGCTCCCGCGACATCCAGCGTTGTGCTCTGCGCTTACCGTTGCCGAAGCAGCC
The DNA here is from genome assembly GCA_022843265.1 of Gemmatimonadaceae bacterium. Taxonomy (GTDB): domain Bacteria; phylum Gemmatimonadota; class Gemmatimonadetes; order Gemmatimonadales; family Gemmatimonadaceae; genus JAABRT01. The sequence continues at coordinate 149,195 of JALHNZ010000003.1, forward strand.
GCGGCCAGTTGATCACCTCGTCATCCGGGCGACCGGCGGACGGCCTGTCACCTGCGCCGGATGCGATCGGCACGGCCATGAGGGCGTCGCGGGCTCCAAGGGGCGCCACCCGCTCCGAATAACGTACGGGAGCTGCGAGGATGTCGTCAAACCGCGTTCCCCGCGTCCGTCGTCGATCGTGACTGGAATTCCATGCGCACCGATGGCTTCTCTTGCGGACCGGAACGGCGCACTGTATAACTATATCGGATTACAAGAATGGAAGCGCTGAATCCACTCCCCCCCGCCGAGGTTCACTCCATGCGCCCCCACAGAATCGCACCCGCAGTGACGGTGGCGTTGATCGCGGCGACTGTGTCGATCGCTGCCTGCGCCGACGCCACCGACCAACCCCCCGCACCCGTCGCTGCCGACCGCGCGGTGATCTTCACCGAGGCGTCGTGGAAGGCGCCCACCGAGGCAGACATCCCAGCCGACTCCATGGGCGCCTCGATCAAGCGTGGCCTCTACCTGCTGCGCTTTACGCCTGACAGTCTCCCGGAGTACGCGACCGGGGCGATGACGTGCGTCAGTTGTCATCAGAACGACGGCATTAAAGTCACGGCGGGCCCGCTCACCGGATCGCACGCGCGCTTTCCCAAGTACATGCCACGTTCCGGCACCGTCATCGGACTCGCCGATCGCGTGAACTACTGTTTTACCCGATCGCTCGCGGGTAACTCGCTCCCGGTCGAGAGCCGCGAAATGACCGACATCCTCGCCTATCTCGCCTTCATCTCGAAGGATGTGCCGGTGGGCACCAAGATCGAGGGCGCTGACGGACTCGTGTCCATGAAGGACACCCTCGAGGGCGATGTGTCGCGCGGCGCCGAGCTGTACACAAGCAAGACCTGCGCTGCCTGCCACATGCCCGACGGACAGGGCGCTGGTGTCATTCCTCCGCTCTGGGGACCGAAATCGTACTCCGTGGGCGCGTCGATGACGCGCGAAGAGCGCGCCGCGAGTTTCATCTACCACAACATGCCGCAGACCGCACCCGGGACGCTCACGCCGCAGGAGGCGTTCGATCTGGCCGCGTTCGTGAACTCGCACCCGCGTCCTGACTCGCCCGGCAAAGAACTCGACTGGCCCATGGGCGGCGCGCCCAAGGACGTGCCGTACGACACCAAGGGACATTCGGCGTACCGCCCGGCGCCGCTGCTCCCTCGCGCCACGCCGGAGCGCGCGGTCGTGCCCAATCCGCCCGTTGCCGGCCGCCCGGGCCGCTAGGAGGCATCGCATGTCCTCGAAACGTGAGCTGCTCCCGGCCGATCCCGCACCGGCCGCATCAGGGCCGATCCTGACTCGTCGGGAAATGCTCGCGGGCACGGCGGGCATCGTCGGCGGGGCGGTGCTTGCCGGCCTCCCGACGTCCGTCGATGGGCAGGCGCCACCATCCGTCGCCGCCCGCCCCACCGTGCCCGCCGACGCCACCAAGCTCCAGGGTGCCTCCACCTCCCCACTTGGCGGGCGCTCGCCCTTTGTAACCGCTGCCCGCGGACCTACCGGCGAGACGGTGGGACGCTCGCTCACCCCGCTGCAGCACCTCACCGGCTCCATCACGCCCGCCGACCTGCACTTCGAGCGGCATCACGCGGGCATTCCGGCGCTCGACCCCGATCGGCACACGCTCACTATTCACGGATTGGTCGAGCGTCCACTCGTGTTTTCGGTGAACGACATCAAGCGCTTGCCGCAGGTGGTGCGCACGCACTTCATCGAGTGCTCCGGCAATGGGCGCGCGTCATATCGTGCGCCCAAACCCGACATGACGCCGCAGACCGTCTCGGGCATGGTAAGCACGTCCGAATACACCGGCGTCCCGCTCGCCACACTGCTGCGTGAGGCCGGCGTGAAGCCCGAGGCCAGTTGGCTGCTTGCCGAGGGGGGCGATGCCTGCCTCCTTGCGCGCTCGGTGCCCATCACGAAAGCGTGGGACGACGCGCTCATCGTGTGGGCGCAGAATGGCGAGCCGCTCCGGCCGGCGCAGGGCTATCCGCTCCGCCTCGTGCTGCCGGGATGGGAAGGCAACATCAACGTGAAGTGGATCCGACGCATCGAACTCGGCACCCGGCCGTGGATGACGCGCTGGGAGACCGCCAAGTACACGGATCCCCTCCCCAACGGCACCGCCGAGATGTTCACGTTCGCGGTGGACGTAAAGTCCATCATCACGAGTCCGTCGCACCCCGGTACGATCAGCGCGAAGGGTTGGCACGCCGTCAACGGCCTCGCGTGGAGTGGACACGGGCGCGTCACGCTCGTCGAGGTGAGCACCGACGCGGGCCGCACGTGGCACAACGCCGAGTTGCTCGGTGAATCGCTTCCCAAGAGTACCGTGCGCTTCCAGTACATGTGGAACTGGACGGGGGACGAGACCGTGCTGCTTAGTCGCGCCACCGACGAAACCGGCGCCGTGCAGCCCACTCGCACGGCACTCGTCGGCCGGCGCGGACTCGGCACCGATTACCACTTCAACCAGATCCTGGGGTGGAAAGTGCAGCCCGACGGCTCGGTGTTCTTCCACGGGGAGACCTGACCATGCGCATTGTTGCGATGACGGCGGTCCTGTTCGCCCTCGCGGCCTGCGAGGCGCCGCGCAGCGGCACGTCCGACGGAACGGCCGCCCGAGCAGGGAATAGCGCCGCAAGCGATGGCTCGCGCGCCACGTTCGCCGATTACGATGCCGGCGCGGTGCCGGGCGGCCCGGGCGC